>DMTN01000003.1 GCA_003477305.1 Acholeplasmatales bacterium | reverse complement strand
CCATTTTACACTATCCCGATGGATTATTCTCTTGCTTTTTAGAATGAATTATCATAAAATATAATAGTGACTGATTGGAGGGTTTAATCATGGCTGGAACAGCGAGAACGCAAGTGATTCTGATTTGCTCGGAATGCAAGGAACAGAACTACTTCACCGACAAGAACAAGAAACTTCATCCCGATCGGATGGAAGTGAAGAAGTACTGCCCGACTTGCAAGAAGACAACGGTTCACCGCGAGAAGAAATAGGATTCGGATCAACCGCTTTTTCCCTTATCGAACTTAAAGGTCGTCGCTTGTCGAGGACCTTTTGTTGTTTAGAAAACAGGGATGCTTCATCACGTTGATGCGATATCAAATATGATATTTTATCAATGAAAAGGCTAATAAAACGCTTAATGGTGTGATATAATTGTAGATAACGATATCAAATGTGATATAATACGAAAGGAGAATGCGCCTGAATGCCAACGCTCATCTTCTATGAAACGAAATCGGGCGCTTGCCCCGTTCAAAACTTTCTGGATGACCTCATCAATGTCGAACATAAAGAAAGTCAGTATCTGAAGTCGGATCTATTCATCAAACAACTGAAACGTTACGGATTCGACATCAACCAATTCCAATCCAAAGCAATCAAACCATTTGGCGAGGGGTTATGGGAATTGAAGCCGGGGTACATTCGAATCTTCTTCTATTATTCAAATCGATATCGTGCTTTTGTCATCCTTCATGCTTATGAAAAAGACACGGAACAGGCACCACCAAGGGAAGTCGCGATTGCGAAAGATCGTCAAAAGGAATTTGAGGAGCGAAAATAAAATGCCGAACTACTTGACCCATGAACGGCTTCTGAATGAATTGAAGTCTTCGAGTGACGATGCGAATCAAGTCGTATCGATGTCCGAGATGGTGACAGACATCATCATGCGGCTGATTGATGAGCGCGTGAATCAAGGACTCTCGCAGCAGAAACTCGCAGAAATGTGTGGCATGAAGCAATCCGGCATCGCCCGGATTGAACGGCTTCAAGTCATGCCCCGCATCGATACTTTGGCGAAAATGGCATTTCGCTTGAATCTCGTCATTCGCCTGGATGACGGTCAGGAACGCACGAAACTCGTCGTGGTATACGATAATCAACCGAGTTCTATGCTGGGTGTCTCGAACTTTCGTGTCGAAGGTCCGTGCGGTCCGACGCTCGAAGAGGGTGAGGGATCGGCATGTTTAGCTTGAAAAACGTTGCCATTTTCGTCGATCATATGGAATTCACGGATCATCATCATCCAAGTAATCAGTATAAGCTGTCTCCTAGTCTTTCGCGGAACATCGAAAAAATCGAGAACGCGAAATATCATACCTCGATCAGCATCATTTTTGGCAACAAATCGCCCGATAGCGGCCCGTTCTATCTGCATGCGATCATCAAAGGCGTTTTCGAATTCAATGAGATCGAAACCGAAGAAGAAGTCATGAAATTCATGAAGCTTCAAGCGGTTCACATCCTCTATCCGTATCTTCGATCGCTGGTCACCAACATCATGACGACCGCTCTGAAAACGCCGCTGGTGCTTCCCGTGATTGATGCATCTCGGCTTTTCCCGGAGGATCGCAATTAATCAAAAACGCCGGTTCCGCAGGGAATCGGATGCATGGCCATCGCGCTCTCGAACGTTTGAGGTGCGATGGCCATTTCTTCGATGTCCTGCCCGCCTTTTCTCGCCGCCGGATTGTGTCCTTCCCGTTCTTCCTTTCCGCCCGCAATCGTGCTATAATGGTCCGCGTAAAGCAATGCCACACCGCATCTGATCACAGCGTCATTCATCCAAACCATGAACCGCGGTCGATTACAGCCGTCGGGAACTGATATCACGGAGGCACCCCATGAAACAATATCTGCTCGGCGTCGACATCGGCGGCACCGCGATCAAGATCGGCAAGTTCGACCTGTTCGGCGAACTCCTCGAGAAATGGGACATCCCGACCGACCGGTCGGACCATGGATCGCGGATCCTGAAAGACATCTATGAGGCCGTCTCGGCCCGGGTTTCCTGGGATGAGGTCAAGGGTGTCGGGTTCGGCGTGCCCGGACCGGTCACGGACAATGTCGCGCTGACCTGCGTGAACCTCGGCTGGGGCATCGTCGACGTGCCGGCCACCTTCCGTCAGTTCATGACCTATGAGGATGTTCTGGTCCGCGCCTCCAACGACGCCAACGTCGCCGCCACCGGCGAAGTCTTCCGCGGCGCCGCCGTCGGAAAGAAGAACGTCGTCATGTTCACCCTCGGCACCGGCGTCGGCGGCGGGGTGGTCGTCGACGGGAAACTGGTCGACGGAAAAAACGGCGCGGCCGGCGAACTCGGCCATCTCGTGATCGACTTCACCCACAAGATCCTGTGCAAATGCGGGAAGCACGGCTGTCTTGAAACGGTTTCTTCCGCAACCGGGATCGTGAACCTCGCGAGGATCCATCTGCAGTCGTCTTCTGTCGCTTCGCCGCTGCGGTCGATGACCGATTTTTCCGCGAAGCGGGTCCTCGATCTCGCCAAGGCGGGGGATGTGATCGCGCTTGCGGCGGTCGATGATGCGGCCGATTATCTCGGTCGCGCGATCGCCGGCGTGCTGCTCTCGCTCAATCCCGAAGTCGTATTGATCGGCGGCGGCGTGTCGCACGCCGGGCCGTTCTTCCTTGACAAGGTCGCGGCCAAAGCGCAGGAATACTCAAGCCCCTTCGCCAAAGACACGCCGATTCTCGGCGCGACGCTGGGAAACGACGCCGGCATGTTCGGCGCCGCGTATCTCGTCCGATGACCCCCGTCGTCTTCACCGATGCGTCGTTCGGCCAAAACTGCTACCTGATCCGCGCGAAAAACGAGGTCGCCGTCATCGACCCCGGCTTCAACGGCGAGGCGATCCTCGCCTACCTCGCGGAAAAAGGATATCATCTCGCGATGGTGCTCCTCACCCACGCCCATTATGACCATATCCGCGACCTAAGGTTGCTTCAGAAGACGCTCGAGTTTCCGCTTTACGTGCATCCGCTCGACGTACCGTTTTTGACGGATGACGCATTGAACGGCTCGACGTATTTCCACGGATCATTCCGGCTGCGCGCCGGTCAACCCATGATCCCGGTCACCGACGGGATGACGATTCCGTTCGGGACGACTGCGATCAAGGTCATCCATACCCCCGGGCATACGCCGGGCGGCGTCTGTTACCTTTATGAAAACGAACTGTTCGCCGGGGATACGCTGTTCCAGGGCGATCTCGGACGCACGGACCTTGCGGGCGGTTCCGCCCGCCAGTTGACGGACTCCATCAAAAAGCTCTTCAAGGGTCTTTCCGACGGCGTCGTCGTCCAGCCCGGACATGAGTCCAAGACGACGATCGGCGAAGAGCGGAAGACCAACCACCAGGTCCAGGCGATCTTGAAGCGGATCTGAAGCGGCGAATGCGACTTGCGATCTGATGTTATCACGTCAGATGGTATCGCATTCGCGCTTTTTTTGATATAATAGATTAAATCAATGATGTTTGAAAGGGGGTGCCGGATATGTGGGTCATGCTGGAATGGCTGCTTAAAAACGCGATTTTGTTGTTTGCGCTCGTCTTCATCTACGGGATCATGGATATCCGCATCACCGAGAAACGCCGGCTCGTCCGGGAAATCGTGACCGGGCTTCTGATCGGCAGCGCGGCCGTGTTCGTGATGATGAATCCATGGGAACTTTCCACCGGATTGATCTTCGATGCGCGAAGCGTGCTGCTTTCGATCACCGCCGCCTTCTTCGGACCGATTCCGTCGTTTATCGCCGGTCTCGCCGCGATCATCTACCGCGCCCTCCTCGGCGGACCCGGCGTCTACGCCGGCATCCTGACCGTGTTCGTTTCGATCGGCGTCGGCCTGCTTTGGCAGAGGTTCCGCGGGACATGCAAAAACATCCGCTATTTTCCGGAGTTCGTGCTCTTCGGACTCGTCACCCACATCTTCGTCGTCACCGTCCAGCTGGCGATCCCGTGGCCGACCGCCTTCACCGTGATCAAGACGATCGCGCTGCCTTTCCTGGTGTTCTATCCGATCGTCACCGGAATCCTCGCCCTCGCGCTGCATAATCAGAAGGAACGACTCGAACAAGGCGAGATCATCCTGAATGACCGGATCCTGCTCCGCGCCGTGATCGAATCGCCGAAAGGCATGACCGCGATGGCGGTCGATACCAAGTATCGCTTTCTGATCTTCAATTCGGAATACCGCGACCAAGTCGAAAAGGATTACGGAACCGCGCCGCAGATCGGCGAAAACGTCCTCGACTTCTTTCACGACAATCCCACCGCGATGATGCTCAAAGAAGACATCGACCGCGCCCTCGCCGGCGCGCAGTTCACCAACCAGCGGTCGCTGCATGGCGGCGCGCTTTGGCTCGAAGCGCTCTGGAACCCGATCAAGGACGAACATGGAACCGTGATCGGCGCCACGCAGTTCTGCCAAAACGTCACCGAGCGGATCAGGAAGGATGAGCAAATCATCCATATCGCCCGTCACGACACGCTCACCGGCCTGTTCAACCGCCGCGCCTACGCCGAAGAACTCGCGCGGCCGGTCGTCGATTACCGTTATCCGGTCTCGGTCGTGATGGCCGACATCAACGGCCTCAAGATCACCAACGACGCCTTCGGCCACGCCGCCGGCGATCAGCTCCTCCTCAAGATCGCCGAGATGTTCAGCGCCCGCTTCCGTCCCGAAGACCGCATCTACCGGATCGGCGGCGACGAGTTCGTCATCCTCATGCAGAACACGACGCGCGCCCAGGCGGAAGATATCGTCGACGAGATCAAGGCCGAAATGGAACAGACGGTCCTGTTCGGACTCAACGTCTCCGTTTCCTTCGGGATCGACACGAACCATGACGGAACGGACCTGGCGAACTCGGTCAAACTCGCGGAAATCGAGATGTATGACCATAAGCTCTTCGAAATCTCCTCGAACCGCGGGGAAGCGATCAAAACGATCCTCCAGACGCTCCGGATCAAGAATCCGCGCGAAGACACGCATTCGCGCCGCGTCGGCGAATACTGCCAGTTGATCGGCGAAGCGCTGAAGATGCGCAAGGAACAGGCTTCCGTCCTGAAGATGATCGGAAACCTTCACGACATCGGGAAGATCGCCGTCGAAGAAAGCGTCCTGAACAAGAAGGGACCGCTCACCTATGACGAATGGGGGTTGGTCCGCCGTCATCCGGAAATCGGCTTCCGCATCCTCTCCTCGTCGACCGAATACGCCGAAATCGCCGAAGACATCCTCGCCCATCATGAACGCTGGGACGGCAAGGGCTATCCGAAAGGCCTGAAAGGCGAACAGATTCCCTTGCGCGCCCGGATCATCGCCGTCGCGGACACATTTGAAGCGATGACCGCCGACCGGCCGTACCGCAAGTCGGTCTCCGCCGAACAGGCGCTCGCGGAAATCCGGCGGTGCGCCGGAACCCAGTTCGATCCCGAAATCGCCTCCCTCTTCGCCGACGAATACGAGCGGCGCCATCCGGAAGACGCCACAAACGATCATGCGACGCCCACCGAAAACGAATAAGCAAAACGAAGTCGCGGAAATTGCTCCGCGACTTCGTTTTGGTATAGGCCGGATTCCGCAACGCAACTCGCCTATCGGCCGGACGACCTGCGAACCGTTTTGCGACGCTCCTGAATGACATAGGCGGGATCCGCATCGGTTCGCTTTAGCGTAGCGTTGCCGGTGAGGACGACTTCGACGAACTTTTGGGCATCCCGCGCCGCGAGATAGGTACTTAAAACTTCATTGATGAGCGCGTTGATGCTGACGCGTTCGACCTGCGCTCGCAGGATGATGCTTTGATGCAGCGACTTCGAAAGCCTGAGCGTGATCTTACCGGAGAGATCGCCGAGGTCGGCGACCTCGCTTGGAGCAGGGATCGATCGACCGCTCTCTTGCAAGTAGTCGAAGTAGAACCGTTTGTTGTCTTCCGCTTCCCTCAACGCTTCTTCGTAAGAAACCCCGCCACCGGTCACTCCCGGCAACTCCGGGTATTCGATGACCCATTCGAAACCTTCCTTGGTTTCGATCTGATAACCCCTGATTGCAAAATCGCATTGTTTCATTTTTCTGATTCCTCCTTCAAGCCGATCACGGCTTTGACACACTCCCGAACATAACACGCTTTGACGTTTTTCCGGGAGATGACAGCGACGGCGATCATCGATCGTCTGGTCCA
>DMTN01000056.1 GCA_003477305.1 Acholeplasmatales bacterium | reverse complement strand
CATCCGGTATTTCCTCTACAACGGCGGAAACGACTCGATGGAGACCTGCCGCGAAGTCGACGAATACTTGAAACGGGTCGGCTACGAATGCCGCGTCGTCGGGATTCCGAAGACGATCGACAACGACCTGCCGATCACCGACCACTGCCCCGGCTACGGGTCGGCCGCAAAATACATCGCCAACGCCTGCATGGAGATCGCCTGCGACTCTTCCGGCTATCCGAAGGGGAAAGTCACGATCGCCGAGATCATGGGCCGCCATACCGGCTGGCTCACCGCCGCTTCGTACGTCGCGAGCGCCTCAAGTTTCGGCCCCGACCTGATTTACGTCCCCGAAGTGCCGTTTTCGATCGAAAAGTTCAAGGAAGACATCAAGAAGGTCATGACGCGGAAGGACCATTGCCTCGTCGCCGTCTCCGAAGGGATCCAGGACGGACAGGGCAACTTCATCGCCGCCACCTCCGGGACGAAAGACCCGTTCGGCCACACCGCGCTCGGCGGTGTCTGCCACAAGCTCGCCGCGTTCGTCACCGACGAACTCGGCTATTCGACGCGTCCGTGCGAACTGTCCCTGCTCCAGCGCGCCGCCGTCCATCTCCAATCGAAGACGGATGTCGACGAAGCGATCAACGTCGGCCGGTACGGCGTCCGTTATGCCCTCGCCGGAAAGACCTCGGTGATGGTCTGCATGCGCCGCGCCAACATCGACGCCTACAAGATCGTCTACTTCACGCATCCCTTGAAAGACGTCGCGGCGATCGAGAAGGCGCTCCCGCGGACGATGATCAACGCCGAGGGCAACGGCATCCAGCCGGAGTTCCTCGCGTACGTCCTGCCGCTCATCGAAGGCCACCACAAGCCGCAGTTCAGGAACGGCGTGATGCGCTTCACCACGATCAACCGACCCTGACCGCTTTGCGGTCGAACCCAACCGCCTTCCCGTCAGGGAGGGCGGTTTTTGAATGCGTTCGTTTTCATTCGGCGATGCGATTTTTCTTTCAAAATGAAAGCGTTTTATGCTATCATAGTAAATGGCGAAAGTGGTGAGCACAATGCGCATCGAACAACATCCGATTCTGGATTTTCCTTTGAAACAAGAGATTCCCTTCACCTTCGACGGCGTTCCGATGACCGGTCGCGAAGGTGACACGATCGCCTCCGCACTCCATGCGGCGGGCGTCATGAAACTGTCGAACAGCATCAAGCATCATCGGCCGCGCGGTTTCTATTGCGCGATCGGCAACTGTTCCTCGTGCCATATGATCGTCGACGGCAAGAGTAACGTGAAAACCTGCGTCACGCCCCTTTGCGCCGGGATGAACGTCGAAACCCAGACGGGCAAGGGGGTCGTACGATGATCGAGAAAGAACTCGTCGTCATCGGCGGCGGTCCCGCCGGACTCTGTGCCGCGATCGCGGCCGCCGAATGCGGAACCCGTGTCCTCATCCTCGACCGCTCCGCCCTGCTCGGCGGACAGTTGATCAAGCAGACCCACAAATTCTTCGGGTCGGAGCAGCAGTACGCGAAAACGCGCGGTTTCGACATCGCGAAGATCCTCCTCGCCAATGTCGGAACCTACATCAGTTTGATCGAGACGTGGACCGAGGCGACCGTCGTCGCGCTTTATCCGGACCGGGTCCTCACCGTCCTACGGGATGGAAAATACATCAAGATCCATGCCAAGGCGATCGTCGTCGCGGCCGGCGCTTCCGAAAAGTTCCTCGCCTTCGAAAACAACGACCTGCCCGGCGTCTACGGCGCCGGCGCCTTTCAGACCCTGGTCAACCGCGACCTGGTGCGCCCCGCCAAANNCCCGGCGTCTACGGCGCCGGCGCGGTCCAGACGCTGATGAACGTCTACGGCGTGAAGCCGGCCGACCGGGTTCTGATGGTCGGCTCCGGCAACATCGGCCTGATCGTCTCCTACCAGCTGATGCAAGCGGGGGTTACCATCGCCGCGATCGTCGAAGCCGCTCCCCGCATCGGCGGATACAAGGTCCACGCGGCCAAGATCGCGCGCCTCGGCGTGCCGATTTTGACGTCGACGACGGTTCTCCGCGCGATCGGTGACACCTGCGTGAAACAGGCTGTCACGGTCAAACTCGACGCCGCCTGGAAACCCATCCCCGGAACCGAAGCCGTCTATGATGTCGACGCGATTTGCGTCGCCGTCGGCCTCACGCCGCTCACCTNNCATCCCCGAACTCGGCGGCTATGCGCCGATCCTCACCGACGAACACGAATCGACGATCCGAAACGTCTATGTCGCCGGCGACGCCGCGGGCGTCGAGGAAGCTTCCTCGGCGATGGTCGAAGGCCGCCTTGCCGGTCTCTGTGCGGCAAAACGACTCGGTCATCCCCATGCCGATTTCGATGGTCTCGTTTCCGACTGCCATACGCAGCTCGCGGGACTCAGGAACGGTCCCTTCGGCTGCAGGACCTGCGCCGGCATCGCCAAGATGCGGGAGGTGCGCGACCATGCTCGATAAGTTCGGTTACCCCACCGCGGAACAGGTATCCTCGCGCTTCTTCCCGGAAGCGGTCCTGGTCAAGCCGAAAGCGATCCTGGAATGCTACGAAGACATCCCGTGCAACCCGTGCGTCACGAGTTGCCCGACGGGGGCGATCACGATCGGTCCCGACATCAACAAGCAGCCCGTCCTCGATCCCGACAAATGCACCGGCTGCGCCGTCTGCGTCGGCGCCTGTCCCGGCCTCGCGATCATGGTCGCCCAAATCAAGGAAAACCGCGCCTGGTTCAAGATCCCCTATGAATTCCTGCCTCATCCCGCGAAGAACGAACTGTGGGACGCCGCCGGAAGAGACGGAACGTTGATCGGCGTCGCGAAGATCGAGGGAATCGCCCTCGCTTCCAAGACGAAGACCGCGATCGTCACGGTCTCGATCGAAAAAGCCCAGCTTCTACGGTTTGCGACGGTGGTGAAAAAACATGCATGACGACTCGATCATTCTGTGCCGCTGCGAAGACGTCACCATCGGCGACGTGCGGCGGATGCTGGCGGCGGGATATGTGACCATCGAAGACTTGAAACGCCAGCTCCGGATCGGCATGGGACCCTGCCAGGGAACCACCTGTTCGCTCCTCCTGCAACGCGAAGTGGCGGCGTTTCTGAAGAAAAGCCCGGAAGACGTCCCGCTCGCCAAGGCGCGACCGTTTGTGACCGGCGTGACCCTGAAGGCGATCGCGGAGGCTGCCGATGAAGAGTGAAATCGTCATCGTCGGCGCCGGCATCTCCGGCACCGCCATCGCCTACAATCTCGCGATCCGCGGCATGAAAAACATCGTCGTGATCGACGAGGGATACCTCACCGCCGGGTCGACCGGCCGCTGCGGCGCCGGCGTCCGCCAGCAGTGGCAGACCAAGGCCAATTGCACCATGGCCAAGAAGTCGATCGAATTTTTCGAACACGCGGCCGAAACGCTGCAGTACGACGAAGACATCGAATTCAAACAGGAAGGATATCTGATCCTCGCCTGCACCGAAGCGGAAGTCGAGCAGTTTGAAAAGAACGTCGCGCTCCAGAATTCGCTCGGGATTCCTTCGAAAGTGGTCTCGAAGGAAGAAGCGCTCAAGATCGTCCCGCATCTCAATCCGGACGCTTTCCTGTCGGCGACCTACTGCAAGACCGATGGTCACCTGAACCCGTTCAAGATGACCGACGCCTACTACCGCGCCGGCAAGAACCTCGGCGTCACCTACCTGTTCGGCGAACATGTCGAACGAATCGATGTCGAACAAGGCAAGATCCAACGTGTCGTCACCGACAAGCGAACGATTGAAACCGCGCGGGTCGTCNNGGGTCGTCGACGCCGCCGGCGGCTTCGCGGCAGAAGTCGGCGAGTTCGCCGGCGTCAAGATTCCCGTCTATGCGGAACGTCACGAGATCCTCGTCACCGAACCGATCGAGAAGATGCAGGGACCGATGGTGATGTCCTTCTCGAAGAACCTCTACTGCCAGCAAGTCCCGCACGGCGCCTTCATCATGGGCCGCACCACCCCGGACGAGCCGCACGGACACGATTTGTCCTCGTCCTGGCAGTTTCTCGACGCGATGGCGAAGACCGTCTGCCACATCATGCCGAAGGTCGGCGAGCTGCATGCGATCCGTCAATGGGCGGGTTCGTACTGCATGAGCCCGGACCGTCAGCCGATCCTCGGACCGACCGACCAGCTCGAAGGCTTCTACCTCGCCTGCGGCTTCTCGGGACACGGCTTCATGTTCGCGCCGATGACCGGTGTTTTGCTTGCGGAAATGATTCTCGGTCTTCCGACCACGCTTCCGGTCGAAGACCTGCTCATCGACAGATTCAAAAAACAGACAGCGACCGCGTACGAAAAGTCGGTCGTCTGAATCGGAGGAAACTTATGGCAATGTATCCGTACGTCACCGAACCACTCGTCGATTTCAGCAACCCGGGCAACCGGAACCTCTATCAAGCGGCGCTCACAAGCGTTCGTTCGACGTTCGGCGCCGAATACCCGCTCGTCATCGGCGGGCTCCGCGTCAAGACCGGACGGCTCCATGTACAGACCAATCCGGCCGATCACGATGAAGTGATCGGGTCGATCCACCAGGCCGGCGTCGCCGAGGCCGAACAGGCGATGCAGGCGGCCGTCGCCGCCTTTGCGACCTGGAAGAAAGTTTCCGCCAAGGTCCGTGCCGACGTTCTCTTCAAAGCGGCCGCGATCATGCGCCGGAAGAAGTTCGAACTGTCCGCGCTGATGACCAAGGAAGCGGGCAAGCCGTGGGCCGAAGCCGACGCCGACGTCGCCGAGGCGATCGACTTCCTCGAATACTACGGACGTCAGATGCTGTCGCTCGAACGGATCGACGATGTCGTCCTGTCCCGCAAAAACGTCGAACGGAACGAATACCGCTACATCCCGCTCGGCGTCGGCGTCGTAATCGCCCCCTGGAACTTCCCGCTCGCGATCCTGACCGGAATGACGTCCGCCGCGATCGTCGCCGGCAACGCCGTCGTGATGAAGCCGGCGCAGACCACGCAGGTGATCGCCTATCGTTATTTCGAGATCATGGAAGCCGCGGGACTGCCCGCCGGCGTCCTCAACTTCTGCCCCGGACGCGGGTCGGAAATCGGCGACTATCTCGTCGAACATCCGCTCACCCGCTTTATCTCCTTCACCGGCTCGAAGGAAGTCGGGATGGGCATCTACGAAAAAGCCGCGAAAGTCCAGAAGGGCCAGCGCTGGCTCAAGCGCGTGATCGCCGAGATGGGCGGCAAGGACGCGATCGTCGTCGATGGTGACTGCGACATCGATCTCGCCGCCGATGCGATCGTCAAATCCGCCTTCGGATTCGCCGGACAGAAGTGCAGCGCCTGCTCGCGGGCGATCCTTCATCAGGACATCTACGACGTCGTCCTCGGAAAGGTTGTCGCGATGACCGAAAAGCTCACGATGGGCGATCCGATCGAATTCGCGAACTACATGGGTCCCGTCAACAACAAGAACGCCTTCAAGTCGATTTCCGAGTACATCGAAATCGGCAAGAAGGAAGGACGGCTCGCCTGCGGCGGCAAGGTCGACGCGGCGAAAGGATGGTTCATCGAACCGACGATCATCGCCGACCTCGATCCCAATGCCAGACTGATGCAGGAAGAAGTCTTCGGACCGGTTTTGGCCGTCTGCAAGGCCGCCGATTTCGACGATTGCCTGCGGATCGCGAACAACACCGAGTTCGGCCTCACCGGCGCGATCATTTCCAACGACCGCAGCCATCTCGAACGGGCGCGGGAGGAATTCCACGTCGGCAACCTGTATCTCAACCGCAAGTGCACCGGCGCGATCGTCGGCTACCAGCCGTTCGGCGGCTTCAACATGTCCGGCACGGACTCGAAGGCCGGCGGCCCCGACTATCTCGTGTTGCATCTGCAAGGCAAATCGATCTCCGAAGCGCTCTAGAACAACCCGGGGCAGACGTACGGATATGTTCCGACGTCTGCCCTTTCTCTATGATCATCGGTAAAAAACAGCAAACAGACATTGACAGAACCGACAATATGCAATACAATTCATTTATGCCATTTAGAATAGAGGTATGCATGCGTGTATCAATTTCGAAACGCCGAGTTCATCGTCAACGGTCTGATCGTCATTGCATTGATCCTCGTCAAGATTTTCGTTTTTCTGCCGTCGCAACCGGAGCTTGTATTCAACATCGCCTGGTTCGTCGTCGGGTCCGTCCTGATCATTCCGATCTTGCGGATCGTCATGCATTTTCGGACGACATGGAATCGGGCCGTTTTTTCCGGGCGATGGATCGAACTGGATCATAGCATATACTCGATCATCGGCATTCCCGTCACGATTGCCCTGCTGGTATTTTCGATTTACAGCCTCGGCCAGCCGGTGTCACCGACTTGGATCAGTGTCTTGTTGGTGTCGCTGCCGCCGCTCGCTTTTTCCCGATTCATCAACACGATGGAGGAAAGCTGACGGATTTTGCGTTGATCGGCGTCGAACCCAAGCAGTAGAATGCAGATGATTTGACGCGTCCCAACCCGGGACGCGTTTTTATTTTTAACGCAAAACTATCGAAAATGATGCGTTTTGCACGAAAAAACGGGAATGAGTCATGATTTTCATCGACGTGAAACGGCGGATCGTCCAACTCCGTTCGCGATCCGGACCGACAGTTGGGGACCGGTTTCCCGATGAGCGAATTTCATGTCCATTGATTATATATCTCAATATATAATCTAATGATGCGGATAGACGAAGGCGCGTGTCCTATTTAGGTGTTTTTTTTCGTACTTTGGCGGTCATTTTTTCTTGCTTATTGTCGACGGAGTGATATAATACTCTTGGAAGCGTTTTCAACAAACGCTATCACGATCCGAAACGGAGGAGTACTATGAACAAATTCGATTACATGGAAAAACACGGCTACGAACAGATGGTCTACTTTTATGATAAGACCACGGGCCTCAAAGGCATCACCTGCATCCACGACACCACCCTCGGCCCGGCCCTTGGCGGCACGCGCATCCTGAACTACGCGTCCGAAGAAGATGCCGTCCTCGACTGTCTCCGCCTCGCCCGCGGAATGACCTACAAATCCGCGGCCGCCGGCCTCAATCTCGGCGGTGGCAAGACCGTCCTCATCGGCGATCCGAACGTGGTCAAAAACGAAGCTTACTTCCGTGCGCTCGGGAGATTCATCCAGAGCCTCAACGGCCGCTACATCACGGCCGAAGACGTCAATACGAATACGAAAGACATGGATTTCGTCGCGATGGAAACCGACCACGTCGTCGGTCTTGAAAGCAAATCCGGAAACCCCTCGCCGATCACCGCGCTCGGTGCCTACCACGGCATCCGCGCCGCGATCAAGTTCGCCTTTGGCGATGACGACGTGACCAAACGCACCTTTGCCGTCCAGGGCGCCGGCCAGACCGGCTACTACCTGATCAATTTCCTCGTCGAAAACAAGGCGAAGAAGATCTATTTCTCGGAAATCAATCCGAAGCACGTCGAACGCATGCAAAAAGAGCATCCCGAAGTCGAATTCGTCAAACCCGAAAACTTCTTCGAGTGCGACGTCGACGTGATTTGCCCGTGCGCCCTCGGCGCCGTCCTGAACGACGAGACGATTCCGAAGATCAAGGCGAAAGTGATCGCCGGCACGGCGAACAACGTCCTCCTCGACGAAGACCGCCACGGCAACATGATCAAGGAAAAGGGCATCCTCTATGCGCCGGACTTCGTCATCAACGCCGGCGGCGTCATCAACGTCTTCAACGAACTCGGCACCTATAACCGCGACAAGGTCCAACGCGACGTCGAAAAGATCTACGATCGCTTGATCGACATCTTCACGATCGCCAAGGAAGACAACATCCACACGCAGGAAGCCGCCAAGCGATTCGCCAAGATGCGCATGGAGACGATCGGCCGCGTCCGTTCCAACTACGTCCCCAGATAAGATGCGTCGGCTGACGTTCCTGACCGGATACTTCGGCAGCGGCAAATCGGAGATCGCCGTCAATCTGGCGATCCACGACAAGGTCAAGTATCTCGTCGACCTCGACGTGATCAATCCGTATTTCCGCAGCCGCGAGGCGGACACGCCGCTCCGCGACGCCGGCGTGACCGTGATTTCATCCCCGCTCAAGGATGCGATCTACGCCGATATGCCCTATCTCTCGAAGGATGTCTTCAAACCGTTTTTCGATCCATCCGTCCAAGCCGTCTTCGATCTCGGCGGCAACGACCTCGGCGCGACGTTGCTCAGACAGTATCGCGACCTGGCCGCCGCCGAACCGGTCGATCTCTTCCTCGTCACCAACATCTACCGGGACGATACCTCGACGCCGGAGTCATTGATCGCCTTAATCGCCGCGATCGAGGCTGCCGGCGGAATCAAGATCACCGGACTGATCAACAACGCAAACCTGCTTCGAGATACCACCTACGAAGAAATCGCGGCGGGCGAAGCCGTTTTGACGGCGGTCGCCGCCCAAACGGGCTTAGCAATCATCTACACCTGCATCCAGGAAGCGATTTACGATCCGGCGAAGAAGGTCGCCGGGACCCCGCTCGTTTTGAAACTCTACCTTCGCAAATACTGGCTCTAGGAGGATACCATGCCGAAAGGGAAACTCACGTTCGACTATGAACACTGCAAAGGCTGCGGTCTTTGCGTCACCTTCTGTCCCGTTCATATCCTATATCAGGATAAGAACGCCATGAACAGTCAGGGATACAACCTGATCCGCATCACCGACGAAGACAAGTGCATCGCATGCGCGACCTGCGCCTTGATGTGCCCGGATTCCATCATCACCGTGGAGGTACGGAAATAATGGCCAACAAAGTTCTGATGAAGGGCAACGAAGCGATCGCCCTCGCCGCCGTCAAAGGCGGCGTCGAAGCTTACTTCGGATACCCCATAACCCCCCAGAACGAAGTCTCCGAATATCTCTCGAAGTACATGTTCGAGCAGGGACGCGTCTTCCTCCAGGCGGAATCGGAAGTCGCCGCCATCAACATGGTGTACGGCGCCGCCGCCTCCGGCAAGCGCGTGATGACCTCGTCGTCCTCGCCGGGCATCGCCCTCAAGCAGGAAGGCATTTCCTACCTGGCCGGATCGGAACTTCCCGCCGTGATCGTCTCGGTCATGCGCGGCGGTCCCGGTCTCGGCGGCATCCAACCGTCCCAGGCGGACTACTACCAGGCGACCCGCGGCGGCGGTAACGGCGATTATCATACGATCGTCTTCGCGCCCGAATCGATCCAGGAAACGGTCGACGTGATGAAGGAATCGTTTGACATCGCCGACTACTACCGCAACCCCGTGATGATCCTCGTCGACGGCCTGATCGGCCAGATGATGGAGGCCGTCGATTTCAACAAGCCGACGACGAAGCGCTTCCTCCCGCCGAAAGACTGGGCCGCCGGAGGCATGAACACCCATAACGGACGCAATACGGTCTGTTCGCTTTATCTCGATCCCTATGAACTCGAGAGACACAATCTGAAGCTTCAGAAAAAGTACCAGGCCGCGATCCAGAACGAAACCCGCTTCGAACTCGTGAACATGGACGATCCCGACTACGTGATCGTCGCCTACGGCACGATGGCGCGCGTCGTCCGCTCCGCCATCGAGATCCTCGCGAAGAAGAAACTGAACGTCGGGATGATCCGGCCGATTTCGGTCTGGCCCTTCCCGAAAGCCCCGTTCAAGAATATCAGCCGCAACTGCAAGGGCATCCTCGTCTGCGAGATGAGCCTCGGCCAGATGGTCGACGACGTCCGCATCGTCAACAACGGCGCCCTGCCGGTCAGTTTCTTCGGCCGCGCCGGCGGCATCGTCCCCGAACCCGAGGAAGTCGTCGAAGCGATCATGCACTTCGAATCCAGGAGGGTCGACTGATGGAAATCAAATATCAGAAGTCCAAAGGCCTCACCGACAAGCCGCTGTCCTACTGCCCCGGCTGCACGCACGGGATCATCCACAAGCTCGTCGCCGAATCGCTCGAAGAACTCGGCGTCCTCGACCATACGGTCGGCGTCGCCTCCGTCGGCTGTTCCGTCTTCAGTTATGAATTCTTCAACTGCGACATGATCCAGTGTCCGCACGGCCGCGCCGCGGCCGTCGCGACCGGCATCAAGCGCACGCATCCCGAGGACATCGTCTTCACCTACCAGGGTGACGGCGACCTCGCTTCGATCGGCATCGCCGAGACGATCCACGCCGCCAACCGCGGCGAGAACATCACGATCATCTTCGTCAACAACGCGGTCTACGGGATGACCGGCGGCCAGATGGCCCCGACCTCCCTGATCGGCCAGAAGACGACGACCTCGCCGATGGGACGCGACGCGCACATGCACGGCAACCCGATCCACATCTCCGAAATGTTCTCGCAGATCGAAGGCGTCAGTTATCTCGAGCGTTGCAGCGTCCACAATCCGCGCCAGGTCAGAAACGCCAAGAACGCAATCAAGAAGGCCTTCAGCTACCAGAAGGAAGGCCGCGGCTTCACGATGATCGAAATCCTCTCCACCTGTCCGGTCAACTGGGGAAAGACGCCTCAGGACGCCCTCAAGTGGGTCGAAGACGAGATGACCAAGGTCTTCCCGCTCAAGGTCTTCAAGGACGCGGGGGTGGAAAGCCATGAATGATTCCGTCAACATCAAGGTCGCCGGCTTCGGCGGACAAGGCGTCATGATGTTCGGGCAGATGCTCGCCTACGCCGCGACCGAAGAAGAACTCTTCGCGCTCTGGGTGCCGTCCTACGGCCCGGAAACGCGCGGCGGCACCGCCAACTGCTCGGTGATCGTCGCGAAGAAACCGATCAATTCGCCGGTCTTCCAGAAAGCCGACCGCCTCGTCGCCTTCAACCTCCCGTCGCTCGAAAAATTCCGCAACAACGTCGAAAAGGGCGGGATCGTCCTCTACAACGCTTCGTTGATCAAGGATCCCGGCGTCATTCCCGGCGCCACGGTCCTGGCGGTTCCGGCCAACGACATCGCCATCGAACTCGGCAACATCCAAGTCGCGAACATGGTCATGCTCGGCGCCTTTCTCGAAGTCACCGGGATGTTCCTGGACGCGACGATCGACCACATCCTCCAGAAACTCCTCGGCGAACGCAAGGCCCACCTGATGCCGATCAACCGGTCCGCGATCGCCGCCGGACGCGAACTGGCAAAGAACGGAGCATCGTCCCATGCTTAAGCGGTTCGCCGATCTGTTCGAACGCACCGCCGGACTTCCGCCGAAACGGCTCGCCGTCGCCTGCGCGCATGACGAATTCGTCATCGATGCGATCGCGATGGCCGCCGCGAAGGGACTGATCGTGCCGATCCTGATCGGCCGTCTCCCGGAAATCGCCGATCTCGCCTGCCGCTTCAAACTGACGAAACCGTTTGACATCATCGATTGTCCGGACGACGAACAAGCCGTCCGAAAAGCCGTCGACCTCGTCCGCACCGGCGAAGCCGACATCCTGATGAAGGGCCTCGTCGACACGAAAGTGCTGCTCAAGGCGGTCGTCAACAGCGAATGGGGAATCAAGGACGCGCCATTGCTTTCCCATGTCGGGATGGTTTCTGTCCCGCTCGTCCCGCGCGTGCTCTTCGCCACCGACGGCGCGATGAACATCGCTCCCGGCGTCGGCGAAAAGATCCTCATGATCGAAAACGCCGTGAAACTCGCCAAGGCGCTCGGATACGACCGTCCGAAGGTCGGCCTCGTCTGCGCCGTCGAGAAGGTCAATCCGAAGATTCTGTCGACCGTCGAGGCCGACGAAGTGAAAAAAGCCTTCTTTGACCGCGGCGACGTCGGATTCGACGTCGACGGGCCGTTCGCTCTCGACAATCTCGTCTCCGATGCCTCGGTGAAGCACAAAGGCCTCACCGGTCCGGTCGCCGGCGCCGCCGACATCCTCGTCTTCCCGAATCTCGACGGGGGCAACATCTTCTACAAGACCGCGGTCTTCCTGGCCGGCGCGGACGCCGCCGGACTGGTGATCGGCGCGAAGGTGCCGATCGTCCTCACAAGCCGCGCGGACGCTCCCGAAACGAAACTCAACTCGATCGCTCTTGCGGTGGTATACGGCCATGGACTATCTGATTCTCGTCATTAATCCCGGTTCGACCTCGACCAAGGTCGCCATCTTCATCAACGACAAGCTGATCCAGGAACACGTCCTGAAACACGACGTCGACGCCCTGAAACAGTTCCCGACGGTCACCTTCCAGAAAGACTTCCGCAAGCAGATCATCCTCGACTTTCTCGCGGAGCACCGTTATTCCCCCGAGAACATCGACGTTTTCGTCGGCCGCGGGGGCATGCTGAAACCGCTCAAGAACAGCGGCACCTACCTCGTCACGAAACAGATGGTGGACGATCTGGCCACCGCCCGTTACGGGTTTCACGCCTCGAACCTCGGCGCGATGATCGCCTACGAGCTCGCCGAACCGCTCAATCGTCCGGCCTACATCGTCAATCCGGTCGTGATCGACGAGATGGAAGACATCGCGCGCGTTTCCGGCATCGCCGGCGTCGAACGCGTATCGATCTTCCACGCCCTCAACCACAAGGCGATCGCCAAGCGCCACGCGAAGGTGATCGGCCGCGAGTATGAAGATCTGACGATGATCGTCGCCCATCTCGGCGGCGGTATTTCCGTCGGTCTCCACGACCACGGCCGCGTCGTCGACGTGAACAACGCGCTCGGCGGCACCGGACCGTTTTCGCCCGAACGCGCCGGCACGGTCCCGAGCTANNTGCCGGACAAGGCGGACTCGTCAGTTATCTCGGCACCTCGAACGGTCTGGAAATCAAGAAACGCGTCGAAGCCGGAGACGAACAGGCGAAGTTCTATCTCGATGCGATGGCCTATCAGGTCGTCAAGGAAATCGGCCAGCTCTATTTCGTCGCCGGCGGAAAGGTCGACGCGATCCTCCTGACCGGGGGTCTTGCGTACAACCCGATGTTCGTCGACATGATCAAGTCCCGCATCAACCCGATCTTCCCGGTGACCGTCTATCCCGGCGAGGACGAGATGCGCGCGCTCGCCGAAGGCACGCTCCGCGTCCTGACAAAACAGGAGAAGCTGCAAGTCTACCGTTGAAACGAAACGAAGAGATCCGCAAGGGTCTCTTTTTTTCACGGCCGATTTCGGTTATAATGAAGACGGAACGATCGGGAGGTGGCATCATGATCGAAATCGGCGAAGCCTATGTCCTCGCCAGACAGATGGAAGATGCCCTCACGGGCAAGCGGGTCGCATCCGCGTCCTTTCTGGAGGCGCCACACAAGTTCTGCTGGGTCGACGATCCCGTTTCGGCGGTGTCGCTTCTCTCGGGGAACACCGTCATCGGCGCCGAGCAGCGCGGCGGCCGGGTCATCCTCCGTTTCGCGGACGGACTTTTGCTTGCGATCGGCGAGGATGTCAGCGTCCGCTTCGAAGACCCGCGCCGGGAGAAGACGCAGATGCTTTTGACGTTCACCGACGGAAGCGTCCTCACCGCCCGCGTCAGACTTTATGGCTTCCTGTCGGTCGGTACCGAGGCGCAACTCCGCGAAAACCCGTATCACGCGGCGAACTTCGACCGCCCGCATCCGCTTCATCCGGCCTTCACCCGCGAGCATTTCTACAATCTTGCCGGCGAGAACTGCGGATTGACCCTGAAAGGGCTTCTCGCCACGAAGCAGAACATTCCCGGCGTCGGCAACGGCACCCTCCACGACATCCTCTTTTTGGCCGGCTTGCGGCCGATGACGAAAGTCTCCGTGCTCCGCGAAGAACAGCTGTCGGCGCTCTTCGACGCCCTCGTGGCGACGGTGCGTGCGGTTGCGGCGGCCGGCGGCCGGTCCTCGTTCACGGACCTGTTCGGAAACAAGGGGNNTACCGCGAACTGACCGGACGCACCGACGGCTATTGTCCGGTGTGCGGGTCGGCGATCACCGTCAAGGCCTACATGGGCGGGAAGGTCCGCTTCTGTCCGGCGTGCCAGAAAGACGCCGCCTGATGGATCTGCTCACCTTCAATTTGCGCATCGCCCTCGAAAGCGACGGGAAGAACTGTTTCCGCCTTCGGCTCCCGCATATCGCGCGCTTCCTTGAAGCGGGCGCGTATCCGCTCGTGTGTACGCAGGAAGTCGATCCGGGGATGCTGCGCGACCTGCTTCGTTCGCTTCCGCGCTATCGATCCGTCGGTTTGCCGCGCGACGACGGTCGCGGCGAAGGCACGCCGATCCTTTACGACCCCGCGGTGCTTCGGCTCGAACATGCCGAAACGCGCTGGCTGACCGAGACGCCCGATGTCCCGTCCGCGCTTGCGGGCAGTCGCTTCACGCGGATCGCGGTCATCGCCGTCTTTCAAACGCGGCGGGGACGGCGGTTCCGCGTCGTGAGCACCCACCTCGACTACGGCGAGGCATCCGTCCGCTTCCGTCAGACGGAACTGTTGCTCGGACTGATCGCCAAGGACCATGCGGCCGATCCCCTGCCCTGTCTCGTCGCGGGCGATTTGAACGCGCTGCCGGACGAACCGCTTCACGCCGCCTTCCGGCGCGCGCGCTTCCGTTCGGCTTATCTAGCAAACATCCCCGCCCTGACGTTTCACGCCTTCGGAAATCCTGATGTACAGGCGACGATCGACTACGTCTATCTGCGCGGCGTGCGCTTGACCGGAGCCGTCGTCCTGCCGTCCGCGCCGTATGGTCAGTTCCTTTCCGATCACGATCCCGTCCGGGTCGGATTCACCTTCCGATGATATCATAAAAGCGCCCGGAATGGGCGCTTTTATGATGGTGATGGACGCCGCGCGGGCTTCTGTGAAATTTTTGTGAAACCGGATCTCCCGTTCTTGACGGCATCGAAAAACGTGATATAATGATGTTAGCACTTGAAACAGAAGAGTGCCAAAAATAACAGTTTCGAAAGGAGCGCATCATATGTTGAAACCATTGCATGACAACGTGGTTCTGAAGAAGGAAAAAACCGAAAAGAAGACCGCGAGCGGCATCATCCTTTCCGCCGAGGCGAAGGAAGCGCCGAGCTACGCGACGATCGTCGCGGTCGGTCCCGGCGCCGTCGTCGACGGCAAGTTGATCCCCCCGACCGTGAAGGTCGGCGAGCGCGCGGTGTTCAAGAAGTATGCGACCACCGAAGTCAAAATCGCCGAAGAAGAATATCTGATCATCGCCGAGAAGGACATTCTCGCCGTACTGGACTAGGAGGGAACCACCATGGCAAAAGAAATCCGCTATGCGAAAGACGCGCGCGACGCGATGCTGCGCGGCGTCGACAAACTATCCGACGCGGTCCGCATCACGCTCGGCCCGAAAGGCCGCAACGTC
>DMTN01000035.1 GCA_003477305.1 Acholeplasmatales bacterium | reverse complement strand
TATTGCTTAATCCCAGTGGTCGCAGGTCATTTGACGAGGATGAATCCGTAGGTGACTTCGTCGATCACGAAATTGGCGTTGAGCCCGGTCGATGAAACCACGCAGGTGCGCTTGATCAGGCCGGCGGTCAGACCGAGCGAGACGAACAGGGTCTTGGTGAGTTTGATCGTGCCGGTCTCGTTCAGGATCTCGGCTCCGCCGACGACACTGACGACAAGCGTGTAGGTCCCGTCCGGAAGAACCGTGAGGACCGCCTCGTAATCGACTTCCTCGACGGTCGTCGATCCGGTGAAGACGCCTTGGACGAGGTCGCGATAGAGCACGACCGAGACGCGGTCGTCGGGATCCGCAACGGCTTGGAACGGCGCGGTAAGGACGTAGTTGACGAGCGTGCCCGTCTGCGCGGTCCCCTCCGACGGCGTCAGGGTCAACACCGTGCCGACGACACTGAAGGTGCCGACTTCGTTCAGCGTTTCGGCGCTGATGGCATCGATCGCCGCATACGTGTAGCCGCCGAACTGATCGAGCACGAGCGTCGCGCTCACGGCGTAGACGGTCACTTCCGCGACGATGCTTTCAACGTAGCCGGTGTATGTGCCGGCATAAGCGGACGTCAATGCGACCCGCAGATGCCGGTTCGCGCGTTCACCCATTTCGGATGCCTTGATCGGGAGGTCGAGGCTGCCGTCGACGTTGATCGCGCCTTCGACCGCCGCGCCGCCTTCCGGCGTCACGGTGAGGACCGAACCGTCGACCGCGAAGGTTCCGGCTTCCTCGAAGACATAGTCCGCGCCGCCCATTTTGAAACGGCTGACAAACGCGTATTCGCAGCCGGTCTTGAGTTTCAGCGAATAGTCGTAGACGACTTCCGATCCCATCGCGCTCACGGTATGCGATCCGGCATAGTCACCGAGGACCGCTTCATAGAGGAAAACCTTCGCGACGAGGTAATAGGTGATGTCGGGATTGTCCTCGTCGACCACGGAGGCGTGCAGATTCGAGGCTCCGTAGGGCAGCGCCGTGACGAAATGGATGTTGTGGTCTTCGAACGTGAAAGTGCACGTTTTCGAGAGCTCCGCGGTGGAGTCGCTGTAGATGAACATGTAGGTGTCGCCGCTCTGGCCGATGATTCCGTGGCCCTTGTCGACTTCGAAAGTGCGGTCGGGCGACAGATAGAAGTTCTCTTCCTCATCAATCTTCAGATAGACGATGAGCGGCATCCCCAAATCGGTGATGTCGATTTCGTATTCGCCGGCCAGGGGATATCCGGCTTCGGCGGTGGTTGTCGTCTCAGTCGTACCGCAGGCGGCGATCGCCAGTACGGCAAGCATCGTCAGACCCGCGACAAACATACGCATGAATCGTTTCATGGCGTCCCTCCTCGATGGATCGGATGCGCAAGCCGTGCGGCGGATGCCGTTTCGGCCGGGTGCGCCTGTCCGTTATGCCATCAATCAACGCATTAATTAGAATAACATTATCATTGAAAAAAACACGATGTCAATAACACGGCCGAAAATACTCCGGCGCACCGCGAAATCGATGTTAGCACTTTAGCAGAGTGATGTGACGAATGCCGTTCGACGGCGGTCGATTGATTTCGCACAGGTCGTGTGATAGTATGAATGAAAGCGGAAACATCGCATGCGGAAAACCGTCGAACCGGCCAAGAAACGCATGGATGTCACCCGAGCGGAGGTAACGTATGACGGAACGGCAGTCGGATCTGGCAATCTATCGGCTTCTCGAACAGGAACTCGTCCCCGCCCTCGGCTGTACCGAACCGATCGCCTTCGCCTTTGCGGCGGCCCGCGCCCGGGAACTGTTCGGCGACATGCCGACCCGAATCGTCGTGGCTTGCAGCCTGAACCTCCTCAAGAATTGCCGCAGCGTCGTCGTGCCGAACACGAACGGCCTCGTCGGGATCGAAGCGGCCGTCCTCGCCGGCCTCATCGGCGGAAACGCCAAGCGGAGTCTCGAAGTCCTCGAGGGACTGACCCCATGGCATTTGGACGACATCCAAAACCTACTTTCCCGCCGCATCTGCAAGATCGAGGTGCTCGACTCCGGTTTGCCCCTGCATCTCGTGGTCCGCTATGAAAACGAACAATCCTCCTGCGAGGTCGAGATCCGCGACACCCATACGAACGTCGTCCGCATGACCAAAAACGGCGAGGACGTCTTCATCGGACGATCCCCCGTCACCGACGCCGCATCGAGTGACGAATGTCCGCTCTCGCTCGATTTGATCTTCGATTTCGTCGAACACGGCGACATCGATCCGCTCCATCGGCTGCTGGCGCGGCAGATCCGCTATAACGGCGACATCGCCGACGAAGGCATGCGCCATCGGTACGGCGTCGGAATCGGCCCGCTTCTGCTTCTGCGTGACGCCTCGCTCGAAGGCAAGATGAAAGCCTATGCCGCCGCCGCCTCGGAAGCGCGGATGTGCGGCGCGCAACTTCCCGTCGTCATCAATTCCGGTTCCGGCAACCAGGGCATCGCGACTTCGGTTCCCCTGATCGTCTACGCCCGCGAATGTTCCGTCACGGAAGAACGCCTCTACCGCGCACTCGTCCTTTCCAATCTTCTGACGCTTCATCAAAAACATGCGATCGGCCGCCTGTCGGCTTTCTGCGGCGGCGTCAGCGCCGCCGCCTCGAGCGCAGCTGCCCTCACCTATCTGTCCGGGGGATCCCGGATGGCGATCGAAGCTACCCTCACGAATGCCCTCGCCGTGACGTCCGGCATCATCTGCGACGGTGCGAAGCCGAGTTGCGCCGCCAAAATCGCCACCGCCGTCGACGCCGCACTGACCGCATCCCGCCTCGCGCTGGCACAAACCGACTATCTCGCAAACACCGGCCTTCTCGGTGTATCTACCGAGGCTACCATCCACCGTGTCGGCGTCATCGCCCGCGAAGGCATGAAGGGCGTCGACGATGTGCTCGCCGCGATGTTGTCGTCGAAGTAAACAGCGACGATCCGGTCATTAAAGTCCAGCCAGAGATGGAATCCGATATGAGCAGAAACAACTCCCCGCAGATCAGCCTGCCGGGGAGTTGTTTTCATGATTCTCGCCGTGACGCACATGATCACGGAAAATCCGTTTTTGAGGGATAACGATGGAGCGATCACACGATCCACGCGAGCGCTCCTCCACAACACAAAAAAACGAGGAAAAAAAACCAAGGCATTCAGCCCTGGTTCTTGCGTCTGATCAGTTCGAGGACGGCGTAGGTCGCGACGTCTTCGGCGTATTTCTTCGGTCCGAAGCCGGCGTCGTAGCCGAGTTCCTTGGCGAGTTCGTGGGTGATGCGGGCGCCGCCGGCGATGATGAGCACGTCGTCGCGCATCTTCTCGGCTTCAAGGAGTTCAACGAGTTCGACCATGTTCGCCAGATGGACGTCCTTCTGGGTGACGGTCTGGCTCACGAGCAATACGTCCGCATGGACTTCCCGCGCTTTCTTGATGAACGCTTCGTTTTGGACTTGGGAACCCATGTTGTAGGCCTTCACATGCTTGTAGCGCTCGAGCCCGTAATGTCCGGCGTAGCCTTTCATGTTCATGATCGCGTCGATCCCGACGGTATGGGCGTCGGTGCCGGTCGAGGCGCCGAGGAAGATGACGTCGCGACCGAGTTTTTCGGCGATCAGGGCTTCGACCTCTTCCATCGCGAGCGCGGGAGTTTCGAGCTCGTTCACCGTGATCTTTTCGGGATCGACGGAAAACGGGGTGCGGCCGTACACGACATACATCGAGAAGGCATCCCCCATCGGTTCGCAGGCGACCACGTTCGGATCGATCATGCCCATCTGTTTGGCGAATTCCTTCGCGCATTCGATGCCCTTCGCCCCGGCTTTCATCGGCAAGGTGAAGGAGAGTTGGACTTTTCCGTCGTTTGACGTGTCGCCATAGGGTCGGATGTTCATGGCCGCGCCTCCTTGAGCCGCTCGAGCGCGGCGTTCATGTACTCGGGATGTTTCGTGAACACGCCGTCGAGTCCCTTTCCGCCGTCCCGCGGACGTTTCACGTCGGCGAAGACACCGTTTTCGAGCGCGTCGAAAAGCGACGTCTCGGCGATTGATTTCAACAGTTCACAGGCGCCGTCGAGGACTTCTTTTGCGCGTCTCACAACGATGCCGCCCTCTGCGAACCGCAGTTCGTCGTAGATCGCGCCCATCGTCGTCTGGACCATCTTGGCGTTTTCGACCGCAAGGTGACGGTCGGCGAGAAACGGCGTATGGATCGCCTCGGTCATCATCCCGAGCAGATGGATCGACTGACCCGTCATCGTCGTCGCGACGTTGAACAACGTATCCATCGCGTGGGTCTGGAAGATGTTGCCGGTCGAATGCTTCGTCGGCGGCATGTACTTGAGCGGGCAGTCGGGGAAGATTTCCCGCGCCATCTCCGCCTGGGCGATTTCAAAAAGGAATCCGTTGGGAATGGCGGGATCGATCTCGAAGGCGTGGCCGAGTCCCGTCTGGGCGGCGGGCAGGCCCGCCTGGATCGCGAAGCGTTCGTTGATGAACTGCGAAGCGAGCACGGTATGGGCCTTGTCGACGGCATCCGCCGTCGTCAAATAGTTGTCCTCGCCGGTGTTGATGATGATCCCGGCATAGGCGTTGAGCGATCGCGAAAAGTACTGGTCGACGAGCGTCCGCTGCATGTTGATGTCGCGGAAGATGATCCCGTACATCGAGTCGTTCAACATCACGTCGAGACGTTCCAAAGCGCCCATCGCGGCGATTTCCGGCATGCAAAGACCGGAAGCGTAGTTGACCAGCTTGATGTATCGCCCGACTTTCTCGGAGGTTTCGTCGAGCGCCTTCCGCATGATCCGGAAGTTCTCCTGGGTGGCGAAGGTTCCGCCGAATCCTTCCGTCGTCGCGCCATACGGGACGAAGTCGAGCAGCGACTGGCCGGTAGAACGGATCACGGCGATGATGTCGGCGCCCGCTTCCGCGGCGGCTTGCGCCTGCGCGACGTCTTCATAGATGTTGCCGGTCGCGACGATCAGGTACAATTCGCAGGCGCGCTTCCCGAAGCGCGCGNNCGCGTTGCGCCGCTCCCGGTTCGCATCGATTTTCTGAAACATCACATCGAAATACGGTTTCAGGATCCGCCGCGCTTCGGCGTTTCCGACGAGCGGATGACCGACGATCGCGGTCTTGCCCTCGAGATATCCCGCAACGAACGCCTCGACGGACCGTCCGGTCGCCTTCAGGGCGGATGCCAGATAGACCGAGACGCCGCGCGAAAGGTCACCCTGCTTCTTCACGTCGTCGACGAGCCGGTTGGGAATCGGGACGTCGAACGCATCGACGCCGTCGACGCCGGCGAGCCGAAGGACGGATCGTTCGACCGTCACGGTCGTATGTTTGTCGATGAACGTCTGGGTCGCATCGCCGATACTTCTGGCGTAGCTGCGGCACGCCGCGACGATCGCCCGATCGAGATTGAGTTTGTCGTATGTTTTCATCTTTATTCCTCCATGACGTCAATCACCGGCAATGCGGTGACGGATCGGATCGCTTCGGAAAATCGAATTCCATCGAAGCGGTGACCGGCGGGTGAAAACGGATTGATCGCGACGAACAGGACCTTCATCGGATGCAAAACGCGGATGTCGCGTCCCGTCAACAACAGATGACGCAGGACGTCGTCGGGCATCACGATCGAGAACGGGTCGTTGACGACGATCCCGACCTGATGCTCGTCGCGCCGCTCGACGAAGCGTTTGGCAAACGTCGGTCCGAGCGCCTTCGGCAGATAGATCCACGCCGCTTCCGGCGGGATCTTGTCGAGGACGGCGTCGGCGGACCCGACCGCCGAAACCGCGCCAAGCGGATGGAACCCGTTTTCGGTATCGACCCATCCGATTTCCGTTTCTTTTGAAAGCGTCTCGAGAACGGCCGGCACGCCCGGCAGGCTGAACTTCTTGAGGGCGAATCTGGTCGCTTGCACGACCGCGGTCATCGATGCGGAAAGATGCGCGCCGGCGACGTAGATCATCGCGTCGCCCGCCGCGGCGTGCGATCCGCGGGCGAAAGCGCCGTCGAGGAAGACGCGCTCGGCGCCCCGTTCGCGAAGCATTCCGACGATCCGCTCGGTCGCCGAGACGGTCGACGGTCCGCCGATCAACAGAATCCCGGCGCGCGTGATTTCGAGGATCACGATTTCGCCGAGACCGGTCATGATGCCGGTCCGACCGACGATGCGATACCCGGCTTCGGCGGTCGTAAGACAACTTTCCGCGGTCGCCGCGAGGGTGCCTGGGGTCAGCCGGATGCGGGGCTTCGGAAGATAGGTGACGGCGTCGAGCTCCTCGCCGTCAAGACCGATCGAGGTGACGCCGACGCAGACGTCCGAAAACGCGCCGACAAGCGCGTTCAGAACAGTCGTTTTACCTGCATTCTTGGCGTTTCCCACAATCCCGACGACGACATGGGAACCGATCAGTTCCCTTATTCTTTCGATGAACGCTGCCTTCTCTCGAGATGCTTCGGTTCGATCGACAGACGTTTGCCGGAAAGCAGGCTCGACACGCCGTCGTGGGGCGTCGCCTTGGCGCAGAGTTCGCAGTCGCAGGTGTCATCGTATTCGGCGGGTTCGGTATACGTGGTGATCACGCCTTCGTAGTTGCGCAGGACGGTCCGCGAGGGAGACACCGAGATCACATAGTTCGGCATCACCGGGATCTTCCCGCCGCCGCCGGGGGCGTCGACGACGAAGGTCGGCACGCAGAAGCCGGAAATGTGGCCGCGCAGTCCCTCGATGATTTCGATGCCCTTGGAAATCGGCGTGCGGAAATGCTCGATTCCCATCGAGAGGTCGCACTGGTAGATGTAGTAGGGACGGACGCGCATCTGCGCGAGCCGGGTGACGAGCGTGCGCATGATGTTCACGCAGTCGTTCACACCGCGGAGCAGGACCGATTGGTTTCCGAGCGGAATCCCCGCGTCGGCAAGCTTCGCGATCGCCGCGGCGCTTTCGGAGGTGATCTCCTGATAGTGGTTGAAATGGGTGTTGACCCAGATCGGCTGGNNGGCCGTCGGTGATCCGCGAGGGGAGCACGACGGGCGTGCGGGTGCCGAGCCGGATGATCTCGACGTGGTCGATCTTGCGCAGTTCCGAAATGATCCATTCGAGCTTGTCGTCGGAGAGCAAAAGCGCATCGCCGCCCGAAAGCAGGACGTCTCTGACTTCCGGGGTCTTGCGGATGTAGTCGATCGCCTTCTCGATCCGGTCTTTCGTCGACTCGCCGTCCTTCTGGCCGGCGAACCGCCGGCGCGTGCAATGACGGCAGTACATCCCGCACATGTCGGTGACTAGGAGCAGGACGCGGTCGGGATAGCGGTGCGTGAGGCCGGGGACGGGTGAGTCCTTGTCCTCGTCGAGCGGATCGTGGAGGTCGACCGGACTGACATAGAGTTCGTCGATCGCGGGAACCGCCTGAAGCCGCACCGGATCGTCGACGTCGTCGGGATCGATGAGCGAGAGATAATATGGGGTGATCGCCATCCGGAACTTCCCGAGGACGGCCTTGATGTCGGCTTCTTCCTGCGGGGTGACGGCGAGATATTTCTTCAGGGCTTCGACGGAAGTGATGCGGTTTCGCACCTGCCACTTCCAGTCGTTCCAGTCGGCGTCGGATACGTTTGGATAGTATTTCGCCTTCCGTTCGAGATAGGAATCGTTTTTAATGAGCATGACCATCACTCCTCGTATCATATGTAGT
>DMTN01000042.1 GCA_003477305.1 Acholeplasmatales bacterium | reverse complement strand
TTACACAAGATATTGTACAGTCTCTTCCCGGATTTTTGAGACATTATGAATTCGAAGCGAATTTCCAATATGAGTTATTCTTCTCAGGCGAAATGGAATATCATCCACTGATACAGAGGATGTTTGATAACGGAGGATATATTTGGAGAGAGGAAACAGAGGAATATATTGTTGAATATCACGATGCATATAATCGGTTAAATTTACAGATTGAAAGTATTAGAATAATCCCACTTAACAATGTCGGATATCTTGTGGTTGAATATACTTCTAAGGAAGACGCATTTCAAGCATTCATTTATCAAGATACATTAAATCCTGGTACATGGAATACCGAAAGATATTATGTTCAATACCAAAATTATGTATTTATTATTGATGTCCCAAGCACCTATATTAGCCAAATCCATACCCCATTTGAAGGTGTCGACTATGTTGCCTATAGTCATGAAGATGCACAATACCTACCGTGGGAAGGAAATTGATTGGCATTGATTTTATGAGTGGGTAGCCTATAATATCAAATGGGTACAAGCCGATGAAATGATAAACCGGGACAAGTATTATATCGAACTTATTGAAAGACCTGGCGAATCATGACTGAGTCAATGTTACTATGTCAACAGATGAATAAACGACGGAAAACGATATGCTTATATTCATAGCGTGGTCATTAGTCAAAGGATTGTTGGTAAATTCATGTCGAAAACAGAAATATACGATATTGGTTTAATGCGCTAAATCTGGGGATTTCTTGGCATTCTAATGGGAAAAAAGGAAAAACGACGCGGATAGAATTCGGGTCGCGTACGGGCTACCATCCTTATCAGAATAAGTCGATCTCACACAAGAGATGGGCGAACACTGTAGACAATGTACCCTATTTCAAGGATACTTTGTCTACATTTTTTTATATAGATCGCAAGAGGAACACCGCTATGAAAAAAATCATGATATACTTGGCTTGAGAACCGCTCGTGAAGCGCCATGTTTTTGACTTAACGCAATCTAGAATTTGTCATTCGTTTCGATCAATTGATTGCATCGAAGAACATCCTATACACTCAACATATCAGGAGTGAATTTGTGACTATGGTGCTTATAAAACGATTGACCTCTGTCCTATTATTGTTCATCTGTTGTTTCGTCATGGGTGCGTGTGAGAACACCACCCTTGTCGATGAAGAAAACACGGAGCAGGAATTTGTCGATGTGATCTCCTCCAATCTTCCAATCATTTATGTGGATACTACAGATATGGACATCACAAGTCACGAGGTCTATCAGCCGTGCAGCATCAAAATCACCAATGCGGAAGCATCTCATCTCCTGAGCGATGTATCGGCCGGAATCCGTCTGCGCGGACATAGCACATCACAATTTGACAAGAAACCTTATCGCATCCGCTTTGATGAAGGAATACAGCCTTTGGGACTGGGGTCCGGGCCATCGCGGTCCTGGGTCCTGCTGGCCGAATATATGGATTTGTCCATGTTAAGAAACTATGTGGCATATATGATCGCGGACGATCTCTTGAGATTGTCGTTTGTCCCTGATTTTGCTTTGGTCGAGGTGGTCGTCAACGATGTGCATCAAGGTGTCTATTTGCTGACAGAACAAATAGAAATCAACGATCAACGGCTGATGATCGATGAAGCAGGCGTTGACAACGCGCTTTTCACCGATACCGGCTACCTCCTTGAAACCGAAGCGGATGCCGGCAGAAGAAATGAAGAAGGTCGGGAAGGGATCGACTGGATCACGGTTCCGGGCTATACGAATACCGAAGTTGAAATGACTTGGCAAAATATATTCAACTATGATCTATTGCCGGATGTCGCCTTTTATGCGATCAAGAGTGATGCGAAATCGGTGGCGCAAGTCCTATTTATGCAAAACTATTTAGTAGATGCTTATGATGCGATCTACATCGACCAGTCCTATGAAGCGGTGAACGCCTATTTCGATGTCACATCCGCGGTTGACATGTATCTCATGCAAATCATCACCAATGACATGGACAGTAATTTCAGCAGCAACTATCTCTATAAAGACAAGCAAGGGAAAATCGTATTCGGGCCGCCATGGGATCACGATTTATGCTTTGGGAACCATTATCTGAATACCAGTCCGGAGAGCCTCCACATTTTCCATCTTCTTTATGAACTTAGCACACTCTCTTGGTTCCGGGAGATGGTTCTGGCACGCTATGAAGAAATGACGAACGAAACAAACGATCTCTATCAAAAAATGAAAGACGCGGTCAACGATCTCACAATGCTCTATCAGACCGAGTTCAGCAGAAACCATGACTTATGGATCGGCACGCGAAGAAACGATGGATGGCATGGCATCTATATCCATGCCGGATCCCAGCTGCAAGCTGCCCAATCGCTCGTTTCGTGGCTCGATTTACGCAAAGCATTTGTTGAATCATACTTTGATGCATGGTCATAAACATGCATCTTGATAGGAACACTCAAAGAAAAGTCACCGTCATGCAAACATATCAAGCATATCGTCATCATCAAGGTGCGAATGCACGATAGAAGCAATGGGGTTCGACATGAAAGCTCCCGCTTTCACGGTTCCTTCTTGGATCAATGATAACATCGCCGCGGATCATATTCGGAACGCGAACGGGCTGCCAAATGATTCCGAGTCGGATTTCCTTCAACACCAAGGAAATGCGACTTTTTTGACAAAATCGCTGCCGTTCATAAAAAAATCCCGACCAGGAAGGCCGGGAAGTGGTTCTGATATTGCACACTGGCGTTACGCCGCATCAAGCGGTACCGATGCCGTGTGTTGAGAGTGCCGATCCGCGTTCCTCTGGATGGCGGGTCTTCACTGCATGTTGTAGATCGAACTGATGATCGAGAAAAAATCCTTGTCGCCGATGATGGTTTCGATGAAAGCAAGCAATTCTTCTTCCGTGTTGAGCGTGATCGTGCGCCATTCGGAAGCTTGATCTTCACGCTTGATATCTTTGAGAATTTCATCCACGAAGCTGAGGTTGACCGGATAGGGCATGATTCCGTGCGATACGCGTAAAATCGGCAATTTGAATTTATTGCCCTTGACGCTTCTGACATAGACTTCGTGGCTGATGCGGCAATTTCTGACCGAATTGTTGAATTTGGCCTCGATATCATACTGAACATACCCGAAGATGACGCGTCCTTGACTCTCTTCGGAAATTTGATCAAAGCGTTTTTCGATCAGATCCTTGGGTAGTGGTTTTTCCGTGAATTCGAATTTCATGCAAGTACCTCCTCGTAAGTTTGAATGGTCGATTGGCATTCAATGGTCCATCGACATGCGGTTATACCCAACTACATTATACCGAGTTTTCACGGATAATACAATCGATGAGTGCGTAAAATATCCGAAGGGGCTTCGATCGCGGAGGTTTGAACGGATGCAATATCAAATCGAAACACGCCTTGCGAACGAAGTGACCGTCGGTCGCAACCATTCTGTCCCGATGTTTGAACGTCATCTTATCCGTCTTTCTTCCAACATCAGGAGATCGCTTCCACAATCATTTCCGTATGATATAATACTCGCAGAGGACGAGTCGGATCGGATCGCTTCATCTCGTTTCGACTTCCTCTCAGAATGCATCGCGATCGCAGAAAGGGGGATGTCGATGAGCACGAAATCCGTGGATGAATTTCTCGCAAGACACCGGCAGGACGCCGGATCGATCGATGCCATGCGCTGGACGAAGACGCTCCTTGCGGACATGAAGGCGGGCCTTGAGAACCGGCCTTCGGGTCTCGAGATGAATCCTTCCTATCTTTCGCCGGACATCCGCGTCCGACCGTACCGAAAAGTCCTTGCGATGGATGCCGGCGGGACCCATTTCCGCTATGCCTTGGCGACGACCGACGAGAATGCCAAGATCACGCTGGGGAAAATCCATTCGATCCCGATGCCCGGCAGTGCCGCGATGCTTTCGAAAATCGCGTTTTATGACGCCATCGCCGTGTCGGTGGAAGAATTCGCGAAGGCGGCGGACTCGATTGGTTTCTGCTTTTCCTACAGCGTCGCGATGACGCCGGACATCGACGGTACCCTGACCGACTGGGCGAAAGAAATCGATGCCCCCGAAGTCATCGGATCCCGCGTTGGCGCATGTACGAAGGAAGCATTGAGAAACCGCGGCGTAAACCCGGGTCGGATCATTCTTCTGAACGACACGGTCTCAACCCTGCTCGCCGGGATGGACGCGCTTCCTCCGGATCACTTTGCGGGAGGCGTCGGGTTCGTGTACGGCACGGGGATCAACGTCGGTTATGCGGAGCGCTGCGAAAACATCATGAAACGGACCGCCCCGGGTTTTGGCGGCCGGATGGTCATCAACACCGAATGCGGAAATTACAACGGACTCCTTCAAGGGAGTTTCGATCGGATCGTCGATGACGCCTCCCTGCAGCCGGGAACGGCGAAGACCGAAAAAATGACAAGCGGGAGGTACCTTTCCGACGTGATCGTGACCGCCCTCAAACAGGCGATGCTGGAAGGATTGATCCTGACCGGCACGGACAGGATCGACGGACGGACGTGCGGTCTTGCCGCGATCAGCGCATTCATCGCAGATCCCAACCGGGAAGACAACCCCTTGCATGCGGCATTCAGTTCTCCCGCGGACCGGGACACGGCCGCGTCGATCGCAATAGCGCTGATCGACCGCGCGGCGAAGATCGGCGCGATCATGACCGCGGCAGCCATCCTCAAAACCGCCGCGGATGCGAAGGATCCCCGACCTTATGCGATTTTCGCCGAAGGAACGACCTTCCATCGGTTGTCCGGATATCGCACGGCTTACGCAAAGCATTTGCAGACGGTCCTGGCAGATGACGACATCACGTTTGAAATCATCACCGGTCCGGACTGGCCCTTGATCGGCGCCGCGATCGCCGCCTTATCCTAAAAAAAGCCCCGGCTCTGAAGGAACCCCCATTCGGGGTATCATTCGAGTCCGGGCTTTTTTATTTGGTGATCGTGACTTTCCGGATGTTGCGCGAGCGATCGGGATCGATGCCGCGTTTCACCGCCAAAGCGCAGGAGAACAGTTGCCCCGCCACGACGCTCGCGAAGGGCGCCATGAAGATGTCGGAAGAAGGAAGAAGCACGTGATCCGAAACCTTCGCCGCGAGTGCGGTGCTGTCGGTGATCAGAAGCAGGTGCGCGCCGACGGAGCGGAGGGCGGATATCATCTCCAGCACATCCTGTCTGAATTCGTCGTTCATCGCGATCAGCATCACGTGCGTTTCGGGGGTGACCATCGCGAAGGGGCCGTGCATGAAATCGGAGATCGCGTAACTGGTCGCGTTCAGATAACAGGTCTCTTGCAACTTGCAACAGATTTCACGTGAGACGCTGAGTTGAATGCCGCGGGCCAACACGAAGGCTTCCTTGAGGTCGATCCAATGTTCGGCGAGACGGTCGATCGCAGGCTGCAGATGCAAAACCGCGTCGATCAACTTCGGGAGATGATCCATCTTGGCGGGGAGGAGGCCGTCTTCGCGTTCCAGCGCGGTCACCAGCATGCCGAGGATCAGCATTTCGGCCGAAAACGTCTTCGTCGCCGGCATCGACTGTTCTTTGTCGACATCCATGNNACTGCGCGCCTTTGGCCAACGGGCTTTCCGCGTTGTTGGTGATGGCGGCGGTGACGCATCCCTGTTCGGCGGCTTTTTCCATGATGCGGCGGATGTCGAACGCTTCACCGCTTTGCGAGACACAGAGGAGAAGGGTGTTGCGCAAATCGAGTTTTCCTTCATATTGGGTCACGATCGAAGGATACATGAAAGCGACGGGGATGCCGACGCGGATTTCGCAAAGATACTTGAAGTAGAGGCAGGCGTTATCGCTGCTTCCCCGCGCGGCCAATACGAGATGAGGAAAACGACGCGCTTTGATGATTTTCGCTAGCGCTTCGATTTTTTCGACGTTATGTTCATAGGTTCGGTTCAGAACGGTACTCTGTGAAAAAATCTCTTTTTCCATGAGGGTTGGCATCGATCGGGTTCTCCGGGTCAGTTTTGTTGGAATCGTCGTTTCGGCTGACATGAATATTATACAACATCGCAGGGTCAATCCGGTCAGTAATATTAAGCGGATAAAGGGCTTACATTTTGGAAATGTCTATGATACAATGGGCTTGAACGGCTATCGCGAGCGCAATTCGATGATCGCGAGCCAGGGGGAATCCGATGCGCGAAAAGGAGTACCGGCACCTCGATTGTCATATTCATTATGCGCTTCCCGTCGATCCGCACGAACTCGTGGATATCATGAAACGGACCGATACCGACATCGCCAATCTCGTCATCGTGCCGCATCGTCAGCGGATCTCCTCCGTTCCCGATGCGCTCATGGTGAAGCATCTTTTTCCGGACCGTTTTTATGTGTTTTCGAGCCTCGACGTCACGCAGTACTTCATGCATCACGACAGTGTCGGACAACATTTCGTCACTCATGTCAAAAAAATGCTTGCATGCGGGTGCGACGGGGTCAAGATGATCGAAGGCAAGCCCGACATGCGGCGAACCGTCCCCATCCCCGATTTCGACCATCCTTCTTGGGATTCTTTTTGGAGCTATGCCGAAGCCTCGGGGCTGCCGATCCTGTGGCACGTCAACGATCCCGAGGAATTCTGGGATCCGGACCGGATTCCCGCCTGGGCGAAAAGCCGCGGGTGGCTCTACGGCAAGGAAACCATCAACAACGAAGTCCAATACGCGCAGGTCCTGCGCGTCCTCGAACATCATCCCGGCCTGAAGATCATCTTCGCGCATTTCTTTTTCATGTCGGCGCAGCTGCCGCGCCTGGCGACGATCCTGGATCGCTTTCCACAGGTTTGCATCGATCTCACGCCCGGCATCGAAATGTACATCAACCTCTCGAAAAACCGCGACGAAACAGTGGCTTTCTTCACCCGATATCAGGATCGCATCCTCTACGGAACGGACATCGGAGCGCGTTCCGTGCTTGGCGTCCAGGGCGATCACGTCAATCTCGAGGAAAGCCTGAACCGCTCGTCGTTGATCCGCAACTTCCTTACGGAGGCTTCCGATTTCGTCATCAAGGCCGATGGAAATTTCCTCATCGGGACGGAGGATTTCGTGCTGCGGGGGTTGGGGCTTCCCGAATCGATCCTGACGAAAATCTACGCGGAAAATTTTCTGCGCGTCGTCGGCGACACGCCGCGCGCCGTATCCCCGCGCCGGGTCATCCGCGCCTGCCGGCACATCAAGTTGATGATCCGGATCATGTCCTTCATCGACAAGAAACTCGTCCCCGATTATAGCTATGCAAACCAGGTCATCGCGTATTTCCACAAGCCGGATGCAAAGCAACAAAAAATAGAGAAATAAGGAGAGAACATGAAGAAACTAACCAAAAAGCAACTGCCTCTTTACGCATTCGCGGGTTTCGGTCCCAATCTTTTAAGTCTCGTCCTGACGACCTATCTGATCGACGCGCTGATCGTCGAAGGGTTCGGCGTCAATGTGGAATACTGGACCTTCGCCAACAAGACGCTGGTCATGACCGGCGTGTTCAGCGTCCTCGTCCTGATCTCCAAACTGATCGACGGCCTGGCCGACGTCCCGCTTGCGGCCCTGACGGACGGTCTCAAGACCAAATGGGGAAAACGACGTCCCGCCATGCTGATCGGCTTCATCCCGATGGTCCTCGCGCTCGTCCTGTTCTGTTTCCCGCCGACGCTCGCCGAGAACAGCCTCTTGAACACCATTTATTTCGGCGTTCTGCTCGCGATCTTTTTCACGGCCTATACGATGACGTTCGTCACCTATTACGGCACGTATTCCGAAGTCACCGAAAACGCCAACGATCGCGTCAGCCTTTCCCACTGGAAGGCGTTCTTCGATACCATCCTGTACAGCATCGGCTATGCGATCATCCCGCTTTTCATCGGGTTTCACATGAATATCCGCGTCGTCGCCCTGCTTCTCATGCCCTTGGTCCTGACGATGCTGATCGTCTTCTTCCTGCTCAAGGAGAAATCGACTTTACCGGCCGACGTCGAAAAGGACAAGGCCGAGCACGCGAAAAGCCATCAAGGCGAAACGATGCTGGACGAGAACATCTCGTTTCTCGACAGCGTCAAGCTGACGTTGAAGAACAAAGGCTTCATGATCTGGCTCGGCGTCATGGCCGCCTTCTTTTTCGGGTTGCAGATGTTCCTCGCCGGACAGAACGTGCTCGCTTCGGGGGCGATGGGGCTGAACGGGTGGCAGATGGCGATCATGAACACCTCCGCGTTCGCGCCGGTGCCGCTGATGTTGATCATCTACCGTCGCGTGATGAAGAAGAAGGGCTTCCGCTTCGCCTTCCAGACCGCGCTCGCCTCGTTCGCTTTGGCGATGATCGTCTTCTCGTTCGCCTATATCGAATGGATTCCCAGCACGATCGTCCGACTGATTCTCGGTGCCGTCGGCGGGACGATCGGGAGCTACGGCATCGGCGCCTTCTTTTCCGCCCCGTACTTCATCCCCTCGCAGCTCGCGGCCGAAGAACTTGAGAATACTGGCAAGAGTCATCCTTCGATGTACTTCGCGATGCAAGGGCTGTTCAACGCGGTCGTCGCCGCGTTCAGCACGAGCGTCATCTGGTTGAACATCCGCGGCATCGTCGTCAACGGCGAAGAGTTCTACGGACCCCATCTGATGCCGTATATCGTCGCCTTCGCCTGCGTCGTTTCGATCGTCCTCGCGTTCTTCCTGCCGTCGTCCTTCAGCAAGCTCGGACGGGGCGGCGAGGCCCGGCTGACCGAAAAGAAACCGGAGTAACAAACGTGATCCAAACGTCGGGAGATTTCTTCCCGGCGTTTTTTTGCGATAAGAGCACGTTCGAACCACGGTTCCCCATGTTTTCCGACAATCTATCGGGTGGTTCATTTACCGCTTCCACGAGACGTAGTATAATGTGTTTTGTGAATCGCCCCGCAAGCGGGGACGAATTCATGGAGATCGAACTGGAGGACCACTATGAACGACGAGACAAAACTCATCAACATCTCCAAGAAAGGCTTCATCAGCGTTGTCATCATCTTGACGTTGCTCATCCTGGCGGCCGGGGTGGTCACCTATCTCATTCCTGCCGGAACCTATCAACGGGATGGCGACCTGATCATATCCGGGACCTTCGAGTTTTTGACGACCTCGGAAGGATATCCCGTGTGGCGTTGGTTCTTGGCGCCGATCGAAGTGCTTGGATCCGCAGACGGCGTCTCCATCATCGTCATTTCGCTGTTTCTCGTGATTTTGGGCGGAACCTTCACATTGATGGAAAAAACCGGTGGGATCCATGTGATCCTGAAACGCCTGATCACCCGCTATCAAGAACGGAAATACGTCCTTCTGCGGATCGTCGTCCTGGCGTTCATGCTCTTTGGCGCCTTCTTCGGGATTTTTGAGGAATCGGTCGCTTTGATGCCGATTTTGATCGTCTTATCACTTTCGCTCGGATGGGATACGATGGTCGGCATCGGGATGTCGGTATTGGCCGCCGGCTTCGGGTTCGCGAGCGGCATCACCAATCCATTTACGGTCGGCGTCGCCTCGGAAATCGCCGGCATCAATATCCTCACCGGCGTCGGGTATCGGTTGATCGTGTTCGCCGTGATGTACGCGCTTTTGTCGACCTTCTTGGTATGGTATGCCAAAAAAATCGAAAAACAGCCTTCCCAGAGTCCGACGTTCGAGGATGATCAAAAGAAAGTCCGCAGTTTCGATGTCAACGGCGCCATCGTCTATCCCAATGAAAAGACGATTTACCGAGCGTATGTCACGATGTTCATCGTCTTTTTGTTTCTGGTGGTCGGAATCAGTGTGCTGGATCTGATTTCGCCCATCTCCTTGCCGACCATCCCCTTCATGGCGCTGACCTTTTTGGTGGGGGGACTCACGGCCGGTTATCTCGTCACCAAAGACTTCAAATACACTCTGAGGAAATTCGGGGCCGGGATGCTTTCGGTCGCTCCCGCGGTCATCCTCATCATGATGGCGGCGAGCGTCAAGTTCATCATCGTCCAGGGACAAGTGATGGATACGATCCTCTATTATCTCGCCGAAATCCTTTCCGGACAACCGCCGACGGTCGGCATCCTGCTGATCTACGCGCTGGTATTGTTCGTGGAGTTTTTCATCGGTTCTGGATCGGCGAAGGCGTATCTCATCATCCCGCTCCTGATTCCTTTGGTTGCGCTCGTCGGTTATTCCAGCGAGCTCGCTATCTTGGCGTTCATCTTCGGCGACGGCTACACCAATATGTTGTATCCGACCAACGGCGTTTTGCTCATCGGATTGTCGATGGCCGGCATCGGTTACGGGAAATGGTTCAAATGGACGGCGGTCCTGCAGTTGATCACGCTCTTGTTGACGGTGCTCTTCCTCATCGTCGGCTTGTGGATCGGATATTAGTCTTCATCCGTCATTCGGAAAATTAAAATAAAAAGAACAGAAGTTGAGTCATCCTCAATTTCTGTTCTTTTTTTCCGCAAACAAAGACTTTATTGCGGGCTCCCGTTATCCCTTGTAGGTAAAAAGATTGGATGTTTCTTGGGAGAAGGTTAGAATGACGACGTTTTCCATTTTGAGGACATAACGCCCCTGGGTCGCTTCAATCATCAGCTTATCATAGAATTCGGTCGCTTGTGCATCATTCTCCAAAACGACGATTTCGGCCCAACGTTCGGTGTCATCCACATATCCGACATAGAGTTCGATGACGTCAACATCAAGATCGTACATGTCATTGACCATGTTGGCCTGATAGTATTCTCGCGAATCTTCATCGCGTTCTTCGAGTTCGTACCCGTCGGCCTCAAGGGTATTGATCACTTCGGAAATCCTCGACGATCCTCCGGCACACGCCACGAAAGACAGGCCGAGGGCAAACAGGAAGACAATGGATAAAACGGATTTTTTCACGGTATTCTCCTTAGGTTGGATTTGGTCGCCGTGTCGCAGACGTCCTTATTATTTCTAGAATAACATGATGTTAAACGATAAGCAAACACATTTTTTTTGGAAACGAGATGAAGATGATAGAAAACGAAGGCGGAATGAGTAAGGTGCTTGAGCGGATATGCCATGGTTTTTGTCCTGCGAATATATCGAGGAGAAGGAGATCCGGGCCAAGCCATCATTCAAAAAACAATGAGGATATGCTCGAACGTAGGACGTTCCACGGTTTGAAGTTGTGCCAAAGTGGCAAGAACGGTCATTGAAAAACGCCCTATCGAAACGAGCGCAATCGTGTCGTTGGGGAATACAACATCGACAAGCATCGACATTTTTTCGTTTTGACCAAGGCTTGTCACGGCGTCAATCCGATGTGGTATCATGAATGCGACAGACACGCTCCTCATGCGGAAGGGAATTTGCGATGAGAAAAAACCACATCCTCTTGTCATCCGGTTTGTTCGTCATGACCCTGATTTCATTGATATTATCGCTTTTGATCGACAATATGCTGCTTTGTATGTTGCCTGCCATTTTTGCCTTTCTGGTCTTTTGGGGTTTCGGGTTCGTCTCGCAAATCAAAAACCCATCGTTTTTGCCTGGAATGAGACGAATCTTCCGAAACATCAAATCTGTTCCGCATCCGTTTCGTGAAGCGCTGTTCGCCGTTTCCATCCTGTCTTTCGGCTATTTTATCATCGGTTTTTCCTTATTCATGTATTTCGGAGGCGGTCCTAGTCTTTGTGAAGGCGAATTCTGCATCATCAACCACAACATTTTCATTCGCTTTATCACCGCGTCGGAATACAGCGTTCTCTCCGTGTTCAACCAATCCATCTGGTCGGCAATGCTTCTTGTGCTGTTATCGTTCTGGGTAGCGAACAGCTGGGCGGAAAAGGATCGCTTGGCAGACGCTGCGGACACCCCGATGGAACCCTCCGAAGGACCGACCGAATAGGACCTTTCCGATCCATTTGTTTCATTGCGGCATTTCGTCAAGGGATCGCGGAAGATGCGGTCCCTATTTTCATAAACGACCTTGTTTTTACGGCCGTTTTGGCGTAGAATGTGGAACAATCAAACCCATTCGAAGAGGTGATTTCATGAATCCTGTACCGCGTCTTTTTTTGGCAACGGTTTCCGAAATCAAGGAAGCCTGGTGGATGTACGCGCTTGCCGCGTTCATCACGCTGTTCATCCTTGCAGGTTCCCTGTTTTTCGCACGAAACGCATATGTGCAAAGCAAAAAGCTCGGGATGTCGAAGGAACTGGTGAAGAAGGCGGTCGTCAGTTCCGTCAGTTTCTCGGTCCTTCCGTCCGTCGGCATCTTCATCGGCGTCATCACGATGTCCGGCATGCTGGGCATTCCCCTTCCGTGGATCCGGCTGTCGGTCGTCGGTGCGCTCCATTACGAACTGCTGGCCGCGTCGGTCGCGGCTGAGGGCATCACCCTGGCTGCGATGACGACGGAGAACCTCGTGACGATCGCCTTCGTCATGACGCTCTCGATTCTCTGGGGCGGGCTATTCGCGATCTTTTTCCTGAAGAAGTACCAGACCAAGGTCATCAGCAAGGCCACCGGAACCGGCAACAAGGGGTTTGGCAAATTCCTCTTCGATGCCGTCTTCATCGGGATGATTTCGGCCTATGTCGGCGACGCCGTGGCGAAAATCGTGAAATACGAAACGCGCCTCGTGATCGATGGGGCATACGCGCTCGACGGAACCGGCAATTACATCTGGGAGGACCACAAGACGTTCGTTCCGCTCATCGTGCTGCTTTCATCGATGGTGGCGATGGCTTTCTTCGACTGGCTGATCCGCAAGAAACAGGTCAAATGGCTCGAGAATTTCTCGCTCGCGCTGTCGATGATCTTCGGCATGATCGTGGCGGTCGTGCTGGGAATCGGAGGAATCTACTGATGGCACGCGAACGCACCTATGTCGACAATCTCCACCGTACCGGCCGGATCTTCATGATCCTCGGTTTTTCGATCATGATCTCCGTCCCCGTGACGATGTGGGCGGTCACCGGCGTCGCGCCGGACACCGAAATGTTCTTCCCGGCGTTTTTGACGCTCTCGTTGCTCTATCTTCCCGGCGGGATCATCGAAGTCATCACCTACTCGCCGATGCTCGGCACCTCGGCCACCTATCTGGCCTTCATCACCGGCAATCTCTCCAATCTCAAGATCCCGTGCGCGATGAACGCCCGCGAACTGTGCAAGACGACGATCGGCTCCCCCGAAAACGAGGTTGTGGCGACGCTTGCGGTCTCGGCCTCGACGATCACCACGACCCTCGTGATGACCTTCGGCGTCATCATGCTGATCCCGCTCACCCCCTTGCTTGAGTTGCCCGTGCTCCAGCCGGCCTTCAACTGGGTGGTGTCGGCGCTCTTCGGAGCCCTCGGTTATAAGTATTTCCGGAACAATCCGAAACTGATCGCCGTCCCGCTCGTCTTCATGATCGCGTTCGGTCTGCTCGCGCCGGGCTTCCTCGTCGGAAACCTTGCGATCGCGATCGTGATCGGCGCGCTCGTTTCGACGATCGCCGCAAAAATCCTCTTCGACAAGCATGTGCTCGACAAGGAGGCGTCATGATGGAATACGTCTGGATGGCACTCGGTATCCTCCTCGGCATCTTTGGATTATTGCTTTTGATCGCGCTTCTCCGCACCTTCGTGATGCGTCCGAAGACCGGGCTTCGACCCGTGTCGACCGTTTCCGAAAAAACGAAGAAGGCTTACGCCGAAGGACTTGGAAAGATGGTCCGCGTGGTGACGATCGCAGAAACCGGCGTCGACAATCCCGAACCGTTCCGCACGCTTCAGCGGACCATGGACGAAATCTTCCCGAATGTGGCGAAGACCGTCGAGAAGGTCCTGTTTCCGGCCGGGTCGCTGCTCTACCGATGGAAAGGAAAAAACCCCGAAGCCGCACCCGTCGTGTTCATGGCTCATCAGGATGTCGTCCCCNNGCCGAGGGATGGATCCGTCCGCCGTTTTCCGGCTTGTATGCGGACGGTGAAGTCCATGGACGCGGCACATTCGATACGAAAGGGACGCTGTTCGCTTTCTTCCAAGCCGCCGAGGAATTGATCGCGAAGGGCTTCGTGCCTGCCGTTGACATTTACTTCGCCAGTTCATGCGATGAAGAAATCATGGGTGATGGAGCCCGGCAAACGGTCCAGTGGCTGAAATCCAAGGGAATCCGGCCATCCCTCGTCCTCGACGAGGGAGGAGCCATCGTCGAAGGCGTCCTGCCGACGGTGACCACCCCGATGGCGCTGTTGGGCGTTTTGGAAAAAGGCTACGTCGACCTGCGCATCATCGCCCGCTCGCACGGAGGACATTCGAGCACGCCGCCGAAGAATAGCCCGATCGCACGGCTTTCCCGCTTCGTCGTCACACTCGAGCGGCATTCGCCGATGAAGGCGAAAATGATCCCCGAGGTCAAGAACCTCTTTGCCGCGGCGGCGCCTTCGATGGGATTCGGCTTCCGCTTCCTCTTCGGAAACCTGTGGCTCTTCAAACCGCTCGTCACTTGGCTGTTGCCGAAAATCAATGCTTACGGTCGCGCCCTCATGTCCACCACGGTGGCGTTCACCCGATTCAAGGGATCCGATGCGAACAACGTCATCCCGTCGGAAGCCGCCCTCGTCGTCAACATGCGTCCGCACCCGATCCAGGATGCCGAAGCCTCGATCGAAGTGATCCGGAAGGTCGCGAAGAAATACGATCTCGAAGTCGAGGTCATCAACGCCAGTCCGTGTTCGCCCGTCGTCGATACGATGAGTCCGGCGTTCCTCAAACTCGTCGAAGCGATCCACGCGGTGTTCCCGGACGTGCTCGTGTCCCCCTACGTCATCCTCGGCGGAACCGACGCGCGCCACTACCAGGAAATCTGCAATGCGACCGTGCGCTTCTCGCCGGTCAGGGTCACCAACGACGATCTGAAGAAGATGCACGGACTCAATGAGTCGATCGGCATCGACAGCCTCGTTGAAGCCGTCGGATTCTATCGTCATCTGATGAAGGAAGCAAGCTGAACGCAACATCAAGGCATCTTGATTGGAAAACCAAATCAAGATGCCTTTTCTTCAAGCGGGAGTGTCGGTTCCTTGACAACGGGCTCCGACGGAACGGGGCATCGCTTCTGAAAACCAACGCCCCCAGCCACAAAGATATCGTTCCGCGGGGAGGCTTGTTTCGTGCCGACCACCATGTTATAATCAAATCAACACCGCGTTCGATCGCACGATCGGTCGAAACGCAGATTTTATAGGAGGACTACCCCATGCAAGAATGGATCATCGCAACGGATTCATGTGCGGACCTCACGGCCGCACAAGTCGCTTCGATGCATCTTTCCGTCATCCCGCTGTCGGTCGAGATGGAAGGGAAAACCTATTTCCATCATCCGGACGAACGAGAACTTTCCATCGCCGATTTCTATGCCAAATTGCGCAACAAGACGGTTGCGACCACCTCGCTCATCAACGTCGGCGAGTTTCTGCAATTCTTTGGAACCTTGTTGGAAGCGAATCTGGACATCCTCTACATCGGATTCTCCTCCGGATTGAGCGGCACGTTCCAGTCCGCCCAAATCGCCGTCAAAGAGCTGAAAGAGCAGTATCCCGACCGGAAGATCCTGACGGTGGACTCGCTCTGCGCCTCGATGGGCCAAGGGCTCCTGGTCTGGCATGCGTGGAATCAGAAACAAGCCGGGAAGACGATGGAAGAAACCGCGTCATGGGTGGAAGCGAACAAACTCCATCTTTGTCACCTTTTCACCGTCGACGACCTGGGCACGCTGAAACGCGGAGGGCGCTTGAGCGAGTCCGCCGCCTTCCTCGGAACCCTGTTGAAGGTCAAACCGATCCTGCATGTGACCGACCTGGGAAAACTGGTGGCGGTACAGAAGGCGCGCGGAAGAAAGTCGTCACTCTCGACGATGGTGGATTTGATGGTCGAACGCATTTCCGATCCGGAGCGGCAGACCATTTTCATCTCGCATGGCGATTGCCTGGCGGAAGCCGAGCAGGTCGGACAGATGATTTCCGAACGGTTCCATGTCAAGTCGATCGTGTACAACCACATCGGGCCGATCATCGGGGCGCATTCGGGACCCGGCACCATTGCCGTGTTCTTCCTCGGCAACGCCCGCTAAACCGCACGTCTCTCGGGTCGTCCTTTTTCGGACGACCCGTTTTGATTGTTGTCGTTTCCACATGTCATACCGGAGTCGGGAGGACGTCGCCTTTGAAAATCGCCATCTTTTGCTTTTCCGGAACCGGGAATACGTATCGGGTCGCGAAGACGCTCTGCGAAACGATCCGACAGACTGATCATTGCGATCTGTACGCGTTGGAAAACCATTTGGAGGACGCCGACCGGTTGATCGAGACCTACGACATCGTCGGTCTGGGGTATCCGATTTACGGATCCAGCCTGCCCTCGATCGTCTTTCGTTTCATCGAAGCGTTGTCGGCCCATCAGAAAAAGGCATTCGTGTTCTGCACGCAATTGCTCTTCTCCGGCGACGGCGCCGCTTATGGCGGCAGGCAACTCGAGAAAAAGGGATTCGTCGTCTTGTGGCAAGAACATTTCCTGATGCCCAACAATATCACCGATCTGCGGATCTTTGACCGCAGAAAGCCCTACGATTTCGCCCGAATCGACCGATCCATCACGAAAAAGGCAGTCCGATTCACGCGCTGGATCCTCGCGGGCAAGGAACATCGGAAAGGGTCCAATCCGATATCGCTTTTTCTCGGGCTCTTGCAACGGATCCCCTACGGAAGCATGAATCCCGAACGGTTGGCGCAATCCGTCCGCATCGATTCCAAGCGCTGCGTGCGCTGCGGCGCATGCGTCAAACTGTGTCCACTCGCCAATCTGCGGCAAACACAAGAGGGGATCATTACCCAAAAGCGGTGCACCTTATGTTATCGATGCGTCAACCATTGTCCGACGCACGCGATCCGTCTTTTCGGCAACGGCTTCGTCAGATATGCCTACCACGGACCGACATCCGGATTTGCGATCGAATCGGTCAAAAACGATGAATTGGACCATACTGATCCCTAGAAATGCCGCAGTAGCAGCAACATCCTTCTTCCGCCGAACAAAAAAACGGAAATCATCATGGGCTCGTGATGATTTCCGTTTTATGTTTGTTTGGGTTTTCGTCCCATTTGCGACATCGGCGACGATCGCGGTCGAAATCAGATTTCCTGTTTTTTGAAAACGCCGTAGCCGGCCGAAAACATGAGGATCGCGGCGACTGCCGTGACGGCCAGGCAGATGAGTTGACTCGATGTCGTCGAACCGCCTTGCAGGATTTCGTTGACCAAGGCCGAAGCTCCGGCGGGGTTGTATTGCGAGAAGCCCCGGATCGTGTTCAAAATCGAGAACAGCGCATAGGCGGCGAATCCAAGGAGCGCGGCCGTCGTCGGCGTTTTGGATATCACGCTGGCGAACACCGCCACCGCCGTGAAGAAGACCCCCATCATCCAGAACAGCAATAGCGACATGCCTAAACCGTCATATGCGAATCCGCTGAACAAAATCTGGGTATAGAGGCCGCTGACCAAAATCGATGCGGCATAGCAGACGGAGAAGATCACGACGCCGCCGACGAACTTGGAAAAGAGAAAATTGAAGCGTGAGACGCGCTTGGTCAGAACCAGCATGATCGAGCCCTTCGCTTTTTCTTGCGCGACAGTTCCCGTCATCATGATCAGGTAGACGATAAGACAGAGCGAACTGGTGTTTTTGAAGAACTGCATCCATGCGTCCGTCAAGGTCGGTTCCGGGAAAGTGATGATGATATCGGTGGACATGAGGGATAGGAGTTCGTTCATATATCGTGCGGTCAGCGAGCTGACGATCGCGAAAAAGACGAAGAGCGCGAGCAGAATGAGAATCCTGGATGTCTTGACGGATTCCTTGATTTCCTTCTTGAGGAAGCTGACATTAAGCATGGGCGTTCACCGCCTTGATGAAGATGTCTTCCAACGTCGGTTCCGCGATCACGAATTTCTTGAGAAGAAGCCCCTGTTCGCTGACACGCTGTAGGATTTCCGTTCGGGCGATCTGCAGGTCGCCGACCTTGAGAAGGATTCTCCGGTTCTCGATGGCGAGCGATTCGACCCATGGTTTGGTTTCGAGCCAGGCTCCGAACGGAACCGTTCCGCCGTTTTCAAATTCCATTTCGATGTTCCGCGCGCCGCTCATCGCATGGATGTTGTCGATGGAATCCTCCAAAAGGGCCTTGCCATCCTTGATGATGATGACGCGGTCGCAGATCCGCTCCACATCCGCAAGAATGTGGGTGGAGAAGAAGACCGTGACTTTGCCGGCAAGTTTGCCGATGATTTCCATGACTTCTTTTCGTCCGATCGGATCGAGCGCGGAAACCGGTTCGTCCAACAGGATGATCTTGGGATCGTTGACAAGGGCCTGGGCGATTCCCAGACGCTGTTTCATTCCCCGCGAAAAACCGCCGATGCGCTTGTTGGCGCTCTTCGTCAGTCCGACCATCGTCAGCAGTTCCTGGATCCGCGGCTGAAGGACGGACGGATCGATGTGATACAACGAGCCGCTGAACTGCAGGAATTCCTTGGCCGTCATCCAGTCATAGAAACCGGGAACGTCCGGCAGAAAGCCGATGTCTTCGCGAAATGCGTCGTTTCCGTAGACGACTTTGTTCCCGAAGAGTTCAATCTCGCCGGAATCGGGTTCGGTCATGCCGACGAGCATTTTCAAGGTGGTCGTCTTTCCCGAACCGTTGGGTCCCAAAAAGCCGTAGATGGAACCCTCGGGAACGTCGAGATTGAGGTGATTGACGGCGCACACGTCGCCGAAGGTCTTGACCAGGTTCCTAATCGTTACCGCCGTCTTCATCGGCAACGCCTCCAAGGATGAAATAGAGGATGCTTCCGAGCATCGTGCCGAAGACGATGATGAGAACCCAGACGAGTTTGTTTCCGAAACGTACTTTCGTTTTGTGTTTCAGGTTGATCAGCGCGACCACCTGCATGGTGAGTTGTACGACAATCAGCGGAATCAGCAATGGCAGCAGTTCTTGTAGTGGCATATGTCCTCCTTGTTCCTATTCGAGTTCGTTATTTGTGATGAATCGTCAACCCGGGATGCGTCAGTACAGACCGAATTCGTCCGAACGGTGATCGATATCGGAGAAGATGACGGAGGGGACGGCGATGAATCCGCTCCCGCTCTGGGAACGCTCTTCCTTGCTATAGTCGTAGAAATCCTGCAGTTGGTTGATCGGCATGACCCACATGCCGACGCCGGGTTTGCGATGAATCGTCGGTTCGGACGAACGGATCGGATCGAAGCTCATTTCGGGTCTCCATGATCTTTGACGGCGGATGTCGTGACGGTCGAGATTTTCCGCAAGGTTCGTTCCGGCGTGCAGGGGTTGTTCATGCGTCGGGTGATCGCGACGCTGATCTCCTTCATCAGTTCGATGAGTTCCTGATCCGACAGATACGCCGAGGAACTTTGGAATCCGATCATGCTTTCGACGAGATTGAAACGGGGAACCCGATCGAGATACGTTTCGACGTCGGCGAGCAGACTGACCATGAACAGGGTGAAAAGCTGGGAGATATCTTCCTTGGTGACCTGATCGAGATGCTGATTGATCTCCTGGGACGGATTTTCCTTGATGGCGTATACCTTTTCGTGAATTCCCCTGACTTTATTCTCCGAGATTACTTTGAGGATGTCGTTGTTGAGCAGATTCTGGATGTGGCGGTACAGCGAGGCCTGAGGGATGTCCTGACAGATTTCCTGGATCTCTTTTGTCGTCGCGCTGCCCTTCAGCGTGATTTCGCGGATGATTTTGATCCTCACGGGATTCATCATGCTTTTGATGGCTTCGGTATTCATTGGTAAAGCCTCCTTTGTTATCGAACTTTGTAATGTTATCATCGATGATTATATTATCATACACGATAATGGTTGTCAACAGACATTTGCAATATTTTTTTCAAAGATGAAACCGCATCTTTTCCGACCGCCGCGACGCGTCTTTCGAATCGAATGAATGCGTCACGAAAAAGGCGAAAACGATGCGAACCAAACGTGCTCCGGCATCGGGGTCGCCGAATGAGCATTGATATTGCGCGGACTTCCGCTTATAATATGCGTATGTGTCCGCGGGAACGCGACGACCGGGACAAAGACGATCGGGGTATCACGATGGACAAGAGAGTGGAACTCAGGCTTTGCGGAGAACAAGACATCGAGCGGCTGGCGCGCATCAAGACGGATCGCGACCTCTGGGAATACGAAGATGACATCCCGACCGACTTGACCGAAGTCGAAGACACCATCCGACGCAGAATGGCCGGCACATCCTATCGACAATACCTGATTTGTCTACTAGACGCGGATAGGACCGTCATCGGCGAACTGCACATCCATTGGTATGTCAAAGAGCGGCAGAGCTGGGAACTCGGATATGCATTGTTTCCCGCCTATCGGCGCAAAGGATATTGCATCGAAGCCGTCAGGATCGCGCTGGAGTACGCATTCACGCAATGGGGGGCCCACAAAGTCGTCGCGATGGTGAACAGTTTCAATGCGGATTCGTCCAAGGTCTTGGATCGGGTCGGAATGAAAAGGGAAGGCGTCTTCCGCAGGGAATTGCCATGGCGCGGACAATGGGCCGATCAATGGTTTTATAGTCTGCTGGAGGAAGAATACCACCCGATCCGCAGCCGATGATCATCGGCGAAAGGAATGCATCATTTGTCACCGATTGACCCGATTTATCGCGTGCGAACCTTCTGGTACCGTTGTAAATCGATCGCTCAAGTGGTATAATTGATAGACGTCATGATCCACGCATTTGATTTTTCGAATGCGGTCTTCGATCCGGGGTCAAACGAAACCAGAAACAATCACATAGTGAGAGGGGCATTAATATGAAAGTCGAAAAGCGAACCGAGAGTCTGCAAGTCGTCAGAAAAATGAAAAAGGTGCCGGGAGTCCTGTTCGGCAGATCGATCGATTCGGTCTCCATCCAAATGGACGAACATGAACTGTTGGAAATCTTCAAAAAGAACGGATTGACCCAGACATTCACGGTGACGCTGGGAAAAACCGATCATTCGGTCTACATCAAGCACATCCAGAAAGACATCATCAACCGCAGCCACATCTTGAACGTGGAGCTCCTGCAGGTTGAAAAGGGCGACATGATTTCCGCAAAGGTGCCGCTGCACATCATCGGCCGCGATATCGTCGAGCGTGCGGGCTTCATCGTCCAAATCGTCAGCGGCGACATCGAGGTCGAATACGAAGCCGGCAGCGGGGTCGCCCGCGTCGACGTCGACATCACGAATCTTAAAGCGAAAGACGCGGTCCGTGTCCGGGACGTCAAGTTCCCGGCGGGCATCCGGATCATCGACGACCCGGATCAGATGCTGATCCATGTCACCGAACAGAGAGCCGCCGAAGTCGTCGAAGAACCCGTCGTCATCTCGACGGAGGAACCGGTCGTCGAAGAACCCAAGGCCAAGGTCAAGGAAGAGAAATAGCGTCAAGGATCCTCCGTTTCGACGGGGTGACGCATTTGCATCAAGGGAATGTCACATCCATCGAGCGGCGCTTCGGATCCTTTCCGAAGGCGCCGCTTTTGATTGGTCCGGATGATGGGGATTTTGCTGAGACGAGCCCCATCGGGTCGCACTTGGGGTCACATTCGACACGAAACGGCCGGAAACGCCGCCGGTACTTGATTTTTCCGGAAAGGCGATGTATCCTTTGAGTAATTCACTTTTTCAAGGGTCGGTGATGAAGATGTTTCGACAGGGCGATGCCTCGGATATCGCCGGCATCCTCGCCTTCGCGAGGAAGGAACCGGAACTGAATCTGTTTTTGATCGGTGATCTGGAATTCTACGGACTGGACAACGATTTCATCGACGTTTGGATCGAGGAGACTTCCGAAGGGAAACTCAAGACCGTTTTGCTCCGGTATCATCGCAACTTCCTGCTTCACAGCGAAACGAACGACTATGATCGCGCATCCGTTTGGAAGATCGTGCAGGCGCACGACGGGACGTTTTTGAATTGCTCGGGAGCCTGTTTTTCGTACTTGAAGGAAGAGCTTCCCGCCGATGCCGAAATCCGTCCGATGAAGATGGCGAGGATGCGACAAATGATCGCCCCGGCGTTTCGTCTGATGCCGGCCCGCATCGCCGCCCCCGACGACGCGGAACGGATCGTCCGTTCGATGTTTCAAATCGAAGAATTCCGATCGATGCTCACGGATTCCCTCGAAGCGCGGATCCGTTTGTCGAAAGCGAAGATGACGGACGGATTTTCCACGCATTTCATCATCGAAGCTGACGGCGTCGTGATCGCCAACGCCAACACCATCGCCGTCAGCCGAAAAGCCGCGATGATCGGCGGCGTCTTCACCCTGCCCGCCTACCGCGGGAAGGGATTGGCGACGAGCGTCGTCGCCATGCTTTGCCAAAACCTGCTCGAGCGGGACATCGCGCCCGTGCTGTTCTTCGAAAATCCCAAGGCCGCGACGATCTATCACAAACTCGGGTTCGTCGATTTCGCCGAATGGATCATCGTTTGTTTGCAATACTGAGCCCGCTACGCCAAGAGAGCGCGCGAGGAAGGGAGAAAACGAATGGAATCATTGCTTTTCAAAGAAGTGACGAATGAGAATCTCAAGGCCGTCTGGCAGCTGAGCGATACGCTTTCCGATGCGCAGAAAAAGTGCGTGGCTTCGAATGTGAAGTCGCTTGCGCAGGCCTATGTCAACCTCAATGACGCCTGGCCGCGCGCGGTCTACAACGGCGAAGAACCGATCGGGTTCATCATGCTGCACCTGCATCCGGACGACCACATCCCGGAAGCGGACCGTCCCGCGATGTATCTTTGGCGCTTGATGATCGCCGGACCTCATCAGGGGAAGGGGTATGGGAAAACAGTACTCGATATGCTGGTCGAAAAAGGACGCGTCGAGGGAAAGAAGTCCCTGTATCTATCCTGCGACACGGACGCACCGATGCCCTACCGGTTCTATCTGAACTACGGATTCATCGACACCGGCAAACGGGATGATGACGAACAAGTCCTGAAGTACGACATCCGCTGAAGACCGGAATCGTTGCTTCGGACAGCGGAACGAAGGGAATGTGGATGATGATTGATGGACTCGAGATGAATACAAGCCTTGCCACCTGGTGGTGGGGTTTCAGCCGCCTTTTTTACGTCGTCGCGATCGTCGGTCTTTTCGCTGTCGTCTTCGGAGCTCGGATCATCGCGAAACGGAAAGGCTACGGATGGGTATCGTTTCTGCCGGTGATGATTCCCGCCGTTCCGACGGCCATCATCGTGTACGGCATCATCCGTTATGAAATTCGCAACGGACCCTGTCTGCCTGAAGACGGATGCATGGATGAAGCATCCGGACCGGCGTTCTTGGGATTCATCGCGACGGTGGTCGTTTTCGCCATCTGTCTCGCTTTCGAACTCACCTATACATACGCCAGAAACCAAAAAGCACGACCATCTCTTCCTCTGGAAAACCGGATCGGCAATTCGCCGACCGGACCGAAACCGACGGGATTTTTCGGCAAAACCGTCTTACCGGTGCTCGGTCTTTTATTCATCGGCGGCGTCGCCGCCTATCTCGCCATGATGGGCGCAAACATCCTGTTTTCCGTCCTGAACGCCATCACGGTCGCGCTCTTTCGATTCGAGTATTCCGAATGGATGGTGCGGATGATTCTCATCGGTCCGTTTGCGCTCGCTTATGTCTACATCGAACGGTCGAAGATGTCCACGCTCGCCAAGGCTGTCATCTTGACGGCGATGCTTGAGGTCGTCTTGTTTTCCGGATGGGCCGTCTTCAGGAACGCGCCGATGGCGATCGTCGGTGTCGCCGTCGCGACGATTGCCGTGACGACGGTCCTGCTCGTTCTTTTCAAGAAGCCGTGGCTGTATCATTGCGCGTCGATCGTGGCTGTCGCCGTCGCGTTGATCTATATGCTTTCATGAAACATCAAGGAGACCGATGACGATGTACGAACAGATCAAGAACTATCGACCCTCGAACGAACAGGAGGAAACCGACAAGCGGGCGATCCTTTCCTTCCTCGAACGGAATCCGGATGCGCTTATGCGTACCAACGAAGTCGCCCATCTGACCGCCTCGGCAATCGTCGTCGACCCGTCGATGACGAAAGTCCTTTTTGCTTTCCACAATATTTATCAGTCCTGGTCTTGGGTCGGCGGACACAACGACGGCGATCCCGACTTCCTTTCCGTCGCCCTCCGCGAAGCGAAAGAAGAGACCGGTGTCAAAACCATCCACCCATATGCGAATGATCCATTCATGCTCGACGTCATCTATGTCCATCATCACATGAAACGCGGGAAATTCGTCGGCGATCATCTCCATCTGAACGTCACCTACCTGCTCGTTGCGGATGATTCGGACAAGCTTGAGATCAAGCCCGACGAGAACTCCGGCGTCCGCTGGTTTTCAATCGATACGGTCCTCGACCACGTCGACGAAGAGCGGATGAAAACCATTTATGCGAAGGCGTTCCAAAAAATCCGCGGACTAGCGAAACCAGAGACAAAGCGAGGTGTTTGAAGTGGGCGATTACATCGGGTATGTCGCAGCGATCCTGACGACGGTGTCTTTCGTCCCGCAGGCATACAAGACGATCAAGACGAAGGACACATCCGGCATCTCGCTATGGATGTATCTGCTCTTCACCGTCGGCATCCTGCTCTGGTTCACCTATGGAGTCTCCTTGAACAATCCGGCGATCTACCTTTCCAACGGCGTGACCGCCGTCTTCAGTTCCATCATCCTCATCACGAAGATCGCGAGCGGGGTCAAGGAAAAGCGTAGCGCGAGATAAGCCACCCAGTGGCGGATTTATATTATATTAAGTTTAATAAAGTAAACAAAATATATAAAAAGGTTTATATATCTAAACACATTATGATATAATCATTGTGAGGTGATATCATGTCTGTTCGCTATGACCGTTTGTTTACCCTGCTGGCTAAGAAAGGGTTGACCATTTCGAAATTGACCGAAGACCTGAAGATTTCATCTACGACTCGAGCCAAGTTCGCCAAGTCCGAATATGTTTCGCTTACCACGATCCATGCGATTTGCCGCTACCTGAACTGTACGGTTGATGAAGTCCTTGAGTTCGAAAACATCATTCATCCCTCCGCCCTGTTGAAGCGATTGAAAGCGGAACAAAATCAAAAAATCAAAGGTGGAATCTACCACGAATCCCAAATCGTAATGACGTACAACTCGAATCGCATCGAAGGCAGCAAACTCTCCGAGAGCCAGACCAGGTACATCTTCGAAACGAATACGATCAGTGCCGACGCGGCGACAGCGGTGAACGTCGACGATGTCATCGAAACGACGAACCACTTCCGGTGCATCGACTATGTGATCGAGACCGTATCGGAACCGGTGACCGAATCGTTGGTCAAGGATCTTCATCGGATTCTCAAAACCGGGACGAGTGATGCTCTTCAGGACTGGTTCCGGGTCGGAGATTACAAACTAAGGCCGAACACGGTCGGCGGCGCAGCGACCGCCTCGCCGCAATCAGTGGAACGCAAGATGGCAAGTCTGATCGGAACGTATGAAAACATCGTTCGAGTGACGTTCGAAGATATTCTTGCGTTTCATCACGATTTTGAAGCAATCCATCCCTTTCAGGACGGTAACGGCAGAGTCGGGCGACTGATCGCATTCAAAGAATGTCTGCGTCGTGGATTTGTTCCGTTCATCATCGACGAAACCATTAAAATGTTCTACTATCGAGGCCTTAAGGAATGGCAAAATGAACGCGGGTATCTGATCGATACATGCAAAACCGGGCAAGACCGCTACAAGCAACTGCTCGACTATTATCAGATTGAACAAGAGTGACCGCGAACCGATTTGAGGGCGAACCATCCATCGAATCGGACGACCATGCAAAAAGGTGTCGAAATCAGAAAAGGCATGGTATCATTTTGATCAGCAATCAATGTCGGATCGTCTTCCATCGAGATCCGCAAGAAGGAGGCGGTTCGATGAAAAAGGAACGAAACCAAAGCATTCCGAACGGCTTTCTCTACTGGCTGTTATTTCTTCCGATCCTATGGTTATCCCGACGCCGTCGCCGTGTCATCATCCACAATCACCTCGTCGAACCGCTCAAGGGACCGGTGGTGATCCTGGCGAACCATCTTTCCTATTGGGACTGGGCGTATTTGCCGCAGGCGTTCCCGAAACACCGACTAACCTTGATCGCCAATCGGTTTTACTTTCGCCATCCCTTCATGCGTTTCCTGCTCAGACGGCTCAAGGCGATTCCCAAGTCGATGCTCTATCCCGACGTCGAAGCAATCCGGAAGACGTTCAAGGCGGTCCGCGACGAGCGGTACATCCTGATGTTTCCGGAAGCGCGCCTCGGCACCGACGGAACGAGCCAGGTCGTCACGACCGGAACCGGGGCGTTTTTGAAGAAACTGAACGTGCCGCTCGTCTTCGTGGAAATCTCGGGAGCGTCGCTCGCCAGCCCTAAATGGGCGAAGCACCCTCGCCGAGGGATCGTCGAGATCGATGTGAAACGCCGCGTCGATCCGGATGAGTACGCATCGATGTCGAGTTCCGAACTTGACGATTTCGTCACGGCGAACATCCAACATGACGAGTTCGAATACGCCTCCCGGACCGGACATGTCTATCGGTCTCCCGATTTGACGGCTGGTCTCGACGGGATCCTCTACGTCTGTCCCCGTTGCGCCTCGGAATTCACGCTCGACGCCGCGGAACATCACATCCGCTGCCGCGCCTGCGGGTTCGACGCCATACTGCGCGAAGACATGACGTTCGTTTCGCCGATTCCCAAAATCCGGACGATCCGCGATTGGAACCTCCGACAACACGCGCACGAACAGACGCGGTTCGAACAAGATTCATTCGACTTCGCGATGGATGTCACGGTCCATCGGATGGATATGACGAATCCGAAGCGCGATACGTATGGCGAAGGGGTCGTGAGCGTCACGAAGGAAGGCATCTATTTCGAGGGTGTCATCGCCGGATTGAAAGAGCGGTTCGGTTTGTCGAAACAGGTGTTGGAAGGAATTCCCTTCCGATGCGACGACGAATTCGAATTCTATCACCGCGGTTCTTTGCATTTCTTTCATCCGAAAACGAACCCGCATGTATGTGCCAAGGTTGCGATCGCGGGCGATGTCATCCGCGCCGGACGAACGTCGGAGAATTGATATTCTCCCCGAACCCGAAAGGTTCATCCGTCGGATCGCATCGTCACGAAGCGCAAGACAAGACAACCATCGTCTTGTCTTTTTTTTGGCTTTACGGGACTGGAGAGGTGAACATGTTTTTTCTCGAAATCATCTTGACAGCGCTTTCTTCATAGTGTAGTATAATTATAGTAAAACGTTTTACTAAATCGATTTACCAACTTTGGATAGGATTGGGGAATCCCATATGCGGAAAATTCTGGTCGTCGGCAGCTTGAACATGGATATGGTATTTCGGATTCCGGCCGTCCCCAAACGGGGAGAAACGGTGATGGGTAACGGTTTTTTCATGAACCCCGGAGGCAAAGGCGCCAATCAAGCCGTTGCCTGCGCCCGTCAGGGAGCCATCGTCCGCATGGTCGGCAGTGTCGGAGCCGATGTGTTCGGCGATGAACTGATTGCCGAACTCAGGAAAACCGGCGTCAGCGTCGATCACATTCGCCAAGTTCCGAAAATTCCAACGGGTACCGCGCTCATATTGATAACCGGAAACGACAATCGCATCGTTGTCGCCGCCGGCGCGAACGCCGAGACCTCGTGTGCGCAGATCGATCTTGCGCTATCCGACGCCAATCCCGACGACGTTTATCTGACACAGATGGAAATTCCCTATGAAGCGATGAAATATGGCGTCATCGCCGCGAAAGCGAAAGGCATGTTCACGATCCTCAATCCCGCTCCCGCAGGAACGCTCGACCGCGATTTGTTAAGCCATGTCGATTTGATCATTCCAAACGAAACCGAAGCGGAGAGCATCACTGGAATCCGGACCGGCCAGCCGCAGTTCGCGATCGAATCAATCGCCCGACTGATCAACGAGGGCGTCCGCGAAGTCATCATTACGCTCGGTTCCGACGGATGCGCTTACGGAAATCAAGCCACGGTTCGTTTCGTGGAAGCCTGTCCGGTGAAGGTCGTCGACACGACGGCCGCCGGAGATACGTTTGTCGGTTCGATCGCCGTCGCAATCGCTTCGGGGTCCGGCGTCGAGGATGCGTTGGCATTTGCCAACGCCGCCGCAGCGCTCACGATTTCCCGGCTGGGGGCGCAATGCTCGATCCCCGATACGCCGGAAATCGAATCGTTCTTGCGTCAGATGAAAGGAGCGAAACGATGAAGTACACGATCCGCGACATCGCCCGCGAAGCCAATGTTTCGGTCACGACGGTCTCGCTCATTCTAAACGACAAGCCGAATACCGTTTCCGAGACGACCGCGCATCGGATCCGCGACATCGCCTCGAAATGCAACTACGCTCCCAACCATTTCGCCGTCGGGCTCGTGACGAAGAAGACGAATACGATCGGACTGATCCTCCCGGACATCGCGAACACGTTCTTTGCGGAACTGGCCCGCAGCGTCGACGGGTTTTGCACCGCTTCGGGATACTCGATGATCCTCTCCAATACCAACAATGATCCTGCCAAGGATCTGTCGGCCGTCAACTTGCTCGTCAATCGCGGCATCGACGGGTTGATCATCGCTTTTTCGCAAGATGAAAACAAAGAACGCAGCACCGCCTTCATCACGCTCCTCGATGATCTCGGCGTGCCGTTCGTCGCGCTCGACAGTTGGATCGAAGGATTGAAATGCCCCGGTGTTTCGATTCATCACAGCAAAGGCGGGATGATGGCGACGGCCCATCTCATTTCGCTTGGACACAAAAGGATCGGCTGCATCACCGGGCCGCGCGGCAGTTATACCGCCGAACGCCGCCTGAAAGGCTATGTCAACGCCCTCACGGAAGCCGGCATCCCGTTCGATGAATCGCTCGTCGCCGTCGGGGACTATCAGTTTGAAAGCGGCAGAAGCGCGGCGCACATCTTGCTTGACCGCAGCGTCAGCGCGATCTTCGCTTCCAACGATCTGATGGCGTACGGCGCGTACCAGGCCGTGCAATCGCGAAGTCTGAAGGTACCCGAGGACATTTCGATCGTCGGGTTCGACGACCTGTTCTTCTCCAACATCCTGCCGACGCCGCTCACGACGATCCACCAGTCCGTCCCCGCCCTCGGCGAACAGGCGTGGAAGCTGCTTTATGATCGCCTGAAGCATGAAGGACTTGATGACGAATATCATCAACTCGAACCGCACTTGATCATCCGCAACAGCACGAAAGCACGGAAGGGGTGACGATGAAGATGATGAAGAAAATCCTTGTTCTATGCTGCGCCTGCGGACTCTTGTTCGCCGCCGGATGCACCGCATCGGTGACGACCACGATGACTACGGAACTTTCCACGACTTCCGGAGAAACCTATCCGGCGACGCTATATGGACGCATCCTCACCGATTCGGGCGACATGATCACCGCCGGCATCATCATCACGAATGCGGCCGGTGACATGATGCGTCTGAATTCGAACATGTTATCAGGATATCGTCTCTTCCTCGACGAGGGTACGTACACGATCACCTACGTTCGCGGGCCGGAATACTCGATTTATTCGAAAACGGTGACGGTTGAAAGTTACAAAACCTATTATCTGGACGACGTCCGTCTGACGCATCTGTACGACGGCGTATCGTTGCATTGGTATATGGGAGATCTCCATCAACATACGACATACAGCGATGGGAAGCAGACGGTCGACGAAGTCCTCTTGTCGAACATCAGCAACGGTCTTCACTTCGGGTTTTTGTCCGATCACAACACGGCTGCCGGATTGGCGGAATGGGTTCAGGGCAATCGCTTCGTCGCCGCCTATGACTTACTCGGGAATCCGATCCTGTTCCGCGCGATCCGCGCCGTCGAAGTCACGACCGACTTCGGTCACTTTCAGTCGCTCGGCATCGGCAACGTCTTCGAACAGGCCGACATCAGCGTCCTGAAAGGCGACGATCCGATCGCCGACATCACGGACATGATGCAGGAAATCGTCCGAAGTGGTGGCCTCGCCCAGATCAACCACCCGTTCGCATCTTCCCTGCTCGGGTACCATTACTGGGAGATCGTCGAAGAATTCGACACGATCGAAATCTGGAACGGCCTTTATGAACCGAACGCCAACGAAAACCTCGCAGCCAAGCTCAAATGGTTCGAACTGCTCAATATGCACGCATCCGGCGAGATCAAGTATCTGCCGGGGACCGGCGGATCGGACAACCATTCGATCATCGGCGCGTATACCGCCGGCTATGCCAATCTGTCGACCGAGGCGGGACGTTATACCGACAGTTACCTTCGCCGCGGCGTCTACAGCGGCGTTCCGGCGACGGTTCTGAACATCCCGGGCGAGTTCACCGAAGAATCGATTCTGACCGCCATCAAGAACGGCAACAGCTACATGACGAACGGCCCGATGATCGTTGCGACGATCGGCGGCGTCGGTTACGGCGAAACGTATTCGCTTGACGGCGAGACGTCCGTCACGATCGACCTCTCCATCTTCTCGCGCGATCAGATGAGCCAGATCATCATCTACCGAAACGGTGAAGTCGCAATGACCATCGACGCCGCGGAAGGCTCGATGTGGTATCAGGATGTCGTCACGCTCGATGGTCTCGAGGCGGGCGATTGGCTCGTCTTTGAAGTCCTCGGAGAAGAAGCGCTGTACGCCATCACCAATCCGATTTTCATGGGGATTTAACACGAAAAGTGTTAACATACAGGAGGAAAAGATGAAAAAAGTATTTGGTTTGGTTCTTGCTTTGTTTGTCGCATTCGCACTGATCGGCTGCAACGAAACGACCACGACCACCGCAGCCCCCACCACCATCTTCGCACTCGGCAGCGACACCGGTCATTATGAACCGGCCACTCTGTCCGGATGGGAAGTCACCCGGACCGTCTATCTGCAGATCATGGGTCCGAACAACACCGAACTGTTCAATGGAACGGTGACCGTCGTATCCTCGAATCCGACCTTCTATGAAGCCTTCCTCGGCGCCTGCACCAGCAAGGGCATCGCGCAGGTTTCCGCCACGGACTCCGGATTCATCACTTCCGTCGATTCTTACGTCAACGGAACAAACAGCATGTACTGGATGGGATCCATCAACGGCGACGGCTTGCTCGTCGGCGCCAATTCTTCGCAGGTCCGCAACGGCGATTTTCTGCAGTTCATTTTCGAAGAAGTCTCCTGGTAAAAAAACGACCACTCGCAACCGAAATCAAAGATCGACGAATCCATCCGTGAATCCGGCTCCCGGCCATCCAGCCGGGGGTCCGGACGCGGACGTCGGAAGGATGGCATGACATGAAAAAACTACTCGGAATGACGCTGGCACTCCTGACCCTGTTTTCCTTGATCGGCTGCGGCCTCGCAACGACCGCGACGACCGGCGACGGAGAAGTCACCACCACGACCGACGACGGCAAACTGCACGTTGTCCTTTTGGTCAACGGTAATCTCGGCGACATGTCGTTCTTCGACTCCGCCGATGCGGGCATCGAACGCCTGAATGCCGAATATGGCGACGTGATTGACGCCAAGACGATCGAAATGGGGACCAATCAGTCGGGCTGGGAGACGACGCTCTACCGCGTCTCGCAGCAAGACTATGACCTCATCATCTGCGCTACCACGCAGATGCGCGAATCGCTCCAGAAGGTCGCCGACCGCTATCCCGACAAAGACTATGTCATCTTCGATACGGAGATCAAAGACGGCGCCGCAGCGGAGTATCCCAACGTCCACTCGATTCTGTTCCGTCAGAACGAAGGCGGGTTTCTCGCCGGCGTCCTTGCGGCCGCGATGGCGAACGGCACTTCCGGCATGTCCGCGCCGGTCACGGCAAGCGGCAAGGTCGGGTTCATCGGCGGCATGCGCAACGACATCATCTATGATTTCGCGGTCGGCTATGCGGCCGGCATCGCCTATGAGAACGCCCGCAGCCTCATCCGCGTTTCGTTGACGAATTCGTTCGTCGGCAATTTCAATGACTCCACCCAGGCGAAAGCGCTGGCCTCGGTCCAGTATACGAATGGCACCGACGTCATCTTCGCCGCCGCCTCGCAGGCCGGACTCGGCGTCATCGACGCCGCGCAGACCAAGACGAAATACGTAATCGGCGTCGACTCCGACCAATATCTGTATTATGCCGAATCCAATCCCGTGCGTGCCGGACTGATCGTGACTTCCGTCATGAAGAAAGTCGGAGACGTCATTTTCGACACGGTCGTCGCATATCAGGCCGGAACACTCGCGTTCGGCGCGTTGGTCAGCTACGGCCTCGCCGAAGGCATCATCGATCTCGCGGTGAATGCAAACTACATCGCGAAAGTACCGCTAGAACTGCGCGAACGACTGGAAACCCTGAAGGCCGCGATCATCGCGGGCGAACTCGACGTGACGTCGCGCTTCGACCTCACGCTCGATGAAATCGACAACCTGTTCAACGACCTCGAATGAACGAAGGAGCACAGATCATGTCACTTCCGATATTGCGGATGCAAGGCATCTGCAAATCCTACGGCCCCGGGATCATCGCCGCGGACGACGTTTCGTTCTCCGTCGATGCGGGTGAGATCCATGCGCTCGCCGGGGAGAACGGCGCCGGAAAGACGACGCTCATGAAAATCCTTTTCGGCATGGAAAAGGCACAGCGCGGCGAAATCTTCATCAACGAAAAACCGGTCGTCATGGCCGATCCGAACATCGCGATGGCCCATGGCATCGGAATGGTCCATCAGCATTTCATGCTCGTCGACGACCTGACCGTCGCCGAAAACGTCAGCCTCGGCATCGAACCCAAAAGACACGGTCTTTTCGACCGCGAAGCGGCGCGAGAACTCGTCCGGACGTTGGCCGAACGATTCGACATGCCCGTCGATCCGGATGCCTTCATCCGCGATCTTTCGGTCGCGAACAAGCAAAAAGTCGAAATCCTCAAAGTCCTGGCGCGTCGCGCCGACATCATCATCCTCGATGAACCGACCGCCGTTTTGACCCCTCAGGAGACGAAACGGTTTTTTGAGCAGTTGACTGCGCTTCGGAAAGCCGGCCGGACCATCATCGTCATCACCCACAAACTACCGGAAATCAAAGCGATCTGCGACCGCATCACGATCATGCGCAAAGGCAGGACCGTCGGGACGTACGACGTTGCATCCATATCGGAACAGGAAATCTCAAGACTCATGATCGGCAGCGATCCGTTGCCGGAACCAATCCTGGAATCAATCGACCCCGGTCCCGTGCTGTTGTCGATGCATGACGTTTCCTGTCTCTCCCCGAGCGGCAAGTCCGCGCTCCGGGGGATCACCTTCGAAGTGCGCGGCGGCGAATTGCTCGGCGTCGTCGGCGTCGAAGGAAACGGACAGCGGGAACTCGTCGACATCCTCACCGGACGCAAGACGGCGTATGCCGGGTCGGTCCAACTCGCCGGCGATTCGCTCCAGGGCCTGTCGATTGCGCGCATCCGGCGCCATGGACTTTCGTTCATTCCGGAAGATCGGATGAAAGACGGCGTCGATCTCGACGGTTCGCTCGTCGACAATGCGACGGCCGCGATCCGCGATGACCGGCAATTCAACATCGGGCCATTTCAATCCGACCGCAAACTGGATGCCTACGCAAAGCGTCTTGCGGAACGTTATGAAGTGCGTCACGAATCGCTTCGGGAACCGATCCGCCATCTTTCCGGCGGCAATATGCAGAAGGTCGTCTGCGGACGCGAAATCAGCGCGTGCAAGACCGTGTTGATCGCCGACCAGCCGACGCGCGGCGTCGACGTCGGCTCGGTCCGGACGATTCACGACCACATCGAGCTCTTGCGTCAACATGGGAAGGCGATTCTGCTCATTTCCAGCGATTTGTCCGAAATCCGAACGCTTTGTCGGCGTGCGATCGTCCTTCACCAGGGTGAAATCGTCGCCCACATCGACGATCTCGCAGCCTATACGGAAGAAGAACTGGGTCTTTACATGCTTGGCCTCAAGCGTCAACGCACAACGGAGGCGGGATCATGAAGCGCCTTTCCGCTTTTGTTTCGCGACTGTGTTCCTGGTTCAAGTCGCAGTTTACGTCTCGGCATCTTTTGACCGCCTTGATCGAAGGCGGACGCACGCTGATTGCGATCCTGATCGCTTATCTCGTTGCCTTCGCGGTCATCGGTTTCGTCTCCGATGATCCCGAAATGGCGATCCGCTGGTTCGTCTTCGGCCCGCTCTCGTCACCGACCGAGTTCGGCGAAGTGCTCAAGAATGCGACACCGCTACTGTTCGCCGGGATCGCCGCCTGCCTGATCATCAAGGGAGGCAACTTCAACATGTTCACCGAAGGCGCGTTTTATGCGGGCGGACTGATCGCCGCCCTCGCCGCCATCTACTTCGATTTATCCGGCATCCTCGCGATCATCATCCCGCTCGCGTGCGGCACCCTTGCGGCGATGCTGATCGGCTACATCCCGGCCAAACTCAAGGCCAAGTACGAAGTCAACGAGTTCGTCAGTTCGATCATGTTCAACTTCATCGTGATGTGGATCGGCGTCTGGCTCATCTCCAACGTCGTGATCGACGTCACGTCGGGGGACAATGCGACCGCGCCGATTCCGGATGCTTCCCGGCTTCGCATCCTCTTCGAAAATACGAATGTCACGACCGGACTTCTGATCGCCCTCGGCGTCGCGGTCGTCGCCTATCTTTACATGTTCCGGACCCGCTTCGGATTCCGGCTCCGGATGACCGGCGACAACAAGGCGTTTGCCCGTAGCGTCGGCATCGACGTCGGCCGCGCCGGGGTCTCTTCGCAGATTCTCGGCATCGGCGTCGCGGGACTCGGCGGTGGCGTCGAAATCCTCGCCAACTACCACCGCTTCAACTGGAAAACCCTGCCGGGTTTCGGGTTCGACGGATTCATGGTCGCGATCATCGCCAAGAACCGTCCGCTGCTTGTTCCGTTCGCCGCGCTGTTCATCGGGTATCTCCGATCAGGAGCGGATTTGATGGCCTTCAACACCGACGTCGCCCAGGAAGTCGTCCAGATCATTCAGGGCTTGATCCTGATCCTCGTCGCATCCGAAGCATTCTTCTCGAGCGCATGGTTCCGCGGCGTCATCGCCAAGCGGATGTTCCGTCGGAAACAACTCGCGCCCGTCGGAGGGGTGGATGACCATGCGTGAGTTCTTGCAGCTGTTCGCCACACCCGAGTTCTATGCAATGATCCTCCAACTTGCGACCCCGCTTGTCTTCGCGGCGCTCGCCGCGCTCGTTTCCAACAAGGCGGGCGTCCTCAACATCGGCATCGAAGGCGCGATGGTATCCGCGGCGCTCGCCGCGGCGCTCTTCAGCACCCTGACCGGATCGGCGATGCTCGGCGTTCTCGCCGGCGTCTTCGCCGGCATCCTGATGGGTTTGTTTTTCGCCTTTTGCACGGTTCGGCTTCGGACCAACCACATTCTGGTCGGGATCGCGACCAACATCCTTGCGGCCGGTCTTTCCGTCTTCGTCGTCTACGCCATCACCGGGAACAAGAGCGACTATCCCGGCATTGCGATGACGCCATGGAACGTGCCGCTTCTGAAGGATATTCCCCTGATCGGCGAAGTATTCTTCACAGAGGTCAATCCGCTCGTCTACCTTGCGATCGTCGCCGTTTTCGCGGTCCGCTTCCTGTTTCGCCGCACCGTCCTCGGCGTCCGCATCCTCGCCGTCGGCAAGAACGAAGCCGCCGCGGCGTCGGTCGGCATCTCAACCGATCGCGTCAAGACGATCGCGCTCTTGATCGCCGGCGGACTCGCAGGGTTCGGCGGAGCATATCTCTCGCTCGGATATATGAGCAGTTTCAACACGGGTATGGTCGCCGGACGCGGCTTCATCGGCATCGCCGCGGAAGCGATCGGCGCCGGCAACCCGGTGGCTACCGCGCTCTTCGCCGTCCTGTTCGGCGCGGTGAACGCATTCTCGCTGGCCGCGCAGACCTTTCCGTCCTTCACCATCCCCTATGAATTGCTCAACACCCTGCCGTATCTGACGACGACTGCCGGGCTCGTGATCTATTCCGTCATCCGGTATCGAAAACTGCATCCCCGCCTCGCCAAGAAGGAGATCAAACAATGAAGAAAGCCTGGGAAACCGCATATGAATTGCTGCATGGAAGCATCCCTGTCATCCTGAGTGAAGACGAACAGGCATGGAAAGGAATCGCTGCCTTCGAACAGATGAGCGATCTCACCTATCGGATGAAATGGCACTCAAACGTTCCCGGATCCGGCGCTCCGGAAGCGGTCATCGTCGGCGCCGTCCAATCGATGGAGAACATGGGCTATGACGTATCGGATGCGGAAGTGCTGCTCGAAGAAGGGCGGTCGGCGTATGCCGCAGACGATCTCCGTCGACTGATTCCGATCACTTGCAAACTATGGAATCTGTTTGGCCGCATGGCCCCGATTCCGCACCATCCGTATCGTCAGTACCAAGTCTATGAAACGTTCGAGCTTTATCGGCAGAACGTCCAGTTCCCGTCACGCTTGCCGGTCGATATCGCTTCCCCGCGGTTCCGGTCGCGCATGTACCACGGCTGGCTCGGTCAGATCGTCGGCGGGGCGTACGGCACCGCGCTTGAAGGCTACGTCACGAAAAACCTGCGCGCCGCGTTCGGCGAAATCCACGATTACGTCCGAACCCCGAATACCTACAATGACGACATCACCTACGAACTCGCCTTCCTTGATGCGTACCGAAAACATGGCCGCCGGATCACGAGCGAGGACGTCGCGCTCGCCTGGGTCTCGGTCGTTCCCTTCGGCTGGTCGGCCGAGGAAATCGCGCTCAAGAACATCGGCGCGGGTATCCTTCCGCCGAAGAGCGGTTCTTTCAACAACCCGTATCGCGAGTGGATCGGCGCGCAGATGCGCGGCGCCATCTGCGGCATGCTGGCGCCGGGCGACGCCGAAGAGGCCGCCCGCCTCGCCTTCATCGATGGCGTCGTTTCGCATCACAACAACGGCGTCTTGGGAGAAGTCTTCAATGCCGTGCTGGTTTCCCTGTCGTTCACCGAAACGAACGTGCGGCGTCTGCTGGAACAGTGCGTGGCGGCGATCCCGCTGGATTCCGAGTATCATTCCATCGTTGCCAAAACACTCTCGGCCTGTCGCACCGGAACCGACTGGGAAGCCGTCTGGATGGTCGTTGAGCCGTCGTTTAAGACGTACAACTGGATCCACAGCTATCCGAACGCGGCGGCGGAAGTCGTCGCGCTCTGGTTCGGAAACGGCGATTTCGACGAGACGATGCACATCATCGGCATGATCGGATATGACGTCGACTGCAACGCCGCGCAGATCATGACGGCGATCGGGATCATGAACGACGCGGTTCCCGCGCATTGGGCGAAACCGGTCGGCGAAGAAATCGTCACGTACTGCCGCGGGATGAAGCGGATGACGGTCGGAAGCCTGACGGACGATACGCTTGCCGCCATCCTCGCCGACTGAGACGACGATGACAAAAAAGGAACCCATGCAGATTGCATCGGGTTCCTTTTCATATGCCGGAACAGAAGTCAGACGCCTGTTCCTTCCATTCATGCGGTTTCTATGTTCCTTATGCGATTTTGTCGATCAGATCGAGGAAGCTTTCCGGCGGCTGGTCGCCGAGCAGTTCGTACTTGTCGTTGATGACGATCTTCGGAACGCCCGAGACTTTGTAGACGCGGCTCATCTCCTGGAAGGTCTGCGCTTCGATCATTTCGCTTCGGATGAACGGATTCTGCATCGCGAGCCGATGCGCGGTCTGGACCGCGCCGGGGCAGTGCGGGCAGGACAGGGTGACGAAGACCTTGATGTCGATCGGTTTGGCGATTTTCTTGATTCGGGCAAGGATGTCTGCGTTGAGTTCAGAATCGACGCCGGACATCTCAAGCAAAGCCGAAAGGAACGAATTGATCTCATGGCCGGCGGGGATGCCGCTGAAGCGGACGCCGCGGTCTTTCTGCTCATGGTCGAGGATGACGAAGCCGGGGATGCGGCGAATATCGTATTGCTTGACCGCGTCGATGTCCTTGGCGAAGTCCTTGACGACGAGGCTGATCTTGTTGTTCAAACCGGCGATGTCCTCGAGAAGTTGACCGGTTTCCAAGCAGGAGCTGCACTTGTGGTCGGTGAAATAGATGATACTGACGGGATCGATCATGCTTTCAAGCAACGATCTGATTTGTTCGGAAACTTCAGCGGGGAGTAATTTTGGCATGGGATTCATAGTCCTTTCTTGTTCAAGTAGTTGCTCGCGGAGAGAGCGGCTTTCGCGCCTTCCGCGGCGGCGATGATAATCTGGCGGTATGGCTGGGCGGTGATGTCGCCGGCGGCGTAGAGGCCTTCAAGAGAGGTCTGCTGGAAGCCGTCGACGATGATTTCCTTGGATTCGTTCAGATGGGCGAGTTCGATGAAAAGTGCGGTGTTCGGAATCGTGCCGATTTCGATGAAGATGCCGTCGGCGGGAAAACTTGAGACGGTTTCGGTCCGTTTGTCCTTGATCATGACGGCTTCGACGTGGTCGGACCCGAGGATTTCGAGGATCTGCGTTTCCAAACGAACGTCGATGTTGGCGATCTTGTCGAGTTTGTCGAGGAGGGTTTGGTCGGCGCGGAACTTGCTGCGGTGGATGATTGTGACATGCGAGGCCCATTTCGCAAGATCCATCGCCGATTCAACGGCGCTGTTTCCGCCGCCGGCGACCACGACATGTTTGTCCTTGAAGAACGGCGCATCGCAGGTGGCGCAGTAGGAGACGCCTTTTCCACCCAGGCGTTCTTCGCCCGGGACGTCGAGTTTGCGGGGTGATCCGCCGAGTGCCGCGAGCAGGGTTTTCGTCTTGATCACACGACCGCTATCGAGTCGCAGATGGAACAGGTCGCCTTGTTTCTCGATCGCAGCGACCCGTACGGAGGTGATCAGGGGAACGTCGAGCGAACCAAGATGCGATACGAACCGGTCGATCAGTTGGCCGGCGTCGATGTTGTCGAAGCCGAGGTAGTTGTCGACGCTTGACGTATTCTTGAGCTGTCCGCCGAGATCGTACGCGAGAACGGCGGTGCGAAGACCCTTGCGCTTCGCATACAAGGCGCCGTTCAGACCCGCGGGTCCGCCTCCGAGCGCGATGAAATCATAGACGGCTTCGTCGACGGGCGATGGTTTTTTCGTTTCTACGGTGAAGTGGAACATGGCACACCTCCTTCATCTTTCTCTATTATAAACCAAGAATGGGAAAAGTCATCGTTGTTGCTCTATCGATGCTCAGCGACCAATCATGACAGCGAACGCATCAATGCCGGCCGAAGAACACCGTGCCGTAGACGCCGACCAGGATCATCGCGCTTCCGATATAATGATAGGGAAGAAGCGGTTCGCCGAGGATCAAGGCGCCGGCGACGATCGCGACGATCGTCGACAGGTTGGAATAAATGGAAGAGACGTGGGCGGGTAGTTTGCTTAAGGCGAAGTTGACCAGGAAGAAGCCGCCGATCGAAGCGACGATGCCGAGATACAGGATCGGCATCAGGATTTCCGGATGCAGCAGATTGGTGACATAGGCGTCGATGCCGCCGCCGAACGCCAGTTGGACGAGGTAGATCGCATTGAATACCACGGCGCCCGACAGCATCATGAAATAGGTGATTTCCACCGGTTTCATGACTTGGACCGCCTGCTTCGATGCGATGTTGAAGAACGCTGCGGACAAGACGGCCGCGAAGAGGAGAAAAAATCCCCAGAACTCGCCGGAGGCACCGGTCGGGGCCTTGGCGAGTTGAATGTACAGGATTCCCGAAACGCTCAAGAGGATGAACAGCACTTGCAGGAAACGCGGCCGTTCCTTCAGAATCAATGCGCTCAGAATCGTGACGAAAATCGGAATCAGCGCGATCATCATACCTGCTTCGCCGCTGGTGGTTTCCATCAGTCCGTACGATTCGAACAGGAAGTACAGGATCGGTTCGCAGAGTGCGACCGGGAGCCAAAGCTTCCACCAACCCTTGACAAACCGGATCGATACGACCTTCAGCCGTCTTAATACCTCGAAGGTGAGAAGAGCGGCCAGAAAGCGATAACTGATCAGTCCGACCGGACTCACGTAGTCAAGGGCGATTTTGGAGAACAGGAACGTGAAACCGAAAATCACGGCGAAGGCGACGCCGGCGAGATGGGCGGTTCGTTTCATAGATCCGTCGGACGCGGCGGGCGAACGCTGCGCACTTACTCCTTTTTTCTACGATGAGCGGAAAGCCGAAGCGCCGTTTTCGACTTCGTCATGTTTCCTTTTCTATTATATCACGCCCGCGCATCGTCATGTCGCAAGGATCGAATATCTCTGCACCGGGAGCGATTTTATCCACGAACATACAAAACTTTCGACATCGTGATATACTGATAACGAACGAAAATGCGACGCGGATTTTCTGTCCTGTTCGGGGAAGAAGGATGACACGATGGAAATGGTGTGGTTACTGGCGGAACGGATCGCCATCATGTTCGGGTTCATGGCGATCGGTTGGATGCTCTTCAAGAAAAAATTTTTGACGGAACAAGGCGCAAAGGACCTGAGTCAGATTCTGCTCCGTCTGGTCGTTCCCGCGATCATCATCCAGTCCTTTCTGATCGAAAGGACACCGGAGAACACGCGAGCCTTCCTGCTTTCCTTCGTCCTGGCTCTCGCCGCGATCGTACTGTCGGCCCTGGTTGCCCGAATCGTCTTTCGGAACAAGCGGGTCGTCGACCAATTCGGGACCGCTTTCTCGAATGCCGGTTTCTTTGGGATACCGCTCGTTTCCGCGCTTCTCGGGGAAGCTGCCGTTTTCTACATCGCTTCCTTCGTGATGATGATCTTCGTGTTCCAATGGACCTACGGCGTGCATCTGTACACGAAGGATAAAACGATTTTCAGTCCAAAGAAAATCTTCACGAATCCCGTTCTCATCGCCTTTGTGATCGCCGTCGTCCTGTTCTTCGCAGAAATCGAACTACCCCTGGTCATCACGGCGCCGCTCGCGCTGATCACCCCCCTCAACACTCCGATCGCGATGTTCATCATCGGCAGTTACCTTGCCCAGAGCCGGTTCGTTGATTTGTTCACCGACAAGAGCGCCTATCTCGTCGTGGCGCTCAGACTCGTCGTCATCCCGCTTCTCACCATCGGACTGTTGAGTTTGCTTCCCGTTTCGATGAACGAGGTCCGGTTCGCGATCCTCATCCCGGCTGCCGCTCCGGTCGGCGTGAACGTCGCCATCTTCGCCGGACTGCTCAATCAGGATTACTCCAAAGCCGTCCGGATCGTCTGCCTATCAACGCTCCTCAGCATCCTGACGATGCCCTTGATCGTGATGCTGGCGACGGCCTTCTGGTAATTCCTGTTCGGATTCTTGACATCGTCGTCGCCAAACAATAAAATATAATCAAAACAGGAGGAACCATATGCTCAAGAAAATATGTTCGGTCGTTTTGATGGCGATTCTCATTACGGTCATGGCGGGATGTTCCTATGACCAGGAAGACTATTACGAAGTCCACGTGATCAACAGCGTTAGCTCGACGTTCCGCTACATCAATCCCGACGAAGGCAAGGAACTTCATAGTCAAAACGAGTTTACCAACGAGGATACCTATTTCATCTATCTATACGCACCGGCCGAAGACGAGATCTTCACGTATGAGCAATTCTTTTCCGCACTCGGTGATCATTTCGTCTACAAGAGCGTCTCGAACGGGAAATATTACATCAAATATTCTGCGGAGATGGAAAGCATCGTTTTCCAGTTTTACGTCGACAAGGAAGCATTCGAAAACCCAGCTTGATTGATTACCATATGCATCGGGATCGAAAGAGACGACCGCCCGTCGCCTTCGTTCGATCCTTTATTTTTTGGTTTTCGGGCTTTTTCACGCAGAAATCCATATTTTTCTTCCGTCTGTTTTGATATAATGGGTGCGTCATTCGGAAAAAGGGAGTGGTTGGCATGAATTTCGTCAAAGAATTCTTCAGTTGGAATTTCACCCGATTGCCCGAAGGGTTATTCTCCTGGCAGCACCTGCTGATGGTGACCACCGTGTTTTTCATCGCCGTGTTCCTGGCGGTCCGCCTGAGCCGCAAAACCGCCGGAGCGGATCGCGCGGCGAAGATGAAGGTCGTCATCATCGCGGCCATCGTCCTCGACGGACTCGAATTGATCAAACTCGTGAACTACTGCATCCTGACGAACAGTTTTCGGATTCTGCTCAACTATCTGCCGTTGTTCCTCTGCTCGATCCCGCTCATCGTCCTGCCCATTGCCGCCTTCGCGAAAGGCCGGCTCCAGCAAGCCTCGCTCGATTTCGTGATGATGTTCGGGTTACTCGGCGCCGTGCTCGGAACCTATCTTGCGGGCAACATCTATTCGATCTTTCCGGTCCTGCATTTCGACCCGATGATCAGTTTGGCGACCCACATGACCTCCGGCTTCAGCGCGCTCTACATCGGTCTGTCCGGATTGGGGACGATGGAGAAGAAAAACCGCGGCATCGGCGTCCTCATCCTCGGCGTGTTCATGGCGTTGGCCTTTGTCATCGACCAGATCGGCAAGGTCGCCCAGTTTCAGGACAATTATATGTTCCTTTCACGCGCTGACGGGACCCCGTTCATGATCCTCGAGAACATCTTCGGCAGCGGCACGGCGCTTTATTCGATCTCCGTCGCGCTCACGATGTGGGCCTACATGGGAGCGTTCTATCTCGTCGCGGAACTCCTTGCCCGCCGGCACGCGGGGGCGCATCGCGCAACCCGACGCGCCTGATGAAGGAAGGGAAATCATGAATTTTCTTTCGATGACGAAGGCACGCTATTCCGTCCGCAAGTTTTCCGCCGATCCGGTCGAACCGGAACGGCTCGACCGCATCCTCGAAGCGGCGCGCAATGCCCCGACCGCCCACAACAACCAACCCCAGCGGATCTTCGTGATGCAAAGTCCGGAAGCGCTCGCCATCGTCGATGCATGCACCAGGGGACGTTTCGGCGCGCCGGTCGTGCTCATCCTATGCTACGATGCCAACGAAAGCTGGAAACGCAAAGACGGTTATGATTCCGGTGAAGTCGACCTCGGCATCATCGGCACGCATATCATGTTCGAAGCCGTCGAGCAGGGCCTCGGAACCTGCTGGATCGCGATGTTTAAACCCGAGGAAGTCCGTCTGCGGCTGAGTTTGCCGGATCATATCAATCCCATCGCCATGATGCCGATCGGTCATCCCGCCCCGGATGCGGAGCCATATCAGTTCCACGATCAGCGCCGTCTTTTGGCCGATACCGTCATCCGCAAGTGAAACGCCGCGTTTGCGGCGTTTTGATTTTCGCGCGCATGAAAAATGCCTTCTTGATCGCGAGGTTTTCATAGTATAATGAAAACGACGGCGGATCGCGGCCGTCTTGGAGGAACCCGCATGGATCCCATCGTTCCCATCCTGAAGCGCCACGCCGCCCGTCATCCCGCGATGACGATCCAGGATTACGTGAAACTGCTTTATCAGGCCGCGTTCGGTCCGCGTCACTTCACCGCCGATCCGACGCTCGATGAGGTTTTGGACTATCTGATTCGCGAACTGGCCGGCACGCCCGCCGATACGCAAAGGGTGATCGTCGAGGAGATCGGCGACGGCTATGTCCGCGTTCCATTGGAGTGCGTCCACGCCGAACTGGTTTCGACCGACGAACTGGCGACGGCGTTCTATCGATCGATGCAACGTCCGATCGACATCGAAGCCGCACGCGCCACGTTCACGGAACGTCTCGCGCTTCTTTCCGATCTGATCCGCGACGGCGCCATCGACTTACCGGCAGAAGCGAGTTCCGCTTATCTCTCGGACTATCTCGCACAAGGAATCCGGCCCACCCACCACAGCCTGATCTACAATCAAACCGATCGCCCGCATTACCGCGTGATCCATAAAGACGATCTTCCCAAAGGAGTACCATTGATGGAAAACCGAGTGTTTGTGAAACCGACCCGATTCAAAGGCATCGACAACAATCCTTCGCTGCTCGGCTTCGGCTGCATGCGCCTGCCGACAATCGCAAAGGACAAGCCCGACATCGACGAAGTCCTTGCACAGAAGATGATCGACGAAGCGTATGCGAGCGGTGTGACGTACTTCGACACGGCTTATCCGTATCATCGCGGATTATCGGAATTGTTCATCGGGAAAGCTTTGAAGAAATACCCGCGTGATTCATTCCATCTCGCCTCGAAGATGCCGGGATGGCTTGTCCAATCGCGCGCCGACGCCGAGAAGTATTTCAACGAACAGCTGGCAAAGTGCCAAGTCGACTATTTCGACTATTATCTTTGCCATGCGCTCGGCGAGGAAAACTACAAACCCTATCTGATCCCCGGCGTGATGGATTTTCTCCACGAGATGAAAGCCGCCGGCAAAATCCGCCATCTCGGCTTTTCGTTTCACGACGTGCCCGACGTCCTCGACCGCATCATCCATGCCCACGAGTGGGATTTCGTGCAGCTTCAGCTCAACTATCTCGACTGGGAGTTCCAGGATGCCAAGCGTCAGTACGACATCGTCACCGGGTGTGGCATTCCCGTCATCGTCATGGAACCGGTGCGCGGCGGGTTGCTCGCGACGTTGAGCGAAGAGGCCGTTTCGATCTTCAAGGCGGCCGAACCAAAGAAGAGCGTCGCCTCCTGGGCGATCCGCTATGCGGCGTCCAAACCGAACGTGATGGTCGTCCTTTCCGGGATGTCGAACGAAGAACAGGTACACGACAACCTCGCAACGATGCGGGATTTTCACCCACTTGACAGAGATGATGAAGCCGTTCTCAAACGCGCGCTTGACGCCTTCCTCAAGAACCGGACGATTCCCTGCACGGCCTGCGGTTACTGCATGCCGTGTCCGAACGGCGTCGACATCCCGCGGATGTTTCGGATCCACAACGAATACGCCCTCCGCAAGCACAAGCGCGGATTCATCGCCGATTACGAAGATGTATCGCCCGAACAGCGCGCCGAGGCCTGCGTCTGGTGCGGCGAATGCATGACCCACTGTCCGCAGAAAATCATGATCCCCGAGCGTTTGGCGGAAATCGCCGCGCTCTATCAATCGATCAAGAGCGAAGGCGGAATGGGCATGAAGATCGTGAATTGCTACCGCGAACGGATGGATGCTTCCCGCTTCATCGGACGCAAGTACGATGACAGCAATCGCGATGCGACCGGCGGCTTTGGCACCAAATGGGGCGAATGGTTCGACGGCGGTCTTTTCTCGCCGCTTGAAAAACTGACGATCGATACGCCGGAAGGCGCTTCCTACATCGGTCTGATGCGCTGTGCCCCGAAGTTTCAGTATTGGATCGGCGTCTTCTGTCCCGCCAAAACGGCGGTTCCGGAAGGGTATGAGAGCCTTGACTTCCCGGCAATCGACCTTTCCGTATCCTGGGTCAAAGGCAAGCAGGAGAACGGTGAAATCTATGGCGCGAAGGTCCATGAAGCGAGCGTCGCGGCCGGGCGCGCCATCGGTCTCGAACAAGTGAAGGAACCGTGGTATTTCGAGCGGTATTGCGAACCGCGCTTCAATCACAAGGACGCCGCCGGGGACATCATCCTCGATTACTGCATCGAAATCGCGACGGAAAAGGCGCGATGACGAAAACACGCTTACAATGATCGAACGGGGTTGACTTTATCGATGGTACGCTTATATAATGGAGACGATTTAGATTTACAAATAGAAACCATAAGGGGGATCAGAAATTGAAGAAAGTTTTGGGATTGATCGTACTGTTTGTTTTCGCTTTTAGTTTCGTCGCCTGCGAAGCGGCTACAACCACCGCAGCGACGACCGCGGTAACGACGACCGTCGTGACAACCGTCAACGGCGTAACGACCACAACGCAGATTACGACCACGACACAGGCTCCGATCACGACAACGACGAACAACGACCCGGACACGCTCATCGTGCAGTTCGTTCCGAGTACGTCCATCGACTCGGCTTTGTTGCTCAAACTGAAATCACTTGAAACCATGCTGGAAGACGAACTGGCGGATGCCGGATACGATATCGGCGTCAACATCAGCATCGGCACCAGCTACGCTTCTGTCATCGAAGCGATGGTTTCCGGACAGGTTCACGTCGCCTTCCTCACGGCGCAGCAATATGCGTTCGTGACGACCGAGTATCCGGGCGCCGTCGATGTCCTTCTGACCTCCGTCCGCGACGCTTATAACGCGCAGATCGGCGCCGGCGACGTCATCATCGAAGACACCGACGTCATCATTACCAACGCCAACGCCGTGGGATATGACGGAACCACCAATTCGGCCGTCAAAGTCAGCTCCTATTATTCCATGCTGCTCGTCAGAGCCGAAGACTTCGCCGCTTATACGGCCGCAGGCATCGACTGGCTCGCCGGCAAGAACGTCGGCACGCAGTCCACGACGTCCGGTTCCGGGTACGTCTACCCGTCGCTCCTCCTCAGCCAGAACGACCTTACATTCGTCCCGTTCATCCAAGGCCCGAACGCCGCTGCCGGTGAAGTCGGATACACGACGATCGGCGGACATCAGAATGCCGTCCTCGCGCTTCTCAACGACGAAGTCGACGCCGTGTTCACCTTCTTCGATGCCCGTTATCACGCCACGGCCTATGCCGCATGGCAAGCCGCCAATCCTTCCCTCAACATCTTTGAAGTCACCAAGGTCTGCGCTTTGACGACCCCGATCTACAACGATACGATCTCCGGACTCGCCGATCTCTCGGACGGGCTCAGAGCCGCCATCCAGGATGCGTTCATCGCGGTCATCGGAACCACCGAAGGCTACGACGCATTGCAGATTTACAACCATAAAGGTTACCTGGTCGCTTTTGACTCGGATTACGACGGAGAAAGAGCGCTTTACGCTTTCTTGAATCCGGAAGACTAATCTCTCGATCACTGGAGGTACACTATGATTCGTTTCGTTGATGTGCAGAAAACGTACAGTAACGGAGTTCAAGCCTTGAAAGGCGTCAATCTGCAAATCAACGATGGTGAATTCGTCGCGATCATCGGGCTGTCCGGTGCGGGGAAATCGACGCTTCTACGGTCGATCAACAAAATGATTCCCATCACGTCGGGACAGCTATACATCGATGACATCGAAATCAGTTCGATTCGGGGAAAAGCCCTCCGCTATTTGAGAAGAAGCATCGGGATGATTTTCCAATCGTTCAATCTGGTGAAACGCATGTCCGTTTACAATAACGTATTGACAGGTAGAGTGGGTTACCACTCTACCTTTCCTACGCTTTTCGGACTGTTCCCGCGCGAGGACAAGATCCTTGCGCTCGATTCGCTTGACGCGTTGGGGATCCTCGACAAGGCGTTCACGCGCGCCGATCAATTGTCCGGCGGACAGCAGCAGCGCGTCGCGCTCGCCCGCGCTCTGACCCAGAAACCGAAATTGATTCTCGCCGACGAACCCGTCGCTTCGCTCGACCCGATCACCACCGTCCAGGTCATGGACGATTTCGCCCGCATCAACAAGGATTTCGGCATCACGATCGTCGCGAACATGCATCATGTCGACCTTGCCCTCAAATATGCCACCCGCATCATCGGTATCCGTGACGGCATCGTCGTGTTTGACGGGTTGTCATCGGAAGTCAACGAACAGATCCTCGTCGAAGTTTACGGCCGTACGCTGAAGCACAACGAAGTCCTGGGTGAATGACGATGGCCAGACTCACGCTCACGAACGGAAAGTCCGTCGTCAAACCCTTCAATCGGATCTGGATCGTGCTCGCCGTCGTCATCGTCCTGGGACTCATATTCGGCTACATCATCAAATTGGATAGCGAAGGAATCAGCTTCAAACCCGATCAACTGCCCATCATCTTGAAAAAATTGTTCTCGCCGCACCGCGGCGAAACCTGGGCGGATTATTTCGCCTACATTCCGAAATTGCAGAACGTCCTGATCATGACGCTGGAAATGTGTTATGGCGGGACGGTCATCGGGTCGGCGCTCGCCATTCCGACGGCGCTCCTTTCTTCAAGAAACATCGTCAAGACGAAATGGATCTACGGGCCAGCCCGCTTCCTGCTCAACCTCTTCCGAACCATTCCGGTGACGGTGCTCGCGGTCATTTCGATCGGTCTTGTGGGTATCGCCGGCGGATCGACGCTTGCCGGCACCATCGCCATTACGCTATTCACCTATGGCGTCATGGCGAAAATGCTTTACGAGTTGATCGAAACGATCGACATGAACTGCTATGAAGCGATCGAATCGACCGGCGCAAGCCATCTTCAGGCGATCCGGTTCGCGGTCCTGCCGCAAATCTACGCTTCCTTCGCCGGGTATGTCATTTACGTCTTCGAGATGAACGTCCGATCCTCGGCGATCCTCAGTTATGTCGGCATCGTCAGCATTGGAACGATCATGCGCATCTATGAGATGACCGACTACGACAAAGTCGGCGGAGCCGTGATTCTGCTCTTCGGCGTCTGCGTGGTCATTCAGCTGTGCTCCGATCTCGCCAGGAGGAAGCTGCAATGAAAAACAGTGAAAAAGCCCTGAAGAAACTACCCAAGAAATGGATCATCAACCTCATTTTCACGGTCGCTTTGATCGCCTTGGTGATCTACACGCTCGAAGGATCGACGATCAACCCGCTGCGGGTGAAACAGATTCCGTTCATCATCGCCGCGTTTTTTCGCGGGTTCGCCGACATCCTCTGGCCGGCGCTGTTCGGATTCGACGGATATCAATTCAACGAAAGCATCATCTATCTGGCACTGCAAACCCTGTCGATCGGCTTTTTCGGAACGTTGCTCGGGGCGATCCTGGCGATTCCGGTCGCCTTCCTCGCTTCCCGCAACATCGTCGGAAAGCATCTCGCCAAAGTCGGTTCCGTGCTACTGGTCATCATCCGCGTCTTCCCGGAAATCATTCTTGCCTACATCCTCGTCAAAGGGCTCGGAATCGGGTCCATCACCGGCATTCTCGTGATCGGGATCCACTCCGTCGGCATGCTCGGAAAACTGTTCGCCGAAACCATCGATGAAATGGATCGCAGCTCGATCGAAGCGCTCGAAGCCGTCGGTGCGAACGGACTTCAAAAGGTTCGATACGGCATTCTCCCGCAGATTCTGCCGCTGATGACGTCGATCACGCTCTACCGCCTCGACATCAACGTCCGCTCCGCGACCGTCCTCGGCGCCATCGGCGCCGGCGGACTTGGCGTTCTGCTCACGGTGTTCTCCGATCCGCCGGCATGGGACATCCTCGCGACGATCATGGTCGCGATCATGGCGATGGTCATGATCGTCGACACGGTTTCCAGCAAGCTTCGCGAGAAACTGATCTGAGCATCACTCGACCGTTCGGAACCGATTCTTGTTAATCAACTGTACGAAATGACAAGACTGAAGAAGAAGCCTGAGACCGACGTTCGCCGGATTCGGGCTTCTTTGTTTTTAGCGTCATTCACTAGATGAGCTTCGCGATCGGCATCGAACGTCTCAAATCGCCGAATCAAAGCCAGCGTTTCATAGTATAATGAGAGCATCAACGCGACATGACGGCTGCTCGATTCAGTCAGATTCGCATGCGTGATGTGATGAAGAAAGGGGCGAGCGAATGAAAAAAGTTGCCGGGTTCATCGTACTTCTTTGTACCGCGTTTTGCCTGATCGGCTGCCGCGCAGCAGCGACCACCCTTCCTCCCGATCCCGAAGCGCTCGTGTTTGCGTTCGCGCCGGAGGATCCCGACGACGCGACCATGCTCGCAAACGTCACGCTCCTGAAAGTGATGATTGAGCAAAGGTTGATGATGACCGGCTATCCGATCGAAGTTTCCTTCGCGCTTTCGACCGATGAGACGACTATCGTCGCCGGAATGGGAACCGGCGACATCCATGTCGGCATTCTTTCCGCCGAATCCTATGCCTTTGCGACGCTCGCTCATCCCGCGGCGATTGACGTCGTACTCGCATCCGCGTATGAGGCGAACGAGGCCCAAGTCGACGATATGCGGGTCGTCACCGATCCCGACGCCGTCATGGCGGCGGTGAACGCGTCCGGGTATCTCGGACTGACGCGGTCGGACATTGCCGTCGGAGCAATCCACATGATGCTTCTGGTACGGACCGGCGATGACGACGCTTACCGTTCCGAAGGGATTGCCTGGCTCGCCGGCAAAAACGTCGCGCTCCAGTCCTCGACGTCGCGGTACGGGTTCATCGAGCCGCAGTTTATGCTTTATCAAAACAATCTGTCGCTTGTGCCGTTTACCCAGACGCCGCAGGCCGCGGCGGGGGAAGTCGGATATACGACCATCACCGGGCACGCAAACGCGATCATCGCTCTGATGAACGGAACCGTCGACGCCTGCTTCACCTATCTTGACGCGCGGGAAGAAGATGCGGGTTTCAGCGTTTGGCAAGCCGCCCACCCGACCCTAGACCGTTTCGCGGAAACCAGGGCCGTCGCTCTGTCCACGGGCATCTATGGCACGACCGTCGCGGTCCGCAAAAATCTCAGTGTGGGTCTCAGGAACGCGATTCGGCAGGCGCTTCTGGCGATTTCCTACGATCCGGAGGGCGCCGCGGCGCTCGCTTTTCTATCGGACCGGGGGTATGTCGTCGTCCACGACGAGGCGTTCGACGGCGAACGCGAACTCTATCGGTTCCGGCACCCCGAACGCGACTTCTAGACAACAAAAAATCGGACAAAATGTCCGATTTTTTTTCGATCCGGGTGAATCCTACTCGTTCTTGTTGGTGCGGATACCGAAAGGCACATACAGCGGGCAGCGTTCGAGCGCGGCGGTCGCAAGCGCAATCGCGGCGGGAATGAGCAGCCACCAGAACGGAATGACGGCGGCGAGGATGACGAGGACGGCGCCGACGGCGAGACGGATGAAACGGTCGATCTTTCCAATGTTCTTTTTCACAGATTGTCACACTCCTTTTGTCTTCATTATATCCCCTGCCGGGCAACTCCCGCTTCGGGACGCTCAAGGATGCTCAAATGTAAAAAAAAGGCTGTGGCCACAAACAAAAAACGCGATTCATCGTTGGCACAAATGGTATAATGGAAATACCGGAGGTATCAACATGACTGGAAAATTCTCGAAATATCTGAAAAACCGAAAACCGGCGTTGCAGGAACTCGTCCGTCTCCTCGGCGAAAAGTACGCGTACGCGAGCGTGCTCGCAACCGACGTCGCGGGGACGAGCATCAGCGTCGACCGTTCCACGACTTCCGTCAATCCGAGCGGACTCACCGAGTGCGGCTTCGTCGTGAAAGTCTTCGACGGTCGCGCCTATGTCGAATACGCGACGAACGAAATCGACGCCAAGCACCTTGAGGACGTCATTTTTGCCGTCGACCGCCTCGTCGCCGCGCAGACCACCGTTCCGTCGGTCTCCGTCGGACTTCTCAAGGAAGAACCGATCGTCAAGCGGTTCAACCGCAAGAACGTCGGAAAGGATCTGTCCGCCGAAGCGATCATCGCCTTATTGAAGGGGTTCGTGGAAACGACGATCGCCTCCGACCCGCTGATCGTGAACGTCCGCGCCGGTATCGAGACCACCGAAATCTCGAAGCTGTTCCTGTCAAAAGCGAAGGATCTCGAACAGTATTATACCTGGAGCAATCCCCGCTCTTACGTGCTCGCCCGCCGCGGCGAGGTCACGAAGTATGCCTACGACGGCTTCGGCGACAATTCCGTGGAACGCGCCCTCGGCGCGCTCGGAGACCTCATCGGAAAGACCGCGAAACTGGCGATCGAACTGCTCGACGCGATTCCCCCGAAACCGGGCTATTACGAAATCGTCACCGATCCCTCGATCACCGGTTTGATCGCCCATGAGGCGTTCGGCCACGGCGTCGAGATGGACATGTTCGTCAAGGACCGCGCCGCGGCGAAGGACTACATGGGCAAGCGCGTCGCCTCGCCGCTCGTCAGCATGCGCGACGGCGCCGCTTCGGCCTTCTCCGTCGCCTCCTATTTCTTCGACGACGACGGCGTCCTCGCCGGCAACACCAAGATCATCGACAAGGGCATCCTCGTCGCCGGCATCTCCGATGTCCTCTCGGCGCTTCAGCTCGGGAAGACCCCCACCGGAAACAGCCGCCGCGAATCCTACAAGCGCAAGGCTTACACCCGGATGACGAACACCTTCTTCGAAAAGGGCAAGTCCCATTTCGACGAGATGATCGTCTCCGTCAAGGAAGGCTATTTCATCGCCAAGACCAACAACGGCATGGAGGATCCCAAAAACTGGGGAATCCAGTGCACCGCCCACTACGGCCGCGAAATCAAGGACGGCAAGTTCACCGGCAAGATCGTCTCGCCGGTGGTCATGTCCGGATACGTGATCGACCTTCTGGAATCGATCAGCGCCGTGTCCAGTGACTTCGACGTCATCGGCAGCGGTTCCTGCGGGAAGGGATACAAGGAATGGGTCCGCGTCAGCGACGGCGGCCCCTGTCTGAAAGCGAAGGTGAAGATCGGATGATCAAGCAAATCGTAACCGCCCTCAAGGCGAACCCGTCCGTCTCCGGATGGCTCGTGAACGAAACCGTCACCGTCTCCTCGCAGGTCTTCTACGTCATGCAGAAGAAGGAAACGACCCGTCGCGTGGAAACCCGCGAATACCAGGTCACCGTCTACCATCGTCACGGCGAACAAAACGCGTTCGTCGGGTCCTCGATGTTCGCGGTGAGCCGGAAACTCACCAAGGCCGAACTCGCTCGGAAAATCGAAGAAGCCGTCTTCGCCGCCCGGTTCGTCAAAAACAAGGCATTCGACCTCGTCAAGGGCGCAGGCAAGCGCACCTGGAAGGAAAAGCCGGAAACGGCCGATCCATATGTCATCCTCGATGACATCGCAAACACGTTCTTCGCGGCCGCGACCCCCGTTTCCCGCTTCAACGCGCTTGAGGCGTTCCACGCCCGCCAGACGATCCGGATCCTCAACTCAGAAGGCGTCGACTTCACGAAGACGCAGTCGAAGATCGATATCGAAGCGATTCCCTCCCACGACGGCCCGGAGCGCAAAGTCGAACTGATCCGCATGTTCACGTACAAGACCGTCGATCTCGATCTGGTCAAAAAGGACGCCGCGGTGGCGATCGCCGACGTCGCCCTCCGTTACGATGCGCGCAAACTCGAAAACGTTCCCAAAGCGGATGTGATCCTCGCGGGCGACGACGTCGAAGACTTCCTCCGCGAACTGATCGGCGATTTCTCCTATGACGGCGTCTACCGCAAAAGCACCGATAAGAAAATCGGCGATGCGATCCAGTCCGAGATTCAAGGCGACGCCCTGTCGATCGGCTGGACTTTATCTTCCAAGGCCGATGCGTTCGACCGCGACGGCGTGATGCTGGCGCCGGTCCGCGTCGTCGAAGCCGGCAAACTCGTCGGCTATTACGGGTCGAACCAGTACGCCCAATACCTCGGTCTGCAACCGGTCGGCGTCTTCGGTACCATCGAAGCCGCCGCCGGCAAGACCACGATCGCCCGGATGAAAGCGAAACCGCATCTGGAAATCATCGCCCTCTCCGGCATCCAGATCGACATCTACAGCGGCTATATCGGCGGCGAAGTCCGCCTCGCCGTCTGGTTTGACGGCAAGAACCGCATCCCGGTGAGCGGCTTCTCCTTCAGCGGCAACATCGACAAGGCACTGTCCGACCTTGTCCTCTCGAAGGAAACCGTCCAGGGCGTCCGCTATCACGGACCGAAATGCATCCTCCTGAAAGGGATGGATGTCCTGTGACGATGAACCCCCGCCGCCTGACCCTTCGGAATGAAGGCGATGCTGCCCCCGGGGGACGGTATGTGCTTTACTGGATGCAGCAGGCGCAGCGGATCAACGGCAATCATGCGCTCGCCCGCGCGATCGATCGCGCGAACGAAGCCCATCTGCCGGTCCGCGTCGTCTTCGTCCTCTTCGCCGGGTTTCCGGAAGCGAACGCGCGTCATTTCGCTTTCATGCTCGACGGTCTGAAAGAAGTCCAAACCGAATGCGTCCGGCGCGGCATCGGCTTCGACCTCCGTCACGGCGAACCGGTCGCGGAAGTGACCGCGCTCCTGCAGGACGCTTCGGCGGTCGTATTCGACACCGGCTATCTCACCCATCAGCGCATCTGGCGCGACCGTTTGACGGATGTCGTGCGTTCCCGATTCCCGCACATCACCCTCGAAGAGGTCGACACGGACGCCGTCGTGCCCGTGCGCGTCGCATCCGACCACACCGAATACGGCGCCTATACGCTTCGTCCCAAACTGATGCGGATGCATCGCGCTTTTCTTGATTTCGATGGTCTCTCCGCGGTGGCGGTTTTGCACAAGCCGCTCCCCGAACCCGACCTGTCGATGCCTGACGGTGTCGATATGTCGGTTTCGCCTGTCACCGCGTTCCTTGGTGGTTATATCGCGGCCGTGGACCGTTTCGAACGATTCCTCGAGAATGCGGCGAACCGTTATCCGGAATCCAACGACCCCGGCGAGGATCTGACCTCCGGGATGTCGCCGTATCTCCATTTCGGACAGATCTCCGCGCTTGAACTCGTTGACCGGCTGACCGCCGCGCACGCCGCAGGCGCCCTGAACGGCATGGCTTACGATTCCTATTTGGAACAATTGCTGGTCCGCCGCGAACTGGCGATCAACTTCGTCTGGAACCGCATCGGCTACGACCGGTTCGAAACGATGACCGAACCCTGGGCATACCGCACGATGCAAGCGCATGCGGACGATCCCCGCGATCCGACGTATACGGAAAGCGAGATCGAAGCAGGAAAAACCGACGACCCGTATTTCAATGCGGCGATGCACGAAATGCAAAAGACCGGCTTCATGCACAACTACATGCGCATGTATTGGGCGAAGAAGATCATCGAATGGACCCCTTCGCACGAAGCGAGCTACCGCCTGATCCTCCGCTTGAACAACCGTTTCTTCCTCGACGGCCGCGACGCGAACAGCTACGCCGGCGTCGCCTGGTGTTTCGGGAAGCACGACCGACCCTGGAGCGAACGCCCCGTCTTCGGGCAGCTCCGCTATATGAACGACAAGGGTCTTGAACGCAAGTTTGACATGCGACGCTACATCAAGCGCGTCGGCGCCTAAAAAAAACGAAACGACGCTTCACGAAAGGAACCCTCCATGGAAAACCAGAAACCGCTCGTCACGATCACCGTCAAGGGCTATGCCCCGATGACCTTCGAACTCGAACCAGCCGCCGCGCCCAACACGGTGAAAAACTTCATCGACCTGGCGCAAACCAACTACTTCATCGGCGCGATTTTTCATCGCGTCATCCCGCAATTCATGATCCAGGGCGGCGCCGGATCCGGCAAAGCCCGATCGATCAAAGGCGAATTCAAACAAAACGGCGTCAAAAACGACCTGTTGCACGAGCGCGGCGTCCTCTCGATGGCGCGCACGATGGTGCCGGACTCCGCGTCCTCGCAGTTCTTCGTGATGCACCAGGCGAGTCCGCATCTCGACGGCGCCTATGCGGCGTTCGGCCGGATGATCGCCGGTTTCGAAACGCTCGATGCGATCGCCGGTGTCGCGACCGACCGGCAGGATAAACCGCTCAAGGACGTCACGATCGACTCGGTCAAAGTCGACACCTTCGGCATCGACTATGGCAAGCCCGTCTACGCAGGTCGGTGAGATGATGAAAAAACTCTCCCTGGTTCTCTTCGCATTCCTGTTTTCATGCGGGCTCCTCTCGTGCGGGACGGCCGATGATCCGATCGTCTATACCGACGACGCGCCGATCACGATCGCGATGGAACGCGATACGCTCAAGATTCTCCAGATCACCGACCTCCATCTGACCTACGGCCTCGACGCCCAGGACCGCGACACGCTCGCGCTGATCGAAGACCTCGTCGAAAGCGATGATTTCGATCTCGTCGTCATTTCCGGCGACATGGTCCTTTCGAATGCCGGACCACGCCTGTTCCGCACCTTGGTCCGCACCATGGAGGCCCTCGAAACGCCGTGGACCTTCATCTTCGGAAACCATGAGACGGACCATTCGACCTATCAGGAATACCTCGCTTCCACCGTCGATCTCACGTGGCTCCGCTTCAAGGTAGGACCCGAACTGGACGAAGGCGGAATCGGCAACTTCCGGATCAACTTCACGAAGGACGGGAATCCCTTCTACACCCTGTATTTCTTCGATTCGCACGCCGAACGCGCGGAATATACCGAAGCGGAAGGCGAATATGACTACATCCGCACCTCGCAGGTCGACTGGTACGCCGGCCATGTCGCGACCGACGCGACCGATTCGGTCGCCTATATGCACATCCCGCTTCGGCAGTTCATCGATTCCGACGGATACGTCGGCATCTTCAACGAAGACAAGGTCTATGCCCAGGGTATCGACACCGGTCTCTTCGATGCGATGGCCCTCGCCGGCAGGACCAAGGGCGTCTTCGTCGGTCATGACCACCTGAATGATTTCTATGTCGTCCGCGAAGGCATCATGCTCGCGTACGGACGCATCACCGGATTCAATGCATACGGCAATCTCGAACGCGGCGGGCGCGTCGTTGCGATCGACGCCGCCGGCGCGATGACCTCCTATGTCCTCTTGCAAAGCGAGGTCGACGCATGATGAAGAAGGATCGTCTGTTCGTCTGGTTTCTGACCTTCATCTGGGCCGTGCTGCTGTTCTGGGCCGTCGGTTCCGTCTGGTTCTTCGCCCTCCCCGCGGTCGGCCTCGGCCTCTTCTTCGTGAAAGGAGCGAAATCATGATCGAACAACTCATCGGCCTCTCGATTTCCTCGATCTGGATCGTGATCGGCGGCCTGTCGCTGCTCTTTCTGCTCCGCGTCCTCGCCGTCGTTCTCGCCAAGACGGATGCCAAGAACGCAGTGTACGTCCTGTTCATGCCGTTTGGCGTCGGATACTTCCGCATCTTTCCGGAACGGACTTGGCTCAAGACGGTCTACCGGATCGTCGTCGCGATTGTTTTCTTCTTCTCGCTTTTGGCTGCGTTCTGGGTTATCTACACGCATTTCGCCTGATCTGACCCGAGGGTCCGGATACGGCATCTTGACAATTGATCCGTTTGTCTGTAAAATGAATACGAATCGCGATGGCATCACCACATAGGGGGTAACTAATGTTCTGTCAAAACTGCGGTAAGGAAATCGACGACAAAGCCGTCGTCTGCATCCATTGCGGCGTCGCCGTGAAGCCGGCGGCCGCCGCCGCGCTCGATCCGAACGCCAAATCGAAACTCGCCGCCGGCCTGCTCGGCATCTTCCTCGGCTCGCTCGGCATCCACAATTTCTATCTCGGCAACACCAACAAGGCGATCACCCAGCTGCTTCTCGGCACGGTCGGCGCGATCGTCATCGTCGGTCCGATCATCTCCGGCATCTGGGGCCTCATCGAAGGCATCTACATCCTCACCGGCAAAATCGCGACCGACGCGACCGGCCATCCGCTGAAAGACTAGCAAACAAAAAAGGCATGGGATCCATGCCTTTTCGTTCGTTTGAAACGTTTTATTCCCATCCGTAGCCGCCGTAGATCGACATGATGATCACCAAGACGACCACGTAAGCGATCGACAGGACCACCTGTAGGATGACGCCGATGAGCGCGCCCTTGCCGGCGGATTTGCCCCGTTGCGGGAAGTTGTCCTGCCAGACGAGAAACAGGATCAGCCCGATGATCGGGAAGAAGAAGCCGAGGACGCCGTATCCGGTGCTCGGGGCGTCGGTCGGATCCGCGACTTTTGGCGCGGGACCGACGGGCGCGAACATGTGGCCGCAGCCCGGGCACATGGCGGCGTTGTCAGCGAGCTGCTTTCCGCAGGAAGGGCAGTATTTCATCTTCGCTCACAACTCTGATCAGTAGCCGTAATAACCGGCTCCGAGCGCGGTGATGACGCCGGAGATGATGCCGAGGATGATGCCGAGGATGATCGCGGTGAGTGCGCCCTTGCCAGCCGATTTGGCGCGCAGCGGGGTCGTCGGTTTCCAGATGACGTAGAGGATGATGCCGATCAGCGGAATGAAAAAGCCCAGCAACGCGTATCCGAAACTCGGAGCGTCGTTGATTCCGGAAACCGTTCCGGAGCGTGGGAACACGAAACCGCAATTCGGGCAGGAGACGGCGTTGTCCGCCAGTTCCTTGCCACACGTGGAGCAGTACTTCATTATGAATCCCCCTGTTTGATTGTCTTTTTTGTTCAATGTTTATTATAGGAAAAGTGCGGTCGTTTTGCAATAGTTTATCTCGAAATCAGGCATGAAAACAAGCATCTTGATCCATCAATTCCCGTAAACGGTCTCCGAAGGGAAAAAGCGTCCACAGACACGGAAAGGTCGGACTGAAATGAACGGATTGCATCTCGTCGTTCCCATCGAAAAACATCGCGAAGAATGGCTCGCATATCTGCGGGAATGGAGCCTGACGGGGGAAGGCATGACGCCGTGGGCGCTTGATCCCTGCGGCGGCGACTTCGACCGCTTCCTGCAGGTGACGGCGCAATTTGCCGCCGGCGTCGACATCCCTCCGGACAAGGTTCCGGCCGGGTTGTTTTTGTTGGTCGACGACGAAGAACGTCTCTTCGGCGCCGTTTCGATCCGCTACCGGCTGAACGACTATCTTCTGCAGTACGGCGGCCATGTCGGCTACGGCGTCCGTCCGTCCGAACGACGGAAGGGGTATGCCGGGAAGATGCTGTCGCTGGCATTGGCAATCTGCCGTGAACACAAGATCGACCGGGTCCTCGTCACCTGCGATACCGTCAACACGGCCTCCGCACGAACGATCCGGGCGAACGGCGGAATCCTCGAGAATGAAGTGATCCATCCGGACGGCAGTCCGGTCCAGCGCTATTGGATTGACAATCGAAAAAAAACCACCTGATTTGGGTGGTTTTCGCTTTTTATATGACTGTGAAATAAAGGATCGTTCCGTCCGGGTCGACGCAGGAGAGCATGCCTTCCGCATCGGTCACGGGGAATCCGGTCGCGTTGGCGCGGGCAACGGCCGCCTGCGCGCTTTCGCAGTCCGGGAAGACGACCGTCGTCCCGACGAGTCCGGTGCGGTCCGTCGTGCGTCGCATCGCATGCTCCCAGGCGTTCACGGCCAGATGGTGGTGATACCCCTTGGACGATAGGAAGAACGCTCCCGGATAGGTGTCGGCGGTCAGGGTCAGACCGATGACGTCGCGATAGAACGAAAGTGATTCGTCGAGGTTGTGCACGGCGAGATGGAGATGGCCGATGACCGTTTCCGCCGGCATCCCGGGCGAAGCGTCCTCGGCCGCGTAATAGACCCCCGAATAATCGAACGGATCGGTGCCCATGTCGAGATTCCCGGATTCGTCGCGCCAGCCGGCGTCCTCCCGGTCGGCGTAGATCTCGATGCCGTTTTCATCGGGATCGGCAAGATAGATCGCCTCGCTGACGCGATGGTCGGCCGCCCCCTGGATCGGCAGCTGGGGCGCGATCGCGCGGCGAAGGAATCCCCCGAGCGCAGCGCGCGAGGGAAGCAGGAAGGCGACATGATAGAGACCGGCGGTCCGACCGCGCGGAACGAGACCCGGTTTCTCGGAAAGCCGTAGCAGACGGGTGATCCCGTCCGCCGAAACGTCGGCGGTACAATCGTCATGCGCGACCACCTTGAATCCGAGCGCATCGCGATAAAAAGCCGTCGACCGGGTCAGGTCGGCGACGAATAGATGAAGTTCGGATATGTGCAGCGTGAATGGTCCGTGATAGTTCGACATGGGGGTCACATCCTTGTCCACATTATATCATTCCTTCGTTCCGGGGCCGGCGGATTTGCTCTTGCGACGCTTTCCGGCGAGAAACGAATCTCGCATAAATGCGGATGAAAAGAGTTGCATTTGTTTGCAAGATTTGGTAATATAAATATCGGCCTTTGCCGACGGAACAAAAAAATGAATGAATCCACGGTCCTGTGGTGTAGTGGTCTAACATGCCTGCCTGTCACGTAGGAGATCGCGGGTTCAAATCCCGTCGGGACCGCCATAAATAAGCGCGCCCATAGCGCAATTGGATAGAGCGTTAGACTACGGATCTAAAGGTTGCGGGTTCGACTCCTGCTGGGCGCGCCATTCTTTTTTTTACGGGGAGTAGCTTAGCTTGGTAGAGCGCCTGGTTTGGGACCAGGAGGTCGCAGGTTCAAATCCTGTCTTCCCGACCATATGGACTCTCATGCGAAAGCATTCGTTCCTGGACCTATAGCCAAGAGGAAAGGCAAGGGACTGCAACTCCCTGACCGTTGGTTCGAATCCGACTAGGTCCTCCATTGACGATAAACACCCTTCACCGGGTGTTTTTATTTTTCTCCGACGTCGGATGGAAATTCACTTTGACCGCTTATGCAGAGGTTTGGACCTGTTGTATGAAAAGTATATCAAAACGGAACGAAATCGTGTATCATCTATTACGAGGCGGTGTGTAACCTTGGACGTCAAGATCATCTGTCGGAAAGAAAACCACGAAATCTATCAACAGATGCTCGAACGGGCCGGATTCACGGTGGTGTCCGAGGCGAACCTGGTCCTCCGCGAACAGGATTTTGCGCTGGATGCGTTCCTCGGCGAGGCGAAGGGGCAGTTCGAACTGATTCCCTATTCCCGGATCGTCTCGATCGAGAGTTTCGGCCGGACGATCGTCGTCCATACGCCGAACCAGGACTACACCATCCGCGAGAAGCTCTATGAGGCCGAAGACCTCCTCCGCGAACGCGGGTTCGTCCGCATCGGCAAGTCAATCATCGTCGCCAAGGCCGGCATTTCGAACATTCGGCCGAGTTTGAACGGCAGGTTCACGTTGACGATGAAGAATGCGCAGCAGCTCTCCGTTTCGAAATCCTATGGCAAGTCGTTTCGAACATTCATCGGATTCTAGGAGGATATGATGGAACTATTCGCCATTCCGATCTGCCTTGGCATGATCGCCATACTGCTGACGACGGTATTTCTGTACCGTCGGTCCTATGAACGCCGCGTGAACGAAGTGCTGCAGACCAACGTCCGCCGGATGTTGCTGACGCCGACGGCGGTTTTTTCCCTCGTTCTGGCGCTCTTGACGGCCGTCACGGCCGTGTTCCAACTTGTTCCAAGATATACTTTCGAGACCACCAGCATCGATCCCGACTCCGTCCCGACGATCAACGATTCCACGCTCCCGTTCAATCAGCCGAGTTATCGGTATTACGACATGAAACGGTACGGCGATCACACAATCGTCGCCTACACGAACCAACAATTTCATTGCCTTGGCGAGTTTAACACCGTATGCAACTGGTCCTATGACTCCAGTCGGTCGCAAATCAGTTATTTCGATTCGGACATGAATGAAGTCTGGACGATCGGCACAACGGAAGAAACGGACCGAACCATCCTGTTCGATCAGCACCGGTTCGACGCCCGGGCGATCGACCGCCTCGCGGACGGATCATTCGTCGCTTTTGGGCGAGCCGCCGATCTTGATACGGAGATTTTCTATGAAGCGCTCCTGATGATCGATTCCGCCGGTACGATGGTCGAAATACGGTATGTCGAGTTGCAGAATTATGATTATTGGACCCGCGGTACCGGCGCCTATGACATCGTCGGAACCGCTGACGGTGGATTCACCATCAAATATGCGGATGCGTATTTCGGATCGGTGATCATCCATTACGGTAGCTCGTTTGAAGAAGTCTGGCATGTCAGGCTGGATGACGGTCAGGGCGGCGACGGGTACGTCGGCTATTCCCAGTCAGACGACCTTGAAACGCTTCGATTCGCGAACCAAACCTATATCGTGCTGGTACTCGGCGTCCTGTACTCCTATAGCGAAGACGGGTTGCTTCTGTGGCGACAGACGGTCGGTTTTAACGTTACGGGATTCGCAATCGTCCAAGATCAAATCATCTTGACCGGACAGGAAACGCTTCGTTTGAAGGGATCGGAATCGATCGCGTTTATGGGCGACGTGGCAGTCGGCGTGCGCGTCATCCGTCTTGAAGCCCGGAACATCGCGGACGGATCGGTCGCATTTTGTACCGACTACCAATATGTGAGAGTCGTCTACGCAAACGCATCCGTCAATCTGATCAGCAAGCAGATTTTCGCGGATGAGTCCGGGAACCTCTATGTCGTTGCCGCCGGATCCCCATATCAAAGTCAGTCCTATGTCCTTTGGATCCTGAAGTTCAGTTCCACCGGCGTGTTTCTTGGCGACGATTTCGTCGATGGCAACTACCTGACGCAGGAGAATCGCGATCACGCTTCGTATACGAACAACAAGGCGGATGTCGCGATCGAAGGCGATCAGATCGTCTTCTACACCCCGAACCTGTCCTTGCATCGGAGCATCTCGATGAGCGATTTGGCGCTTGAGAACGAGATGCCGCTTCCCTTCAAGTTCGGCACCTATGAACTCGTCATCCGGCTGCGCGTCGCCTTCGTCCAAGCCCTCCTCGCGGTCTATGGCCTGTTGATCGCATATATGATCGTCGACCGTTATCGTCAAGACGGGCTGCAGGAGAAGATCAACCGCGAACGCGAACCATACGACGAATGAATCGCGCGAAGATCCGATGGGTCGCCGCAAATGCACGAATTCGATGAACATTTAAGAAGTTAGATTGGCACCACACGATCGCGATGAGATAATTTTCATCGCAATCGTTTCCACGTTGTCCGTCAAGGGCGACGATATCGTTCGGTGAGGTGAAATGAATTGAATCGACTCGCATTCGTCACTTTCGATCCATCGCATGTCGAAGCGGCCATCAAACTGGTGATGGATCATTATGGGAAAGAAAAGGAAGAAGTATCGATGCTTCCGGTTTTTTCCGACTATCTTCCGATCCTTGCGAAAAACATGAAAGCATTGGCCGGTAAAGGAGAAGGGATCGCTTTGATCGAAGACGATACCCTTCTTGGATTCATGGCGGGATATCCGATCGACGCGTTCTTCGGCCGTCAAAAAGGGATTTTCGTACCGGTGTTCGGACATGGAACGGTTTTTTCGAGACGCGCCGAACTGGAACAAATGCTCTATGTCGAAGCCGCCGAAAAGTGGGTGAAACAAGCGCGTTTCACTCATTCCATCGCCATCTTCGCCCATGACGAAGTCCTTTTGGACACTTGGTTCCATCTCGGGTTCGGCAATCGTTGCGTCGATGCCGTTCGCGTCATCCGGTCGCAGCCGTCCGGCGATCCGACGTTGTCGTTTGACGAAATCACGATTGAAAATGCCTCGTCGGTCGCATCGCTGCATGCGCAACATCATCGCTACTACCGATCCTCGCCGATCTTCATGCCCACTCCGGAAGAAGACGCGCTGGCGGATTTGAATGATTGGCTGAGCCGAAAAGGAAACAGGATGTTCGTTGTCATATACCAGGGGGCGGTCGCCGGATATATCCGGTACCAAGGAGCCGGCGAATCGCTTTTTTCCGTTCATCCAAGGATAAGAAACATCACCGGTTTGTTTGTTTCGCCGCTATTCAGGCATCTTGGTCTGGGGGAAAAGCTGTCAAACCACGTCGAGTCGAAGCTCCTCGCGGAGGGGGTTGACTTGGTCGGTGTCGACTATGAGTCGATCAATCCGAAGGCAAATCGGTTTTGGGGCAGGCATTTTACGCCATACACCTATTCGCTGGTCCGTCGTATCGACGAACGGATGGACAGCGTCTGCGAGGAATCTCGATAATTACATCGGAACGGATCGGGCGGAGGAATGAAGCTTCCTTCGCTTTTTCCTTGGGCGCGATGGAACCGCATGCCAGCAAAGACTTGAAATCCTCCGTCCCATGGATTTTCCGCCTCCTGACATCGAAGCGCGGTGCCGTCCTGAAAACAACCCAAGCGTCCCCCCGTCAGCGATCCGGACGGGATTGATTCGACCGAATGCGCGGAATCGATGCGTTCCGCGTGCAGAGTGTTTTCATGAAAAGACCGGATGGGGTATAATAGATGATAGGAGTGATCAACATGCAAACAAAAGTCAAAAAGCTCGCCGACAAAATCTACTGGGTCGGCGTCAACGATTATGACCTCCGCGTTTTCGACATCATCATGGAAACCGAGTTCGGTTCGACCTATAACGCCTATCTCGTGATCGGAAGCGAAAAAACCGCTTTGATCGATACCGCGAAGGTCGATTTTCAGGACGACTACATCGCCAAGGTGCAGTCGCTCATCGACATCAAGAAAATCGACTATGTGGTCTTGAACCACACCGAACCGGATCATTCCGGTTCCGTCGACAAACTGCTCGACCTCAACCCCGATTTGACGATCGTCGCCACCGCGGCCGGGCTGTCGAATCTGAAGGAAATCGTCAACCGCCCGTTCAAGGCGGTCCAGGCGAAGGACGACGCCGTCCTGTCGCTCGGGAACCGGTCGCTTCGGTTCTTCAATTTGCCGAACCTGCACTGGCCGGACACGATGTTCACCTGGCTCGAAGAAGAGAAGATCCTCTTCACCTGCGATTTCTTCGGGGCGCATTATGCGTTCGAAGGCGTGTTCGCGAAGAATGTCAAGGAACCGGAAGACTATCGGAAAGCGCTCAAGGATTATTTCGACGCGATCATGTCGCCGTTTTTGAAGTTCGTCCAGAAAGGTCTTGAACGGATCAAGGACCTGCCGCTGAAATACGTCGCGACCAGCCACGGCCCCGTGCTCGATGAAACGAACATCGAGGAAGCCAAGGCGCTGTACGCCAAATGGGCACAGATCAAACCGAAGAATGCCGTTCCGCTCGTCGTGATCCCGGTTGCGAGCGCCTACGGATACACAAAGAAGATGGCCGAGGAAGTGAAACGCGGGATCGAAACCGGCTTCGCGGGAAACGTCAAGGTCGAGATCTACGACGTCATCGGCACGATGACGCACTACATCGTCGACCGCATCGCGGCATCCGATGCCTTCCTGATCGGGTCGACGACGATTTTGTCCGATACCCTGAAACCGATCTGGGACATCCTCTCGAGCATGAATCCGGTCGTGAACGGCGGGAAATTCGCCTCCGCGTTCGGATCCTACGGATGGAGCGGCGAAGCCGTTCCGAACATCATGGTGCGCCTGTCGCAACTCAAAATGAAGACGATCGAAGGCTATCGTCTGCGCTTCAACCCGTCGGATGACCAGTTAAAGGAAACCTTTGATTTCGGTGTGAAGTTCGCCCGGTTCATGCAAGGCTAAATCGCTTTACAAAAAAAGGCTCCGGCGGGAGCCTTTTTGCTTGGTTATTCCGCGATATCCTCTTCGTGATAGAAGACGATCGGCTTGATGTCTGGGAGTTCTGCCTGTTTCTTGTCGATGAAGAGAACCCCCATCAGATGGTCGTATTCGTGCTGGAAGACGACGGCCGGGAATCCGGAAAGTTTGATCATGACCGCATCGCTCGTGCCTTTGATCAGGTCGACCAGCAAGATGCGCGCCCGGATCCGCTTCGCGCGGGGGACGAGGCCGTTTTTCGACTCGTCGACCGACAGGCAGCCTTCGCCGCCCGGAACGTAGCACCGTTCTTCGGAACTCGACAGGATCTTCGGATTGACAATCGCGTAGCGGTGAAGCACTTCGCCCTTTTCGTCGAAGGCGTTCATGCAGAACATCTTCTTCGAAACGCCGATCTGCGGAGCGGCCAGACCGACGGCGGGACGGAGGCCGAATTCGGCCGCGATCTGATCGTCCTGGCTGTTCAGGATGTACTCCATCATCGCCTTCAGGGTCTCGTAATCTTCTTTGGATAAGGGCAGTTCGACGTCCTTCGCACGCATGCGCAGAATCGGGTCGCCTTCCTGCCGAATGTCTTTCATCGTCAACATCGTTCATCACCGAGAGTATTATATCACGGCTCGTCCGTTTTTTCAAAAAGGTTCGCTTGGGCGGGATCGCCGTTTCACCCCATATGATACAATAAAGACGACGAAGCGTTTTGGAAGGGTGGGATTTGGATGCGATACGATTATGACCGATTCGATCTCGCGGCGCTCGATCGCGCGCATCTGCCGGAATGGTACCTTGCCGACGGGATGGGCGGCTATGCGGCCGGCTCGATCACCAACGGGCTGTTCCGCAAGCATCAGGGATATCTGGTGGCTGCCCTGAATCCGCCGACGGACCGCACGATGTTCCTTGCGAAGACCGTTGAGCAACTTTCCGTCGGCGGCCGGCTTCACGATTTTTCCGCCGGTAAAAAAAGCACCGGCGACGAACGCGAAGGAGATCGATACCTAACCCGCTTCACCGAGGACGAAGTCGTCCGGTATGTCTACGAAGCCGACGGGGTCGAAATCGAAAAGACGATTGCGCCGCGCTACGGCGGCGGCGCCGTCGCCCTGCTCTACCGGATCGCCGCGAAGGATCATGACTGCCTTGTCCGGATCACCCCGCAATTCACGACCCGCAACCACGGGGATGTCCGCAAGGCGTCCGAACTGACATTCGATCTTTTTGTGGAAGGCGCAACGCTTTCGCTTCTCCCGAAGGCGATGCCCGAGCATCGGATCCTCGTATCCGCGACCTCGGGCGCATTTGTCCGCTGCGACGAACCCTACGATGAAGACGTCTTTTTCGCTTTCGACGCGTCGACGGGCGATGACCGCACCGACGCTTTCTATCAACCCTGTCGACTCGAACTGCCGGTTGCGGCGGGATCGGCGACGGTTTGCGAAATGATCGCCGCCATCGACGAACTTCCGTCGGAGTCCGCCGCGACGATCATCGCAAGCTATCGCGAACGGATCCAAGGGATCGTTGCCCACGCCGGCATGACCGACGATTTCGCCGCGCGGCTGGTCCGCGCCGGCGATTTGTTCATCGCCTACCGCCGCTCCACCGGACGGAAGACGGTGCTGGCCGGCTTGCCATGGTTCGCCGACTGGGGCCGCGATACGATGATTGCCTTCGAAGGCCTCACGCTCACGACGAAACGATACCCCGACGCGAAGGACATCCTCGCCTCGTTTGCCCAGTATGAGAGAAACGGCCTGATTCCCAACATGTTTCCCGACGCCGGTCAGGAACCCTATTACAATACCGCCGACGCGTCGCTCTGGTACGTCCATGCGGTCATGCGCTATCTCGAATACACCGGCGACGAACCGTTCGTCAGAAGCCTTTATCCGACGCTGGAACGGATCATCGCCGCCTATTGCGGCGGCACCAGCTTCTCGATCGGGATGGATTCCGACGGGTTGATGCGCGCCGGCTCCGGCCTCGACCAGGTCACCTGGATGGATGTCCGGATCGACGGGATCGTGGTCACGCCGCGGCACGGGAAACCCGTGGAGATCAACGCCCTATGGTATAACGCCCTCTGCGTGATGGGCAGTCTCGCACGTCGGTTCGGCCATCCTTCCTCGCAGTACGACGTGCTGGCGAAACAGGTGCGGTTGAGTTTCAACCGGCGTTTCTGGAACGAAGCGACGCAGTGCCTGTTTGACGTCGTGGACGCCGACGATCCGTCGGTCCGGCCGAACATGCTGTTTGCGTGCAGTCTGCCGTATGGGCTATTATCCGACGCCCGCCTCCGCAAGGTGGTCAAAAAGGCGACCGATGCGTTGCTCGATGTCTATGGGTTGCGTTCGCTTTCCAAAGACGATCCGCGTTTCGTTCCGGAATACTCAGGGCCGCTCCGCAAGCGCGACTTTTCCTATCACATGGGCACGACCTGGGGCTTTCTAATCGGGACCTATGTGGACAGCTATCTGAAAGCCTATCCGTCGATGTCGGCCAGACTTCGCATGAAGGAACTCTGCCATTCATTTGAAACGCACCTGCGCGAAGGGTGCGTCGGCGGCGTCGCGGAAATCTTCGACGGCCTCGACGGACGCGTCTCACGCGGGTGTTCCTCGCAGGCTTGGAGCGTCGCCGAACTGCTTCGGACCTACGTGAAAAACGGCCTCGACCGGATTTGAGGGATAGATGATGCGACTTGACAAACTGCTCGGGAATTTGAAATACGGAAGCCGCTCCGACATCAAGGATGCGGTCAAGGACGGCCGCGTGACGGTCGACGGGATCGTGATTTCCGATCCCGGTCTCGACGTGAACCCGGAAACCTCGATGATCGCGTTCGACGGCGAACCGGTGTTCTACCGCAAATGGGTCTATCTGATGATGAACAAGCCGAAGGGCGTCGTCTCGGCGAATGAGGATTCAATCCATCCGACCGCGGTCGGCTTGCTTCAACACCCGTACGATCGCTTCGACGTCTCGATCTGCGGCCGCCTCGACCTCGACACCGAGGGATTGCTCGTCCTGACGAACGACGGCGACGTCTTGCACCGCATCATCAGCCCGAAGGCGGAGGTTTTCAAGACCTACGAGGTCGAACTGAAGTCGCCGCTACACGACTACTCCCAGCTTGAGACGGGCGTGCGGATCAAGGACGGGAAAGAACAGTACTATATCACCCTCCCGGCGCAGGTCGAGCCGACCGGCGAGCGCACATGCCGGATCCGCATCTCCGAAGGCAAGTTCCATCAGGTCAAGCGGATGATCGAGGCAATCGGAAACGAAGTCGTCGGGCTTCGGCGCACCGCGATCGGTGGACTCACCCTCGATCCGACGCTCGCACCCGGCGCTTATCGCGAAATGGACTACGAAGAGGTTCTCCGCGCGATCGGCTGAAACCGTTTGGGGAAAACCCTCGATTATGGTATAATGAATGCGGTGATGACAATGGAACGTACCGAAATCGCCCTGGAAGCATGGCGAACCGTCGACGAAATCAAGGCTAGTCCCGTCTACGTGGAGTTCGCGGCGGCCGAAACCGCGCTTCTCGGCGCTTTGGGACCACAAGCGGAAATCGCCCGCTTCACCGCGGCGAAGGCCGCCTATGAGCCGATCCTCCGCTTTGGAAAGCATCACCCCGACTTCAAACGCGTCGCCACGGAACTCGCGGCGGCCAAGACCGCGCTTTATGCGACGGAAGCACACCGCCGCTACGCCGCGGCCATCACGGCGCTCAACGCCGTCCTCGATCCGATCGCCGAAGGCATCAAGGACATTCTCGACGGCTGCCGCGTCGGCACGAAAACCCATTGTGGAAAAAGGTGAATCCCATGATCCAACGAAAAGGCATCATCGTCTTCTATCAGAGTCCCAAAGTCATCGCCGAGGTCGAACGTCTCGGCGTCCATGTCACGTATAAAAACGAGAACCGCAATTATCTCGCCGGATACGTCGATGCGACTCAGTTCGACAAAATCAAAAAACTGATCGAGACCGTCAAGAACGTGCGGAAGGTCGAAGAATCCCTTGCCGACATGAAAGATCTCGACTTTGAAGACTGAAACCGCTACCTGTCAATAGAAAAACATTGACAGGCATTCGGACATTTGATACAATAAGGTGATTTTGCATATCAGGAGGGACAACCATGGTAAAAATCAGATTACAGCGATTCGGAACGACGAAGAGACCGTTCTACCGCATCGTCGCCGCCGAGGCTTCTCAAAAGCGTGACGGACGATTCCTCGAAATCGTCGGAGTTTACGATCCGACCAAGGAACCGATCGTGCTTGAGATCAACAAGGACGCCGCGATGAAGTGGCTCCAGAACGGCGCACAGCCGACCGACACGGTCAAGAATCTGCTTACCCGGCAGGGCATCATCGCCGCTTACGTCGATTCCAAGAAAAAGTAAGCAGGGATCTGAAATGGCAGTCAACTTCGAAAAACTGATTTCGGATCTGGTGACGCCGCTGGTCGTCCATCCCGAAGATCTGGTGGTCAAGAAATTCGCCGAAGACGACGAATCGATGACGATCCAGGTCCTCGTGAACCAGGATGATCTTGGCCGCGTGATCGGAAAGGGTGGAAAAATCGCCAACGCGATCCGTACCATCGCCTACGCGGCTGCATCGAGACTCGGCAAGAAGATCAACATCGACATCGACGCATTCTGATTCATCCGTTCTTCGACGAACGGTCACTTGAGGTGCGAAATGGAAGAAGTCATCGCCGTCAGCGCATGCCTGCTCGGTTTCAACTGCAAGTACGACGGGGGCAATAACCTTGACCCCAAAGTCGTCGATTACGTACGCAATAAAACGGTGATTCCGATTTGTCCGGAGTCGTTCGGCGGCATGCCGACGCCTAGGATCCCGTCGGAGATCATCACCCCGGGCGTCCTCGTCATGAACCAAAAAGGCGAGGATGTCACGGCGTTTTTCGACCGCGGCAAGAAAGTCACGCTCGAGCTCTTGAAGAAACACCGCTGCACCCAGGCGATCCTGAAAGACGGAAGCCCTTCGTGCGGTCATTCTTTCGTTTACGACGGAACCTTTTCGCAGACGAAAATCGCGGGCCGCGGCGAGACGGCGAACCACCTCCTGGCCGGCGGCATCCGCATTGTGGAAGTCAAATGACGAGGTCAGCCACGCGCTGACTTTTTCTTTGGACCGGAACCCTTGAAGCTGAAAACGGACACATCGATCCGGACGGCTTCCCATCCCGGCGATTTGTGATCAACAATAAATCAGAAAGAAAGTGAGACTCAATGGAATTCAACATCGGACTCAGACAGGAAATACAGAAAGCGGTCGAAGAAATGGGGTTCGTCGCCTGGAGCGAAATCCAGGAACAGACGATCCCCCTGCTCCTTGCGGGCAAGGACGTCATCGGCCATTCGCATACCGGCACCGGCAAAACGGCCGCCTACGGCATCCCGATCCTCGAACGAATCGATTTCGACCTCGAAGCGGTCCAGGCGCTGATCATCTGCCCCACCCGCGAACTCGCGGTCCAGATCCGCGAAGAGATCATGCGGATCGCCAAGTACATGGAGAAATGCCGGATCGTCACCGTCTACGGCGGCGACCCGATCCAGAACCAGATCTACGCCATCAAGAAAAAACCGCAGATCATCGTCGGCACCCCCGGCCGCACGATCGACCTCCTCGACCGCAAGGTCCTCAAGCTCGAACGGCTCCAGATCATGGTCCTCGACGAAGCCGACGAGATGCTCAAGATGGGCTTCCAGGAAGACATCGAGAAGATCTTCCAGGCCATCCCCGCGGAACGCCAGACGATGATGTTCTCCGCTACCATGCCAAGAAGCGTCATGGGCCTTGCCAAGTCCTACATGCGCGAACCGGAATTCGTCAAGGTCATCGGCGAAGAACAGACCAACTCCGATGTCAGCCAGTTCTACTACAAGGTGAAGCGCGAGAACAAGACGGAGGCGCTCTACCGGCTGTTGAACGTCTACCATCCCAAACTCTCGCTGATTTTCTGCAACACCAAGGCGAAAGTCGACGAACTCACCCAGGAACTCCTCGACCGCGGCGTCAACTGCGACAAGATCCATGGCGACCTGCCGCAGACGACCCGCCTCGACGTCTTGAAGAAATTCCACAACGGCATCATCGACGTGATGGTCGCGACCGACGTCGCCGCCCGCGGCCTCGACATCCGCGAAGTCGAGGCCGTCTTCAACTATGACGTTCCCGAGAAGGCGGACTACTATGTCCACCGCATCGGCCGCACCGGCCGGATGGGCGATGCCGGCTATTCGTTCACGCTCGTCTCCAAGGGCGAGATGAAGGAAATCGAAGAGATCGAACGCATCATCAAGGCGAAGATCAAGAAGCGCACGATTCCGACCTATGACAAGGTTCTCGACGTCAAAAACGACAAACTTATCCAACAGGTCCAGGATCTCGTCGCTCACGGCGACCTCGACAAGGAATATGCGATCATGAACAAGATGATAGCCTTCAACCTGACCGAGGACCAGATCATCGCCGGCCTGCTCAAGATGATCATCCGCGAAAGCACGGTGAAAGCCAACGAAGCCGACATCAACGAGGAATTCGAAGCGAAGAAGTTCGTCTTCGGCGGCGCCCCCGTCGACAACGCCGGGCTCGTCCGTTTCCATCTGAACGTCGGGAAGCAGGACAACCTCGTCGTCTCCGACGTCCTCGACTTCATCTGCGGCAAGGTCAAACTCCAGCGCCGCGAAGTCCAGAACATCGCGATCCTCACCGAATTCACCTTCTTCAGCGTCCCCGCCGCCGTCAAGGAAGAAGTCTACGGGAAACTTTCCGGCACCCGCCTGAAAGGCAAGATCGCCAAACTCTCGCCGTCCAAACCGCTCGGCCGCGAGTGGACCGCGCATCCGCCCCGCGCCTGATCGCAGCCCGTTTCCCGGCAGCGGTTGACAAACCCCCGTCATACGTTATAATAGAGTTGATATACCAGAAACGAGAGAGGATACCCCTATGAAGAAACTCGGCGTCATGGTCTGCACCAACTCGGCAATCGACTATATCCCCCACAAGTACAACATCCCGATCATCCGTTCCCGGATTGTCTTCGGCGACAAAGAATACGTCGACTTCGAAGAACTGACGGCTGACAAATTCTACGAGATGATCGAAAACGATCCCTCGCTCTTTCCGCGCACCGCGATGGCCTCGACCGGCGAAATGCTCACCGCCTACGAGAAATTACGCGACGAGGGCTGCGATGAAGTCCTCTTCATCACGATCTCCTCGAAGATGAGCGGCATCTATGAAAACGCGATGATCGCGAAGAAGATGGCCGAAGGTGTCAACGTTACCGTCTTCGACTCGAAGACCGTCGGCTACCTCCAGGTCAAGATGGCCCTCACCGCCTGCGAACTGGCGGAACAGGGAAAATCGCTTCAGGAAATCATGAAGGAACTCGAATTCATCCGCGACCACAACCACATCTATTTCGCCGTCTCCGATCTGAAGTTCCTCGTCAAGAACGGTCGCCTTTCGAACGCCGCCGGCTTCGTCGCCGACGTCCTCAAGATCAAGCCGCTGCTCGAGATCGACAAGAACGGCGCCGTCGTCACCGTCGAGAAGATCCGCACGTTCTCGCGCGCCGTCGACCGCGTCATCGAGAAGTTCCTCGAAGAGACCGAAGGACTGGACATCGAACCGTTCATCATCCATGCCAAGAATCCCGAAACGCTTGCCTACATGCGTGAAAAAGTGCTTGCGGTCCGGCCCCAGTACAAGGAAATCCAGGACTACCTTCTGACTCCCGCCGTCGGCGCCCACTGCGGTCCGAAGGCGATCACGATCGGATATGTCCTGAAACATTAGGATCCGCCGATGATCTCAAGCGACATCATCCGCGGGCACATCGACACGATCATTTTGAAATTGCTTTCGGAACGCGACATGTACGGCTACGAGCTGGCCAACGAGATCAAGACCCGCACGTCGAATCAATTCGACATCAAGGAAGCGACGCTCTATTCCGTCGTCCAGCGGCTTGAATCGCGCGAACTGATCTCTTCGTACACCGGCGAGAAAACCCATGGCGGACAACGCCGCTACTACAAAATCACGCCGCTCGGAAAAGCGTACTACCGGGAGACGATCGCCGAATGGAAAGTCCTGCAGGACATCATGCGCGCGATTATGGGGGACGATATCCGATGAACAAGATCAAAAAATTCGTATCGAAGCTCCTCAAAGGCTATTTCAACGAACAGGACAAGCGCGAACTGATCGACATCCTGTCGACCTCGCTTCAGGAAAAGGTCGACGATCTCGTCGAGCAGGGCACGCCGGTCGACGCCGCGATTTCGCGATCGATTCAGGAGTTCGGTTCGACCGACGACGTCCTCCAGGCCTTTCCCGGCCAGAAGTCCGAACTCCGCCAGAACCTCGTCAGCAAACGCCGGTCCAATTTTCTCTTCTCGCTTTTCGGCTATGCCGTGATCGTCGGGTTATCCCTCTTCATCAATCTCTGGTTCAAAAGTTTCTTCGGCGACTTCCTCTGGTTTGTCGTCGTCGCCATCGGCGCGCTCTTCTGGCCCGGGGCGATGTTCTACCTCTATCGCAGCGTCAAAAAATAGACTTGCCCGTCAAGTCTGTTTTTTTCGGAAGGAAGTGAAGACATGGCTCTTCGCAAAACGGTGACCCTCGCCGTCCTGATCGCGGTTTCGATCGTGCTCTCGATCGTCGAGTCGATGATTTCGACCTTCGTCTTCATCATCCCCGGCGTCAAACTCGGACTCGCCAACATCGTCACGTTGATCGTCCTCTACATCTACGGACCGAAGGAAGCCGGCATCGTCGCGTTCCTCCGCATCATCCTCGTCGTCCTCCTCTCGCCGGCCGGCGGCGGGCTCTTCTCGCCGACCTCGTTCATGAGCTTCGCTGGCGGTACGCTCGCCTACGTCGCGATGATTGCGATGAAAGCCTTCCGCCGCTTCTCGATCTTGAGCGTTTCGGTCGCCGGATCCCTGTTTCATATGGTGGGCCAGATCGGCGCGGCGATCTTCGTCCTCGAGACCGCGGCGCTCATCTACTATCTGCCGTACATGATTTTAATCGCCGTCCCGACCGGCATCTTCACCGGCCTCGTCGGAAAGAAACTCGTCACCGTCTTTCAAAACCGCGCGTCCGGCAACATCGAGGATTGATCCCATCCATGAAACCGACCCAAAATGGTCGGTTTTTTTGAAAAAAAAAACGGAACCGCGGAGGTTCCGTTGGATCGTGAAGGCTCAGTCAAGCCACTCATAGACGAACGGGTCGAGGCCGGCCGAGGTCCGGATCGTGCCGTCGGAGAGATACCAGATCGCCTCGAGACCGACGGTGGCATCGACGAAGGCGATCCCTTCGTCGACCGTCATGAGGAAGATCGCCGTCGAATACACGTCTCCTTTCGCGCCGTCTTCAAGGATGATCGTGACCGCCATCGCCTCGCCGCCCGGGCGGTTGGTGCGTGGATCGATGATGTGATGGTAGACCAGATTGTCGGTGGCGCCGCGGAAGAAACGCTGATAGGTGCCGGAGGTGACGACCGAGACGTCGCCTTGGATTTGGAGAAACACATAGTAGGAACCCGGCAGCGCCGGTTGAAGCGACGGAGTCGTGAGCGCGACGTAGAAGAGGCCGGTATCGTTGTTCGGGTTCGTGCCGCCCGTCTTGATGTTCGAGTTGCCGGAGTTGAGGATGTAGGTGACGTTTTGCGTATCGAGATAATCGGTGATCACTTCGGAGACGTAACCTTTTCCGAAACCGCCGAGATCGAGGCTCATGCCGGATTTTGCGAAGGCGACGCTATGCAGGACGGGATCGAGGACGAGGTCCGAAATGTCGGTGTTGAAGGGGCCGGCGAGCGCTTCGGCGGAGGGAATCGGACATGAAAAGACGCCGATGCCGGTTTCTGCGCACAGGTCGCTTTCGCGGGCGTCATGCCAGATCGAGAGGACGGGTCCGAGCGCGGGGTTGAAAAGTTCAACGCCGCCCAGGACGATGTCGTCGGAGGCCGCGACGGCGAAGGCGATCGCATCGTAGAAGGCCGGATCGACGGTCGTCGGGGCGGTCCCGGATTGGTTGATTGTCATCACGTTCGCGACGCCGTCGTAGAGGTGATACTTGTCAAACCATTGATGGTAGCGCGCAAGGATCGCCTCGACCTCCGCAAAGATGACGGGGATGTCGTAGGCGTCTTCCTCGGTCACGTAGAGCGTGAGCGAGACGGTCGTGTCGAAATAGACGCTCCAGGGGCGTGAACAAAGAAAGACGCCGTCGACTTTCCCTTCGGTGCAATAGGTTTCATTCGGATTTTCGAAGCGGCCGCAGCCTGCGAGTCCGATCAGGACCAACAGCAGCATGCCCATACCCAGGAATTTTTTCATGTCGTTTCACCGCGTTCCATTATACCAAATTTGCGCTCCGCCGTAAAACAAATTCGCGGGAAATCCGTGGATGGTGTATAATAGGATTGAAATCGACGAAGGAGGGAACCCATGAAAAAAAACGATCTGATCTTCATCGGCGCGACCCTTCTCTTCGGTCTTCTGGCGCTGTTCGGCCTGCGTCTATCCGAACGGCTCTTAGCCACCGGGAACACCTTCGCCCAAGTCTACTACAAGGACGAGCTGATCCTGATGATCGACCTCGACACCCGCTCCTACACGCTTTACGAGACCGCGTACAAGGATCTCGTCAACGTCGACTACGCTTCCGAAGGGACTTTCTACGTCCCCGGCACGACCACGATCGAGCCGGCGAACGACGACCGCGGGATCCCCGGCGTCAAGCTTTTGGTATCCGACGGGAAAATATCCGTCGTCTATCAGGAAAGTCCGAAGGATCTTTGTGAATATCAGGCGCCGACCGATTCCGCGCTGTCCCCGCTCGTCTGCCTGCCCAACGAGCTCGTCGTCACGATCAAGACCGACATGACCACGGACGATTTCGTGCCCGACGTCGTGATGGACTGAGACCATGTTCGATCCGGCCATCTTCGCGCTTCTGCGCATCCTGCTCTTCTTCGCGGTGACGCCGTTCGTCTACCGCGCCCTCCAGTCCCTCGACCTCTCCCATTTGTTCAAGAACGACGATCCCAAACAGATCCGGTTCGTCCTGATCGTGGTCAGTTTCATCGCGGGGTATCTGTTCGTCGCCGCGGTCCTCTCGCTCTTCGAAAGCCTGAACACTTTCCTCGCATAAAAACAAGCGCTTCGCCCGGATGACCGGGCGAAGCGCTTTTCACTCGTAGTCGATGATTGCGTCGATCCGCGCCGGAACGACGGCGGAAGAAGTCAAACGCGCAAGCCGCTCGGCGACCGCCGCGGCGTCCTTTTCGCGGATCCGGTAGCGGACTTCCGCATGTTCGCCGTACATGCATTCGACATCCTTTGCGACCGAACGGAGGTAATGATCGATGACACCGAGGGATGTGCCCGGGATCATCGCCTCATACGTTTCGTACACCACCTGCTCGACCGGTTCAACGCTTGAGAGCGCCTTTCGGACAGCGCCGCCATAGGCGCGTACGAGTCCGCCGGCGCCGAGTTTGACGCCGCCGAAGTAGCGGACCACGACGGCCGCGACATCGGTATAGCCGGCCTTTTTGATGGCCTCGAGCATCGGCACGCCGGCCGTGCCGTCGGGTTCGCCGTCATCGGAGGATCGATAGGCGCTCCCGTCCGGACCGAGGACGTAGGCGAAGCAGTGGTGGGTCGCGTCGGGATGAAGCCGTTTGGCCGCGGCCAAAAGCTCGCCCGCCTGAACGGCGTCGCGGACGCGCGATAGATAGACGATGAAACGGGATTTGGAAAGAACGGATTCGACACAGACCGGGGTTTTGACGGAACGCATGCGGATCACCCTCCCCAATTATAGCATAGCGCAGATAAAAGCGTGGAAATAACCGGTCTCGCGTGGTATAATAATCCCGGTGATTTGCCATGAACAACGCGCTTGAGACAGGCAAAAAGGTCCTTCGGATCCTCAATGAAAACGGGCATTTGGCATACTTCGTGGGCGGGTTCGTCCGCGATTTTTTGCTTGGGACGACTTCTTCGGACATCGACATCACTTCTTCTGCGACGCCGGACGAAGTGACGCGCATTTTTCCCGGGACGAAGGCGACCGGCGTCAAATACGGCACCGTCACGGTCTTCCTGGATCATCATTCCTTCGAAGTCACGACCTTCCGCACGGACGGCGATTCCCAGGACGCGCGCCATCCCGACGAAGTCGGCTTCACCCGCACGCTTTCCATCGACCTCGAACGCCGCGACTTTACGGTGAACGCCCTTGCGATGGACGCCGCCGGGGACATCATCGACCTCTACGGCGGCCGCGCCGACCTCGAAGCGAAGATCCTGCGCGCCATCGGCGATCCCGCCCGGAGGTTCCGGGAAGATGCGCTCCGCATCCTGCGGGCGTTCCGCTTCGTCGCCCGGCTCGACTTCACGATCGAACCAAAGACCTTCGAGGGCATCCGCGCGAACCGCGCACTGCTCGACAACGTCTCCGGCGAACGCGTCCTCACCGAACTGAAATACATCGTCCGCAGTCCTTACGCCGTGAAGGCGTACGCCGCGATGGCGGCATCCGGCGTCCTCGACAGGCTCGAACCGATCGCCGCGGGCGTCCGCTTCCTCGCGGTTCACGATCCGGTCAAGCTTTCCTTCGAGGAATTCGCGGCGCTCTGTTTTTTCCTCGGCGACCACGCGATTCCCGCGAGCTGGCGGCTTTCGAACCGCGAACGCCAGTCGATCCAGAAAATCCTGAATCTCGTCGAAGTCACCGAAGCCGACGCCTTCGACATCCTGATCGTCTATGTCAACGGCCTCGACGGTTGCCTCGCGGCGAACGCCGTCAATCGAACAATCGATCCCGCCCGGAATCAGGAGGACGCGATCCGCGCGATGGATGCCGCCCTGCCGATCCACAAGACCTGCGAACTCGCGTTCAAGGGCGACGACATCCTCGCGTCGACGCCGCTCACCGATGCACGGACGATCGGCGGAATCATCGACGATTTGATTTACCAGGTCATCACCGGCCGGGTGCCAAACGACTACACACAACTCCGCGAACACGCGCTTTCGCTGATCCGGCGGATGGGAGAACGGCATGATGGATGAAACGCGGAAGTTTTTCTGTTATCTCGATGAATTCGACGAACTGACGATCATCGTCCCGCTCAAGAACTACCGGGACAACAACACGTACCAGCTTGTCGGCGAAGAAGAGACCGTCGATTTGATCGTCGTTGAGAAGATCAATCTCGGCGTCGAGGTCAAGCTCGTCTGTTCGTTTGACGCCTACATCGCGCTCAATCAGATCTACCACATCGTCGATCATGACGGCATCACCTCCGAACTCTATACCGGCAAGATCGTCCGCACCGATCTCTTCGACAACATCTACGCCTACAAGAAAAACGACCTCGGTTTCACCTATACCCCGGAATCGACCAAGTTCAAGATCTGGACGCCGGTGGCCAAGCGGGTGACCCTCGAGCTCGTTTTCCCCGATGGGAAAATGACCTTCCTCGACGTCCCCTACCGCAACCAGGGGGTTTGGCGTCTCGTCGTCGAAGGCGACCTCGATCGTTGCCGCTACCGCTACCGCGTGTACGTGAACGGCATGGAAAAGATCGTCAACGACCCCTACGCGGTCGCCTCCGACGCCAATGGCAACTACAACTTCGTCGTCGACAAAAACAAGTTCGTCAAGATGGAGCACGACTTCAAGTTCTCCGGCGATCCGCTCGAGGCGATCGTCTACGAGATGAGCGTGCGCGACTATACGATCGATCCCGCGATCCACGCCAAATACCCCGGCAAGTTCCTCGGCCTCGCCGAAACCGGCCTGAAGACGACCGCAGGCAACCCCGCCGGGCTCGACTACCTCGCGACCCTCGGGATCACCCACGTCCAGCTGATGCCCATCTTCGATTTCGACGGGATCGACGAGAACCGTCCCGACGACGACTACAACTGGGGCTACAACCCGCAACAGTACAACGTCCCGGAAGGCTGGTTTTCAACCGATCCGAACGACCCCTACGCGCGCATCGACGAGCTGAAGACGGCGATCGACGCGCTGCACGCGAAGAACATCGGCGTGATCATGGACGTCGTCTACAACCACGTGTTCGACCAGTACGGCTTCCCCTTCGAGATCCTCGTTCCCGGCTACGCCTACCACGTCGACCGGCAGGGCATCCACACGAACGTCTCCGGATGCAAGAACGACCTCGCCACCCACCGCAAGATGGTGCGCAAGTTGATCATCGATTCGGCGCTCTACTGGGCGACCGAATACAAGATCGACGGTTTCCGCTTCGACCTCATGGGGCTGATCGACGTCGAGACGATGAACGAACTGCGCCAGGAACTCCATGAACTCGACGACCGCATCCTCGTCTACGGCGAAGGCTGGAAGATGTATTCCTCGAACATGGCCGACCGGATGGCGCACATGATGAACAAGAACGTCATCTACACGATCGGCTTCTTCAACGACCGCTTCCGCGAAACGATCAAGGGCAAGACCTTCGATCCGAAAGTCCCGGGCTTCGCCACCGGCGATCCGACCGACTTCAAGACCGTCAAGGAGATGCTCCTCGGGAGCGCCGCCAACCGCTTCATGTTCAAATACGCCTCGCAGTCGGTCAACTACGTGGAATGCCACGACAACCTCACCTATTTCGACAAGTGCCTGTCGATCACCGGCGACGTCGAAAAAATCAAACGCTGGGAGATGCTTGCGACCGCGATGGTCCTGTTCGCCCAGGGGATGCCGTTCATCCACTCCGGCCAGGAATTCTTCCGGACCAAAAACGAGGACGAAAACTCGTTTGAGTCGGGCGACGGCGTCAATCACATCGACTGGTCGCGCCTCGATCAATTCAGCGAAGCCGTCGCGTTCTTCCGCGCTTGTACGGCGATTCGCCGCAACCACGCATGCTTCCGTCTCAAAGCCAGTTCCGAACTGCTTCAGAACGCCGAAGTGATCGCCCTCAAGTCGCAATCGATCCTGTATTCGCTCAATGACGGCGCGAACCTCCTGATCGTCTTCAAACCGCTTTCCGAACCGGAAACGGTCGTGATCCCGGGCAGTTACCGGCTGATCCTCGCAAGCGAACCCGTCGACCGCGATGCCTCCGAAGGCGGATACGGACTGAAACGGGTCGGCACCTATGTCTTCCAGAAACGAGATGAACCCCATGAATTATGAAATCGGTCAAAAAGTCGACTTCTTCGGAAAGGTCGAGGCGCTCAATCCGTCGACCTACGATACGGTCGCGATCAACGTTGAAACCGAAGCCCGGGAGAAGGTCGTCGTCCGCATTCCCGCCCAGGCACCCGTGCAGTTGAACAAACTCTACTGGTTCGAATGCGTCGCCATCGCGTTCAAGGAGAAAATCCATCTGCGCGCCGACGTCTTCGTGCCGCTGGCGGAGAAGAAGGTCGACGACGACGTCAAGGAACGGCTGTTCCGTACCTTCTATCAATACGCGCCCGTGAACCTGCGCGAGATCCGCGAAGCGATCGAATCGCGCCTCGCGAAGATCGAAAACCCGGTGATCGGCGCGATCACGCGCGATCTGTACGACAAGTTCTCGGAGGATTTCTATCTCTATCCGGCGGCGACCAAGTTCCATCACGCCTACATCTCCGGGCTCGCCTACCATACCGCCTCGATGCTCAAACTGGCGGACGGATTCCTCGCCGTCTATCCGTTTCTCAACGTCGACCTCGTCTACGCCGGAATCATCCTCCACGATCTCACGAAGACGCTCGAATTCGATTCCTACGAAGGCAGCGAATACACCATCGCCGGCAAGCTGATCGGACATATCTCGCTCACCAGTAACGAAATCGCCCTGTCCGCCGTCCGACTCGGTCTCGAGGCCGCCGAAGAGACGATGCTGCTCGAGCACATCATCCTGTCGCACCACTACTACGGCAACTTCGGCTCCCCGAAGCGACCCGCGATCGCCGAGGCGCTCGTGATCCATCTCGTCGACAATGTCGACTCGAAGGTCACCGTCGTCGGCGAAGAACTCGCGAAGGCCGCCGCCGGCGGCTTCACCGAACCGATCGGGGTGCTCGACAAGGAACGTTATTTCAAACACAAGCTTGCGAAATGAAGCCGCTCCGGCGGCTTTTTTTGTGCAAAAAAAGGCTGCGACGGATCGCAGCCTTGGTCAAACAGATGAATTTAGTCGAGATACTTGTCGAACAACGCCTGGTAGTAGACGTCCTTGACTTCGGCGAGCGCGGCCTGGAACGCGGCGTCGGTGATGCCGTAGCCGTTCTTGGCGGTCGTGCCGACGGCCAGACGGTCGCCCATCGTGATGTTCAGCGTGCCGATGACATACAGATTGGCGCACAGATCGTCAAAGTAGAACTCGAGGGCGGTCTTGACGGAGGCGGGGAGGTCCGGCACGGTGATGCCGTAGGTTTCCTCGACATCCGCGTCGGAGAGGTCGTAGACGATGTTGTAGAAGTAGTAGAGGGCGTACAGCTTGACCTGTTCGAGGGTCGGTTCGCCGGAGGGGTTCTGGGAACCGTCGGAATAGACCGGGTTGGCGGGATCGGTTTCGGTGAATGCGGCGCTGAAACCGTCGAAGTCATCGCCCGGCTTGACGAGGATCAGATGCTGTCCGAACTGGCTCGTGACGAGCGAGCTCAGCATCTCGGAAAGATTCTGGTTCTGCTCGAGGCGGTATTCCTGGTAGAGGGCGATGAGCGCGTCGACATATTCCTGGACGTAACTGTCCTTGACGCCGTAGTCGCCGCTGTAGGTGAGCGAGTGCTTGATCGTTTCGTCGTCTTCATCGGCGACGTTCAGTTCTTCGGTGAGGAGACGGAATCCGAAGCGCTTGAACTCACCCCAGGTGGTATCGTCGAAGGCGGCAGCGCGGTATGCCGTGACAAGCGACGCGAAATCGTTATCGTCGTCATCGAGGTATTCCGTGATCGCGGCTTCGAAACCGGCGAGTTTCGTTTCGTAGGTGTCGGCGTCGGCCGGAGCGAGGGCTTCGATGTAGTCGAAGTAGTCGTCGGGAGAGCCGTTTTCATCGGCGTCGAGCAGGATGATGAGGTGCGTGACGTCAAGCGAGAAGAAGTGCTGGTAATAGTCGACGACGGTCGGATAGAGCAAATCGACGAGGTCGTAGTTATCGATCGCTTCGGCGATCAGGTAGGGCTGGAGTTCGCCTTGGACGAAGTACTGGAGGAGTTCGTTTTCGGTCTTCGTGCCGTACTGCTGGTAGGCGTACTGCGAGAAGGACGCATAGGTGAAGGCGATGCCGTAGGAAGCGTAGAGTTGCTGGAGGTAGGAGTAGTAGTCCTTCGCATCCTGCACGGCCGTGAACATTTCATCCATGCGGGTCGATTTGTTCCGCTCGAGATTCTGCTGGGTGCCGAAGGCCTCCGTGAAGAAGGGCGAGTAGAGCAGTTCCTTGTATTGGCTGGAATACAGGACATACAGCGCGGAGTTCTTCGTGAGCGCATATTCGAAGAGATCGTCCGCGGTGACTTCGTAGCCGGTTTCGGTGACGTCGTCGGAGTGGTAAGCCGGGAAGCTGTCGAGGGTGGCGATGAGCGTCTTGGATCCTTTCTTCTCACCGACGAATCCGGCGTCGACGGCCTGGTAGTCGACCGCCATCCAGGAGTCGTAGATCTTGAATCCGGAGGCGGTGCGCAGGGCGGCGAGCTTGGCGCCGATGGTTTCCGAAGCGGTTTGGGAATCGGTCATCGTCAAATCGAGGAGTTGCAGGTAGAGGCGTTCGTAGAGGGTCGGGTCGTCGAGCAGGGTCTCGAAGGTCGGGGCGGTGCCGGGATCGGTCTGATCATACGTCGAGGTCGTGCCGCTCACGAGCACCTTGACACTGATCGTGCCGGTGCGGGTGACGCCGTTGGCGGTGATCTTGTAGGTGAGGACGACATCCTTCGCTTCGTCGGTCGGCAGCGTGACGACACCGTCATTGGCGATGAAGTCTTTGTTTCCGGAAGTCCAGGTGATCTTCGCGGCGTACCAGCCGGTGGCCGGCAGGGTGAGATTGTCGACGGTTTCGGCCGGCAGGTGGATGTTTGCCTCGATGAGGTCGAGCATCTCCTCGTACGTATCGTATTTCTGCGGTTGCGTCAGTTTGTAGATGAGATAGTAGTTGGTGTCGTTCGAACTGGCGTAGTTCTTGGCGGAAGCCGTATAGGGAATCGCGTCTTCCTTCAGGATGTTGAGCGTCTTGAACATGTAGGTCGCAAGCGAACTCTGCATCGTCTTGACATCGTCGAAGTTGTGCGTCAGATACGGGTTGTCTGAAGCAATCAGGTCTTCGGCGTCGGCGGAAGGATCGAGCAGATCTTCGGCGGGACGGGATTCGCCGTAGACGTAGTTGTAGATTTCGATGAAGAACGTGAGGACTTCCGCGTCGGTGAGTTCGCGGGAGTTGTTCACCGTGACGGTGCCCATCGTCTGAATCGTCTTGTAGGACTTGTTGAGGGTGATGCCGCAAGTCGCGGTCACGTCGGTATCGGTGAGGTCGAAGATTTTGCCGGTATAGTCGACGGTATAGACGAGCACGCCGGCTTCATCGAACATCTGGGCATCTTCATCCTGATCGAAGTTGTCGGTCTTCGTCATCGTGAAGTATTGCGAATTGGCGAGTTTGTAGGCTTCGGCGTTTTCGATGGTATCCAAGAGGAGGGCGGCCGCGATGACGACTTCGCCGTCGGCGTCGGTGAGATCGCCGTTTTCTTCAAGGGTGAATTCGTCGCCGTCGGCGTCGCTGTAAACGCCGGCTTCCTCTTCCGTATAGACGACGGCATCGGCGAGATTGCGAATGTCGCCGTGATCGCCGGATACGAAGAAGTAGGGAACGACGGTGATATAGGCGTCGGCGACGATCTCGTCGGTCTCTTCATCGTTGTCATGGTCCCAGACCTCGGCTTCGGTTTTGAAGACGAAACCAAGATACTCGCGCATGCTGGTGGAACTGAAGGTGACGAGGTTGAAGTGACGGAGCACGGTGGTCGCTTCGGCCGAACTCATGAAGCGGATCTTGATGGCCTTGATGTCTTCGAAGTAGGACGAGACATGCCGGGCGGCGACTTCCATGTCGGTGATGTCGCCGGTGGTGTCCACCATATAGCGGACGTACGCTTCACGGGCGAGGACGATGCGGGCATAATCCGCTTCATGGCCTTGATAGCCGGCCAGGATCATGCTCTGCGCGAACGAGGTTTCATACTCTTCCCGGGCATCGGCTTCGAGTTCGGCGATAGCTTCGTCGTCATCGGTTCCGTACGTCAGATCTTTGAGTTTGTTCGCGATCTCCGCCTCGGTGACGACGGTCACGTAATCCTGAAGCAGATAACTGTCGATGAGATAAAGCAACTGGTCGATGCCGTCGTTGCCCTTGATTTCATCGAACAGTTCCTGGTTGGTGATCGAGTAGATGACATTTCCCTGGGCATCGGTCCGCTCGTAAAAAATCCCGTCCGGATCGCTCAGTTTCGGCAGGGTGCTATTCCCTGTCGCAAACGAGACGCCAATGGCGGAAAGCGTGAGGACGGCCAATATGGAGAAGATGATGATGACTTTTTTCATAAGCGCGCTTTTCATATTTTAATAACACTCCTTAAGAATTCTGCATTATCTATCATATCATCAAAGGCTGCCAAAGACAATAAAAATATGATGAGTTTTAGGTGAGGGGGAACGCTGCGGAGATGCGCCAAATGGAAACGTCAACCCTGTTTTTTCTGGGCCTTCGCCGTTGACAAACTTTCATACCTGTTATATAATAATGTCGTTAAGAGCAAAACTAGTGAAAACTAGCGACGCAAAGCTATAGGGCCTTCGCTTGGCGATGGTAGCCAGTTGCCGTTATCTTGGAAAAGATGAGGGCATTTTTTATTTCTCCCGGAGGTCTGTCGGGAGCGTAAAAAATGCGAATCTGACCGGGATGATGGCGCTTTTCATCAAACCTGCAAATTTTCGAGATTTTCACCGGAATACAGCGGAAATTATGATAAAATAGGACAAAAGACGAACAAAAGGGAGGAATTTCGATGAACGGCAGCACGTTGCGAAAACGGTTTTTCATCTCGCTCGCCATGCTCATGTTTTCGATGTCCCTTTTTGTGTTCGCCTCCTGGAGTTGGCTGACGGCGATGTTCGCCGAAGACGTCGATCTCGAGGTCGGATTCGTCGCCGTCAGCCTGGATGCGTATTTCTGGAACGGAACGACCCGCATCGAGGCCGAAGAAGTCGAAATCGCGCCCGGCGTCTTCAAACCCGGCGTCTATTCGATCGACATCACCTCGAACTCCGCGGCGGATTTTTTCGAAGATTTTCGGCTTTACATCAATATCACCTCGAATGTCGACACGTATATCCGCGTGAAAATCTATGAACAGCTCACGCTTTCCTACGAAAACTATGAAGGCACGATCACCGAAATGTCGATTTTGAACCAGGACTACATGCCGTTCGATTACGCCTTGACGAACTGGCACGACAACCGTACGATCGACAATTACCTCTATTACATGAATCCCGTCCAGCGGGTCAACGAGACCACGTCGCTCGATATCGGTTTGATCACGCAGTATGCGCTGGCCAGTTTTGCCGTCTATTCACCGGGTTATTCCCTGCAAATCGCCTTTTCGGTCGAAGCCGTGCAAGCCGCGGGCGGACCCGAAAACGTTTGGATTCTTGCGACTCCGCCTTGGGGCGGGTCATGGTAAGGGGGGCTCTCGATGTACCTTCCGGATCGTAAACGACGCATCTTGATGCGCCTCATCACCTCCGCCGCGCTTCTTGTCATCGCGGTTTTTGCCGTCCTCATGAACATCGATTTCGTCGGTGCCGGCGGCCGTGACAATACCGACCAGCAGGACGAGTTCGACGGGACCCATTCATGGGAGACGCTCCTCGATCCGCCGACCAGCGCTTCGGACTTCATCACCTATACGGATTTCCGCGAAGACTACTGCCTGCTCAATACGACGGTCTCGGCCTGCGCGACCGCAGCCAGCGGCAAATACATCCGGTTCGATACCGCCAACGAACTGTACTGGTTCTCCCAAGACGTTTCATACGAAGACGTTTACCAGTCCGCCATACCTGCAGAGAATGAGAAGCTCTCCGTTGAAAAGATCACCTTCCTGCTCAGTCTGAGCTACACCCTCGGCGGCGATATCGACTATTCGGTCATGGGCGCGAAAACCTTCATCCCGATCGGCCACTGGTTCACCGACGTCGACAGCACCTTGCACAAGAACATCTTCACCGGCACGTTCGACGGTCGCGGATTCGCGATCTACAACCTGTATCTCGCCGGCTACGACGACCTGATCTACGTCGACTATGTGGACGAAATCACGACGGTCGATATCGCCGTGTCGCACTATTATTCGATGTTCACCTACAACGAAGGCACGATCCAAAATGTCGGGCTCATCAATCCGACGCTCGAACTGCTCGACGTCCACATCGACCTCAACATGACCTCCAACCTCGTCGGTTTCAATCAGGCGACCGGCGTCGTCGACCACGTCTTCGTCGTCGACAACCGCGCCTCGGTGACCGACGCCGGTATCCGCTACAAGGTCGGAACCGCAACCGGCACCTTCACCGCCGCCGGCATCGTCCATACGAACGAAGGATCCTTTACGAATTCCTACTACAGTTCGAAGGTCGTCGTCAACGGTTCCTACATCAACAAGTTCATCGTCCAGCCCGTCCTCTACACGAACGGCGGTTCCGGGACCTATGGCAACCTCGCGTACGATTCCTCGGTCTATCTGCTTGCGGTGACGGTCGGCACGTCGACCTTCTACGTCGCGACGCCAAACGCCTACGCCGTCGGCGAAACGACCTCCACCATCAAATCGAGTTCCTCTTCGCTCAACTCTGCGACCGACCGTTGGTACTTCTATGCCTCCGACGTCTATCCGCAAATGCTCGGCCTCGAGTGGAACGACACCTTGGATGAATATGAAATCGCCGATGCGATCGATCTGGTCGCCTTCTCGCGGGTCGTCGAATACGTGACGATCAACAACAGCGTATCCTATCCCGCCGCCGATTATCAGCTCACCGACGACATCGACATGAGCGAAGTTGCCCCGGATGCCTACGTCACGCCGTCCAGCAACTTCACGGGCGTCCTGTCCGGTCAGAACGGAACGACGCTCGACGACAACTTCTATATCTACAACCTGCACATGGTCAACGGCATCGTCCGCGAGACCAACTATTATGCCGGTCTCTTCAGCATCGTTTCAGGCGGCACCGTCACCGACCTCAACATCGCCGATTCTTCCCTGACGATCGCCGACAGCACGAGCTACTACTCCAATGTCTTCGGCATCGGCTTCGTCGCCGGCCGCATGATCGGCGGCACGATGCAGAACATCCAGCTCGACGTCTCCGTCGATCTCGGAACCGGTTCGATCGGCGAAACCCATCTCGGGATGCTCGTCGGCCGTGCTTCCGGCACGATCGACCAGGTGTCGGTCCGCGGCACGCTCGACGCCGGCATCCATACCTTCCAGTCCAGCCTTGCGATTGCGCCGAATTACTACATCGGCGGAATTGTCGGTTCCTCGCTTGTGAACCAAATCACGGTGTCCGATTCCGTCAACAACGCCGAGATCCTCGGGTTCTCGACGACCTCGACGTTCGGCATGGCGACCGGCTATTACGCCATCTATGTGAAGATGGGCGGCATCATCGGCTACATGGTCAACTCCTCTTCCATCCGGCATCGGCTCATCAACGTCTCCAACAAGGGCGACATCGATGTCCGTGCCGTCACCTCGGGGAACGACACGGGCGGGTATGCATCCTCACAGAATGTGGGAGGCGTCTTCGGCGAGTTGTCCGGTTATGCGCCGATCCTTGAAAGCGGAGGAGCCTATCTCTTCGCGAACCTCTACAACATCGGCGTCATCAGCGCAGCCTACGGGGGAACCCGCGCGCCGATCCGCGCCGCCGGCATCGGCACGTCCAATACGTCGCAATCCGCGGAATACGCCCTCATGTTCAACCATGCCGGGTTCACGTACGATACGACCGGGTACTCCGGAAACTCGCATTTCCGCTATACCGGCACCATCCTCGACGTCTCAACCTACAATGCCGCGAATACGATCACGATTTCACGCGCCTACAATTACGCGAACTTCACGCTGTCGACTGCCTACTGGGTCACCTTCTCCCCCTTGTACCTGTCGATCAACAACAATCATTCGGTGATCCGGTATAGCGCCAACTCGGGCGATATCACTTATATGAACAATGCCGGGGCGACGACCATCACGATGGGCGCGAACCTGACCGTTTCGGGCATCACCGCATCCACCAACGTCAATTTCCAAAACGTCCACAGCAAGGGCGACATCACTCTCGTCAACATCAACGTCGGAACCTATACGCTGTCCCTCGGAGGCATTACGGCGACGCTCACGAGCGGCAAGAAGATCGTCGACTCGCTGCATCAGGGCAATATCATCTTCGCCCAGATGACCGGGTCGGGAAACCTGTACGTCGGCGGACTGGTCGCCTACAACTATTCCGGCGACCTGCAGTCGCAGGACGCCTCATCCCAGCCGATCGCGACGATCGGCATCATCGACTCGATCAACTACGGAAACATCACGACGACCTATTCGTCGTCCTACCATGCGGTCGACGGTACTTCACGGACCTTCGTCGGCGGCATTGCGGCGCTGAACTCAGGCTCAATCCAGGACTGCGCCAATCTCGGCATGATTGCGGCATATAACTCCAACACAAGTGCCACGACCACATTCAACACCGACGCCGACCAGTATTATGCCGGCCGCGTCGAGACCTACAACTCAGGCGTCGCGGCGGCCGGCATCGCGGCCGTCACCATCGCCGGGACCTCGCGAATCTACGATATCGCGAACAACGGGGACGTTTTCGCCATCGCCTCGAAATATGCTCGCGCCGGTGGCGTCCTCGCCGTCTCGCTTTATTACGAGGCCTCGGTCGGCGGGATCACGGTTGGCCTCGGCCTCGCGGACACGATCCAAAGTTCCATTCTCTCGAACGGACTCAACTTCGGCAACGTCGCCGCGATCACCGATACCACCGCAGCTTACAGCACGACCGCCAACACAACGGCGTATGCGATCCGTTATGGATCCGGCGAATCCTATTCGTCGGGTGCGAACTACTCGCCGAACACGACGGTCGGCACCAATGAACGTCCCGGCATCTACGCGTCCGCAGGCGGCGTCATCGGGTACGGTCTTTGCGTCATGCGACGCATGATCAACCACGGCACCATCTCCGCGACCGACGTCGCCGGCGGCATCGTCGGCGCGACCTACGTGCTCGGCGGATCGGGATCGCCGGTCACCGTCGTCAACATCAACACGGCGATCAACTACGGCGGCATCAAGTCGATCGCCACGAGCAGCTACGCGAGCATCAACAAGCAGGATTTTTCCAACATCGCCACCTACTATCAGGCCGACGGGAACACCTTCATCTTTCCAACCGGCTATACGCGTGAAAGCCCGCGTGCCAAACGCGGTTTCGGCGGCATCTTCGGTCGTCTGCAGCGCGGTACCAACGGCATCATGACCTCGGCCGGCGGCAGTTTCGACTTCATCGTCAACGCCAATCCGAACATCGACCTCATCGGCCGTCTCGACCAGGTGTACAACTTCACGAGCTCGGCCCGCTATTTCCGTTTCAACGACGCAATCTATTATTCGGCCAAGACGAACGATACGACCCAGTGCGTCTTCACCGGTTTCTACTACGCCGGCATCCGCCTCACCGCCAAAACCGGACCGGTCGGCGGGATCTATACGTATACCGCGACGGTCAACACGGTGTACGAACAGGTCGGCATCGTTTCTTCGACCTACAGCACCCCCGGCACGACGGGCGTCACCTTCTATTCGACCTCGAACTACACCGTCGGCACGACCATCCGTTATTTCTATTACAATCCCGACACCTTTAACCTGCCGAAGGTTCCGTGGATCACCGAAGACCCCGCCGCGACGACGAACGACCCTGTCGAGTACATGTACGATGCAGCCTTCCCGATGCGATCCAATCCCGCGTTGACGGAATATATCTATTATATGGAATATAATCTGCTCGCCGATCGTTTCAAAACGACGGGATCGAACCCGCGACCGAACGGCATGTACGTTCTGTCGACGACGGCCGGTTCGACCTATGGCCTCGTCCTGCCGTCCAACATCCGTACCGACGACATCCGCGGCATGAACGAAGACCATGATCCCCCGATTTCGCTGCTAGAGGACTATGACAACATCAGCACGACCCATTTGGCCGCTCTCGACAGCGCCGTTTTGACGAGTTACAATTCGCTCAAGCAGGCGACCTTCAACGACAAGCACGTGCTGCTCGAGGAGACGACGAGTTCGATCGTCCTCGACGAGAACGGCGGATCGGATACCGTCCTGACCGTTCCGACCGTCAACTATGATACGAGGACGATCACCTACACGATTTCGATGGAAGCCTTCGCCCCGAGTCAGACAACCGTCAGTTACGCGATCACGAGCATCCAGACCTCCGCCTATGCGCTCGTCGCCAAGCGGGCTTACGACCAGTACGGCGGCACGCCGACACAGGTACAGCTTGAGGCTTACAACAATCTGCTCTACGCAGAACGATACGCCGGCATCTCGACCGCTTATCCGGCGCTCTTGACGCTGACGTTGCCATCGCGTTCGATCACGAGCAACACGACGTTGTCGCTCGGTTATTTCGGAGTGTTCTCGGAGGCGTTCGTCGGGTCCGACCTGTTCGCCACGACAGCCTATTTCCTCGACTATCAAGTCTACATCATCTTCACGCCGACGATCGCGAACTCCGGCGGATCGATCCAGATCAACACGGTCCAGTTCAACGGCGGCGGAACCGTATCCGTCGTAAGCCAAACCGACGTCACGGCGCTTGGAAACGTCGACCCCGGCGGATCGATCCGGTTCAATTTCACCTACAGTACCGGCATTCTTGCGACCGGCTATGATTTCAAGGATCTCGTCACCATCAAATATACCGACGGGACCGTCGTGAGTTCATCGTACTATACGATTACCAGCGTCCCGGCCGCAGGCGGGACGTATGCGATCACGATCACCTTCTCGACCGCAACCCGCGCCGGCGATTATTACATGTATTATAAATATTTCAGTACGAGTACCGAACTGAACGTCAAATTCGACAAGGCGCCGTCGACCGCCGCGGTCATCAGCGCCCTCGACTACTATTCCGAGGATGGCTCGACGGTGATCGCCGGCACCGACATTACCGGCGCCGCGAACGTCGGATACGATCCCCAAATCGGAGCGAACGGCACCACCAACTTCACCTCTGACACCGATCCGGGCGTCGCGTCCTATTTGGACGCAACGACGTATCTGCCTGACTTCATGACGACCGATTCGTTTGTCATCTCGCCCTTCGCGACCGTTACGAACGTCTACCTGAACCAGGTCACCCTCACCGCCGGATACAAGACCTTCGACCTCGTCTACGTCATCACCGCCGAAGACGGGACGACCCAGACGACGTATCACCATTACATCACCGGTCGCGAGATCAACCTCGTTTCCGTCTTGAAAAACGGCAACGAAGTCTTCCTTGACGACGTCTTCGCGGTTCGCGAAGACGCCATGACCACCTTCACCGTCGACCTCGGCCTTGACCAGATCCTCGAACTCTACAGCGTCATTTCCGGTGGGACCTGGTCCTATTTCGGAATCACCGTCACCGCCGTGGAAATGGATGGCGTGACCCCGATCGCCGAAGGAGACATCGTCGGTCTGACCTATGACACGGACGACTATCTTCTGATCTACATGTCCTATTCCACGCGGCCGGGCATCTATACGTTCTCATTCGTATTCTACCGCGACGGACAGACGACCGACTACATCACGATATCCACGCCGCTCGTCATCACGAAACAACCCGGTACCAATTCCTTCCTGTCCGATATCCGGTTCTCGCAGCTTGCGAACGAAACGAACTATCCGATCATCCGCATCACCGACGTAAGCGGCACCGTCCTCACCGACACCGGCTACACCCCGCTCGTCTATTTCAACGGCATCGACTATGACGGTGCGGACGAATTCCCGTATTATTACTATCGCGTCGACGGCCAGGTGTCCAATACCCCGCTGGACTCGTATATGCCCTACTTCTTGGACTATCTCCCGTATGGCGGAAGCGTCGCCCGGTATGTGTACAACCCCGGTACGACGAGCTGGTACTGGACCGCCGAAGTCACGGCGGACTCCACCCCTCTGGAACAAAGCGTGCTTCTCGCCGACTATACGATCGACCCGCTGACCGGCATGGAACCGGTCGAAGGCCAGGATTTGATGATCCTCTACCGCGTCACGGCCGAAGACGAGCTCACGTATTCTTATTATTACACCACGGTCACCGACGTCACCTACAACGTCACGCTCCTCTTCGACGTCTATTTCTGCACTGGCGCCGGCGTCGAGACGTGCACGATCGCCAAGCAGTCGGTCGATTTCGACGACGAACTCGTCATCATCACCGTCAAGAACTTCGACACCGACGGCGACGACACGGTATTGAACGTCACCGACCCGGCGGACTATCCGACCTTCTCCGCGATCCAGGGACTCAACAACCAGGTCACCCAGTTCCATTTCACCTACGATGGCGACTACCGGTACAGTTTCGGCCGCAACATCTCCGGATTCTACGTCTTCTCCGTCGCGTTGCCCGAAGACCAATATCTGAACGACCTCTACACCTATGAGATCGAATTCAGCTACGGTCTCGACGAGTACATGCTGAACAACGCGTCGGGCTACGTCGCCGGACTCGACGGCAAGTATTTCTACATCGAAGCCTCGACGCGCAACCGCACCCGCCGCTTCAACATCTACATCCGTGCCGTCTCGACACCCGAGACGGGCGCGCCATGGGGTCTCTTCGATTTCTTCCGATCCTGGTGGGACTGATCCATTCCTGATGAAAGGGGGGCCTTTTCGATGCCGAAAACCCCGAAAGCGTTGAAACGCGTCAAACAGAACAAGCCCTACCGCCTGTCGAAGCGGATCGTCAGTTTGACGATCCTCGTCGACGGGATTTTCCTTGTCTTGATCATGGCGCTTCTGGCCTCCCTCTATTATGTCAACATGCGTTCCGCCGAGCAGGCGAACGCCGCCCTGCGCGCCGAATCCGCGGTGCAAACGGTGAGTCGCTGGATCGACGACGCGAAGACCGACGCCGTCGGTCTCGCCGCCGATCCGACCGTACGCGACTATCTTGCCTACCTCTACGACGGCGGCGAACCGGCCATCCCGATTCCCGCCGATCCGGATTACGCGATGATCGTCCGGTTCTATGAAACGATCCAGACCGCCGGCTCCGTCGGCGGCAGCGATTCCTACGACTTCCTGTTCGTCGCATCTCCCGCGGAGTGTTCGGCGGGGACCGACGGCTGCTACATCGGCACGGGCAACGCCATCTCGGACGCCGACTGGAAACTGACCGAACGCTTCTGGTATCAAGCGATTTCAGCTTCCGACGACGGCTTTGCCGTTTCCGATCCCTATCTCGACGCCCGCACCGGCGACTATGTCATCACCGTCGTGGCGGCCGCCCATGCCGGCGACTTGACGATCGGCTATGTCGGCATCGACATCCTGCTTTCCTCGCTTCCGACGCTTTTGGAAGGCGTCTCCGACAACCCCATCCTGATCTATACGGAGGATCTCCCGGGGACCGCGACGGTGATCTACTATTCCGGCGCCGAAGGAAGTACCTATGAAATGCAGTCGGGCGCGGCGATCGCCGCCATCGACGCCTCGAACGGGTTCGGATCCGCCGGCATCGCCGCCGTGATCGCCGCCCGGACGGACGGCAGCGACGCCTACATCGATGCGCTTTCCTCTCGCTACATCCTGTCCTTCGCGACGATGGACGATGTCAACTGGCGGATCGTCGCGCTCGTCGACAATTCCCGGGGTCTCGGCCTCGAGATCACGTTCGCGATCATGCTCGTCCTCGTGCTCTTGTTGCTCGCCCTCATCTCATCGGTGCTCAGCAAACGCATCGGCCGGTCGCTGTCGCCGATCGACGACATCCTCGATTCGATCGACGAAATCAAGCGCGGCAAATTCGATGTCGTGGTCAACGTGACCGAAAACAACGAACTCAAGCACGTCGCCGACGCCATCAACATCATGTCGACCGAAATCGGCGACCAGATGAATCTCGTTTACAAGAGCTTCCTGTACGACGCGATGACCGGGCTGAAGAACCGCCGCGCATGCCACCAGGAAATCGAAGACCAATACCTCAAGGGATCCGAAAAGACAGCCTTCTGCATGATCGACCTCAACAACCTGAAGAACATCAACGTCACCAAAGGCCTGCCGGTCGGCGACGACCTGCTCCGCGCCTTCGCCGACCGCCTCGTCGATGCGCTCGGTCAGAAGGAGCGCGTCTATTCCAACGGCGGAAACGAATTCCTCTTCATCCTCCCGCGGATCCGCGCCCTCGAATCGGTCGAGGCGACCATCCTCAAGGTGTTCGACCGCTTCCGACTGCCGATCGACATCCGCAACGTGAAAGTCGACATCAAGTGCAACATCGGCGTCGCCGTGTATCCTTATGACGGACGTAAACTCGACGAACTCGTGAAGAAATGCGACACCGCCCTTTTCAAGGCGAAGGAACAGGGCGACGCGAAGTTCGTCTTCTACAACGATCAGATCACCCGCGAGGTCAACTACAAGGCGCAGATCAACGAACAACTCGCCGACGCCATCGAAAAAAACCAGCTCAGGCTGAAGTTCCAGCCGCTCGTCGACATCCATAACGAAATCTACGGCTTTGAAGCGTTGGCGCGTTGGAAATCGCCCACGCTCGGCGAAATCAGCCCGCAGATCTTCATCTCCAACGCCGAAGAATCGCACCTCATCATCCCGATCGGCACCTGGATCTTGCGCGAGGCCTGCAAGGCGCAGGTCGCCTTCGCGAAACAGTTCGGAAAGGATTTCGTGATGTCGGTCAACGTCAGCCCGGTGCAGATCCTCCAGAAGGATTTCGTCGAGGTGCTGCGCAAGATCGTCGTCGAATCCGACATCGATCCGCACTTCCTCGTCCTCGAAATCACCGAAGGCATCCTGATCGACTCGACCATCTATCTCGAGGAAACGATCGACTTCATCCATGAAATCGGCGCCAAGATCGCGCTCGACGATTTCGGTACCGGCTATGCCTCGCTGACCTATGTCAGAAAGCTGCCGTTTGACAACCTGAAGATCGACAAGTCGTTCGTCGACGGCATCTTCACTTCCAAGAAGGACCACGCGATCCTCGGCAGCATCGTCGACCTCGTCCACAACCTCAACATGAAGGTCATCGCAGAAGGCGTCGAAACCCGCAAACAGTACGAGTTTCTCAAGCAGATCAGCACCGACATCTATCAGGGATTCCTCTTCTCCAAACCGCTCTCCTACGACGAATCGACCAAGTTCGTCGATCAATTCTACAAAGTCGCAAAAGCCAAGCGCATCGACGTGTTCGGCTCCCGGGACTATACGAAAGAAGGTAACGAAGCATGATCACGCCGCTTTTTTTGGAAATCTACATGTCGCAAGGGTTTGAGGTCGTCACTGCCGTCGTGATCATTCTTGTCACGGGGTTCGTCGCTTTCATGCTCTTTCGTTCGGTCCGGGCCGACTTCAAGCAGGAAATCGAAAACCGCAAACTGATGAAGGAAGCCCTGGCCGAATCGAAAGGCCTCGAAAGCAAAGAGAATCTTTTCGTCGACCGCAAGAGCATCTCGAAGAAGTCGAAGGACATCTTCGCGCTCATCGACCAGGAACTGTTCCGGGCGAAGGAAGGCGAAGTCAGCGTGCTCTTCTACCTGAACATCGACGATTTCCGCCGCATCGCCAAGGAATTCGGACAGGACAAGGCGGAAAAGGTCATCGACGAGATCTCCGGACGCCTGCGGAAAACCGGCGACAAGCGCGCCGTCGCCGGGCACAAGGAACAGGACGTGTTTTTGTACTACCTGCCCGGTCCGGTCGACAACGACGTGATCAAGCAGTACGCCGAACTGATCCTGAAAACCATCGCCGAACCGCTCAAGGCCGTCGACGCGTCGGTCACGACCTCGATCGGCATCGTGCTCTTCCCGTTCGACGGGATTTCCGTCGCCCAACTCGTCAAGAACGCCGAAATCGCGCTCTACGTCGCGAAGAAGAAGGGCAAGAACCAGTTCGCCCTCTATTCCTCCGAACTGATCGAGAAGGAACAGTTCAACGCGAACTATTATCACGAAATCAAGGAATCGATCAAAAACGACGAATTCCTGCTTTACTATCAGCCGATCGTCGATACCAAGACCGGTCGTCTGATCGGCCTCGAGTCGCTCCTGCGGTGGAACCATCCGACCCTCGGGATCCTCCCGCCGGGCAAGTTCCTGAACGTCATGGACCTGACCGGCGACATCACCTGGTTCGGCGCCTGGGGGTTCGAAAAAATCGTCGAACAGTATGTCGCCTGGAAAAAGTCGCTACGCATCAAGGACATCTTCATCTCCACGAACCTTTCCCCCAAGCAGCTCGAACTCGACAACCTCGCCCGGACGTTCTACGACGTCGTCAAGAAGCAGCATTTCGAACCCGAAGCCTTCTGTCTTGAAATCATCGACTATTACACCGTCGTCAAGAACCCCGTCTGCATCCAGAACCTGAACGAATTCCGCCGGTACGGGTTCCGCATCGCCATCGACGATCTCGGCGACCAGTACGAACTGATCCAGGACATGACGAAGATTCCCGCGAACATCGTCAAGATCGCCCGCGAGGACGTGCTCAAGATCATGAACAAGTTCGACGAGGCCGACAAGATCGAACGCGTCATCGCCGCCGCCCTGGCCCGCCAGAAAATCGTCATCGCCGAAGGCGTCGAAGACACGGCGATGCTCGCGGATCTCGCCGCGCTCGGCGTACGCTTCATGCAAGGCTATTACTTCAGTCAGCCGAAATCGACCGAAGAAACCGCCCAGATTCTCAAGAAGGTCCCCTGGAACGTCGCCGAATTCGGCATCCAGTCGCGTTGATCAAAACACCAAACGAAAAAAAACGGCAACCTGCGAAGGTTGCCTTTTTGTTGTTTGGATCAACGGTTGGTCGGATTGCGGAAGAGGCCCGCGTCCAGCAGTTTCATCGCTTCGTCGACGACATGGTCGACAGCCTTTTCATCGGCCTGGTCGCGGAAGAGGATTTGCAGACCGACGAAGTTTGAAACGCCCATCAGGACATAGGCGATCGTCTCGAGGTCGACATCGTCGCGGATCTCGCCGTTCTCGACGAATTGCTTGAGATGGAAGACGTAGGAGGCGGCGAAGGATTCATAATAGTCCTTGAAGATTTGAAAATCGACGAAAAGCGATTCCCAGACGACCTTGTACGCGAGCGGATCGCGGCGGACGTATTGGATGAACGCCTTCAGGCCTTCGCGTTCGATCGCGCGGCGCGACGTGAGTCCGGCGACGGCGTTCGACGATGCCTTGCGGATCGAGGTTTTGTACTGCTCGAGGAGATAGAGATAGAGAGCGAGCTTGTTGTCGAAATAGATGTAGAAGGTGCCTGCGGCGACCTTCGATTTGGCGATGATGTCATTGACGGACGTCGCCTGGAATCCGTTGTTGGCGAAGAGTTTCTTGCCGGTACGGATAATCTTGTCAAAGGTTTTCTGCCCGACCTTGGTGCGCGGCAATCTGAAGTCCGCTTTTTCCATGAGCATCGCCTCCCTCGTTTCATTCTATACCATCCGTTCCTGGATTTCAACCAAAAAAAGCGGAAATGGCCATGAAGAATCGATATTTCGCATCGTATGAATAAACTTTCATGTTTCGGTTGTACGCTCACACCGTTTATTTCATCATTTACATTATTTTCATCGGTGAAAGCGCTTGACTTTCGATGGCGCATCCGCTAGAATGAAACCGTGATGTGAACTTTTATTCATATAGGTTCGCAGGCCGATGTCCGATCATGGAAAATGGATGACCATCAGGGCGACGCCTGCGGGCGGATGCCGATCCAATAGGAGGAAACATGGAAAAGAAAGTGTATATCGTCGGGGCAAAGCGGAGCCCCATCGGTTCTTTCTTGGGCTCGCTCAAGGAAGTCCATCCGTCGGAATTCGGCGCACAGGTCCTCAAAGCCGTGCTCGCCCAGGCCAACGTGCCGGCCGACAAGGTCGACGAAGTCATCGTCGGCAATGTCATCGCCGCGGGAACCGGTCAGGGTCTCGCCCGTCAGATTTCAATCAAGGCCGGCATTCCGGCCGAAGTCCCCGCCTATGCCGTGAACATGGTTTGCGGTTCGGGGATGAAGACGATCATGAACGCGTTTGCCGGCATCAAGGCGGGACTCGTCGACATCGTCGTCGCCGGCGGCGTCGAATCGATGAGCCAGGCGCCCTTCATCGTTTCGGGGAAAGTTCGCGACGGCAACAAGATGGGCGACATGACGATGTCCGATGCGATCCTGCTCGACGCCCTTCAAGACGCCTTCGGCAAGATGCACATGGGCATCACCGCCGAAAACATCGCCGCAAAGCACGGTATTTCGCGTGAGGAACAAGACGCCTTCTCACTCGCGTCTCAGACCAAGGCGATCGCCGCGGTCGATGGCGGCGTATTCGACGGCGAAATCGTGCCGATCGAGATCAAAACCAAAAAAGAAACGCTCGTCTTCGCAAGAGACGAATATCCGAACCGCACGACCAACGCCGAAAAGATGGCGAAACTGCGCCCGGCCTTCAAGCCGGACGGATCGGTCACGGCCGGGACGTCTTCGGGCATCAACGACGGCGCGTCGTTCACCGTCGTCGTCTCCGAAGACGCGGTCAAGAAGTACAACCTGAAACCGCTCGTGGAAATCATCGCGGTCGGTCAGGGCGGCGTCGATCCCAACTACATGGGACTCGGTCCGGTTCCCGCGATCAAAAACGTCCTTCTGGCCGCGGGTCTGACCTTGGACGACATCGAGGAAATCGAACTCAACGAAGCGTTCGCGGCGCAGAGCCTCGGCGTCGTCGCCGAACTCGTGACGGCGCACGACATCGATCGCAGCGGCCTCCTCGCCAAGATCAATTTGCACGGCGGCGCGATCGCGCTTGGCCATCCGCTCGGCATGTCGGGCAACCGCATCGTCGTGACCCTGATCAACGACATGATCCAAAACGGAAAGACACTCGGCCTCGCCAGTCTTTGCATCGGCGGCGGCATGGGGACCGCGATCATCGTCAAGCGCGTCTGATTCCAACGAGATAAAATCATCCATATAGGGGAGGCAACACCATGAAACTCAAAGGCAAAATCGCCGTCGTCACCGGCGGCGCAAAAGGCATCGGAATGGAAATCTGCAAGGCATTCGCACGCGAAGGCGCGACGGTCATCGCCGCCGACATGGGCGACATGTCCTACCAAATGGAAAACGTCGTCGGCATGAAACTGAACGTCACGGACGTCCCCGGCGTACAAGCGTTTTACGATCAACTGATCGCGACCTACGGCAAAATCGACATCCTCGTCAACAACGCGGGCATCACCAAGGACGCGATGACGCGCAAGATGACCGATGAGATGTGGGACGCCGTCCTGAACGTCAACCTCAAAGGCGTCTTCAACCTCACCCGCCTCGTCGGCCCGCAGATGGAAACCATCGGCGGCGGATCGATCATCAACATCTCCTCCGTCGTCGGCGTCTTCGGCAACATCGGGCAGGCCAACTACGCCGCCTCGAAAGCCGGCATCATCGGCCTGACGATGACCTGGGCCAAGGAATTCGCCCGCAAAGGCGTCCCGGTCCGCGTCAATGCGATCGCCCCCGGCTACGTCATGACCGACATCCTCAAGACCGTCCCGGAGGAACTCCTCCAGGCGTTCGCCAAGATGACCATGCTCGGCCGTCTCGGCCAGCCCGAAGAAATCGCCAAGGTCGCGGCGTTCCTCGCCAGCGACGATGCATCCTACATCACCGGACAGACGTTGAACGTCACCGGCGGGATGCGCCTCTAATCCCCCCAATCGAAATTTAGGAGCAGTGATAACATGAAGACACCGACAGTCGGAATCGTCGGAACCGGCATCTATATCCCCGAAGGTCGCATCACGGCCGCCCAGATCAGCACCCTCACCAACGGCGTCTGGTCTGAATCGGCCGTCATCGACAAACTCGGAATCCGGTCCAAGTCGATCCCGGGGCCGGACGACGGCACCCAGGAAATGGGCGCTCGGGCGGCGCTCGATGCCTTGAAGAACACGGGGATCGACCCCAAGGAAATCGACGTGATCCTGTGCGTCGGCGAAGAATGGAAGGAATATCCCCTCACCACCTCCGCGCTTTACATTCAGGACCAGATCGGCGCCACGAACGCCTGGGGTATCGACGTCCAAAACCGCTGCTGCACCACCGTCTCGGCGATGAAGATCGCCCGGGACATGCTGATCGCGGACGACGAGATCCAGATCGTCCTGGTCGTCGGCGGCTACCGCAACGGCGACTTTGTCGATTATGCCGATAAGGACATGTCGATGATGTACAACCTCGGCGCGGGCGGCGGCGCGATCATTCTCAAAAAGAATCATGGCAAAAACCTCTTGCTCGGCAGCCATATCATCGGCGACGGGTCGCTTTCCCGGACCGCCGGAGTCGAAATCGGCGGTATCTGCAACCCGATCACCGCCGCGAATTATCTCGAAGCGAAGAAATCGCTCCGGCTCATGGATCCGGTGGCGATGAAGAACCGGTTGAACGAAGTATCGATGCCCAATTGGTTCAAGTGCATCGACGAATCGCTCCGCAAGGCGGGATTGCAACGCAAGGACATCGGATACCTCGACATCCTCCACATCAAGCGTTCCGGACACCTGTCGATGGTCCACGACCTCGGTCTCACCGAGCAGCAGACGATCTATCTCGAAGACTATGGACACATCGGGCAGATCGACCAGATCCTTTCGCTTCATCTCGCCCTTCAAGACGGACTCGTGAAAGACGGCACCGTCGTCTGCATGCTCGCGGCCGGGATCGGCTACGTGTGGGCGGCCAATATCATCCGCTGGGGGAGAGAATCATGATCGAGAAACTGTTGTATGTGACCCTCGCCGCCGTCGGGATCTATTATCTCGTCGATCTCGCGGTCCTGAGTCGGGTAAAAAAACGCGCGGTCTACCGGGCCAAGCTGTTGAACCTGCTGATGCTCTTGTCCGTCCTCGCCGGATTCGCCTTCGCGATCAAAGAGATGACGCTCTACCTCTTCCTGCAGATTGTCCTTCTGAACATCGTCGAGATGTGCGTGCTCGTGCTCGCCACGACCGGCATCGTGCTGATCTTCAAAACGTCGGTCACCACGAATTTCGCGCAGGGCACGGTCGCGACCGTCGGCGCATTCGCGGCGGCCAAGCTGATCATCTACCTCACCGCCAACACGGCGATGCCGATGTCGACCAAGCTGATCCTCGCGCTCGTCTTCTCGGCGGTGGTCACCTTCCTGATCGGTTTGTTCATCGACACGGTGATCTTCCGCAACAGCCGGTATTCGAACCCGGTCGGCAAGCAGATGATCACGATGGGCATCGTCCTCGTCCTCTTTGGACTCATGCCGGTGCTCTTTGGACTGTTGCCGCTCACGATCGAGGCCTTCTCCTATTTTCCATATGAGATACAGCTCCCGAATTTCCCTTATCCGTTAATTCTTCCGGCTCAGAATCTGATCGCCCTTCTCATTACGGTAGGGATGCTCGTCTTTTTGTTCGCTGCACTCCGTTTCACGAAGTGGGGGCTTGGCGTCCGCGCCACCGCGTCGAACGAAACCGTCGCGGGGATGATGGGCGTCAACACCAAGCTGATCACCGCCCTGAGCTGGGGCATCGCCGGCGCATTCGGTGGCGTGGCTGCCTTTCTGTTCGCACCGGTCGGATCCTCGGTTACGGTCTCCTTTATGACGCCGGTCCAGGTCAACGCGTTTCTCGCCTCGATCCTCGGCGGTTTCTCGAGTTTCGGCGGTCCGCTCGTCGGCGCCGTCCTGATTAACCTATTTTCTTCGATCGCCTCATTCTTGAACTCGGTTTGGACCAACGTGATCGTGTACGTCCTCGTATTGTTGCTCGTCCTCGTAAAGCCGCTCGGACTGTTCGGCAAGAAGACGGCCAAGAAGGTGTGACATGACGACCCTCAGACTGTCCTTTGACCGCATCCGCAAACAACTCGCCATCATCGCCAAACATCCGTACTTCGGGTTCGTCGTGTTCGGCGCCATCCTCGTCGTCCTCCGCCTGCTGGCGCTCGGCGGCATCATTCCGAACAGCTTAATGAAGTCGCTCGTAATCACGATGATCTACGCGATCGTCGCGCTCGGGTTTTCCCTCCTGCTTGGCTACGCGGGCCTCGCCTCGCTCGGCACCGCCGGGTTCGTCGGCCTCGGTACCTATTTCATCGGCCACTTCTCGGGGACGCTCGGATATCCCTTCCTCGCCACCATCCTCATCTCGCTTCTCGGCGCGATCGTCCTCGGCGCGATCGTCGGGTTCATCTCGCTTCGCATCGAGGGGATGTACCTTGCCATCATCACGCTTGGGCTTTCCGAGATCATGCGGGAAATCTTCAAGAGTTTCACCGCCTTCACAAACGGGGTCAACGGCCTTGGATTCCGCGACTTCACCCTCTTCGAGCTTGAAGTCAGCGAAGCCGCCGTCGACTTCATCGTCATTTTCGTCTTCATCCTGCTCATCATCGGGACGCTCAACATCATCAAGAGCCCGACGGGAAGAGCGCTCCTCGCGATGAAGAACTCCGACTCCGCCGCCCAATCGATGGGCATCGGATTGATGAAGTACCGCCTGCTCGCCTTTACCCTCGCGACCATCTACGCCGTCATCGGCGGGCTCCTCTACATGATGGACCAGCAGTTCTCGATCCCGACCACGTGGAGCCTCGATTTTTCGCTCAACATCCTCGCGGCGGTCGTCGTCGGCGGTGCGCAATCGATCACCGGGATCATCCTCGGCACCTTTACGATCTTTGGACTGAACATGACGGTCCTGAAAGAAATCGCGTTCTTCCGGGAGTATCCCGACGCGACCTGGATCGTCAGCGGCATGCTCATCATCCTCATCACCATGTTCTATCCCGGCGGATTGATCCGCCTGCTTCTGGCAATCAAGTTCTGGTTGATCAAGATCTGGAAAAAACTCAAACGGAAATGGAGCGTCTACCGCTATGGCGAAGATGATTGACGGCCTGCTTCAGGGGTTCCGGCTACATCGCCTCAACCGCCTGCGCGATCAGAAATCCTTCCTTGAAAACTACCTGCCGATCCTCGTCAAGGCGATCCGCGACCGTGAGGAACGCCGGATCAAACTGGCCCGCGATCGGGACGGTGCCGCACTCCGCGGCCCCGCCCTCGCCGCCGGGGTTCTGACGCCGGCGCTCGAAACCGAACGATCGACCGCTCTCGCCAACATCGAAGAACGCTATCGCTGGCGCGCCAAAGCGCTTGCGCAATCGAAAAAGCGCGCCCTTTCCAAATCCTCCGAGGACATGGTTGTAGCGACATTCGCGGTGCGCACCGAACAACTTGAACACCAAAAACAGGTCGATCTCGAAAGTGTCGGACGCCGCTATGCGGCATCGCAAGGCGATCTCGCCGCAGCCCGGGAAGCCTTCCGCATTCAGGCGGAAGAAGTCCATGCCGCGACGGATGCCCGGCTTGCCGCAGCAAAGGCCAAAGCGGACAAGATCATCGCCGCCAAGACGGCCGCCTATGAAACGAAGACCGACGAACTCGGCCGCAAGATCGAAAAAGTTCGCAACCTCCTGATTGCGAACAAATCCGACGAAACAAACGCCCTGATTCCCGAAGACTCGCTGCTCAGCGTCCGAAACCTCTCGATGCGATTCGGTGGCCTGATGGCCGTCGACAACCTCAGCTTCGACGTCAAAAAAGGTGAAATCTTCGGCTTGATCGGCCCGAACGGCGCCGGCAAGACGACGATCTTCAACTGCATCACGCGCTTCTACCGTCCCACGTCCGGCGAAATGCTCTACCGCAAGAACGCGGTCGAGGTCATCCGCCTGAACGACTACCCCGTGCACGACATCATCCGCCAGGGCATCGTCCGAACCTTCCAGAACGTCGAACTCGTCTGGGAACTGACGATCCTCGACAATCTGCTCGTCGCCGCCCACACCGTCTACCGCACCGGATTCTTTGGTCAGCTGTTCCATACGCCGAAGCTCCGCCGCGAAGAAGAAGTCATGCGGGCGAAGGCGTTCGGCGTCCTCGGAACGCTCGGGTTGTTGCCGTATGCCTACGCGATTCCCTACGGTCTGCCTTATGGCATTCTGAAGAAGATCGAACTCGCCCGCACCCTGATGGCCCATCCCAAACTGATCATCCTCGACGAACCGGCCGCCGGCCTGAACGACAAGGAGACCGAAGAACTCGCCGTCCTGATCAAGAAGATCCGCGACGACTATCATGCGACGATTTTCCTTGTCGAACATGACATGGGTCTGGTCATGGATGTCTGCGACACGATCTGCGCAATCTCCTTCGGCAAGAAGCTGGCGATCGGCACACCGGCCGAAATCCAATCGGACAAACTCGTCCGAAGCGCCTATCTGGGGGAAGAATCATGAGTAGACCCATTCTCGAAGTCCGCGATCTCGTGATCGACTACGGCATCATCCGGGCCGTCAAGGGAATCAACCTGACGGTCGAAAAAGGCAGTATCGTCGCTATCCTCGGCGCCAACGGCGCCGGCAAGACGACCACCATCAAGGCAATCGACGCCGTCGTCAAGCCGACGTCCGGCAGCATCGTCTTTGACGGTGAGGACATCACCGGCAAAGCTCCCTACAAGCTTGCGGCCAAGGGCATCATCCAGTCGCCCGAAGGCCGCATGATCCTGAAAGGGTTGACCGTCGAACAGAACCTGATGGTCGGCGCCTATTCGCTCAAGCCCGAACGGAGCGCAATGACGCTTCCGGACGGAACGACCGTCCTCCGCAAGATCGGCGTGCGGAAACGCCGCCGTGAAGTGCTCGACGAAGTGTACGCGTACTTTCCCGTCCTCAAGGAACGACGCACCCAGCAAGCCTCCACCCTGTCCGGCGGCGAGCAGCAGATGCTCGCGATCGGCCGAGCGCTGATGGCGCGCCCGAAACTGCTTCTCCTCGACGAACCGTCGCTCGGACTCGCGCCGTTGATCGTCCAGGACATCTTCCGCATCATCCAGAAAATCAAGGAAAGCGGCAATACGATCCTGATGGTCGAACAGAATGCGTTCCAATCCCTCAAGATCGCCGATTACGTCTACGTCCTCGAACTCGGCAAAGTCAAGACCGAAGGCAAGGCCGCCGACATGCTCGAAGACGCCGCGCTCGTCGAAGCTTATCTCGGAAAGCAGAAATAACCAACCCAAGGGTAAACGCCGGTGAAACCGGCAAAAAATAAAAGGAGAAAAAATGAAGAAATTAGTACTGTTCGTTTCAGTCATGCTTCTGGCTTTTGCCTTCGTCGGCTGCCAGGAAGTGACGACGACTCAAGCCCCGGTCGTTACTACGACCGCCGCCATCACCACCACGACCGGCGCGGGAACCACCACGACCGGTGCCCCCGTCACCACGACCGGCGCCGTGACGACGACGCAAGCCCCCGTCACCACCACGACCACGACAACCGTGGCCCCGGTTCTGGTCCAGGGCGTCACCGCCACCTCGATCAAGGTCGGCAACACCGCCGCGACCTCCGGCCCCTATGCCGCCGTCGGCGTCCCGTTCAACGAAGGCATCAAAGCCGTCTTCGCGCAAGTCAACGCCGCGGGTGGCGTCGATGGCAGAACGATCGAATTCGTCACCTATGACGATACCTTCAACGCCGCCACCGGCCTCGCCTACACCGAAACACTGATCGAAGAAGACGAAGTGTTCGCCCTCGTCGGTCATTTCGGAACCCCGACCGTCGGCGCCACGCTCGCCCTCATCCAGGAAGTCGGCATTCCGATGGTCTACGCCGCGACCGGCATCAACGCCCTCTACTTCGCGGAATCCGTCGGCAATCCCGTCATGGCCGTCCAGCCGATCTACATGACCGACGGACGCATCATGGCCGCCCGTGCGATCAAGGAATCCGTCTACGGCGTCAATGGTGACGAAGCCCTCGCCGCCGGCGCCAAGATCGGCGTCATCTACACCAACGACGACGTCGGACTCTCGATCAAGGCCGGCATCGAAGCCGAAGCGGAAATCCTTGGCAAATCCGCCGACATGGTCTACCAGGCCATCACCGCCGGAACCTACAACACCGCCGTCACGATCCTCCGCGCCAGCGGCGTCCAGGCCGTCATCCTCGCGATGAACCAGGAACCGTTCGGCTACGCCCTCACCTCGATGGCCAATCTCGCCTTCAACGTCCCGATCTTCACCTCCTATGTCAACGCCGACATCACCGCCGTCGACCATCTCCGCTACAACGTCGCCCGGCCGATCTATACCAACGCCTGGCTTGACACCTCCACCACCGAAGGCCTCGCCGGCTACATGGAATTCGCCGCCGCGATGACCGCCAACGGCCAAGCCGCCTACGCCGTCAACGCCTACGCAATGGCCGGCTACATCGCCGCCATCGTCTTCATCGAAGGCCTCGAGAGAGTCGCCGCCGCCGATGTCGAACTGACCTGGGCGAACTACATCGCCGCCATGGAAGACGGCGAAATCGCCATCCCGATGGGCGGCGTCGTCGACTTCTCCGACGGACACCGCTGGGGCATCGCCGCGATGTCGCTTCTGAAGTACGGCTTCACCCTCGGTGACAACCCCGCGACCACGGAAATCACGGAAACCGATTTCGTCCGCGAAGCGTTCGCGAAAGTCAGAGAAATCGAAACGATCGCCACGATCGAAGCCAAGTAAGCATCGTTTTTCCACAAATCCTGTTACAATGAATTGAACATCACGCATGAACCGTCAAGGGAGTCCGATCCGGCCTCCCTTGACGCGCATGCGCTTTACGAAAGGAAACCGCCCATGTACGGAAAAACACCCAAAACGATCACCGTCGACGAAGCCGTCGCGCTCGTCCGGTCACATCAGGAAATCGTCGTCGGAATGGCTGCCAACGAACCTCAGCTGTTCATGTCCAATCTCCACAAAGCGGGCCCGCGCGTCACCGGCGTGACCGTCACCAACTGTCTGCCGATTGCGAACGCCGAATTTTTCATCGATGAAAAATGGCGCAAGAGCTTCTTCCTCGACGGCTGGTTCTACACCAATGTCTTACGCAAGGTTCATGAACACGGAAACATCTCGTTCATCCCGAACCATCTCCATCTGGCCGGGAAGAAACGTTTATTCCATAAAAAGCCGGACATCTTCGTGACAGCGGCGACGCCGCCGGACAAGCACGGATTCATGTCGCTTTCGCTCTCCAACGTCTATGAGAAGCAGATGATCGAGGCGGCTGACATCATCGTCGTCGAGATCAACAAGAATTTCCCGCGCACCTACGGCGATCTCGAGGTCCATCTGTCGGACGTCGATTACATCATCGAAGCCGATTATCCGGCGCCGACGATCCCGAACGTCGAACCGACCGAGAAGGATACGATCATCGGCAATCTGGTCGCCGACCGGATCCACGACGGCGACACGCTCCAGCTCGGCATCGGCGGCATGCCCAACGCCGTTTCCAAGGCCCTCTTCGGCAAGAAGGATCTGGGCATCCATACCGAGATGTTCACGTCGGGGATGGTCGATCTGATCAAGGCCGGGGTCATCACCGGCCGCTACAAGTCGCTTCATCCCGGCAAGCATGTCTGCGCGTTCGCGTTCGGCACGCCGGAACTCTACGATTTCATCGATCAAAACCCGTCGGTCATGATGTTGAACGGCGCGTATGTCAACGATCCGGCGATCGTCGGCCTCAATGACAACATGGTCTCGATCAATTCGACCCTGGAAATCGACCTGACGGGCCAGTGCTGCTCGGAATCGATCGGCACGCGCCAGTTTTCCGGCACGGGCGGACAGAGCGACACCGCCATCGGCGCCCAGAACGCCAAGAACGGGCGTTCGTTCATCTGCCTCTACTCGACCGCGATGGTGAAAAACCCCACGACCGGCGAGAAGGAAGAGGTCTCGAAGATCGTCGCGACCCTGAAGCCCGGCGCCGCCGTCTCGCTGTCGCGCAACGACGTCGACAACGTCGTCACCGAATACGGCGTCGCGGCGCTCCGCGGCACCAACATCCGCGAACGCGCCAGACTCCTGATTTCGATCGCCCATCCGAAGTTTCGCGAACAACTGACCAAGGAAGCGATCGAGGCGGGGTATCTCCATGAGCAATTTTAGTCATCGCGGGAAGAACGTCTTCTACACCGTCGACGGCGAAGGCAAAGCCATCGTGATCCTGAACGGGATCATGATGTCGACGAAAAGCTGGACGCCGTTTGTCCCCTCGCTGTCGGAGCATAACATGCTCATCCGCGTCGATTTCTTCGACCAGGGGCAGACCGACCGGCTGGAAGGCGAGACCTACGGCCAGGACCTCCAGGTCGACCTGCTTCGGGCGCTGCTCGACCATCTCGGCCTCCCGAAGGNNTCGATCGTCGGGATCTCCTACGGCGGCGAAGTCGGCATCCTGTTTGCGATTCAGCATCCCGACCGCGTCGACCGCCTCGTCCTCTTCAACACCACCGCCGCCACCGGCCCGTGGCTGAAGGATATCGGCCGCGGCTGGATCGCCACCGGACGTACCCGCGACGGATCGGCATACTATCAGACGACGATCCCGGTCATCTATTCGCCCCATTATTACCGAACGCGTCTTGCGTGGATGAAGAACCGCGAGAAGCTGCTCGTCCCGATTTTCTCGAACCCGGTCTTCCTCGACGCGATGGAACGTCTGACGATTTCCGCCGAAGCCTATGACGTCAAGGACCGCCTGAAAAGCATCACCGCCAAGACGCTCATCGTCAGCGCGGAAGAGGACTATCTCACGCCCGTCGACCGGCAACGCGAACTCTACGACCTCATCCCCGGTTCCGAATGGATCAAGATCCCGCTTGCGGGACATGCCTCGATGTATGAACGTCCGCTTTTGTTTTCGATGCTCGTGATCGGATTCGTCAACGTCCGTGACACCGAATACGCAATCTAGACCACACAAAAGAAGGAGTGAGTTCATGAAAAAGCAAATCAGCCTCAAAAACGGCGAAAGCTACAGCTATCTCGAAACCGGAACGGGACCGAAGACGCTGGTCCTGATCCACGGCAACCTGTCCTCCTCGGTCTACTACACGCCTTTGATGGAGCGCCTGCCGGCGGACCTGCGCGTCCTCGCGCCAGATCTGCGCGGGTTCGGCGACTCCTCGTATGTCCACCGCACCGGCTCGCTTTTGGAACTCGCCGGCGACATCAAGCTCTTCCTCGACGCCCTCGGCGTGAAGCAAGCCTCCATCCTCGGCTGGAGCCTCGGCGGCGGCGTCGCGATGGAATTCGCCGCGGCGTATCCAGAGATGACGGAAAAACTGATCCTGATCGACGCCACCACCCATCGCGGTTATCCGATTTTCAAGAAGAACGCGGCCTTTCAGCAAGAGATCGGCGCGGCATACGCCTCCGCCGACGAGATGGCAAACGATCCGCTTCAGGTGAAACCGGTGATCGACGCGCTGAATGCCAAGAACGCGGCCTTCATGAGCTACATCTACGACCTCACGATCTACACGAAGAACAAACCGACCCACGAACAGAACGCGCTCTGGATTGGCGAGACCCTCAAGCAGCGCTGCCTCGCCGACGTCGATTTCGCGCTCGCGTGCCTGAACATGGGCGCCGAACCGAACTTCTACCGCGCCGGCACGAATGCAATCGCGAAGATCCATTGCCCGGTCCTCCATTTCTGGGGGGCGCTCGACCGGGTCGTTTTAGAAGCGATGGTCCTCGACAACATCCGAGGCATCCCCGGACCCTCGACGTACGTGAAACTGGACGACTGCGGACACTCGCCGCTCGTCGACAAACCCGCTGAACTCGCGGACCACATCACGCGTTTTCTCCTTTGAGCGGCCCCGCCCGCTCCGCTTCCGATCGGGCGCGCGAACCATTGCGCGCCCGTACGAAGCGTCAAACGGCGAAGATGACGACCGCGATGGTGTTTTTTGACGGGAATCGACGAAAATCTCAAAAAATCGTGCAAAAATCGCATCAATCTGCTTGACATCCCGTTTAAACGGATTTATAATTACAGTCGTAAAGAGCAAAGTTAGAGAAATCTAGCGACGCAAAGCTATAGGGCCTTCGAAAGATGGCAGCCAGTTGCCGTTATCTGTTTCTAGGATGAGGGCGCTTTTTTATTTCATAGGACATGTGTGCGATCGCACCCTGCTTCGATGAAAGAAAAGCGGCCGTGTCCAAGAAGGGTAGTGGCTTTTTTTATAGGTAAGAAAAGCCGCTTCCAAGTCGAAACGGAGGGATGGACCGCAGTATGGGCCTCAAAGCAAAATTGGCACAGCGGGTCATCGCCGCATCCCGTGCGGCGCGAGTCGCCAAAGCGAGCCGATGGGGCATCATGGCCAGCGGCGTCCTCACCTTCCTGATCTTCGCGATTTCGTACTACGGCCAGGTCGTCGGCAATTTCACCGTCACGGTCGACCGCATGGCACAGAGCGCCGGCATTACGATGTATGAGAATGCGGTAACGCGGGAATTCACCTCCCGGCTCGTGTCTGGCAAAGTCGAAAGCGCGGACGGCATGACCGCCTTGTGCGGAACGGAATACTCGACCTTCGAACTCGGTCACGACGTCTGCGTCCCGGACGATTCGTACCTGACGTCGGTCGACGGTTCCAACAACGGCGAATCGCTGATGGTTTACACGTTCTACGTCGAGAATGCCGGCGACCTGATGGTCGACTTGCAGGCTGCGATCACGGTCGTGTCCGCCACCAAGGGCGCTGAAGACGCGATTCGCGTCAGAGTCATCTTCGACGCCGTCGGCCTCACCTTCGCGAGGCTCCAGACGGAGCGGGGCGATCATCCGGGAGAACCGGAACTCGACACCGAGCCGTTCACGAGCAACACGACCGTGATGACCAAGAACTACACCGCCCTTCAACCGGGTGCCGTCCTGAAAGTCACCGTGGTTTTGTGGTTTGAAGGCGAAGACGCCGACCACAACCTGAACATCGTCGGCGGAGGCATCAAGTTCCAGATGGATTTCACCGTGACTCACGTTTACGAGGAATTCTAAGCACAGCAGCAAGACCTTCACACAAGTGTTTAAAAAACAAAAAATAGATTGGGAAAAGGAGAAACAAAATGAAAAACCTCAGAAACAAAATCGTTCTTTCCGGACTCGTCCTGCTCTTCGCCTTGGTCGCCACCATTGGATCGACCTTCGCCTGGTTCACCGTGTCCAATACCGTCAGTGTTCCGTCACTCACGCTGAATGTTCAATCCAGCGAATCGCTGCTCATCCGTGTCTTCAACGGCGAAACCGGCGATTCCGACAATGAAGGCACCGAGCATCTGCTTGACGCCGAAACCTACAAGGCCAACCTCGCCCTCAGCGATTTCACGGCCGCCACGACCGCGGGCTACAACAATCTCTCTTCGTGGAGACTGTCGCCTGTCACGATGACGACCACCCAAGCGTCCGGATTGCTCAACGGCAAGACCCCGAACAAGATGGACATCGATTCTAAGGTTTATAGTGCGCTTGACGTTGACACATCGACTGTTGAAGTCAACCACGCCTCTGGCTTCGTCATCGACCTGAAACTCTGGGTCCTCTCGCAAGGCTCCGGCACCGGCGACATCGTCCTCCAAGATCTCGCCATCACTGCTTCGAACGCCATCTCTGCCCAAGACGAAGTGGTCAACGCTGTTCGCCTCGCGGTTTGGAATTCACTCGAATACAGTGCCACTCCGACCGATCCGGCTGAATCCGCGAAGATCTTTGGTCTCGACAACGATTACGCCTTTGCTTTCCTCTCTGGCCAGCGCGGCTATGACGGCGATGCCACCGACTCTATTGTAGCTCTGACTCAAGACGCCCTCGAACTTCTGCATTCCGAATGGTACGACTTCGACGCTGTCGGTGATCTCGCAAATGTCTACCAGAACGACAAAGCCGATGCAGACGTCATCACCACACTTAGCCAGAATATCCCGACTCTGATGGTGGTCCGCGTCTATATCGAAGGTTGGGATCTCCAGACGACCAATGCCGTCCTCGCTGCCGTCTTCTCAATTTCCTTTAAGTTCACGCTTCAGGACGCAGCCTGATAATCTCTCTTTCTAAGAATATATGTTAGAAGGAGGCATGATACCATGACAAACCTGAAAACCAAAGTCATTATGACAGGTCTCGTCCTGCTGTTCGCAATCATTGCCTCATTCGGTACGACCTTTGCTTGGTTTACGGTATCAAACACCGTCGAAGTCGGTCAGATGCAGATCAGCGTCAAAACCGATACGTCCCTCCTCATCCGCGTCTATGACGGGGAATTCGAGGGGGACGCCGCACAGGACCTCCTCGATGAGGAAGACCTGCTCGACGCCGCGACCTACCGAAACAACCTCGTGTCGACCGATATTACCGATACCACCGAATACGCCGGCCTCGCCGGGTACAGACTGGGTCCGGTCACGGCCGCAAACGCCGCTTATGACGATCTCGATGGACAAACCCTGAAGACGATGAACGTCATCACAAAAGCGCTCACGACCACGACCAACGCGAACTCGCCCACTGGCGATTTCGTCGAACTCAAGTTCTGGATCCTCTCACAAGTATCCAACAACACGATCTATCTGTCTGACCTGGCGATCTCCGTCGATGCGGCAACGAATGATCTCGATTCCCAAGACAACGTCATTTACGCGGTGAATCTCGCCGTTTGGATGTCGCAGGAACTTGCCGTCCCGACCGTCGACCCGGCCCTGATTTACAGCACCAATCCTGACTACGCCTTCGCGTTTACCTCCGGAATGCGCGGTGCCATCGACACACCTGATGAGCCCACCATTTCTGGTCCGTACACTCTAACCGCCGGTCAACGATTGGGTCTCCTTTCATTGCATTCGCTGTTTTCCGGCGCCGATGTCTTGAATATCTCTTCGTCGACTGCCCCGACCGCGATTACCACGCTTGATGCCGACACGCCTTCACTTATCACCGTGCGCATCTACATCGAAGGATGGGATGCGCAGACCACCAATGCCATTCTCGCCTCAAAGTTCAATATCTCGTTCAATTTCGAGATTATCGACTAAATTCAGTCACGCAACCCCTCCGGCTACGACCGGAGGGGAAGCGGATTGACGGAAAGAAGGGAACCAATGACTACATTCAAGAAAAAAATCCTTCTCGCGGGCATGGTGGCCATTTTTGCTTTCGTAATGACAATCGGCGCGACCTACGCATGGTTCACCGTGGGGCAGAGTTCAGCGGTTGGAACAATTGATCTCACCATTCAAACATCCACCTCTCTCATGATTGTTATGGATGACGTGGACGGCGATGGATTTGTCAACGGAGAAACATTTGATGCCGCTTTCCGCGCTGATGCAACAAATTACGTGACATTATTGACCACAACGATGATTCAATCCGAATACGACTACACAGACATCATTATGACGCCCGTGACCTCCGAAGACGGACTGGTCCTTATTAGAGAAGACCTAAATCCCGCATCTGCTGACCCTGCAACACCGGGAGAGTACCTTGAGTTCTCGGTCTGGATCCTTTCACAGGATAAGGATGTGGATGTTTCGCTCATGAATATGGACATAGTATCAAATGAAGCGAACACTCCAGAACAGGATGTTATCGTCCAGGCAATTCGTCTATCAGCGAAATCGGGCGATAATACCGATGACTACATTTTTGGAATCGACAAGGATTATGATTACGTCTATGATAATCTCGACGAAATCGATGGCGCTGCGGAGACTTCCCTAATTGATCTCCACGGGACCTTCTATGGGGGATCGGTCGTCGCCGGCGAACAAACAAACGTCCTTCTCAACACCAGTATCGTTGTCTCTCTCGATGCTAACGTTGCCGAGAAAGTCACGATTCGCATCTGGATCGAGGGCTGGGATGTCGACTGCAATAACAACACATTGAATGCTGACTTTGCCATTGCTTTCGGTTTCATCGTCAAAGAAGTCTTTTAACGAAAAAACGCCCAAATTCAAGATATACCGACACAACTTAGGCGTAAAAACCTAAGTTGTGTTACTTTCTGGGCCGTTTTTTCCGAAACCGCCGATCCTGCCAGATGGATACGGTTTCGGAAAAGCCGGTTTCACACTTCACACAAGACCGGTTCGCGCGGAGATTTCGACACTTTTTCATAATTTCGTGATGAAATAATCCAGAATATACTATATAATATATTTTAGCGTGTTAATCGATATGTACGCGAGGAGTGTGTGATCGTATGGAAAATACCAAACAGCAGAAAAAAGGTCTTAAATTGGCTCTCAACATCGCATTTTACGCGGTACTGGGGCTCGTGGTGGTCTATTCTGTGCTCGCCCTTTTTTCAAAGCAGGAATATAACTCCACGTCGGTTTTCGGCATCTCGTCACTTTCGGTCCAGTCGGGATCCATGTCCGGGACATTTGAGGAAGGCGACCTCATCTTTGTCAATACGAATTTCAACGTTGATGAACTTGAAGTCGATGATGTTATTACGTACCGAATGCAAATCGATGTCGATGGCGATCTCATTACCATTTATAACTCTCACAGAATTGTCGAAATCGTCACATATGATAATGGAAACACGTTCTGGTATCGAACGCAAGGCGACGCTAATGCACTTGTCGATGACGACCTTGTATTCGAAAACGATGTTATCGGGACCTGGAAGGGTGGAAAACTCTCTGGATTCGGTAGTGTTATCGATGGACTCATCGGATTCCTCAAGTCACCTGCCGGATTCTTCATCTTCATCGTCCTGCCATGCTTTGGATTCCTCGTTTATGAAGTGATCAAGTTCGTTCGCGTCGTTTCGGACTACAACGTCCAGAAGGCCGTCGGCGACAAGGATCAGATTAGACAAGAAGCCATCGCTGCCGCCCGCGCCGAACTTGAAGCGGAACGCAAAGCGCAAGAAGAAGCAAATAAACAAGTCTAATTACTACTAAATCGTCATACCATCATCCCCAACGTCGGATGCGGAAGGAAGTGAGATTGCATGAACGAATTTTCGAGATTTTTTGTCGAACTCTACCGGTATCTCTGGGATGACCTGAAGTATTTTTTCCGGGAAGCCGTCTGGAACGACACACTCGTCAAATTCATGGAAAATCTTCGTTCCTATCTCTCGCTTCTGGGAACCGAATCCGCCGACTTCACCTTGCTTTCCTGGATCATGGTCGCCGTGACCGCGTTCCTCAATCTTTGCTTCTTCATTTTCGTGATTGCCAAGATCACCCTCATCTTCCGTCGCTATCTTGCGTTCCGTTCGATTGAAATCGAAAAGAACGAGCTGATCGAAGAAATCGCCAATCTCAATGACAAAGTCGTTTCGCTGATCGACGAGAAGAACCAGATCCTCGCGATGAAGGTATCGCAACTGGGGATCAACGCTTCGTCCGGGCAGCAGGCCGAACGCGTCATTGCCGGTCCTGTTCCCGGTCGTTCGTTCGTCGCTCCCGCCGTCGGATACGCGACGCAACCGATCGCGATGATGGGCGGAGGAATGATGGCCGCCGCCGGTTCACCGGCCGCCGTGTCGGAAGCCTCCCGCGCTGCGACGCCACCTTCCGTACCGCAGGAGGCCGTCGGACCATCGCGCTTCGTCAAACTGATCCAGGTCGACAAGGATTATGCCGGCAAGGATACGCATATCTACATGGAAGAATCCGACCAGGCATCCTTGCCTGAACTCGTCACCCGATTTGTCAATTTCGCCGCGTTCGCACTGAAACTTTACTATACCCCGCGGATGATCATGAACTTCTTCGCCGGCATGGCCGCTTCGAAGGTCATCATCCTCCAGGGTATCTCCGGTACCGGTAAAACTTCTTTGCCGTATGCGATGGCGAAGTTCTTCGGAAACCAGGCTTCGATGATTTCGGTCCAGCCGTCCTGGCGCGACCGCGCGGAAATTCTCGGCTATTTGAACGAATTTACGAAGCGTTTCAACGAAACCGACTTTCTCAAAGCGCTTTACGAAGCATCCTACCGCAAGGACGTCAACCTGATCGTCCTCGACGAAATGAACCTTGCCCGCATCGAATACTATTTCGCGGAATTCCTTTCCATCATGGAAATGCCGGACTCTTCGGAATGGAAAATCGACCTCGTGCCGGACGCCAAACCGTCCGACCCGATCAAGGTCGTCAATGGCAAGATCCAGGTTCCGCTCAACGTCTGGTTCATCGGCACCGCCAACAAGGACGACTCGACCTTCACGATCACCGACAAGGTCTATGACCGTGCAATCGCGCTCGAATTCGTCGCGAAGGGCGAATTCTTCCAGGCACCGGAAACGATGCCCGTCAACATGTCCCACTCCTATCTGCAGGAACTCTTCGACGAAGCCTACTACAAGTATCCGGTTTCCCGCGACCTCCTCGACAAGTTCTCCGTTCTCGACAAATACGTCCAGAACAACTTCAAGATCGCCTTTGGCAACCGCATCATGGTCCAGCTGAACAAGTTCATCCCGGTCTTCGTCGCTTGCGGCGGAAACGAGGACGACGGTCTTGATTATATCTTCGCCAACAAGGTCCTCCGCAAGTTCGAAAGCCTCAACCTGTCATTCCTTCGAAACGAAATGGAAGAACTCATCGCCCAGATCCACAAGATCTTCGGAAAGAACGCGTTCCCCGAGTCCGTCAGGTTCGTCAAGAATCTTCAGAAGCAGATTTAGGGGGCCGTAAAAAGTGAACGATCTCAACGCAAAACGCTATTACAAGAAAATCAACACCACTTTCGCCGGCGTCAACAAATCCGACGAATTCGCCCAGATTTTCATGAATATCCTCAAGAGCGGGAACACGACGCTTTACCAGAAGGAACGTCGCGAGCGTCGGGTATTTGACGATGCTTGGATGTCCGCGGTGGAAGCAGCGGTTCCCGTCATTGATAAAATCACCCGTAACCCCCGTGAAAACCTGAAACAGATGCAGATGATCGTCCCGATCGAACGCGCCAAGAAGACGGACAAGGACACCATCCGCCATCTCGCCGCCAACACGCAGCTGATCAAGTCGATCTCCCGCGAAGGCGTCGTGACCCCCTCGAAGGTCATGACCTCCTTTAACGAATCCGATTACGGCACCTACGAAAACCGCTTCCTCAAGACGCTCGTCGACAAGCTCTATGTCTTCATCGAAAAGCGCTACGACATCATCGTCAAGAAGATGCATACCGAATACGTGAACTTCCTGAACGTGAAGTCCAACGTCAACTGGGAGTCCGCCAACATCGATTTCGATTTCACCCTCAAGATCAACCAGACGCTGCCCGAAGACGAAGTCGACCGGAAGAACCAGGAACTGCTCGACCGCATGACGTCGCTTCGCACCTCGATCACCAACTTCAAGATGTCACTCTTCATGAACCAGATGCGGGAATTCCCGCCGGTGAATCCGCCGATCATGAAGACGAACGTTTTGACGAAGAACGCCGACTTCAAGCAGTGCTACAATCTTTGGCTGATGATGGATTCGCTCGACCAGATCGGTTTCGACATCGACGTCTTCGAACGCGACGTCAATTTCGACGAACAGTATCTCGACCGACTCCAGAACGCCCTCATGGTGATGTACGCGACCATCGCCGACAACCAGAAGGACGAGTTCATCATGAGCCAGGAGAACCCCTATGCCTTCCGTCAGGAAAAGCGCGGGAAGGTCGTCAAGACCCATTCCGCCGACCTCCGGCTCGAACCCGGCGCGGTCGAACTCGAAAGCAACCACCTGAACCAGTATTATCTGGAACAGATCAAGAAGAGCAACTATTCCCGCCTCAAAACGCTCAAGGAAGCGGGGATCACGGTCAAGGAATCGATCGACATCGTCTTCCGGCAGATCAGCCAGATCACGAACGCGGTCTACAAGGATTACATCACCGAAACCTTCGATCCCGCAGCCGCGAAAACGCTCGACGACAAGATCAAGGTGCAGGAACAGATCCTCGAAGTCTATCGGATGATTGACGAAATCAAACGCACCGACATGAAGGAAATGACGACCGCACGGGCCGTCGCGCTTCTCGAACTCCGCAACATGAAGGACCAGAAAGCCCAGATCCTCGAAGCCGAACGCGCGGAAAGACTTCGGATTCAGAAAGAGGAAGATGAGCGGAAGCGCAAGGAAGCGGCCGCCCGCAAAGCCGAAGAAGCCGCCAAGCAGCGGAAGATCGCAGCCGCCAAAAAGGCGCTCGCCATCGCCGAAGAGAAGCGCAAGATCAAACTCGAGAAGGAAAAGGCCGAGCAGCAAGCCCGCGAAGCCGCCGAACGCGAAAAGCAGAAACAACAGGAAAAGGTACGCCTCGAGAAGGAACGCGCCAAACAGCGCGCCATCGAACTCGCCGCGAAACTCAAAGAGCAGGAAAAGCAGCGCCGCGAGAAGGCCCGTCTGGATGAAATCGCCCGACGCGAAGCCGCCAAGAAGGCATTGGAAGAACTGCAGAAGACGATCGCCGAAAGCGGCGCTCCCGCCGTCAAGAAGACGACCAAGAAGAAGACCGTAACGAAAAAGCCGGAAACCGTCCCGGATTCCAACGACGGAACGGAGATCGTTTTGAAAGACGATCAAATCTAAGTTGACGGCGCCGGTCGGAACGGGGTGAAGGACATGTTGAAACGTAAAATGTCTCTATCCATCGTGGCAATGACCAGTGCCGTCTTTTTGTTCATCGGCGTCACCTTCGCCTGGCTCACCCTCACCGACGTGATCCATTTAGGCGGCACCGAAGTCGCCGTCCAGGACGTCGAGGCCACCGCCGTTCTCCAGGTTTCGGAAGACGGCCTCACCGGCTGGTCCGACGCTGCCGCGATCTCGATCGCCGGCGCCGTCCCCGGCGATACCTTCTACTATCGGATCGTCATCACCAACATCGGCGCCTTGCCGATCGATACGCAGGTGTCCTTCATCGGCTTCACGAACTCCGTCGCCGACATCCTCGGGGACGACGCGAACTTCCAGGCCGGAAGGTCGCTGGCGAGCGTGATCCTGTATTCGATGACGAACACCGCGAACACCGCTACGCTTACCGATCAGCCGATGACGACGTTGATCGGCGGCACGGCGACATCGACCTCGGCGTTCGTCGGCGCCGAGAACCTCGATATCGCGGTATCCGCCTCCGAAATCGTCTATTTCACGCTGACCATCGCCGAAACGATGGGCAACGACTATCAGAACCTCAAACTCACGATCGACCTGATTTCCGTCTCGTCGGTCGGGCAGTGAGGAGGGGCCTTTCATGAAAACGAAAATCCGCATGCTCCTCCTGCTTTCGATCTTCTTTTTGTTCGCCGCCTTCGGTATCATCGGGATCACCTACGGCTGGTTCGGCCAATCGTTCACCTTCACGACCCAGAACATCGCGGTCGGCGACCTCCGCTACTCGGAGACGGGCGCCTTCATCGCCGGCGGAACGATCATCGTGCCGGGACAGGAACTGATCCAAACCGACATCGCCGTCGACAACGACTCGACCATCACTTCACAGATCCGCGTCCTCGTGACCTATACCAAGTGCACGAATCCCGGCACCGTCACATGCGTCGAAACGACCTATGCGGGCGCCGTGGACGATCATCTGTCGGTGACCTTCGGCTCCGGCTTCAGCTACATCTCGGGATATTGGTACTACACCCCGGGAACACCGGTGACGACCTACGTGCTCGCGGCCGCCTCGGGCGCGATGGACGTGATCACCTCGCTTTATTACGACGGCGAACTCACCGGCATCGACTACAGCACCCAGACCGTCTCCGTCTCCGTGACGATTCAGGTCAAACAGGCCGACAACGTCACTTGGACGAGTCTTGCCGGCTATGATTTTTCAACCGGATATCCGGCATAAAGGCGGAGCCGAACGCTCCGCTTTTTTTTGGAAAGGAGGGCGACCATGAAAACGATCTTGCACAAATTGGGAGCCGCGCTCCCATACCTTATTTTTTTGCTTGCGGTCGTGCTCATCCTGAACGTCGTCTTCGCGCTCGGCCGGCAGGAGACGCCATCCTTTCTAGGATACAGCGTCCTGCACATCAAATCGGGATCGATGGAACCCTCGATCATGACCGGCGACATCATCGTCGTGCGAAAGACCGATCCCGACGACCTGGAGGTCGGCGACGTCATCACGTTCAAAATGCGGGTGGAAGTCGATGACGTCATGATCCTCACGACCGTCACCCACCGCATCGAGACCATCTCCGGGGTCGGCGCGGACCGGACCTTCACGACGAAAGGCGATGCGAACAACGCCGCCGATACCTGGAGTGTCACCGTCGACCAGCTCGTCGGGCGCTATGTCTTCCGTTCCGTTCTGCTCGGCAACGTCTTCCAATTCGTGACGGCAGGCGGTTCGAGCCTCATCTATGTCGGGGCGATCGTCCTCTTCCTTCTGATCGGCCTGTCAGAAGGCGCGTCCATCGTCAAATTGCTCGCGGCGCAGCGCAAGGAGCAGCTCGAAGCCGAGAAAAAGCAACTCGTCGCCGAACTGAAGGAAGCGATCCGCAACGAAGAAACGGCAACGATATCCGAACCGAAGACCCCGGAATGATCGGGGTTTTGCTTTTTTCTTTCATCTGCGCGCGCAATATACTATAATGGACAGTGGATGTGATAGGATGGACTTCATCGTACTGGCGTCGGGCTCGAAGGGCAACGCCACGATCTTGAAACACGGCGAACGCAGGTATCTCGTCGACGCCGGCATTTCGCTTCGCATGATGCAAAGCCGGCTGTCGATCAAAAACGATCGGCTCGACCGCCTCGATGGCATTTTCGTCACCCACGAGCATACCGACCACATCAGTTTTCTGGTCGCGCTCGTCAACAAGTTCCATTGTCCGGTCTATCTGACCGAGGGAACGAAGCGGAACCTTTCGCGCGTCATCCGCGAAAATCTGAAAGAGGACGATTACCGCGTGATCGGGTTTGACGAACCGCTCTTGCTCGAAGATTTCGCCGTGATGGCGTTTCCGACCTATCACGACGCGCTCGAACCATGCGGATACAAGTTCGCCGTCGGCGGGAAGACCCTCGTCTATATGACCGACACGGGGTATTTCCCCGACGATCGGATCGATGCGATCCGCAATGCGGACGCCTACATCCTCGAAGCCAACCACGACCCGGAGATGCTTTTGGAAAGCGATCGGCCGTGGCTTCTCAAGCGTCGCATCCTCGACGACCAGGGTCATCTCTCCAACGCGGATTCCGCCTTCCTCGCCCTCAACCTCGCAGGCGATCGGACCCGGTTGATCATGCTCGCGCATCTCTCGCAGGAATGCAACACCCCCGAGAAAGCGCTCGAAACATACTACGGCGTCTTCGCCGAACAGGGTGTGTCCCCCGGGCAGTACCGGATCATCTGCGCGTTGCAGAATGAACCGATGGAGATCGTGTCCTTATGACGCATGAAACGATTGTTCGTGAACGGATGGCCGCTTTCCTCGGCCCCGCCGTCCCGATCAGGGTGCTTGACCGCCTAAAAGGTGGCAGATCGAACTCAAACTATCTCGTCGACGCCGGCGGAAGGCTCTATGCGTTTCGGATTCCCGGCAAGAACACCGACGTCTTCGTCGATCGCACGATCGAAGCGAAGACGCTTCATTTGATCGCGCCGCTTCAAATCGACGGCAATCTGACGCTTCACCTCGACGTGAACACCGGATATAAGATCAGCGCGTTCGTTCCCGGATTGCCGTTGAGTCAAACCGATCCGGCCGCCCATTATGCGGCCGTATCCGCGATCCTGCACCGGCTGCACGGGGCGGGGATTCACGGCGACACCGACTACGCGCCGTTTCACCGACTCGAAAAGTACGAAGCCCTCGTCGTTCGCTCAGGACTCGTCCATGCGGCGGATTATCGTGACATCCGTGATCGGTTGCTCGCCTTCCGACCGCTTTTGGAAGGCATTCAGACGGTGTTTTGCCACAACGACGCCCAGACCTCGAACTATATCAAGAAAGACGACGGCGGCCTCATTCTGGTCGACTGGGAGTTTGGCGGAAACAACGATCCCCTCTACGACGTCGCCTGTTATGGGAACGACGATTTCCGGTTCGCCGAAGGGCTGCTTCCCGTCTATCTCGGCCGGACCCCCGAACGAAGCGTTTGGCTCCGGCTCTGTCTCTGGCGGACCTTCCAGTGTCTGCAGTGGCACAACGTCGCCTTGGTCAAGGCAGCGACGGGGCTGTCGCAGGAACTGCATCTCGATTTCCAAGCGGTCGCCGCGGGTTTTCTGACGAAGGCGAACGCGATGTTCGCATTGGCGTCGACGTGGCGCTGAAAACGGTTTAGCCGCGATTCCACATTGTCAGAAACGACAAAGTGGAGTATAATGATACAATGGAATGATGATTAATAATCGATCCCCTGGAGGTTGTCTCAATGGCAGTCAAAACGAAAAAAGTGTTCGAATCAATGGATGGAAACCAGGCCGCGGCGTATTGCGCTTATGCGTTCACCGAAGTCGCCGGCATCTATCCCATCACCCCGTCGACGCCGATGCCCGAGTTTGTCGATCTATGGGCTTCGCAAGGCAAGAAGAATCTGTTCGGCATGCCGGTCAAGGTCGTGGAAATGCAATCGGAAGCCGGCGCCGCCGGTACCGTCCACGGATCGCTGCTCGCCGGCGCCCTCACGACCACGTTCACCGCGTCGCAGGGTCTGCTTCTCAAAGTCCCGAACATGTACAAGATTTCCGGCGAACTTCTCCCCGGCGTCATCCACGTCGCCGCCCGCTCGATCGCCGCGCATGCGCTGTCGATCTTCGGCGACCACCAGGACGTCATGGCGACCCGTCAGACCGGGTTCGCGATGCTCGCTTCGGGCTCTGTCCAGGAAACCATGGACCTCGCCGGCATCGCCCATCTCGCGGCGATCAAATCGAGCATCCCCTTCCTGCATTTCTTCGACGGATTCCGCACCAGCCATGAAGTGAACAAGATCGAAGTCATGGACTATGCGGTCTTCGATCGATTGCTCGACCGCGACGCCGTCGCGGCGTTTCGCGCCCGCGCCCTCGATTCCGGCAATCCCGAAACCCGCGGCACCGCGCAAAACGACGATGTCTACTTCCAGGCGAAGGAAGTCCAGGAAAAGTACTACACGCCGATTCCCGACATCGTCGCCGGCTACATGAAGGAAATCTCGAAGGTCACCGGACGCGACTACAAGCCGTTCTCCTACTACGGCCATCCGGAAGCCACCGACATCATCATCGCGATGGGATCGGTCACCGAGGCGATCCGCGAAGTCATCGACTACAAGTTCGCCCAGGGCGAGAAGGTCGGTCTCCTTTCGGTTCATCTCTATCGCCCATTCTCTGCCAAGTATTTCCTGAAGGCGATGCCGAAAACGGTCAAGCGGATCTCCGTCCTCGACCGCACGAAGGAAGCGGGCGCCGGCGGCGAACCGCTCTATCTCGACGTTAAAAACATCTACTACGGCAAGAAGGACGCCCCGAAGATCGTCGGCGGACGCTATGGTCTCTCCTCCAAGGACACCACCCCGTCCCAGATTTTCGCCGTCTATGAGAACCTCAAGGGCAAGATGAAGGATCAATTCACGATCGGCATCGTCGACGACGTCATGAACTCGTCGCTTCCGGTCGCCGAGTATCCCGACGTCACCGATCCGAACACCACCGAACTCTTGTTCTTCGGCCTCGGTTCCGACGGCACCGTCGGTGCGGTCAAGAACGTCTCGAAGATCATCGGCGACTACACCGCCCTTTACGGCCAGGCGTATGCGTCCTATGACTCCAAGAAGTCGGGCGGCATCACCCGCATGCACCTCCGGTTCGGAAAGAATCCGATCCGCGCGACCTATCTCGTCAACAACCCGCATTTCGTCTCCTGTTCCCAGGAATCCTATCTGAAGAAGTTCGATCTCATCGGCGGCATCCGCAAAAACGGCGTCTTCCTCCTCAACACGACCGCGGACGCAAGCGAAATCGGCGCGATCCTGCCCGACGACGTGAAGAAAGTGCTCGCCCGCCAGAACGTCCGTTTCTACATCATCGACGCTTTCAAGCTCGCCCGCGAAATCGGCGAAGTCAAGCTGATCTCGACGATCATGCAGTCGGCGTTCTTCAAGCTGAACGAGCAGATCATGCCCTATGCGAAGGCGCAGAAGGCGATGAAGAAATTCGCCGAAAAGTCGTTCGCCCGCAAAGGCGAAGAAGTCGTCAAGATGAACTACGAAGCGATCGACCGCGGCGCCAACGGCATCATCCTCGCGAAGGTCGACCCGGCCTGGGCGAAACTCGACATCAAGGTCGTCGACGACCCGTCCCGCCCGGCGTTCGTCAAGAACGTCGCCGACAAGGTCAACGCGATCCGCGGCTACGAACTTCCGGTTTCGGCATTCCTCGGCATCGAGGACGGCAGGATCCCCAACGGCACCGCCGCCTATGAGAAACGCGGCATCGCCGAAGAAGTCTCGACCTGGATTCCGGAAAACTGCATCCAGTGCAACCAGTGTTCCTATGCCTGTCCGCACGCCTGCATCCGCCCGATCCTCGCCACCCCCGAAGAAGCCGCCAAGGCTCCCGAAGGAACCGTCTGGCGCGACGCCGTCGGCCAGGGTCTCCAGGGTCTCAAATACCGCATCCAGGTTTCCGTCCTCGACTGCACCGGCTGCGGCGTCTGCATCAACACCTGCCCGGCCAAGACGAAGGCGCTCATGTACAAACCGATCACCGAGGCGATCAAGAACAAGGAACACCTCAAAGCCGACTATCTGTACAACAAGGTGACCAACAAGGTCAACCTCGTCGGCAAGACGAACCTCAAGAACAGTCAGTTCGCGCAACCGCTCTTCGAATTCTCCGGCGCTTGCGCCGGTTGCGGCGAAACGCCGTACATCAAACTCGTCACCCAGCTCTTCGGCGAGCGTCTGTTGATCGCCAACGCCACCGGCTGCTCCTCGATCTACGGCGCTTCCTTCCCCGCTTCGCCCTATACCAAGAACATCGACGGACGCGGACCCGCCTGGGCCAACTCGCTGTTCGAAGACAACGCCGAGTTCGGATACGGTCTGCGCATCGCCTCCGAAACGCTCCGCGACAAGCTGCAGAACAAGATGATCGAGAATCTGCCGAAGTTTGACAACGAATTGATCAAGACGCTTCTGAACGACTGGCTCGAAAACCGCGACAACGGCGACAAGACGCTCGCAATCAGCCGCGCCCTCGTCCCGCTTCTGGAACAGGACGGCAGCGACGCCGCCAAGGCAATCCTCGAAATGAAGCAAAACCTCGTCCGTCAATCGCAATGGATCATCGGCGGCGACGGCTGGGCATACGACATCGGCTACGGCGGCCTCGACCATGTGATCGCCAACGCCGAAGACGTCAACATCCTCGTGCTCGACACCGAAGTCTATTCGAACACCGGCGGACAGTCCTCCAAGTCGGCGCGTCCCGGCTCGATCGCGAAGTTCACCGCCGCCGGCAAGCCCGGCAAGAAGAAGGACCTTGCGGCGATGGCCATCACCTACGGCCATGTCTACGTCGCGATGATCGCGCACGGCGCGTCCGGCGCCCAGGTCCTCAAAGCCCTGACGGAAGCGGAAAACTATCCGGGTCCGTCGCTCGTCATCGCCTATTCTCCCTGCATCTCGCACGGACTTCACAACGGCATGGGCACCTCGCATCTGCAGGCGAAACTCGCCGTCGAATGCGGCTACTGGCCGACCTTCCGGTTCGACCCGCGGCTCATCGCCCAGGGGAAGAACCCGTTCCAGATGGATTCGAAGGAACCCGACTGGTCCAAGTATCATGATTTCCTGATGTCCGAATCCCGTTACGCCCAGCTCGCGCAAATCAACCCCGATCAGGCCAAGGAACTGCTTGCCCTCAACCTGACCGACGCGCAGCGCCGGTACGCGATGTACAAACGCTACCTCGCGATGGACTATTCCAACGGCATCTGATCCCGTACGTCGTCGGACGGCGCCCCCAAGGCGCCGTCCTTTCTTTTCCGGCACTTCACACAAAGCACATTATGGTTGTCTATAATGGATTCGCACGCGCGTACTTTAAAAGAAAAGAGTTTCCTGTACGGATGGAATGTTATATAATAGATACTAGTGCAAACACTTCTTAAGGAGTAAACGACATGTTTAAATTCATTGGCAAGAAAACCCTGATCATCGCATTATCGATCCTGGTCGTCGGCGCGATGACCGCCGTCGGCATCATCCTCGCGACCGGCGGCGATACCACGACGGCGTCCACGGCCGACAACGGCGCGGTCGTCCCCGGTCTTTCCGACCCGGACGCGGTCTTTTTCCACAACACCTCGGGATCGGTGACGGTCACCTATGGCGAACTGTATGAAGAATTCAAGATCAACGACGGCGTCAACCAGCTGCTTTTCATGGTCGACACCATCCTGCTTTCCGCCGCTTTGGCCGCCGTGACCGAAGAAGAGATGACCGAGAAGGCCAAATATCTCACCTACGGACTCACTGATGACGCGGAAATCGCGGAACTGTCGCTCGAAGACCGGGAACAGTACGAAAGCACATACGCCCAGAACATGATCCTGCTCGGCTATTCCGGCAACGAAAACGATTATATCCGCATGGTCTGCGCGAAGGAAAACTTCGTCACCGACATGATGCTCGATGAAACCTACGCCGATGAATCCTGGTTCATCGACGAAGACGCCGTCGCCAAGTACTACACGTCGAGCTATTTCGTCGACGCCAAGGCGATCAAGATCAAGTTCCTTTCGCTCACCGACGCCGAAGCGGTCCTGCGCGCCTTCAACCTCGTCTCCTACCATGGCGAACTGCGCCTCTATACCGGCATCAAGCCGATCGACCAGGTGTCCTCCGCTTCGTTCGACGATGAGAACACGATCGTCCTCACCGATGCGGAAATCCTCGACTACTACATCCTGATGTACAATTACGTCTACGGCGGCTACCGCGCCCTTTTAGACGAAGACGCCACCGCCGAAGAACTGAAGGCGATGCCCGAGATGAACCATGTCTACGCCGACGTCAAGGCCGCCCAGTCGAGCCTTGCGACCTTCCTGTTCTCCACGCTTGATTCGTATGATTCCTATCTCGAAGACCCGGAGAACGATTCCTGGTTCACCTACGAGCCGGTCCGCTATGCCGGAGCGTCCGACACGGCTTATTACATGATCCTCAAGCTGACGGATACCGTCAAGGTCGATTTGTCCGACTTCGACGCCGACACCGAAGATCTTGCGACCATCATCACGCAGGACGTCTACGATGAAATCGTCGCCGAACTCGTCAAACAGCAGCTCGCGACCTCGAGCTTCGTCTCCAACCGCATCGCCGAAGTCCGCGCCGAACACGGCTTCATCGTCAAGGATTACTACCTCGGCGTCGACTATCAGAGCATCTATACCGGCTATGAGCTCGACGAGGATGGCAACGCTTCGATCGTCGCGATCTTTGATGAAGAAGAGATCACCGCCGACGAACTGCTCGCCTTCGCGATGAACAAGAACGGCGGGTTGTATTCCCTCTACGCCGCACAGTTCGCCTTCGTTTTCGACATGCATTTCGCCGATGTCTATTGCACCGTCGATGAAACCTGCGACACCGATCTGGAAACGAACGACTCGGAAAAACTCGCCGAACACGAAGAAACGCTCGCCACGCTCAAGACGAATTTCGAACAGAGTTCCTACGCCTCGCTCTATACCTTCGCGGAATACCTGTACCTCGCCTACGGGGCCAAATCGGAAGCCGACATGATCAACAAGTTCTACATCAAGTCGACGCTCCAGCCGTACGCCGTGTACGACCGCATCATCGCCAACGACTGGGATCTGCTCCGTACGTATCTCTACGACCTTGTCCAGGACTACTATGACAATTACTTCAGCCTCGACGTCCAGACCCTGCAGATCTATGTCGACCGCGACGAAGACGGCGTCGCCGACGATTACGAGAAATTCGTCCTTGACCTCGCCGACGAAGCGGCCTACCACCTGCTGCTTTCCGATTTCGAAATTGCGATCCGCGCCTACATGGACGAAGACGACACCCGGACCTTCGCCAACCTGATCTCCGCCTACAACAAGGCGAAGCGCACGGATGCGACCTGGGGCGAATTCAAGGGGTATGGCTTCATGCTCGCGACCAAGAATCTCTCTTCGAGCGCCTCGCTCACCTATCTCACCACGATCGACGCCTACGAACAGTCGATGATCGACGGCTTCATCGCCGCTTACGCCGAATATAATCTCGTCGAAAACATCGACAAGGACGAACTCTACTATAGCGAACTCGTCGCCTCCGTCGACGGCGCTTACCTGCTCTACTGCGAAAAAGGCTCCGATTTCGAGAAGCCGACCGCCCAGTTCACGATGACCTACGAGACCGACGGCACGACGCCGAAGTATACCGTCGGCACCGAGAACGAATTCGACGTCCCGTCGATCGCCCAACTCCAGCTCTACTGCGAGTTCCGCTTCTATGAAATCGTCTACGGCACCGGTTCCGACGTCGAAGAAACCTACGGCATCACCAAGCCCGACATCCCGACCTCGGTCAAAACCGCGATCGAAGCCTACTTTACCGACCTTCACGACTCGATGTACGTCGTCGGGTTCCTGAACATCCTGATCGCCGAACAGCTTCAGCTCGGCGCGTTTGACGGCGCGTTCCCCGGCTACACCGTGGACGACGCGGCCCTCAAGACCGCCATCGATGCGATCGCCGACGTCTACTTCACGCAGGTCTTCGACCAGTACGACACGAACGAATAAAAAAACCGCGTTTGACAATTTTTGGAAATGGCCTTATAATGGATTTGGAATGACAACTTCATCTTCCAATCAGGGGGAATCCCCGGGTCGAAAGACAGCATAAAAGTGCGGGACAGCAATGGCCCGCACTTTCTATAAAAAGGAGCCGACGGCGATGACCGATCCGCAAACCGAGAAACGCATCATCCGCAAAACGACGATCCTGTCCACCATCCTGAACTTCTTCTTGGCGGTCATGAAGATCATTGCCGGCATCGTCGGCCGATCCACCGCGCTGATTACCGACGCGGTCAACTCGATCGGCGACGTCGCGACCGCGATCGCCGCGATGATCGCCGCCATCTTCGCCCGCAAGGAGAAGGACGAAGACCATCAGTACGGGCATGAGAAGTATGAGAGCATGGCGTCGATCTTCATCGGCGTCGTCTTGATCATCTCGGCGTTTGAGATCGGCAAGAACGCGGTCACCACGATCTATCGTTTCATCATCGAAGGATCCCAGATCGAACCGCCGTCGTACGTCGCCCTGATCGCCGCCTTCGTGACGATTCTGGTCAAGGAGATCATGTACCGGTTCACCAAGAAAGCCGCGCACAAGGCATCCTCGCCCGCCCTCGCCGCGATGGCGTGGGACCATCGGAGCGATGAATTCTCATCCGCCGGGGTCATCGTCGGCGTCGTCGGCGCGATGCTCGGTTTGACCGTCCTCGAACCGATCGCCTCGGTGGCGATCTGTCTATTGATCGTCCGCACCGGCTTCCGCATCATCAAGATGGGGCTTTCCGGGGTCGTCGACCAGGCCGCCGACGCGATGACCGTCGCCAAGATCGAAGCCGTCGTCCTCGCCAATCGCGGGGTCGTCAAGATCGATGAACTGAAGACCCGGATGTTCGGGATGAAACTGTACGTCGACCTCGAAATCGCCGTCGAAAACAAGCTGTCGGTCAGTCAGGCGCACACCATCGCCGAGGCCGTCCACGACCGGATCGAAGCGGAAATCCCCGACGTCAAGCACATCATGATCCACGTGAATCCGGAGCATTGAAATCAAAATGATGAAACAATCAAGAAATGTGTAAACAATTACATATTTCTTTTTTCTTTTTTAAAAAATTCGCTGAAAAGACGATGGCGATCAGTTGAAAAGGCTAACATCATTTGATATAATGATTAAGTAAACGGTTACGCTAAATGAAATAAGGAGGATATGACACAGATGAAGAAAGGTTTATTGCTTCTTTCGACGCTGCTTCTGGTGTTCGGCATCATCGCCTGCGATCAGCTTACGACCACGATCCCGACGACGGAAGTCCCCACCACCACGACCACAGCTGCCGGTACGACAACGAGCGGCGGAACCACGACCACTCAGGGCACCACCACGACCCAACCGACCACCGTCCCCACCACGACGACGGGCGTCACCACCACGGTGTTCTCGATCGCCCTCTCCGGACTCACGGACGCGGGCTTCGAAGAACCCAAAATCTACGCGAATCAGTTGTTCGACCTGCTGGATGGCGTTCACGCCTTCGGCTCGGACGGCGTCGACTATGCGGACCGCATCCTGCTTCAGTCCGATGATCCCGCCTGCCAGATCGACGAAGACGGCATGTTGATGTCGACAGGCGCCAAAACCTGCATCATCACCTACACGGTCGTCGTCAACAGCAAGATGGCCCGCGAAACCCGCAACGTCAAGATTTCCGCCGCGCCGATCACGATCGAGTTCGTCGAAACCGACGATATCGACAATGAGGTTTGGCTCGGAACCGACTGGACCGCTCCGGAACTCGCCACTTGGGACGGAAGCGTCAACACCTGGCATTACTGGAAAGCCAGTCCCGCCGTCTTCGGAACCACGGGCGGCGTGCGCGTCGAAGGCGACAAGCTGATCATCGTCCAGGAAGATCTGGGCGGCGTCGGCTACGGCTTGCAGACGATGATGCTCACGGATATCGCGCTGGAAGCGGGACGCACCTACAAGATCACCTTCACGCTCACGTCCACTTCCGACCGCTACATCGACATCGTCACCAAGGCCCCGAACAACAACTACGGCCTTGACACCCACAGCATCATCGAAATCCTGACCGGCACGTTCGACTATGAAATGGTCTTCGTCGCCAACCAGGCCGTTCTGCACATGAACATCATGACCGGCGTCGTCGAGACCTCCGTGAATGTCGGAACGCTCGAATTCTCGAACTTCACGCTTTGGGAAGGCCCGATCGTCATCGATTACGAGGAACTCCCCGACTTCTTCACGAATGCCGACATCGCCGTCGACACGATGATCGACTACATCACCACCACCGACGCCGACTATGTCCGCGAGTTCTATTACTGGGATCAGTCGTCCGGCGCTCTGATGTCTGGTGAAATCATCGAAGACGGCATCGAAGTCGTCGTCCTGACCCAGGCTGTCAACGACTGGGGCATCCAGTTGCAATGGAACGACATGAACAAAGCCGGTACGAAGCTGATCAAGGACGCCAACTACAAACTGACGTTCAACGTCAACTCGACCGTCGCCCGCATCCTTGTCGTCAACATCACCGGCTCGACCAACGCTCTGCCCGTCTCCAAGACGCAGTCGTTTGACCTCGTCGCCGGCGACAACCTGATCGAGATCGAATTCGTCTCGCTGTATGACTACTTCTTCATGAAGATCATGCTCGGCAACTACGGCGACCTCGTCCAGACCGGCACCTTCACCTTCACCAACCTCCAGTTGTGGCAGGACGTGAACGCTGAAGAAGGCGAAGAACCCGTCGATCCCGGCCTGGTCATCGGCAACGTCTTCGGAACCGTCGCCAATGTCAACGACACGCCGCTGGGCGTCGAATCGCTCGACCTCGGCGAAAACTACATCACCCATGAAATCGTCGAAATCCCGACCGACACCTTCTATCTCTGGTATGGCATCGAAGCCACGGGATGGTTTACCTGGGCGGAATATCCGACCGTCACGAACCGTTACATCGATAAGGGCGTCAACCTTGACATCGAAGCGGCCGGAACCGAGTTCTGGTCGATCCAGCTCAAGTACAAAGGCACCGGCGTCTTGGTCAAGGACATCGACTATCTGTTCAGCTTTGTCGTCTATGCCGAAAACGCCCGCCGCATCAACGTCCAATTGAAGGATGCCGGATTCGCTTCCGCATACATCGATGCGAACATCGATCTCGTTGCCGGCTACAACCTCGTCGAAATCCCGTTCAAGGGAACCGACGTCGCCACCTTCAACATGCAGATGAACCTCGGCACCTTCACTCCCGACAGCGGTGAAGAAGGTACCTTGGAATTCAGAAACTTCGTCGTCTCCCGTCCGACCCAGGAAGTCGAAGGCTATGTCGATAACGGCGATTTCGCCACCGATGCCGCCTTCGTCGCAGCCGATGCGATCGGTTGGGCACTGTGGACTTCTGAAGGCGTCACCGAAGCATGGGGTCTGCCGAACTATATCGGCACCACCGTCATGGCTGGCGGCGTCATCACCAACACGACGACCCAGACCGGCGGAGCCATCTGGGCCTGCCAGATCCAGTACAACTCGGAAATCGCCGACATGACCGTCGGTGCCGTCTACCGGATCGAACTCGACATCAACTCGAACGTCGCCACGCAGATCGCGATCGAACTGAAGAATGCCGACAACGGCCTGAATCAGGATACGTTCGTCGACCTCGTCGCCGGCGACAACCACATCACGCTGTTCTATACCGCTACGCAAGAACAGTTCAGACTGTTCATCATGCCGGGTCTCGTTGCTCCCGGGACGATCCTCGTGATCGACAACATCCAGTATTTCGAACCGATCATTCCCGAACCGGTAGATCCGGAAGAACCGGAAGATCCCATCAACTACTGGCCGGTTGAAAACGGCATCCAAAACGGCAACTTCGATGCGGTCGGCTTCGGCGTCAACGTCGCAGATTCCGCTTGGGTTTCCTGGACCACGCTGAACGAATCGTGGGCAACCCACCAGCTCGACGCGACCTTCACCGTCACCGACGGCGCCGTCGTCGTCGACATCCTCGGGACCGGCGGACAAGTTTGGTACATCCAGCTTCAGTATCGTCCGAACGACGCTCTCCTCAACGTCGAACCCGGAAAACATTACAAGATCGAATTCGACGTGAACGCAACCGTCGCGGGCACCTTCTCGATGGAAATGTCGACCACCGACAACGTCGCGAACGTCGCCATCCCGGTCACCCTCGTCGTCGGCGCGAACCATGTCGTCGTCGAATACGTCGCCTATGAAGAGAATCTCAAACTGACTGCCTGCCTCGGCCTCTACGGCCTCGCGACCCTGACCTTCGACAACTTCGTCATTTCCGAAGAAGTCACCCTTGGTTTCGATGAAGTCGCCGATGGAATCCAAAACGGCAACTTCGACGCGGTCGGCTTCGGTGTCAACGTCGCAGACTCCGGTTGGACTTCCTGGACCACGATGGGCCAGAGCTGGGCTTCCGTCCAGATCGACGCAACATTCACCGTCACTGACGGCGCGGTCGTCGTCGAAACGCTCGGAACC
>DMTN01000016.1 GCA_003477305.1 Acholeplasmatales bacterium | reverse complement strand
AGGTACTTTTCGAACCGTTCGCATTCATCGGGACATCGCTTGATCGTTTTCTTGCATTCGGGGACGTATTTGCACTCATGGTAATGATAGGCAAGCGAAAATATGTTTCTCTTTTTGATTTCGATGTTGGCGGTGATCATGCGGTAGAGCGTCGAGGGGGAGATGTGCATCGTCACGGCGATCTGCGATGCATGGTAGTTCAGGGAGATGTACTTGTAAATGGTGAGAATCTCGTCATAGCCGAGCATGGACCAAGGCACCTCGCTTTCTTCGGCCGGAACACAGTCCCATTATAGAAAACATTATCTTCGATGTAAACGCAACTTCCCATTCTGATTGTTGCGTTTACTCTGCAAAGGAACATACGGACGATTCCAAAAGATTCTACTTGCAATTCTAAAAGTTAAGTTGTATAATGTATTCAGCATCAAAAATAAAAACAAGGAGAAACACAAAAACAAATGAACGGCACGGTCAAGTGGTTTAACGCAGAAAAAGGTTATGGATTCATCACTGGTGAAGACGGAAAAGACATCTTCGCTCATTACTCGGCAATCCAAGGCGAAGGCTACAAAGCTCTCGAAAACGGCCAGAAGGTTTCCTTCGAAGTCGTCAACGGCGCTCGTGGACCCCAAGCTGCCAATATCGTCAAACTGTAATAAGCAAAACGATATCAACCTAAAAAGGCACCCTGCGGGGTGCCTTTTTTCGTCGTTCCATGGATGTTATTTCAGGTCTTCGATGGTCATGACGCGGTTCTTGCCGGACCGTTTGGCGAGATAAAGCGCCTTGTCGGCGTCGCGGTAGCCGCGGTCGAAGGTCTCGTCGATGATCGAGACGCCGATGGAGACAGAGGTGCGAATCAGATTTTCGTCGATGGAAAACGCCGTCGTCGCGATGATGTCGCGGATCTTTTCGGCCAAGCCCTTGATGCCCGCAAGTTCGCATCCCGGACAAGCGACAAGAAATTCGTCGCCACCCCAACGCGAGATGAGCGCCGTATTCGGGACGTTCTCGGTCAGGACGCGAGCGATTTTCCGAATCAAACCGTCGCCGGCCGGATGACCGTAACTGTCGTTCACGAGTTTGAACTCGTCCAGGTCGAGGATGAAGATCGGAATCGGCTTGGCACCCTCCTTCTGGGCGACGTATGCGTCTCGTAGGGCGTCCTCCATCGCGCCGCGGTTCAAGAGACCGGACAAACGGTCGCGGCGGGACAGTTCCTGCAGCTCGAGGGTCTGCGCCGCGATGATCGCGGTACGCCGATTCTTGGCGAGCAGATTGATCCATCCGACAACCGAAACGAACCATCCGAGCGAAACCGTCGCGAATACGTTCATACGGGCGGAAGCGAGCAGGACGTGATCGCCTTGGGTCAGCGGCAGCGCGAAGAACATGAAGAGGAAGACAGAATAGAACGCGATGAAGGACACCGCCGGGCGAAGATAGAAGACGAACCCGGCGAGGACGCAGGCATAGATGAAGACGGAAATATTCGGACTGATGTATTGACCGACCACCGTGTTTAAACCGCTCAGGGCGACGATGAGGGCGACGCCGACGTATTGCGCGACGATGACCGCTTTGACTTTTCCCAGTTTTCGAAGCAGCGCGAGCATGCCGAGCAGGATCAAGTGGCATGCGATCATGACGGCGTCGACGATCAGGATCTGGGAACGCCAAAGCGCGACGAGCGCGTCGCCGGCGGCATCGACGCGGGACACGGCGATCATCGTCCCGGCGATGATCGGGGTCGCCAGCACCACCATCAAAAGATACCGACCGAAATTGATGTCGGTCGCGATTCGCACGTAACGGCTGCTGGATCGGCGCGTTTCGCCCATCGCTTCCCGGAAGCGTTTCAATGCATCTTTGATGCGGTCGATGATATTCATAAGGGATACCTCCGGTACCATGCCTGCGCGTCCGCATCGGGAACGCTGTCTTATATTATTTTAGCATATGGACCGCGAACGCAAGCGGAAATGCCTGTTTTTTCTCGCGCAATGCGCCCGTTCCCGCTTTCCGTTGTCTATCCGCTCCGTATAGTGTATAATAATCATGCAGAAATCTATCGACGGAAGTGATGACCATGAAAATTTTCAACTCGTATACCAACGCGCTTGAGACCTTCGTTCCGCGCCATCCCGGCGTCGTTTCGATGTATGTCTGCGGACCGACCGTCTATAACTACATCCATATCGGAAACGCCCGGCCGGTCGTCATTTTCGACACGGTCCGCCGTTATTTCACCGCCAAGGGGAACCGGGTACAGTTCGTTTCAAACTTCACCGACGTCGACGACAAGATCATCGCGAAAGCGAAGGAACAGGGCAAAGACGAAGCGACGGTGAGCCAGTTCTACATCGACGCCTTCCTGCATGACGTCGAAGCCCTCGGATCGAGCGTCGACTACATCCAGCCGCGCGTGACGCGTTACGCGGACAAGATCATCGATTATATCGCCGACCTCGTGAAAACCGGCGACGCCTACGAAATCGACGGCGACGTGTACTTCCGCGTTTCGAAATCCGCCGACTACGGCCGGCTTTCCAACCGCAAACTTGACGACCTGATCTCCGGCGCCCGCGTCGAAGTGAACGAGAAAAAGGAATCGCCGCTTGATTTCACGCTATGGAAGAAAACGGCGGAAGGACTTCGTTGGGATTCTCCCTTCTCCGTCGGTCGACCGGGCTGGCATACCGAATGCGTCGCGATGATCGACGACATCTTCGGCGAGGAAATCGACATTCACGGCGGTGGCATGGATCTGATGTTTCCGCATCACGAAAACGAAATCGCCCAGGCTTGCGCCCATGACCACCACCGCGTCGCCCGCTACTGGATGCACAACGGCAGACTCGACATCGGCGGCGAAAAGATGTCGAAAAGCCTCGGCAACGACATCAAGGTGAAAGACCTCGAGGGCGACCTGCGCGGTTTTCGGCTGTATCTGCTCGCGACCCACTATCGCGCCCCGCTCAGCTTCTCCCTGGAAAATCTCGAAAGTTACCAAAAAGACTGGTCGCGCGACGAAAAGACCGTGCAAACCCTCTTCCGGACGCTCGACCGGAACCGCACGCTGACGGTCCACGCGGTGCTTTCCGACCCGGAAATCGCAGCGACCCTGACGCAGTTCGACGAAGCGATGGAAAACGACTTCAACACGCCGAACGCGTTGACCGCCTTCAACGCTCTCCTCAAAATCATCAACAACCTGCTCCGCCGTCCGTCCGAACCGACCGTCATGAACCAGGCCCTCGAAGCCGCCCGCTACATGCTCGGCATCCTCGGCCTCGAACCCGTCCTCAAGCCGCTCGACGATGAGGACCGCGCCCTCTTCGTCTCATGGGAAGACGCCCGCAAGACGAAGGACTTCGCCGCCGCGGACCGCTTCCGCGCCGAACTGGTCCGTCGCGACCTGATCTGAGATGGTCCCCTACAGCGGCGCGACGCTCGCCTACATCGGCGACGCCGTTCTCGAACTCCGGGTCCGCGAACATCTGCTTGCCCGCGGCATCACCAAGACGAACGACCTCCATACGGCCGCGATCCGGTATACGTCCGCCGGCGGCGAGTCCCGCGCCGCGGACAAACTCCTGGCGGGCATGCTCACGGACGCCGAAACCGATGTCTTCAAACGCGGCCGCAACGCCGAAGCTTCGCATCGGCCGAAAAACGCCGACCTCGCCACGTACCATCAGGCGAGCGGCCTCGAAGCGCTCTTCGGATTCCTCTATCTCGAGGGACGACGGGACCGGCTCGAAGAACTGATGCGCGCCGCGATCGCGGCGGTTGAGGAACTCCTCTGACCGGGGGGAGTTTTTTCACGAACGGAAGCGCTTCTTTTTCAAACGACGCGGGACCCGCGTTATGATACAATGAAAGTGGTGATCGACATGTCGGTAATGATCTACGGGAAAAACCCGTGCAAAGAAATCCTCGCCGCCGGAAGACCCGTCCGCGGCGCGTTTATCCAATCGGGGACCAACGCCGACCTGGCGGCCGGATTGAAGGCCGCCGGCATTCCGTTTTGCGTCCTCGACAAAAAGGCGTTCGACCGCAACTACCCCGGCAACCATCAGGGCGTCGTGTTCGAAATCGACGGCTACAAGACCCTGACGCTCGACGAAGCGTTTTCCAAACACGCGGCGATCGTCCATCCGCTGTATCTGATGCTCGACGGAATCGAGGATCCGCACAATCTCGGCGCGATCATCCGCAGTGCCGAAGCCGGCGGCGTCACCGGGATCATCATTCCGAAAGACCGCAGCGTCGGGATCACCGGAGCGGTCGCGAAAGTGGCGTCCGGCGCGCTTGAATACCTCGACGTGATCGAAGTCACGAACCTCGCCCAAACGATCGAGAAACTCAAAAAACACGGCTTCTGGATCGTCGGCACGGCGATGGACGCCGTCAAGAAGCACACCGACATCGATGTATCGACGCCGCTTTGCGTCGTCATCGGCAGCGAAGGCAAGGGCATGGGCCGGCTGATCAAGGACAGCGTCGACTACTGCGTCCGGATTCCGATGGCAGGCAAGGCGAACAGCCTGAACGCTTCCGTCGCAGCCGGCGTCATCATCTTCGAAATTCTCCGAAAGAGGGGATAGCGCTTGGATTTTCGCCAGTACAACGATTACGAAATCATCGATCTGATCCGGCAGGGCAGTGAAGAAGCCTGGAACCTGATGTTCGACAAGTATCGTTGGCTGATTGCGAAAAAAATCTCCAAGTTCAACCTGACCGCCGAATACGACGACCGCTTCCAGGAAAGCCTGATGGTCATGCACCGGTCGATCGTGCACTTCGACGACCGCATGAACAAGTCGTTCACACGCTATTTCGAATCGAATCTCGAACACCACCTGATCACCGTGATCCGCGCCCGGCAGCGCCAGAACCGCTTCAACGTCGAACGTCTGCCGCTTCTGCTCGCCGACGAAGTCCGTGAAACGGAAGCGACCTATTACACCGCCGCCGAGATCGAAGCGGGTATCGGCGCGCTCTCCGCCTTCGAGCGGACGATTTTCAACGAACGCATGCTGCGGTGCCGGCCGATCGCGGAAATCGCAACCGCTCTCGCCGTTCCTCCGAAAAAAGTCTACAACGCCGTCGAACGCGTCCGCAAAAAAATTAAAATGCGTTTGGAACCATGATTTTCTTGACAAAATAGTCTTATTTTGATACATTTAATAAAGCAAGAGAGTTGATAAGATGAAAGACAAAGTAGTGTTGATCTGTCAGGAATGCCTGTCCCGTAACTATGAAATCAAACGGCCGGCGGATTTAAAAACCCGCTTCGAGATCATGAAGTATTGCGACAAATGCAAAAAACACACGCTCCACAAGGAGAGCAAGTAGGAGGACCGCCATGGCCGACCAAATCAAAGAACCGAAAGTCAAGAAAGTCAAACCCGTCCAAACGTCAAAACCCGTCCAGACGCCGGATGAAAAGCATTCGCGCATCATGGAAATCCTGAAAAAGGAATATGCCTTTGAAAACTGGCTGCTCGCGATCCTGAGCCCGGTTCTGATCCTGTACGGCATTTACATCATCCTCGGCAAATTCGGCAGCACCGACCTCACCATCCCGCTCGGCAGTTCCGGCTATGCCTTCATCGATTTCTTCTTCGAAACCGACCTCAAGCGGATCCTCACCGGCACGTTTCTGATCCTCGTCGGCACGCTCGTCATCGTCTTCCTCGCGATTCCGATCCTGCGTCCGTCGATCACCGAAATGAAGAAGTCCTCCTGGCCGACCGGCAAGGAACTCGCCGCCGATTCCGGACGCGTCTTCGCTTTCCTGTTGTTCCTCATGTTCGTGTTCACCCTCTACGGCTTTGCCCTCGACCCGCTGTTCAAGTGGATTTACACACTGTAAGCGATCGGCCGCATAATGGAAAACAAACGTTTGTGGTATATCGTTCAGACCTATTCCGGGTTTGAAAACTCCGTCAAGGAAAATCTGAAACGCCGCATCGAGACGATGCAGATGGAGAACAAGATCTTCGAGGTCATGATTCCCGAAGAGTTGAAGGCGGAAAAGAAAGCCGACGGCTCGATCAAGGAAAAAATGGTCAAGATGTTCCCCGGCTACGTCTTCATCGAGATGATGGTCACCGACGATTCGTGGTTCGTCGTCCGCAACACGCCCGGCGTCACCGGCTTCCTCGGTTCCTCCGGCGGCGGCACGAAACCGATCCCGCTGCTCCCCGAAGAAATCAACCCGATCCTGAAGAAATGCGGCCTCCTTCAAGCGCAGAAGCTGAACGCGAAAGTCGGTCAGAGCGTCAAGGTCGCGACCGGCGCCTTCACGGGCCAGATCGGCACGATCGAAAGCATCAACGACGAAAAAGGCACCGTCAAGGTCCTGCTCGAGATGTTCGGACGAAAAACGCCGATCGAACTCGATTTCGCCGACATCGAAGTCTTGTAAAATTTGTAAAAAAGCCGGAGAAATCCGACTTTTTCTTTTTTCGCGGTCGAAAACATCACTCATGCCGTGATATAATACCCTTTGACACGTATTTTCGAGGTGGACTATGCTGAAACTGGTCAACGTATCCAAATACTATAGCTCCAACAACGTCATCGCACTCGGACTTCGGAAAGTGAATCTTGAACTCCGGATGAACGAATTCGTCGCCATCGTCGGCGAATCCGGCTCCGGCAAGACGACGCTTTTGAACGTCATCTGCGGGATCGATACCTATGAAGAAGGCGAGATGTATGTGAACGGCGAAGAAACATCCTACTACACCGTCGCCGACATGGAGAACTTCCGCAAGAAGTATGTCGCCTTCGTCTTTCAGAATTACAACCTGATCGACTCGTACACGGTGCTCCAGAACGTCGAAGCCCCTCTGATCCTCGCCGGTTATCCGAAAAAAGAGATTCGGTCGCGGGCGATGGACATCATCCGCCGCGTCGGGCTGGAAAAACATATTCACCACAAGTCGACGAAACTGTCCGGCGGACAAAAGCAGCGCGTCGTCATCGCCCGCGCCCTCGCAAAAAACGCCCCGATCATCGCCGCCGACGAACCGACCGGCAACCTCGATTCGGCCTCGGCCAAGCAGATCATCGAGTTGCTTCAGGAAATCGCCAAGGACAAACTCGTCATCATCGTCACCCACGACTATGAGCAGGTGAAGGATTATGCGACGCGCAAGATCCGCATCTTCGACGGCGAAATCGTCGAAGACGTCGAAGTCGCGCCGAAAGAAAAAAAGGATTTGCCAAAGATCGTCGACACGGAAAACCGGCTCTCGATTTGGGAACATGTCGGAATCGCGTTCCGCAATCTGCTCGCCGTACCGCGAAAATCGATCTTGATGGTCCTCATCTTCACCGTTTTCTCTTTCTTCGTCGCCCTCGCCTATGGCGCCTTCAACGCTTCGATGCGCGACTTCGAGGATTGGGGAAACTACTATTTCAACAACACCTCGATCGACCGCGTCGTCGTTCGCAAGACCGACAAGACGACGTTCACCGCGGAGGACTTCGCCGAAATCCTCGACATCGCGAATGTGAAGTTGATCGTCGAGAACGACTTCATCCTCGACTATACCTTCAGCTACACCATGAGCACGGTGAACGAATGGGGCTACTACGATTCCATCTACACCTACGCGCTTCCGGCAGGGGTGCTTGATGAAGCCGATCTGTACGCCGGACGGATGCCGGCGGCGGCCGATGAAGTCGTCATCGCCACCAATTCCCTTGCGCTTGACGCCTATGTCGAAAGTTATCTCGGCCAGATCATGATGGACACGACGGGACGCGGTTGGGGAACCACGTCGGATGTCTATGTCACGATCGTCGGAATCACCTCCACGGCCTCGATTGATCTACCGTCGACGGGATACTATGACTATGTCCTGCTTGGCGAGGAAGCGTTCGACGCGCTCACGAAGTATGTTTATTTGGCGGGCGGATTCGCCGCGACCGCCTTCGAAGGAATCGACAATCTCGGGGACCCGTTCGAATTTCTAAACCCGTTTTCGCAGTTCCCGCTCGTCCTGGACGAAGATGTCCCCCTGAACACGATCCTGGTGCCGTGGAACACCGGCGTCTGCGACCCGGTTGAAGAGAGTTGCTCGGCAGATGGCACGCTCACGGTCACCGATTACTATCGCGACGTCGTGATTCCGGATTTCCATTACGAAGTGTATACCATCACCGACGACTGGTCGCTGCGAATCAGTTCCGCGACGGCGGCCGCGATCCTCGGCAACGATGTCTATCAAATCAGCGTGTGGTCGGCTTCCGATGTCGGCGTCGACGCGCTCGTCCGCCGTATCGGGACGATCGGCGGCGGTCTCTTCGACTCGAAGTACGCCGCGTTCTATCCGTATGATTCGCAGAGCGCCGAAGAGTTCGCGCGTTTCTTCGTGATCTTCAACATCATCTCCGCCGGCATCACCTTGTTCATCACGCTCGCCGGCGCGACCCTCATCACCTATGTCATCTTCCGGGCGATCATCAATACGAAGATGCACGACTACGCCATCTACCGGACCATCGGCGCGAGCCAGAAGATGATCAAGTTATTCATCTATCTTGAGAACATCTTTACCGCGGTGATCGCCTACACGATCGTCGCCACGACGCTGATCGTCTTGAATTTGGAGGATAATTTCCTGACGTCGATCATCAAGTTCTACAATGTCGGCACCTACCTGATCCTGTTCGCCCTGCTCGTCCTGATGGCGCTCCTGATCTCCGGAAAATACTGCCGCCGCGTTTTCAAGGAATCCGTCCAACGGACCTTGAAAGCCGAATGAGGGGGCGACGACGATGATCACGCTGAAAAACATCAACAAGTACTTCAACAAGGGAAAAACCAATGAAATCCACGTCGTGAACGATACGACCCTCGTTTTCCCCGAAATCGGCCTCGTCGCTTTGACCGGTCCTTCGGGTTGCGGCAAGACGACCCTCCTCAACATCATCGGCGGCCTCGACGGCTTCGAATCCGGCGAAATCGCCTTCGACGACGAGATCATCACCCGCTACGATCCGAAACGGATCGACGCGATCCGCAACCAAAACGTCGGCTACATTTTCCAAAACTACAATCTGATCACCGACAAGACCGTCTATGAAAACGTCGAGACCGCCCTCAACATCGCCGGGCTCTTCGACAAGAAGGCGGTCGAGGACCGCATCAACTATGTCCTTCGTAGCGTCGGGATGTACAACTACCGCAAGCGCAACGTCCTCGCCCTCTCCGGCGGACAGCAGCAGCGAGTCGCCATCGCCCGAGCGATCGCAAAGAATCCGAAGGTCGTCCTCGCCGATGAACCGACCGGCAATCTCGATGCGAATAACACCTTCGAAGTCATGGGCATCATCAAGAAAATCAGTCAGACCTGCCTCGTGATCCTCGTCTCGCACGAACGCGAACTCGTCGATTTCTACGCCGATCGGGTCATCGAACTAGCCGACGGACGGATCGTCAAAGACTACATCAACGAAGGCAACCGCACCCTCGAGCATATCGACGATCGCAACGTCTATCTGCTCGACATGGAAAAGGAAACCGCCGTTGCGCCCGTCGCGCTGACGTTCTATCACGGCGCCAATCCGCCCTCGGCAATCAACGTCAAGATCATCCATTTCAACAACACCATCTATGTGCGCGCCGACGCGTCGACGAAAGTCAAATACCTGACCGACGATTCGGAAATCAAGTTGCTCGAGGAGCATTACAAGAAGCCGGAGACGGAAGACATTGAAAAGTCGTCTTTCGACCTGAACCAGTATGGGCGAATCGTCCGCGAAACCGGCCGCGGTTCGTTCATCCGCTTCCGCGACAGCCTGCTGTCCGGATTCCGGAAGATCCTCGGTCAGCGGAAATTCTTCCGCCGTCTGTTTTTGATCGCGTACTTCGTCATCTCCGCGCTCACCGTCTACAATCTGGCGACCTTCGGGAACCTGACGAAGGTCGATCCCGCCGACTTCATGGATGTCGGAAAGAATCTCGTCGATGTGACGATCAAGCAAAACATGAGCTACGCCGACGTTTCGACCATCCTGAACGACACGTCCGCGATCGGCGTTTCCCCATACCGCGCAGCGCTGATGCTCGGCTTCCGCACGGAAGACTATTATCAGGGCAGCGCGAACCGCGCCCGCGTCGCGGTCACCAACGGCTATCCGGTGCCGGTTTCACGGCTCGGAACCCATGAACTCGTCGCCGGTTCGCTTCCCGCGACGAACCGGGAGGCTGCAATCGACGTCTGGCTGGCGGATCTGCTCTTGACGCAGAAAGCGATTCTCGACCTCGGCATCGACACCTACGAAGAACTCATCGGCACGCTCGTATCGATGAACTATTATTCGAACAACGGAACGTCGCTTGTGATTTCCGGCATCGTTTCTTCGGATGCGCCGGTGGTGGTCGTGACCGACGCCAACATTCTCTACTTCTCATCCGAACTCGCGAATTACCGAGCGACGTCTCATGGTTCGGCGGCGGGTCATTACGACATCGCCGAAGGCGCCAACATCACCGGTACGAACCAGATACTCGCCGCCGTCGGGTCCGGTCTCGATCTGAACGACGAACTGATCCTCTCCGGGGCCGAAGTCACGGTCGTCGGACTCTTTGAGAATTACGACGAGAGCGACTACATCTTCAGCGACGATGTCGCGATGCGGCTCGTGATCGTGAATCTGCTCGATGTCGGTGCCGGGGCGAGTCTGAAACTTTATGCGGATGACGTCGCGTTGGCCGTGAGCGAGATTGTGGCGCTCGACTACGAAGCGGCGGACGCCCTTGGCACCGCTCGCGAGCAGTACGTCGCCGAAACGCGCGCGGCCGTCGCCGGACGGATCACCACGATCCTCGTCACGCTCGGCGGCATCGTCGTCTACATCTTCTTCATGACCCGTTCGTCGATGCTCGGACGCATCAAGGAAATCGGCATCTACCGTTCGATCGGCGCAACGAAAGGCGACATCTACAAGATCTTCCTGTCGGAAATCATCGCCTTCACGGCCGTCGGTTCGCTTCCGGGGTATATCATCATGACCTATGTGGTGAACGAAATCGAAAAAGCCTTCGGGATGATCAATTCGCTCTTCTATTTCCCGATCACGCTTTTTCTCGCCGGCATCGTCGGCATCTTCCTCATCAACATCGTCTTCGGCATGATTCCGATCTTCACGCTTTTGCACAGAACGCCATCGGAAATCAACGTGAAATACGACATCTGATCCTGGTTTTGAACCCGTTCCATGCGGCACGATATTGCTTGACATGGGCGCGGGTGTCATTGTATAATATCTAAGCGTGTGTCCACACACACGTATTTCCAATGGGAGGACTCCAAAGGAGCCCGTTCACCACACACGATTTTCAGGAGGTGTCATTTCGTGGCAAGAGAAGTAAAGACAATCGTCAAACTGCAGATTGCCGGTGGCAAAGCCACCCCCGCTCCGCCGATCGGACCCGCACTGGGCCAGGCGAGCGTCAACATCCAGCAATTCTGCCTCCAGTTCAACGAACGGACCAAAACATTGGTCGGCAGCGTCATCCCGGTCGTGATCACCGTCTACGACGACAGATCGTTCACGTTCATCACCAAGACCCCGCCCGCAAGCGATCTGCTCAAGAAAGCCTGCAACATTCAGAAGGGCGCCGCGAATTCGAAAAAAGAAACGGTCGCGACCATCACCCGCGCCCAGCTCCGTGAACTCGGAGCGCTGAAACTTCCGGACCTCAATGCCAATGACGTCGAAGCCGCCGCCCGCATCATCGAAGGCACGGCCCGTAACATGGGCATCAAAGTGGCCGACTGAGCGAGGGACTGACAAAATGGCGAAAAAAGGCAAGAAGTACCAGATGGCTGCGGCCAAAGTCGATTCGACCAAGAAATACGAACCGCTTGAAGCCGTCAACCTCGTCAAATCGATCGCATTCGAGAAGTTCGACGCAACCGTCGAACTCGCCCTCAACCTGAACCTCGACTCGCGTAAAGCGGAACAGAATCTCCGCGGCGCGGTCGTCCTCCCGCACGGAACCGGCAAGGAAAAAACCGTCCTCGTCTTCGCAAGAGGCGATAAGGCCAAAGAAGCCCGCGATGCCGGCGCCAACTATGTCGGCGACGAAGATCTCATCGCGAAAATCACCGGCGGATGGTTTGAATTCGACGTCGTCATCGCCACTCCGGACATGATGGGCGTGATCGGCAAACTCGGCCGCGTCCTCGGTCCGAAAGGCCTCATGCCGAACCCCAAGACCGGCACCGTCACGATGAACATCTCGCAGGCCGTCACCGATTCCAAGGGCGGCAAGATCACCTACCGCGTCGACAAGTTCGGCAACGTGCAGGTCATCGTCGGCAAGGTTTCCTTCCTACCGGAACACCTGGTCGAGAACATCAAGACCGTCACCGATCTGATTCAGAAAATCAAACCGTCCACCGTCAAGGGCATCTACGTGAAAAACGTCGCCATCTCCTCGACGATGGGCCCCGGTGTCTCCATTGCCATCTGACGCAAGAACCGACAACTGAATCGTTCGATCGAAGACAGCGGGGGCGCAAGCTTAATCATCCCGCCGAGACGAAGATGATGAATTTGTTTTTTCATTCCTCTTTTCTCGCGAAAAGAGGAATTTCTTTTTCAACCCAAGTCACACAGGAGGTGTAACAATGTCCAGGGAACAAACACTCAGCGTCAAGCAAGAAGAAGTCGATGCGCTCGTCGGCAGAATGAAAGACGCCAAAGCCGTCCTCGTCGCGGAATACCGCGGCCTGACCGTGCTGAAGACCGAAGAACTGCGTCGCCTGCTTCGTAAAGAAGGATGCGAGCTCATCGTCGCGAAGAACAACATTTCGCGCCGTGCGGCTCAAGCCTGCGGATTCGGAGCGATCGACCAGGATCTCAAAGGTCCGAACGGCATCATCGTCTCGCGTAAAGACCCGATCGTCGGCGCGCGGATTTTGAACGACTTCATCCGCAAGAACGTGAAACTCGTCATCAAGTCGGGCGTGGTCGACGGCGACTACTACAATCCCGCCCAAATCAAAATGATCGCCACGATGCCCCCGAAACCGGTGTTGCTCGCCATGCTGGCCAGCCAACTCTACGCGCCGCTTTCCGCACTCGCATACGGCCTCGATCAAATCGCGAATCAAAAACAGTAACGCCGCTTCACCCAATCGAACGTAAAAAAATTTCCAATGGAGGAAACCAAAATGGCCAAATTCACTGCCAAGGATTTTATCGCATCACTCAAAGAAATGACCATGCTTGAAATCAAGGAACTCATCGACGCGATGAAGACCGAATTCGGTGTCGACCCGTCCGCCGGCGTCGCCGCCCCTGTCGCCGCCGTTGCCGCCCCGGTCGAAGAAGATCTCGGACCGAAGGAAGTCAACATCATCCTGACCGCCGTCGGCCCCAGCAAAGTCGCCGTCATCAAGGTCGTCCGCGAACTCACCGGACTCGGCCTGATCGATGCCAAGAACCTCGTCGACGCCGCCCCGAAGGCCATCAAGGAAAAGGTCAAGGAAGACGAAGCCAAGGAAATCGCGAAGAAACTCACCGACGCCGGAGCCACTGTCGAACTCAAGTAATTGCAACGTCGGAACGTCAGCCTGAGATTGTCTCAGGTTTTTGACGTTAAGGAGGTACTTCGATGCCTCACTACTTCACGAAAGACAACGATACCCTCGCAAGCGCGAAAAAACCGATTTGGTTCGTCATCCGCGGCCGCGAGTTCAAAATGACGACCGACCATGGCGTCTTCTCAAAAGCCGGACTCGATTTCGGGACCCGGACGCTGCTTGAGAACGTCGAAGTCGGACCAGACGCCGACATCCTCGACCTCGGTTGTGGATTCGGCGCCGTCGGCGTCGTTCTCGGCGCCCTTTTCGGCGCGCGCGTCACCATGACGGACATCAACGATCGGGCCGTCGAACTGGCGCGCGACAACGCCTTTGACAACGGCGTGGACGCCGTCATTCTGTCCGGAGACGGATGCCTTCATGTCCCCGGCCTTTTTGATTGCATTCTGACGAATCCGCCGATCCGCGCCGGCAAGGCCGTCGTCTATCGGCTGTTCCGCGAAGCGCGTGAAAAGCTGAAGGAAAACGGCCGTTTCGTCCTCGTCATCAACAAAAACCAGGGTGCCGAATCGGCGATCCGGGAACTGGGGACAATTTACGGATCCGTCGAGCTTCTAGCCAAAAAATCGGGTTATCACGTCCTATCTTGTCGAAAATGATTGACTGCTTGACGTCTCTGTGATAAAATTTTTAAATGCGAAAGAATGCGCATTTTTGCGTTTTAAGGCATTTTCATGAGTCGTCACCAGCGTTACCTATGCAATAATTCGGGGTGATTTTGTGGATTATAAGACTGTAAAATACGGCAAGGTCAGAGAAAGAAGAAACTTCTCACGCGTCAAATCCAATGTGGAGCTTCCCGATCTCGTCGAGGTTCAGACTTCTTCCTTCGAGTGGTTCGTTCAGACCGGATTGCACGAACTGTTCACCGACATTTCGCCGATTACCAACTTCACCGAGAATCTGGAACTCTATTTCGGAGACCACGAGCTCGGCGATCCCAAGTATACCGTGTTGGAATGCAAGGAAAAGGACGTCACCTATTCCCGCCCGCTCCGCGTCACCGTCCGCCTTCTGAACAAGGAAGCGGTCGACAAGGAAACCGGCGAGGTCTCGATCAAGGAACAGAAGATCTTCATGGGGGACATCCCCGTCATGAGCCCGGTCGGGACGTTTATCATCAACGGTTCCGAACGCGTCATCGTCTCCCAGATCGTCCGCTCGTCCGGCGTCTTTTTCTCCGAAGAAGTCGACAAGAAGACCGGCAGACGCAAATATCTCGGACAGGTCATCCCGACCCGGGGCGCCTGGCTCGAATTTGAAATCGGCAAGCAGGACACGCTGTTCGCCAAAATCGACCGTTCCAAGAAAATTCCGCTGACGACCCTCATCAAGGCCCTCGGCTTTTCGTCGCGCAAACAGATCGAAGCGCTTTTCGGCGACAGCGAGCTGCTCGCCGGTACGATCGACAAAGACATGACGCAGAACTCCGAAGACGCCATGAAGGAAGTCTATTCGAAAATCCGCCAGGGCGAAACCGCGACCGTCGAAGGCGCGCGTTCGTTCTTCGTCTCGCGTCTCTTCGACGAGAAGCGCTACGACCTCGCCGAGGTCGGACGGTTCAAGATCAACCAGAAACTCGACATCGTGGCGCGCGTCCGCAATCTCCTCGATCGCGGCGCCGACGTTCGTTTCGCGAAGGATGTCGTCGATTCGTTGACCGGCGAAATCGTCTTCGAGGCGAACCGGAAGATCGACGAAGACGTCCTCGTCTTGCTGCAGACCCCACAGGTCCGCCGCGCCCTCACCACCGCCGTGCCGTTCGACGAAACGCTGCTCGCCGAACTTCAGATCCATCTCGACCGCGAAGCCCGCATGGAAACTTTGGCCGACAACGTGAACGAGGATTTCGTCAAGCAGGTCGTCAAGGACTGCTTCGTCGAAACGCTCGACGTCAAGGTCGGTTCCAATGGCGAAACCTCCGTGATCAAGATCATCGGCAACAATTCCTTCGAGAACCGCCTGCACATCACCACCGCCGACATCATCGCCTCGATCTCCTATTATCTGAACCTCTTCTCGAAGATCGGCACCCTCGATGACATCGACCATCTCGGCAACCGCCGCCTGCGCCTGATCGGCGAACTGCTCAAGAACCAGTTCCGGATCGGTCTTGCGAAGATGGAGAAGAACGTCAAGGACCGCATGTCGACCAAGGAATCCAAGGAAATGACGCCGCAGAACCTGATCAACATCCGGCCGCTCACGTCGTCCCTCAAGGAATTCTTCGGATCGTCCCAACTCTCGCAGTTCATGCAGCAGACGAACCCGCTCGATGAAATCACCCACAAGCGCCGCATCTCGGCCCTCGGTCCCGGCGGTCTCACCCGCGACCGCGCCGGCTTCGAAGTCCGCGACGTCCATCAGTCCCATTACGGCCGCATCTGCCCGATCGAAACGCCGGAAGGACAGAACATCGGTCTCATCAACTCGCTCGCCTGCTACGTCAAGGTCAACAAGTACGGATTCATGGAAACCCCGTATCTGAAGATCGACAAGGTGACCCGCAAGGTCACGAACGAAGAAGTCTACATGTCGGCCGACGAAGAACTGAACCACATCATCGCCCAGGCCAACGTCACCCTGAACGACGACATGTCGATCCAGGACGAGCGCGTCGTCGCCCGTCATCTCGGCGAGACGAAGATGTTCGACGCCATCGATTGCGACTACATGGACGTCAGCCCGAAACAGATCGTCTCGATCTCGACCGCCTGCATCCCGTTCCTCGAACACGACGACGCCAACCGCGCCCTGATGGGAGCGAACATGCAGCGTCAGGCGATCCCGCTCCTCAATCCGGAAGCGCCGTTCGTCGGTACCGGCATCGAATACAAGACCGCGCATGACTCCGGCACCTGCGTCCTTTCCGATTACGACGGAGTCGTCGAATACGTCGACGGCATGAAGGTCCAGGTCCGCCGCGAAACCGGCGAACTCGATACCTACAGCCTCGCCAAGTTCATGCGATCGAACCAGGGCACCTGCATCAACCAAAGCCCGATCGTTTCCCTCGGCGATCCGATCAAGAAGGGCGACATCGTCGCCGACGGTCCCTCGATGGACGAAGGCGAACTCGCCCTCGGCCGCAACGTCGTCGTCGCCTTCATGACCTGGAACGGCTACAACTACGAAGACGCCGTCATCATGAACGAACGGCTCGTCAAAGAAGACGTCTACACCTCGATCCATATCGAGAAATACGAAATCGAAGCGCGCGACACGAAACTCGGCAAGGAAGAAATCACGCGTGAAATCCCTAACGTCGGCGAAGACGGCCGGAAGTATCTCGACGCCCGCGGCATCATTGTTGCCGGCGCCGAAGTCAAAGAAGGCGACATCCTCGTCGGCAAGGTCACCCCGAAAGGGCAGACCGACCCGACTCCGGAAGACCGCCTCCTGCTGGCGATCTTCGGCGAGAAATCGCGCGAAGTGCGCGACACCTCGCTGCGCGTTCCCCACGGCGGCGGCGGCATCGTCCACAGCGTCAAGGTCTTCTCGCGCGATAACGAAGACGAGCTCGCTCCCGGCGTCAACGAGATCGTGCGCGTCTACATCGTTCAGAAACGCAAGATCTCCGAAGGCGACAAGATG
>DMTN01000008.1 GCA_003477305.1 Acholeplasmatales bacterium | reverse complement strand
GTCTCCGTGAATGTCTGGAAGGGAATCGAGGTCTTCAGTCCCATGATCTCCCAGTGGCCGGTCATCGTATCCTTGCCATTGGAAAGCTCCGCCAGTTTGAGGACGGCGGCCAGGGGTTTCTCGACGGGCGGGACGCCTTCGATCGCGGTGAGGTTGCCGTAGCCGAAGGATTGCAGGGTGGGAAGAAACACGCCGCCGCTCGCAAGGGCGAGATGGGCGATCGTATTCGCACCGACATCGCCGAAGGCGGCCGCGTCGGGACTCGCGCCGCAGCCGACGGAATCGATCACGATCAGGAAAATGCGTTTGTAGTTCATGGGGTTGGCTCCTTTACTGTTTTCGCGGCGCGCGGATGCGCGGCCTCGTACGCCTCGCGGAGGCGGCTTTTGGAAATATGGGTGTAGATTTCGGTGGTGAGGACGTCCTCGTGGCCGAGCAGTTCCTGGACGGCGCGCAAATCGGCGCCGTTTTCCAGCATGTCGGTGGCGAACGAATGGCGGAGCGTATGCGGCGAGATCGGTTTTTCGATCCCGGCCTGTTCCGCGAGTTTCCGGATGATCTTGTAGAAGCCGACGCGGGAGAGGCGCGTGCCGTTTTTGTTCACGAACACGCCTTCCTTCGCGGCCGGGTGGATCAGCGGACGGGCGTCGACGAGGTAGCGGCGGATCGCCGCGACGGCCGGCTCGCCGAGCGGGACGATCCGTTCCTTCCCGCCTTTGCCGAGGACGTGGACGACGCCGGTGTTGAGATGGAGGTCGGCGGTTTTCAGCGACAACAGTTCGGAGACGCGCAATCCGGAGCCGTAGGCGAGTTCGACGAGCGCGAGGTTGCGCAGCGCGAGCGCCTTGCCGTCGCCTTTCGCCGCCTCGATCAGCGCTTCCGTCTCGGTCCGGTTCATCACCACCGGGAGCGACTTCTGCCCCTTCGGCTGACGGACCGTATCGATCACGTTCGTCGCGACGATGCCTTCGGAGAGCGCGTAGCGGTGAAACGACTTGATCGCCGACAGCTTGCGCTGGATGCTCTTGACGGCGAGGTCGTCGCGCTTCATTTTCGCCAGATAGTTGAGCGCATAGGTCTTGGTGATCTGGTCGAGTTTGACCACCCGGTAGTTCTTCGCCATGAAATCGAGATAACTCGAGATGTCGGAACGGTACGAGGAAAGCGTGTTTTTCGCGAGGTTCTTGGTCACTTTCAAATAGTAGACATATTCCTTCAACAGTTGTTCGTTCATCGCTTAACCTCCGGCGAAACTGCGTTCGACGTAATTGAGCAGGATGAGTCCTTTGTCGGTGAGCCGGATCGAGGCGTCGTCGATCAAAAGCAGACCATCACGTTCGTTGTCATAAAGCCGCGGAAAGCGCAACAGCGGATCCTGATGGAAGCGGACCCAAAGATCGGCGCGGTCGATTCCGGACACTTTGCGCAGACCCATCACGCAGGCTTCGCGGAACGGATCGCACGGATCGACAAGCCGTCCGCCAGTTCCGGTTTTCTTCACGCTCGCAAGGTATTTCGAAAGCGAGGGGTGGTTGTGGAAACGGGTCGACCCGAACAGCGAATGCGCCCCCATCCCGACGCCGAGATAGTCATGCGCGTTCCAGTAATGGAGATTGTGCTTCGATTCAAACCCGGTGATCGCGAAATTCGAGACTTCATAACGGCGATAGCCGGCTTGCGGCAGAACGCGGTTGACGGTTTCGAACATCGTCGCTTCGAGTTCCTCGTCGAGGAGGGTAACCCGTCCTTCGCGCCAATCGTGGAACAACATCGTGCGGGGCTCGAGGATCAGCGTATAGAAGGAAAGATGGAGCGGCTTGAGCGCGAGCGCGAAGGCGAGGTCGGCTTCCAAGTCGGCCATCGTCTCGGTCGGAACGGCATAGATGAAGTCGAGATTCACATTGTAGAAATGGGCGTCGTGGACCGCCTTCACGGCGCGTTCGACGTCTTCTTTCGTATGAGTCCGCCCCATCATTTTGAGCAGTTCGGGCCGGCCGGACTGGACCCCGATCGACAGCCGGGTGACCCCTTTCGCCTTGATCAGGCGGGCGAAGTCGTAGGTGACGTCGTTGGGATTGGCTTCGATCGTCCATTCGCGGAGACGGCCGACGTCCACTTGCGCGGCGAGGAAATCGAGCAGATCGGACAGCAGATCATGCGGAAGCGAGGACGGCGTGCCGCCCCCGATATAGATCGTCTCGACGTCCGCCAGTTCGGCGCGCGAAGCGACGATTTCGGTCTTGAGGGCATCGATGTATGCGGTTTTGAAGGCCGCCGGAGCGACCATTTTCGGAAAGTCGCAGTACGTGCAGATCGCATCGCAGAACGGGATATGCACGTACAGAGCCTGAGCCATCGGGATCACCTACTCATTATGTTAACATAAATCCTTCGAAAACGACAGCGCTTCGCCCGTTTTTGCGAGAAAAAGGGCGGATGCGCGCGGCATCCGCCCTCTTGCCTCAGCTTACGCGGCCGGCCGGTTCGTCAGGGCTTCGGGACAAGCGTGATCGTGAACTGCGGGGACGTCGTCGAACTCTCGATGCGCAGGAGGTAGACGCCGTCGGCGGGAAAGGTGAAGGAACTGACGACGGCGCTGGAGATCAGCGTTCCCTGGGCGTTGCATACGCCGAGCGAGTACGGATTCGTACTGTTGGTATTGGTCAGCACGATGTCATAGGCCCCGGCCGTGACTTCGATCCGGATCCAGCCGACATGGTGGAATGCCGCGATGTATCCGCTGACGGGCTCGTTCGGACCGATCGTATCGACGATCTCGGCGATTTGTTCCGGCAGCGGAAAGAAATACGCCGTCATGTCGATCCGCTCGACGGATGCGACGAAGGTCCACTCCATGACGGAGTCGACGTCGATCTCAATCTCGATTTCCTGCTGGGTGACCGAAAGATTTTCCAACACGATGTGTGAACGGATCGTACCGGCTTCCCGGTCGAGTTCGATGGTGGCGGTGACCATCGTCCCGGCCAGTTCGGCGCGATCGATGCCAAGCGAAGTCGCCAGTTCCATCGAAAGGTTATAGCCCAACCCGGACTCGTCGCCAAGATCGTCCGATTGCGAATAGGTCCCGTCGGCGTTTCGGACGACGTGATCGAAATCGGCGATTCCCGTCGCGGCCGCGTCATCCACGCAACCGCACAGAAGCGACAGATCCCCTTCGGTGAGCTCGATCTTCACGAGGCGATTGTTCGCGTGCAGCTGATAGGCGGTTTTTGCGTCATTTTCGCGATAGATGAAATACCGTTGCGTCATATCGCCGGCCGTCATCTCCGCGTCGACATAGAAGTCCCCGAGGTCGACCTTGTTGTCGACGGTGACCGTCACGCTGTTCGTCGTTTTGACGCCGTCATGCCAGTAGGCAACGTCGGTGACGGTCGACAGGTGCATCGTATAGGATTCGTGATCGCCATGATCCGCGATGAACCCGGCGAGATCGGCGTTGAAGCGGATTCTGTCGATGAAACCGCGCAACTCGCAGCCGGACAATGACCCGGCAAGCAGGATGACGAACAACGCAAGCAACTTCTTCTTCATGAGGTCCCCCCGGAAACGTTCCAATGAACAAAAACATTTCCACATCCATTATAGCACTCGAAATTCGAATGTAAATACTAAAAAGAAAGGATGACGATCAGTTGTCGTCATCCAGTCTGAGTACGCTCATGAAGGCTTCCTGCGGGATTTCGACCGACCCGACGGCCTTCATCCGCTTCTTGCCTTCCTTTTGTTTGTTCAACAGTTTCATCTTGCGCGAGATGTCGCCGCCATAGCATTTCGCGAGGACGTCCTTGCGCAGCGCCTTGATGTTCGTGCGGGCGATGACCTTCGATCCGAGGGCGGCCTGCACGGGGATTTCGAACAGCTGGCGCGGAATCAGTTCCTTCAGTTTCGAACACATCCGCGAGCCGCGGTCGTAGGCGAAATCGGTGTGGACGATGATCGCGAGGGCATCGACCGGCTCGCCGTTCAGGAGGATGTCCATCTTCGTCAGATTCGACCGCTTGTATCCCGACAGCTCGTAATCGAGCGAGGCATAACCCTTGGTATAGGACTTCAGCTTGTCGAAGAAATCGAAGATGATTTCCGCCAGCGGCATTTCATAGCGCAGTTCGACGCGCGACGTCGAGATGTACTGCATGTCCTTGAAGGTGCCGCGCTTGTACTGGCAGAGTTCCATGATGTTTCCGACATAATCGGAGGGCGAGATGATCGTCGCGTTGACGATCGGCTCTTCGATGTGGTCGACTTTCGAAGCGTCCGGAAGCATCGCCGGGTTGTCGATCTCGATCACCTTCTGGTCCGTCAGGACGACGCGGTAGCCGACCGACGGGGCGGTCGCGATGATGTTCATGTCGAACTCGCGTTCCATCCGCTCCTGGAAGATCTCCATGTGCAAAAGCCCGAGGAAGCCGATGCGGAAGCCGAAGCCGAGCGCCTGCGAGGTTTCCGGCTCGTAGACGAGCGAGGCGTCCGAAAGCTTCATCTTCTCGAGCGCGTCCTTCAGATCCTGGTAGTCGTCCGCCTCGACCGGATAGATCCCGCAATAGACCATCGGGGTCAGTTTGCGGTAGCCGGGGACCGGGTGGTCGGCCGGCCTTGCGGCGGCGGTGACGGTGTCGCCGACATGGATCGTTTCGATGTTCTTGATCTGCGCCGTGAACCAGCCGACGTCGCCGGCGGAAAGGAACGGCCGCGTCTCTTCCTTCGGCGTGAAAACGCCGGTTTCCATGACTTCGAATTCGGCCTGGGTCGCCATCATGCGGATCTTGTCGCCCTTCTTGATCACTCCGTTCATCACGCGGACGAGCGGGACGACGCCGCGGTAAGTGTCGTAGTAGGAGTCGAAGATGAGACATTGGAGCGGTTCGTCGATCGATCCCGAGGGAGCGGGGACGTTCTTGACGACCGCTTCGAGGATCTCGACGATGCCGATCCCCATTTTCGCGGACGCCGGGATCGCGGCCTTCCCGTCGAGTCCGATCGTGTCCTCGAGTTCGTGGCGGACCTTTTCGACGTCGGCGGAGGGCAAATCGATCTTGTTGATGACGGAGACGATCTCGAGGTCGTTGTCAAGCGCGAGATAGACGTTCGCGAGGGTCTGGGCTTCGATACCCTGGGAGGCGTCGACGACGAGGATGGCGCCGTCGCAGGCCGCAAGCGACCGCGATACCTCATAGGTGAAGTCGACGTGGCCGGGCGTGTCGATGAGATGGAAGATATAGGCGGTCCCGTCAAGGCTCTTGTACTGGAGTTCGACGGAGTTCAGTTTGATCGTGATGCCGCGCTCGCGCNNCGCTCCTTCTCGATGTCCATGTTGTCGAGCACCTGGGCGGACATCTCCCGCTCGGAGAGCCCGCCGGTGCGCTGGATCAGCCGGTCGGCGAGCGTGGATTTGCCGTGGTCGATGTGCGCAATGATGGAAAAGTTGCGGATGCGTTTTTGACGTTCCAGCAACGCCTTGTGGTCAAGCATGGGCGGCAGCCTCCTTCCGGTGCGGTATTATTCTATCATAAAATGCGTCAATTTGGCAGGAACAAAGGGTGATTCTCACCCTCGGCGAATCGATGATTCGCCTGATTGTAGACGATTACACACCGAAGAGGTATGTTCGTTTGGGTGTGTTCACACCCTTAGCCCCTATCCTC
>DMTN01000057.1 GCA_003477305.1 Acholeplasmatales bacterium | reverse complement strand
TGCGGCGCACATAAGCGACCGCTTCGTAAGGACGGAGCCGCACCTTCCCCGCCTCGAGCGCGGGGGCCACCGGGTAATTGTGGACGATCGGAACGAACCCGCCGACGGCGACTCCGGAAAGATCCCGGACGTGCGGTTCAATGCTGAAATTGCAGACGACGAGATGGTCGGAGTCGACCCCCTCGTTCAGGTAGTCGAAGGAATCGCCGCCGTCGATGTCGAGGAAGCGGATCACTCCGCCCATGATGTCGGGATCGTGCTTGCGCAGGTTCAGGATCGTGCGGTACAGCGCGAGGACCGAAGCGGGATCGGCTGTTTGTTTGGCAACGTTGATGTCCGGATAGTTCAGATTCGTCTTGATCCAAGGCGTGCCCGACGAGAAGCCGCCGTTTGCCGCACTTGACCACTGCATCGGCGTCCGGGCGTTGTCGCGGCAGCGCGCCTTGATGATCTGAAGCGCCGCGTCGGGACCGTAGCCCTTGTCGAGCATGTTTTGGTATTCGGTGAAGACTTCGACGTCGCGGAAATCGGCAAGCGCGTCGTACAAGACGTTCGTCATGCCGATTTCCTCGCCCTGGTAGACGATCGCGGTCCCGGGCATGAAGTAGAGCGCGATCGCCAGCATCTTCGCCGACTCCTGCAGATAACGGCCGTCGTCGCCGTAATGGCTCACGACGCGCGGCTGATCGTGGTTGTGCCAGTAGATCACGTTCCAGCCCTTGCCCTGCAGCATTTCGTACCAACTCATGAAACTGCGCTTGATGTTGCGGACGTCGAGCTTTCCCTGCGCCCACTTGCCCATCAGACGGGGATGATGGTTGTCGATGTCCGCCCAGCAGTGTCCGAACTGGATCAGCATGTTGAACTCGCCGGATCCGTAGCCGCAATATTTGAGCGCCTCTTCCTTTGTCGCCCCGCCGGACTCGCCGACGGTGAGCACGTCGCGCGGGACGAAGATGTCCTTGCCGAGTTCCTGCAGGTAGTCGTGATGTTTCGGAATCGAGGAAAAGTTCTCGTATCCGGGGAAGGTATCGGGGAAGTCCCAGTTCTTCTCGAGATGGTTCGAGGCATCGACGCGGAAGCCGTCGAGCCCGAGATCGAGCCACCACCGGATCATCTTCTTCATCTCCTCGCGGAGCGCCGGGTTGCGCCAATTGAGGTCGGGCATCTTTTTGGAGAAGATGTGCAGGTAGTACTCGTCGGTCGCTTCGTTGTAGTCCCAGGCGGGCGAGCCGAACCAGCCGATCCAGCGGGTCGGACGCATGCGTCGTCCGATCGCGTCCTTCTTCGGTTTCTGCCAGATGTAGTAGTCATGGTACTTCGCGTGGTCGGGATGCGCGGGATCGCACGCCGCGCAAAACCAGGCGTGTTCGTCGGAGGTGTGGTTTAAGACGAGGTCGGCGATCACCTTGATGTCGGCCTTGTGCGCGGCGGCCAATAGCGTTCGGAAATCGTCGAGCGTTCCGTAGTCTTCCGAGATCGCATAATAGTCGCGGACATCATAGCCGTTGTCGTCCATCGGCGAGTCGTAATGGGGCGAAATCCAGATGACGCCGATGCCGAGATCGGTCAAATAGGGCAGTTTGGCGATGACGCCTTGGATGTCCCCCTTGCCGTCGCCGTCGGTATCGAAAAAACTGCGGAGATAAATCTGATAGATGTTGCGTTGTTCCCACCATTTGCGTTCCATGACGTCCTCCGATTGTGCACCCTCATTATACTATAGCGTCACCCGCTTGGAAAGCCGCGGATACCGGCAACCGTTTCCAGTTCCGGAAAAAAAGGACCCGCAGGTCCTTTCCTCGAAATCGCCGCTTTCCCGTCTCCGGCCGCGGCCGTTCAGAGCGTATGGGCGAGATCGGCGATCGATCCGTAGACCGGCAACAGCGTTCCTTCGATGAAAGCGATGCGGGCATTCCGCACGCTCACGGCGACGGATTCGGTGTCGACCGGAGCGGCGATGAGCGATGCCCGGGTCGATTGCGCGAAGGCTTCCCAAAGCGCGAACGACGGCGTGCCGACGATCGTCGGATCGATCCAGACGTAATCGAATTCGAAGGAAGCGGGATCGTTCCACGGGGCTTCGTTGGTCCGGCGGCCGTCGAATCCGAAGGCGCATCCGAGTTCGGCGAGTTTTGCGACCGTTGCGCCGATCCGCCAAAGCGGGGCAATGCCGTCGGGGATCACGACGAGGACGAGACGCGACAGCGGGACGCGGCGTTTCTTCGCGGTGCGGATCAGTTCGTCCGCAAATTCCCCGCCCAAAAGCGTCGCCGGATGGATCGGAAGGGCGAAGCGAAGGACGATCGGATATTCGCGGAACAGTGTGTCCAAATCTTTGATGAGGACGACGGCGAGTGCTTTCGAAACCGTCGTGGCGAGTCCGAAACGCCGGACCCCGGCGGAAAGCAGAGCGGCGTCGCCGATGACCGGATCGGGATGGATCCCGACGTTGTACATCTCGACCTTTTTCGTGTAGACGTTTCCGACTTGGGCATAGCGGGCGCGGAGGCCGCCGGTCTCGATCAGGTGCATCAGGTGTTTGACGACGACGTCGGTCTGGTTCTCCCAAAGGATGAGGTCACGATCGTAATGACGCCACGGCGCCGATTCCGTCGCGGTGTTGGCGGCCAGGCGCATCTTGGCGATCGACTCCGCCAGGGTGCGGTTGCGCAGGACGTTGACGAAGCCGGCGCGGACCGCGGGGATCGCGATGCGCGGGATGAGGGCGAGGTCCGCCTTNNCCTCCCCTTGAAAGAGTCCCTTGAGGTGGGTTCCCGCCGTGCTGCGGAGAATGCGGATGAGCCGCGCGGATCCGTCGAACCAGTCTTCCTGGGTGGCGGCGGACAATCCGCCGACGGTCCAGCGTCCGAGCGCGCACTGGCTGTCGACGGCCTTGAGGACGGCGCCGAGGGCATGCATCGACCCGAGTTCATGGAAATACGACGCGCCCGCCTGACGGGCGGTTTCGGCGGACTGTTCGAGATCGGTGCGCATGTCGGCGGCGGCGAAATGGATCGCGGCCTCATCCTGCCAGACGGTCGTGCGCCAATGCATCTGTCGTCCCGCGAAACCGGTGATGGTGAAATCGATCGAGCGTTTCCCGACAAAGTCGTCGACATAGAGTTTCTTCTCACCCATCCGCGCCTGGAACTCCTCGAACGGAAGAAACGACCGGTCGGTCTCCAGCAGCGCCTTGGCGCGATCGTCGACCAAAAACAAATAGCCGGTTTCGATCCGGAAGACGCCGGTCCGCGATGCCGCGAAGACGTGATCCGCGGTCAACAGGCGCGCGGCGTCGCTGGCACGGAGCCGTGCGACGTCGAACTTGCTTTCCAGGATCAGACGGACCGTGACGAGCAGTTTCGACACGTAATCGAAATGGCGGTCGCGGTCGAGATAGACGACGATGAACCCGGCGGTCGTGCCGATCGCGCGCACCTTGAGACCGATCAGATACTTGTGCGGACCATCCTTGAACGGACGGTTCTCGACGTGGTCGGCGATTTCGCCGAAGTCGTTTTGCATGAGCAACAGATAATCGCGGTCGGCGTCGATCACGGCGCCGACGGCCGTGTTCAGAAGGTCGGCGGACGCGATCGTCCGGTCCATCAGAAGCCCTTTCGTGAAGGTTTCGACGAGCACGCCGTCGGGGGCGGGACTGACGAACATCAGTTTCGGCAGTTCCGCGACCTTGAACAGGCTCCGGAACGTCTCGAGCACGACGTCGCGGCGATCGTTCTCGGCGGGAATCCGGTTCGCGGCTTCGAGCAGGGCTTTGACGCCGTCGAAGGAATCGATGATTTCCGGTTCTTTCTCCGCGAGCTGCAGGATCTTCTCCTGGATGAGGGCGGCGTCTTCGTATTTGCGGAGCGCCTCCGCCACGGCGAGACCCGCCTCGAAGAGTTCGAGACGGTAGATTTTCGAGACGTTGGTGGACGCCTTCTTTTCATATTCCTTGTAAAAACGCCATGCTTCCTCGTAGTTGCCGAGGCGGGCGTTGATCGTGATGTAACGGTCGAGATAGCGGATCTTCGATTTCGAACGCAGGAAGAAGTCCTGGTACGCCTTGAGCGCGTTCAGGGTTCTGCCTTCGGCGAACAGAATGTCGGACTCGACGAGATAGAACATCTCGTTTTTCTTCGCCTTGTCGAAGACGGCGGCGTGATCGTAGGCGTTCTTGGCGGCGCCGAGATCCTGCGTTCGCAAATACAGCATCGCCAGTTTCAGGTACTTCGAGACGAGGTTGGCGCTTGAGATGTTGTCGGCGACCTGGACCAGCGACTTGATCGCGAGATCGTACTTCCGGAGGCCTTCGTAACAGACCGAGAGGTAAAATTGTTGCATCATCGCCTGTGATGGAACATTCGCGACGAATCGCGAGCGGTACTCGAGAACCGTTTCAAGCTGGGCGAAATCCTCGGTTTTGAGGAGAAGTTGGACCAACTTGTCGACGATCGCGACGATCGTCTTGTAGTCTTCGAAGGCGTTGTCACGGAGGACGGCGGAAAGCATCGCGACCGCTTCGTCGGTCTCCTGCATGTAAAGATACGTGTCGGTCAAAAGCGTCGTCGTCTTGAGGAAGGCGTCAGCGTCGCCCGCTTTCGTCGTCTCATCCTGGAGGACAAGCAGTTTCGCCGCGAGTTCGGCGTTCTTCGGGAAGGCTTGAAGTTCTTTCAAACTGACATCGAAGTCCATCGGATCACCTCCATGACGGGGTTCTGCCCTTGCGTTTGGACAGGGTATGAAGCGCTTTGTTCGCATCGACGTCGCGAATCGCGATTTTCAGTTCCGATTCCGAAGCTTCGATGACGGCGTAGGTCCCGCCGGAACCGCTCCGCGGTCGCGCGGCGGAGCCGGGATTGAGAAAGACGATGCCGTCGCGTTCTTCGAGGAAGGGAGTGTGCGTGTGGCCGAACAAGGCCATGTCGCATTCCTCCGCCCGGGCGCGCTCGGACAGCCAGTACAGACCGTTCTTGACGCCGTAGCGATGACCGTGGGCGATGAACGTCTTCCATCCTTCGAATACCGTCGTCAGTTCGTCCGGGAAATCCGGTTCGAACGGATAATTGCCCTTGACGCCGTAGATGCCGAGGGCGGAAAGTTCGTCTTCGCGCATTTCGGAATCTCCGAGCGAAAGAATCCGGTCGGCGTCGGGATTCAACAGCAGGATGCGTCCCACGACTTCGCGATCGCGGTGGTTGTCGGAAAAGACGACGATCTTCATCGACTCCACCAATCCCGATCGGCGATCATCGCAAGAAAGGCGCGGCCGCGATGGCTGAGCCGGTTTTTTTCGGTCATGTCGAGTTCGGCGACGGTGCATCCGCGCTCCGGAAGGAAAAACAGCGGATCGAATCCGAACCCTTCGGTTCCGCGCGGCACTCGGGCGATGAGACCGTTGAGCGCACCCTGATAGAACCGATGGGTCCCGTCGGGACGGAGGACAACGATCGTACAGACGAACCGGGCTTCGCGTGAGTCGACGCCCGCGAGCGCCTTGAGCAGCTTGGCGTTGTTGGCGGCCGCGGTGCCTTCGTCGGAATACCGCTGCGAATGGACGCCGGGGGCGCCGCCGAGGGCTGAAACCTCGAGACCGGAATCGTCAGCGACGGCGATTCCACCGAGTCGCTCGGATACCGCTTTGGCCTTGAGCAGGGCGTTTTCCGCAAATGTCGTTCCGGTTTCTTCGACGTCGGGAATGGCGGGATAGTCCAGGAGCGATTCGATCCGATAGCCGTAGGGAGCGAACAGGACCCGGTATTCATCGATCTTGCCTTTGTTTTTTGTGGCGACGATGATCGTTTTCACCGCGACCGCTCCCCCTTTCCGGTTGATCCTCATCTCTATTAGTATATCATAGCAAGGAATGCGGATTCACTCGAAATCATGAAAAAAAGACCGTTTCCGGTCTTCATTTGTTGAGCCATTGGATGAATTTCTCGATGTTCGCGTTCGATCCGACGAGCAGGACCTCGTCATTGGTCTCAAACGGCGTGGTGGAACTCGGGATCATGATCTTCTCGTTCCTGCGGACCGCGACGATGTTGACGCCGAAGCGGGAGCGGATCTCGAGTTCGAGAAGGTGCTTTCCGATGACCTTCTTGGTCGCCGTGACGGTGACGAAACTATACTGCTGGTCGAGTTCGATGAATTCGAGGAAGTTGCCCGAGACGAGGATCTTCGCGATCCGCCGGCCGGTCGACTGTTCCGGCCAGATCAGATGATCCTGGTCGACGCCGAGCTTTTCGACGACACGGGAATGGTATTCGCTTTGGACCTTGACGTAGACGTCCTTGATGCCGAGGTCTTTCAGGATCAGCGTGGTCATGATCGAATTGTCGACGTTGATGCCGGTCGCGACGACGACGGTATCGTAGTTGGCGATGCCGATCTCGCGCAAGGCGTCGACGTCCGTCGAATCGAGGCAGATCGCGTTCGTGACCAGTTTGGCGACCTTGTCGATCTTCTCGATGTTGCGGTCGATGACGAGAACGTCGGCTCCGAGATTGATCAGTTCTTCGATGAGGGCGAGGCCGAAGCGCCCGACGCCGATGACGGCGAATGTTTTCTTTGTCATAGTATCACCCATTTCTTTTATACTCTATCATTATACCTGTTTTTCGCATAATGTCAAACGCGGCATGTCGCCGACCGTACGTTTTCTCTTTCCACCGCGATCGGGATGCGTTATAATAGAACCACGAACCCTTGCGGAGGAACTGCGATGAACAACCCTTACGAAGACCTTTTCAAAACCGCCGCGAAACCCGATCCCACCCAGCCCGGATTGGCTCCCGCCGTCCCTCCGGCGGACGACGATATGCTCGACGATCGTCACAAGACCCGCAAAACGAACCTGCGGCTGCTCGTCGTCTACATCCTCGGCCTCGTCATCGTCAACGTCGCGATCTACGCGATCTACTTTCTCACCTACGGCGATCCGGTCGCTACCCAGGCGAACATCGTCGAAGTCGACGTCCAGTTCATCCCTTCCGAAAGCAGTCTGTATCCGGATGATCCGTTCGCGGTGATCCTCGACGGTCGTTTCGAGAACCATAACACCTTCCGCCTTGGAAAAATCGTGGCCGACTTCACCTTCCTCGATGGCGAAGGCAACACCGTCGGGACTTCGTCCTATTCGCTGGATCACGTCGAGCCAACCGCCGCGCTCATCGTTCACGACGTCCTCTACTTCGATACCGCCGTCGCCTCGATCGAATATGAGTGGGGCTTCGACATGTCTTCCACGTTCTACCTCGCCGTGAACGCGATCCACACGATCTCGATCGCCCTCATCTTCATCCTGCTCGACCGCGCCCATTTCGCAGACCGCTGGCGCCGGACGAAAAAGGGCTGGAAACAAGCGCTCGGCGGCATCGTCACCGGCGAAATCATGGTCTACATGGCGCTGTTGTTCTCCAGCATCCTGATGGAACGGCTCGGAATCACGACCGGCTCGGAAAACGAGGCGACGATCGCCTCGCTGTTCAAGCCGGACCCGGTCATCCTCGGCACCCTCTTCCTCACCCTCTGCGTCTTCACGCCGATCGTCGAGGAGACGATCTTCCGCAAAGTCCTGTTCGGCTTCTTCCCGAAGAAACTCGGCCCGACCCTCCCGATCCTGCTCTCCGGTCTCATCTTCGGTTTGATGCACGTCGCCACCGCCGGCGATCTGCCCCAGGCGATCCCGTATGTGATGATGGGCTTCGTGTTCGGCTATGTCTATTGGTCATCGGGTCGCAACATCTACGTGACGATGGGGGTCCACTTCCTGAACAACTTCATTTCCTTTCTGATCTACGTCGCCGCGCTTTACGGCTTCATCTTCTGAGCGAATCGAAAAAAAAGTCGGCCGTTGCGAACGGTCGACTTTTTTTTCGATTTATCGGACTTGTTCCTTGAGAACCTTGCCGGATTTGAAGGTCGGTGCTTTGAGACGCGGAATGTCGATGATTTTGCCGGTACGGGGATCGTGGCCGGCGCGGGCTTTGCGTTCCTTCACTTCGAAGGTTCCAAAGCCGGTGAGGATGACTTTTTCACCTTTCACCAATGCTTCCTGAATCGCCAACACGGTCGAGTTCAGGGCCTTTTCGGCATCCTTCTTGGTGAGGTCGGACAGTTCGGAGATGCGTGCCACTAGTTCGGATTTGTTCATAGAATCATACCCTCCTTCAGTTTCTTTGATTTCATTATAAAATCGCCTTCGCGAAAATGCAAGCCATTCGCAAGAATTTTCTCTATTTTTCGCCCAATTTCGGCTATTCACGCTTGCGAAGGATCAATTTGATGGGGGTTCCCTCAAAATCGAACGCCTCGCGGATGCGATTTTCCAAATATCGCTGGTAGCTGAAGTGGAGCGCTTCCGTGTCGTTGACGAAGAGCACGAAGGTCGGACACTTCGCCGCGACCTGGGTGACGTAGTAGACGCGCAGCTTCACCTGGTGATGTTCGTGCGGCGGAAAAAACATCATCGCGTCGGTGATGACTTCGTTCATCACGGAAGTCGAAACGCGGCGGCAGAAATTCTCAAAGACGTGACGGATCACCGGAAACAACAGATGGACGCGGGTCTTTTTCTTGGCGGAGAGGAAGACGATCGGGACATAGGCGAGAAACTGGAACTCCTCGCGCATGAGCTTGGTCCATTCTTCCATCGTGTGGTCGTCCTTTTCGACGGCGTCCCACTTGTTGACGACGAGGATCATCGCCTTGCCGTTGTCAAGCGCGTAGCCGGCGATGTGCTTGTCCTGTTCCTGGATCCCGATGATCGCGTCGATCACGATGATGGCGAGATCGGCGCGTTCGATCGCCTGCATCGCGCGTAGAACGCTGTATTTCTCGACCGATTCGAAGATCTTGCCGCGTTTGCGGAGACCGGCCGTGTCGATCACGACGTACTTCTCGCCGTCTTTTTCAAAGGCGGTGTCGATCGAATCGGTGGTGGTCCCTTCGATCGACGAGACGATGACGCGCTCGTCGCCGAGGATGGCGTTCACGAGCGACGATTTCCCGACGTTCGGACGGCCGATGACGCAGAGCTTGGTATACTCCTCGGAATAATCCTCCGGCATCGAAGCCGGAAAACGCGCGGCGACCTTGTCGAGCAAATCGCCGATGCCGATGCCGTGCGCGGAAGAGACGGCGACGACGTCGTCGGCCCCGAGTTCAAAGAATTCGTAGGTATCATCCATCAGCCGGCGGTCGTCGACCTTGTTGACGGCGACGATGATCGGCTTCTTCGAGGCGTTCAGGATCTTCATCACGACATAGTCGTCGGGATGGACGCCGCTGGTGACGTCGGTGACGAACACGACGACGTCCGCTTCCTCGATCGCAATCTCGGCCTGCGCTTTGATTTCCGCCAAAAAGGGCGCATCGCTGATTTCGATGCCCCCGGTGTCGATCACATTGAATTTTTGGGTCAGCCACGTCGCCTTCGCATAAATGCGGTCGCGTGTGACGCCCGGCGTATCGTCGGTGATGGAGATTCTGTCGCCCACGATGCGGTTGAAAAGCGTCGATTTGCCGACGTTCGGCCTTCCGACGATCGCTACGGTTGGCAGCATGTCGATCACCCTTTTTGGTCTCGGGAAACCCCGAAAATTACTTTTTGAACTTGGCGAAGAGGTCCGCGAGGGACTGGTTGCCGGAAACGTTCTCGTTCAGATGGGATTCGAATTCCTTGCGGTCGGATTTGTAGACGGCCTTCTTCAAGGAAACCGTGAACTTCCATTCCTTCGGGAAGAACTGCAGGACTTCGAGGTTGACGACGTCGCCGACTTTCACGACGTTTTCGACGCGCTCGACGCGCTCTTCGGCGAGTTCGCTGATCGGCAGGAAGGCTTCGATGCCCTGGACTTCGACGAGGGCGCCTTTTTCCTGGATCGATTTGACGGTGCCGGAGACGAGATCGCCCTGACGGACCTTGAGATCGGCCCACGGGTTATACTCGAGATGTTTGCGGGAGACGGAGAACTGGTGCTTCTCTTCATCGATGTTGGTGATCTGGACTTCGAGTTCGCCGCCGACTTCGACTTCACCGGCGAGATTCTTCGAGGGATTCCAGGAGTAATCGAAACGGGACAAAAAGCCGCGCATTTCCTTGTCGACTTCGATGAGCATGCCGAACTGCATCTTCTTGAAGACGGTGCCGACGACTTTTTCGCCGACTTTGTGGTTCTTCGTGAACGTGGTCCACGGATCGTCGGTCATCGCCTTGAGGGAGAGCGAGATCTTGCGTCCGGCCAGTTTGATGACCTTGGCGGTGACGACGTCGCCGACCTTGACGGCATCTTCCGTCTTGGCAGTGCGGAAATGGGAGAGTTCGCTGATATGGCAGAGGCCTTCGGTGAAGGTGCCGATCTTGATGAACGCGCCGAATTCGACGATGCGTTCGACAGTGCCGGTCACGACGTCGCCGACCTGGAGGGTGGCGATTTCGTCTTTTTCCTTGGCCTTCAGCTGGTTGTACTGGACCTGCTTGCGCGAGCCGATGAACTTGTCGCGGCCGCGTTCGTTGCGGATTTCGATGATCTTGACGATTTCGGACTTGCCGACGAGACCGGTCTTGATCTCGGCGAGGCCTTCCGGACCGACGTTCTTGATTTCCACGAGGGAATCCGGAACGAAGATCTCGATGCCGAAGTAATTGCACAGAAGACCGCCCTTGACGGCTTCGCGGACCTTGACTTCGACCTCGGCTTCAACGACGAGTTCGGACTTGTGGGCTTCGCGCTGAGCGACTTTCTCGGCGCTTTGGACTTTCTTTTCGACGTCAAGTCGGGAGAGCAGGAGGATGTTGGAATCATCACCGAAACTGATCTTCGTGACCTTGACCTCGATGTCGTCTCCGACACTCACCACTTCGCCGCAATCCTTGATCGGCTTGGAGGTCAGATGATCTCTATAAATCGTCCCCTCGAATGCGAAACCGACGTCGACGAGGACGGTGTTGGGTTCGACTTTTAAAACTTTTCCGACGACGATGTCGCCGACACGCAGTTCTTTGATTTCCATGTTGTTATCCATTGTGATTTTCTCCTTTGACTATATCTCCCGAAGTGATTTTCGTGAACATGACGTAAATGGTGTCGGCGACGGCCTTGATGTCAAGATGCGACGTATCAAGGTACACGGCGTCCTCTGCCTGTTTCAACGGATTATAGATGCGGGTCGAGTCGATCCGGTCGCGGCGCTCGATGTCCTTCTGGATTTTCAGAAGGTCCGAATCGCGGCCGTTGGCCAGGTTTTCCTCGTGACGCCGTCGGGCCCGTTCTTCCACGGTGGCGGTCATGTAGATTTTCAGGTCGGCGTCCGGGAGGACGACGGTTCCGATGTCGCGGCCGTCCATCACGACGTCCGCGTTGCGGGCGATCTCCTGCTGGATGGCGACGAGCTGATTGCGAACTTGGATGTGACTCGCGACGATCGATACGCTTGTCGTCACGGCGGCCGAACGGATGCTCTGACCGACGTTCTCCCCATCGAGGTACAGGATGGAGTCGACGAAGGTCATGTCGGTGTCCGCGAGGAACCCGAAACCGTCCGGATCGTTCAAGTCGATGCGGAGTTTCAGAGCCTTGTAGGTCGCCGCGCGGTACATGGCGCCAGTGTCGATGTAGACGTATCCGAGGCGTTCCGCGAGCATTTTGGCGACCGTCGATTTACCGGCTCCCGCCGGTCCGTCGATCGCAAGCGCGTGTCGTTTCATCGTATCGCTCCTCAACTTTTCATATTATATCATATTTTCAGGCAATTCCACCAGAAAATGCAAAAATCATTGCTCCGTTTTGCCGAATTTGCTGAGATTCCAGAGCTGCTTGATTTCGTGTGGTTTGAGCATCCGCCAGCCACCCGGTTTGAGCCCTTCGCAGGTCACCGTACCGAACCGTTCGCGGCGCAATTTGAGAACCGGATGGCCGACTGCCTCGAACATCCGCTTGATCTGATGGTACTTGCCTTCGTGGATCACGATCGTCAGATGGGTCGAAGTCTTGTCATCATCGTAGCGGACGTCGCGGATTTTCGCGGGNNGAGTTCGATGCCGCGGCAGAGGGTCGAGGACGTTTCCTTGCGGATCAGGCCGACGATCTTGACGCGGTATTCCTTCTCGACATGGAACTTCGGATGAATCAGGGCGTTGTTGAAATCGCCGTCGTTGGTGAGCAACAAGACCCCGGTCGTGTCGAAATCGAGCCGGCCGATCGGAAAGATGCGTTCCTGGGCATGGATCAGGTCCACGACCGTCTTGCGCTTCTTGTCATCGTCCGTCGTCGAAACGACGCCCGCCGGTTTGTTGAGCAAAAAATAGACTTTTTCCTCGCGGCTGAGGACGACGCCGTCAATGGCGACCTGGTCTTCGGGATTCACTTGCGTGCCAAGCAGCGTGACGGGTTCGCCGTTCACCCGGACGTGGCCGGTCGCGATCAGTTCCTCCGCCTGGCGCCGCGAGGCATAGCCGGCGGCGGCGATCACTTTCTGTAGTCTTTCCATGGGAACCTGCTTTCTAACGAATGCCGGGGATAGATTCGATCTACCCCCGGCGACGATCATTCTTGTTCGGTTTCGTCCGTCCGCCCGCGGTTGGCGAGGTTGACGGAGAGAAGCACGGATGTGATCCGGCGCTGCTTCACCTTGAGGACTTCGAAGGTGAGCACTTCCAGATCTTCGCTGACGAGTTCGGACAGGTCGTTGTACTGCTGGTTGACGGACTGGGTGATCTCGAGCTTCTCGCCGACCTCCGGGATGTCCTGGAATTTTTCGAACAGCCAGCCGCCGACGGAGGTCGCGTCGCTTTCCGGAGCGTCGCCGAGTTCGAGGTCGTCGAAGAGGCGCTTGAGGTCGAAGTCGGCGTCGACCACGTAAGTGTCTTTGCCGCGCTTCACGACATTCTTCTGGACATCGTCGTGCTCGTCGTAGATTTCCCCGACGAGTTCCTCGAGGGCATCTTCCATCGTGACGATGCCGTCCACGCCGCCGTATTCGTCGACGACGACGGCCATATGGTTGTTTTCCCCCTGCAAAAGTTCGATCAGGGCGTCGACTCTCGTCGTCGCCGGTACGAAGAGCGGCTTGCGGAGGACTTTTTTCACGTTGAAGCTGCGATTCTTGATCAGTTTCGTGAAGAAGTCGCGCTCATAAAGGATGCCGATGATGTTGTCGGAGTTGCCGTCATACNNCTTGAGGAACATCTCCGTGATCGCTTCGATCGGTTTCTCGATGTCGATTGCGACCATGTCGACGCGCGGGGTCATGATCTCCTCGACGGTGATGTCCGAGAGATCGAGGACGCGCTGCAGCATGTCGGCTTCCTCTTCGTCGATCGAACCCTCTTCCTCCATCGTGTCGATGATCGTCTCGAGTTCGTCTTCGGTGACCGTCGGCTTCTGTTCGCCGGCGCTGTCGAGGCGCTGGATCACACGGCTGTTCAGTTTCCGGAACAGGAAGGTGATCGGCGTCAGGATTTTGATCAGAAAATAGAGGAATCCGCTGATTTTCAGGCAGATCTTTTCGGGATTCTGCTTGGCGGCGCTCTTCGGCAGGATCTCGCCGAAGGTCAGGATCACGATCGTCATCACGACCGTGTTCGTGATCGAGATGAGCGTTCCGGCGTTTGCGACGGAAATGAAGAGTCCCTGGAAAAACACGACGGCGACCGTGGTGAGGGCGATGTTGGCGAGATTGTTGCCCACAAGCAGGGTGGTCAGGGTGCGATCGAAGTTTTCCGCGATCCAGTAGGCTTTCTTCGAGCCGTGGATATTCTGATCGACGAGCGTCTTGAGGCGCATCTTGCCGACGGCCGAAAAGGCCATCTCAGACATAGAGAAGAAGGCGGATACAAAAAGAAGTACCAGCATCACCAAAAAAATCGGAATGTTGAACACATCCCAGAAGACGGCGATAGTGAGGCGTAAATGCTCGATACTCAAATCCGATCAGCTCCTCGGAGAGTGATGCTCACTTGGCGCGGCTGTCGTATTTTCCGGTGATGGTCGATACGAGGATCTTTTCGCCCTGGTCGATGAACAGCGGGACGTTCAGCTTGAGGCCGGTGTTCGTGAGGGCTTCCTTCTGCGCGTTCGAGGCGGTATTGCCGCGGGCGGCGCCGGCGCACTCGACGATCTCAAGGACAACCTTGTCCGGCATTTCGATGCCGAGGACCTCGTCTTCGAACATCATCACGGTGATATTGACGCCTTCGGTGAGATACAACAACTCGTTTTGGATCCGATCGGCGTGGATTTCGATCTGCTCGTAGGTATCGTTGTTCATGAAAACGTGCATGTCGCCGGATGCATAGAGATACTGCATCTGCGTTTTCGTGACGTTCGCGGTGTCCAGGTTGACGCCGCCGTTGAACGTCTTGTTGATGACGCCGCCGGTCCGCAGGTTGCGCAGTTTCGTCTGCATCATCGCGCCCGATTTCGCCGTCTTCAGATGCTGGAATTCAAGCACCACGTAAATGTTGCCTTCAAACAGGATGGTCATCCCGTTTCTAAGTTCGTTCGTATTGATCATGTCTTTAACCTCCAGGTTGCCAAAAGCGATCGCCTTTAATGACATAAGTATTATATTACAAAAATCAATTATTGACAACAGAAATCTCCGGCTCTATAATATGTCATAGTTTCCCGACACAAGGATGTGATTCCATGTTCCTCGCCAGTTTTTGGGATTGGGCGTGGCCGATTTCCGTCGGTCTGCTCGCCGGTCTTTTGATCGCCACCCGCAAACATTACGATTATTCGAAGATCGTCACGCTCGCGCCGGAGGAGTTTCGCCTGAACATGCGCCGCGGCCAGCTCGTCGATCTGCGCAGTGAAACCGCGTTCGACGCCAAACGGATCAACGGCGCCCGCAACTTTCCGAAGCGGGAACTGTTCGGACAGCTGAACAAGCTGCGCGCCGACATGCCCGTCTTCCTTTATGACGACCATCAGGGCGCCCTCGTGAAAGCCGTCGCCAAGAAACTCGTCCGCAAGAAATTCCAGCCGATCTATGTCCTGAAGGGCGGTTTTTCCGCCTGGCACTTCGCCGTCAAGGAAGACTGAACGCAACTAAAGAAGTCAAAAGGGATGCGCCGCATCCCTTTTTTTAACGTTTTTCGAGTCGTCCGTCGAGGACATCGAAGACCGCGTGGACGGTTGCGGAAAAATCATCCGGATCGACCGTGAACCAGTCGACCGCCATCCGGTTCTTGAACCAGGTCATCTGGCGCTTGGCGTATTGGCGCGAGTGGATCTTGATCTGCTCGACGGCCGTCGGCAGATCGAGTTCGCCGTCGAAGTGGCGATAGAGTTCGCGATAGCCGATCGCCTGGACCGCCTGGGTGCGGACATTTCGGTCATGCAGCGCGCGTACTTCGTCCAAGAGGCCGTCTTTCATCATCCGCTCGACGCGGGAAGCAATGCGCTCCGCGAGCATCGCGCGGGGCATCTGCAGGCCGATCAGGATCAGATCCGGATAATACGGAATCTTCCCGTTTTCGGAATCGATCGCATCCGGATTTGCGCTGTCCAGCATGTCGAGCATCCTCAGAATCCGGCGGCGATTGGACGAACCGATCACGTCGGCCCGGGCCGGATCGCGTTTTCGCAATGCCTCATAGAGATCCACGGTCGGCACGTCTGCGCTTTCCGCGTCGCGCTTCGGATCGCGTCCGGCGCCGGCGAAGCGGTAATCGTAGAGCGCGGACTGGACGTAAAGACCGGAACCCCCGACGACGACCGGAAGGACGCCGCGGCCGTGCAGCTCCGCGATTTTCATGCGAACGCGCCGTTGGTAGTCGGAAACCGAAAAGGCATCGACGGGATCGAGGATGTCGATCAGATGATGGGGGATTCCGCCACTCTCCTCCGGACGGACCTTCGCGGTCCCCACGTCCAACCCGCGATAGAACTGAAACGCGTCTCCCGAAACGACTTCGCCGCCATACCGGCGGGCGANNGCGGGCGATCGCGACTCCGAGGGCGGTCTTCCCGACGGCGGTCGGACCGACGACCGCGACGACCGCGTTCATCACAGCACCCGCTTGAACCATTTTTCGATTTCGCGGAGCGCGATTTTGACGACGATCGGACGCCCATGCGGACAGGTAAAGGGATTTTCGCAGCGCGCCAGGTCGGCCAAGAGCGTGGCGACTTCGGTGGCGTTGATGTAGCGATTGGCCTTGATCGAGCGTTTGCACGACAGCGACTTCGCAAGCGCATCGCGGATATCCGCGGTCGACAGGGTCTTCTCGTTTTGGATCGTTTCGACCATGGTTTCGATGTATTCGGCTTCCAGACCGCGCGGGAACCAGGCCGGGACGCGCGTTGCGACGATCGTATCCGCCGCGCTTCGGATCACCTCGACGCCAACGGTTCGAAGTTCGTCTTCCATCGCGGAAGCGGCGATTCCGGCGGAGCGGGACAAGCCGATCTCGATCGGGACGAGGAGCGTATAGGTCGCCATCGCAGGCGAACCCATCGCCTTCCGGTAGCGCTCGTAGCGGATCCGTTCGGCGGCGGCGTGCTGGTCGACGAGATACAAGCCGTCGGCGTTTTGGAAAATCAGGTAGGTCCCGGCATATTGTCCGAGATAATCGAAGGCCGGGAAGGGACCGTTTTGCGGCGCCGCGACGTACGGTTCGGCGGTTTCGCGGAGTTCATCAACACCCCTGTCCGCTCCGGTTCCGAAGGCGAACGCCGGCTGGATCAACGACGGTTCGACTTGCTCGGGAAGGACGGCGGGCTGAATCAACGGGGTACCCGAAAGAGCCTTCCGCACGGACGTTTCGATGAGCCGCAAAAGCGTGGCCTCTTCGGAAAATCTGACTTCAAGTTTGGTCGGATGGACGTTCACGTCAAGCAGCGACGGGTCGGTCGTGATGTCGATGGCGGAAATCGGATAGCGGCCGTGCGGCAAGGTCTGACCGTATCCGTCGACGATCGCCTGGACGACTCTGAGGCTCTTGATCACGCGGCCGTTCACCGACACCGTGACGTAGGCCTTCGAGGCGCGGTTCACCAACGGGCTCGCGGCGAATCCGCTCATGCGGTAGTCGCGGTCGCGACCGGAAAACGCCTTCATGTCGCGCGCCGCGGCGAGGCCGTAGACGGCCGCGAGGACTTCGATCGGATCGTTCCGGCCGCTGGTCCGGGACAGCGTGCGGCCGTCGTTTTCCAGCGTGAAGGCGACATCCGGGCGGGTGATCGCGTACTTGTCGACGAGTTCGACGATGAAGGCCAGCTCGGCTTGCGTCGAACGGATGAACTTGAGACGGGCGGGGGTGTTGTGGAACAGTTTCGTGACCGTGACGGTCGTCCCCCGGGCGGCGGCGGCGAGCCCGCTTTCGACGAGCCGGCCTTCCTTCGATACGACCCGGAAGCCTTCGGCGGATCCCGTCGAGGTGACGAGTTCGACCGTCGCGACGGCGGCGATCGAGGGGAGCGCCTCGCCGCGGAATCCGAGCGTCGCGATCCGGAAGAGGTCGCGTTCGGTCTTGAGTTTGGAGGTCGCATGCCGTTCAAAAGCGAGGACGGCGTCCGCTTGGTCCATCCCGGAACCGTCGTCCGTGACGCGGATCGAGGCAAGCCCGGATTCGCGGAGACTGACGCCGATGTTTTTGGCGCCGGCATCGAGCGCGTTTTCAACGAGTTCCTTGACGACGTTTCCGATGCGTTCGACGACTTCGCCCGCGGCGATCATGTTCGCCAGATGCGGATCGAGCCGGATGATCTTTCCCATGGCGGCCTCCTTTCGACAAGAATCAGGATGTTCGGTTCAGTTCGGCGACGACGTCGGCGAGGATGTTCATCGCCTTGATCGGGGTGAGTTCGTTCACGTCGAGGTTTTTGAGTTGATCGACGATCGATGCGTATGCCGAAGGCGCGGCGGCTTCGGCCGCCTCGGCCGCTTCGAAGTTGAAAAGGGTCTTCTCCTGCGGCTTGATCACGTTGTAGCCATGATTCTTTTCGAGTTCGGCGAGAATCTCGTCGGCCCGGCCGACGAGCGCGGCCGGCAATTTCGCGAGGCGGGCGACGTGGATCCCGTAGGAGCGGTCGGTCGGTCCGTCCTCGACCTTGTGGAGGAAGACGATCCCGCCCTTCTCTTCGCGGGCGAGGACATGGACGTTGTGAAGCGCCTTGAGATCGTCCTCGAGGTAGGTGAGTTCATGGTAATGGGTGGAAAAAAGAATCTTTCCCTTGATCTTATGGTGGGCGTATTCGATGATCGCCTGGGCAAGTGCCATACCGTCGTAGGTGGCGGTGCCGCGACCGATTTCGTCAAAGAGGATGAGCGACTTCTCGGTCGCGTTCTGCAGCGCATAGTTCACTTCAAGCATTTCGACCATGAACGTCGACTTCCCGCCGGTGAGGTCGTCGGCGGCGCCGATGCGGGTGAAAATCTGGTCGATCTCTCCCAACACCGCCTGCTGCGCGGGCACGAAGCAGCCGACATGTGCGAGCAGCGCGATGATCGCGACCNNGGCGCCGATGCGGGTGAAAATCTGATCGAACAGGGGCAGCCGGGCGGATTCGCAGGGGATGAAGCATCCCATCTGCATCAGGATCACGCTGACGGCGAGCTGGCGCATGTAGGTCGACTTGCCGGACATGTTCGGTCCGGTGATGAGAAGGATCGAGGTCTTCTCGGGCATCACCACGTCGTTGGCCACGTATCGTTCGTTTTCCAGCATCTGCTCGACGACCGGATGACGGCCGCCGATGATCTCGATCGTGCGCTGGTCGATGATTTCGGGTTTGACGTAGCGGTTGTCCGCGGCGACGCGGGCGAAGGCGAGGATCATGTCGATTTCCGCGACGACGCGGGCGATCGTCTGCAGCTGTTCGGTTTCGGCCTTGATGACGTCGCGCAGCGCGACGAAGAGGTCGTACTCCATCTTGACGGCGTCCTCCTCGGAGCCGACGATGAGCGTTTCCTTTTCGCGGAGCGCGGGAGTGACGTAACGTTCCGAGTTGGCGAGCGTCTGTTTCCGTTCGTAGCCGAACTCGTCCTTGACTAGGTCGAGCTGACCCTTGGTGATTTCGATGTAATAGCCGAAGACGCGATTGTATCCGACCCGCAGTTTCCGGATGCCGGTACGCTCGCGTTCCGCGCGTTCGAATTCCGCGAGCCAGTCGCGGCCGCCGACGGCGTCGCCGCGGAGGCGGTCGAGATCCTCGGAAAAACCGGGACGGATGATCCCGCCTTCTTTCACGGAGAGGGGCGGATCGGCGATGAGGGTGGTCTCGATTTGGTCGGCGATGGGCTGAAGGCTGTCCATCGGCGCGACGATTTCCGNNAGTAGGCGTTGTCGAGCCGTGCCATCGCGGTTTGGATCGACGGCATCGCCCGAAGCGATCTCGCCAGGTTGACGAGATCCTTCGCGTTCGCGGTCCCGAAGGAGAGCCGTCCGACGATGCGTTCGAGATCATACACGGCTTTCAGGCTTTCGCGGATTTCTTCGCGCGCCATGAAATTGTCGCGATAGGCCTCGATCAAGGAAAAGCGTTTTTGGATTTTCACCTTGTCGAGCAGCGGCCGCAGGATCGTCTGTTTCAGGTAGCGCGAACCGATCGCCGTCTCGCATTTGTCGAGCAGCCAGAACAGGCTTCCCTTGCGATTCTGGAAGCGGTAGGTTTCAAGCAGTTCGAGGTTTTTCATCGAATTCGCGTCGATCCGGAGATATCCCGATGCGTCGAATCGCTGAATTTTCTGGAGATGGAGGAGTTCCGCCTTCTGGGAGCGGACCAGATAGTTGACGAGGCGTCCGAAGGTCTCCAGCGCATCTTTGTCGTAGACTTCGGCGGCGAGCGGTCGATACAAGGCCGGAAGCGCGACGTCGTCGGAGACGGTGACGGTGACGGGATGGTCGGCGAACTGGCGGCGCAACAGCCGCTGGCTGAACTTCGAACCGACGACGATTTCGCGGGCCTGCAGGTTGAGGATCTCATTGTGCATGAGATCCGCATCGCGCGGGGTCGAAACGAGGCAGTTCTGGCCGGTCGACAGATCGGCGTAGGCCAGGATGAACCCCGTCTTGGTTTCCGTGATGGAGACGATGTAGTTGTTGGATTTCGCGTCGATCGTGCCGGCGCCGACGATCGTGCCGGGCGTGACCAGCCTGATCACGTCGCGCTTGACGAGACCCTTGGCGATGATCGGATCTTCGAGCTGCTCGACGACGCAGACCTTGAACCCCTTTTCCACGAGCCGTTCGATATACAGATCGGCGGCGTGAAACGGCACGCCGCACATCGGAACGCGTTCCGCCTGTCCGGCGTCGCGGCCCGTCAGTACGATTTCGAGTTCCTTCGAGGCGATGGCGGCATCCCCGAAGAACATCTCGTAGAAGTCCCCAAGTCGAAAAAAGACTATAAAATCCATATAGTCTTTTTTGATATCGAGATATTGTTGCATCATGGGGGTGAAGCCGTTCGTATTCTTTTCCATGCGCGTTTACACCCCGATCCGGCGGGTGCCGAATTTAGAAAAGGCTGGCGATGAACGGGGGGAAGGTACCGGGGTTGAGGACGAAATAATAATAAGCGACATACCCGGCAAAACCGAGAGCGGCGACGCCGAGGACGATCGCGACGGTCGTCACGACGGCTTTCGTGCGGCGTTTCTTGTTATACTTGCGGATGATCTGGTTGATCTTTTCATCGAGCAGGCCGCGTTCTTCGTCGGAGAAGTCGTTGGTTTCCGCCTGCGGCACGGGGACGTTCTTCTTGACGGGTTCGGGTGCCGGCGGGACGACGGGAGCAGGTTCTTCCGGTTTGGGTTCGGGTTTCGGTTCTTCGCGTTTTTCGGGTTCCGGCACCGGTGCGGGCGTCGGTTCCGGGGTCGGCTCGGGCGTCGGTTCCGGTTTGGGTTCGGGTTTGGGTTCTTCGCGCACGGGTTCCGGTTCGCGGACG
>DMTN01000015.1 GCA_003477305.1 Acholeplasmatales bacterium | reverse complement strand
GCGAGAGTAGGACGTTGCCAGGCAATCCTTCAGTCAAACCCCCGCGGGAGCAATCCCGAAGGGGGTTTTTTCGTGGTCGGATCCGCCCGCATGGGCTTTCTTCGCAAAACCTTCCCGCCGGATCGAAAAGAGGTTGCATTCATGCCGAAATGCGGTAAAATAGAAATGCGAAACACAGGTCGGGCCGGCCGTGGCTGACGGTTCCCGCCTTTCCATCGCGATTCAAAACGCCTCAGTAGCTCAGTTGGTTAGAGCACATGACTGTTAATCATGGGGTCCTAGGTTCGAGTCCTAGTTGGGGCGCCACCCAAAAAAACATCCCCGTCGGGTCGATCCCGACGGGGATTTTCATAGGTCATCGACATTGGCCGGGCAAGCCGGGGAAGGCCTCACGCCAAGTCGCCTTGGTCCTCATGGAACAGCGACTCGAACGGACGATTCGGAAACAGCTTCATCAGGAGTTCGATCTCGCCCAAGGTGAACGGCGTCACACCGCAGAGTTTTTTTTGAACGACGGGCACGCCGCAGCCGAGCAAATGCGCGAGGTCGCGCTCGGAGAGGTTGCGCGCGACCATCTCCGTGATCAGATTGCCGAACATAGGGATCCTCCAATAATAAATGTACGCATACGCATAAACTGAAATATATGATATACGCAAACGCGTATATTGTCAATACGATAAACATCGTTTCTGCAATTTTCCTGTTTACCCGTTTCGCCGGATGATGATACAATGAAACGGGTGATTTTTGATGGACATTTACGAACGAATCAATGCACTGTTGAAAAGCAAGGCGATGACGCGGAAGGACCTGTGCGCGGCGACGGGATTATCCTACAGCACGCTGACCAGCCTCTTCCAGCGGAAATCGAAAAACATGCGGCTCGAAACGATCCGGGCGATCGCCGGTTTTCTGGCCGTCTCGGTCGATTACCTCGTGCTCGGCGATCCGCAACCGGATCTAATCGCCGAACCCAACGGACCGGTCTATAGGGCAGCGTTCGAGACCTCGGAGATCCTCCGGATTCTGGGGACCCTGACCAAGCGCAGCCGGACGATTCTGCTGGCGAAGGCCTACGAACTGCAGGAAAAGGAACAGGAAGCGAACAACGCGGCCTGATTTTCGGCCGATCCAAAGCAACGTCCGGCGGCGGAAGGATGAAAACGATATCAAAATCCCGCCGGACGCTCATTTGTCGTTGACACACCTCGGTCTGTGGTGTATAATGTTGTTGCTGTAAAAAGATGAAACAAGAGGTTGCGCTAGCAGCCTTATAAAAATTAGCCCTACGCACCACCTGGGTGTGTGGGTATGAAAGGAGGAAATTTCTTCATGCCAACAATCAACCAATTGATCAAGAATGGCCGTCATGACAAGATTCGCAAATCGAAGGCACCGCAGCTGAACATCGGATTCAATTCCCTGACGAAGCGCTACAGTGATCTTCACAGCCCGCAAAAACGCGGCGTTTGCGTCCGCGTCGCGACGATGACCCCGAAGAAACCGAACTCGGCGCTCCGTAAATACGCCCGTGTCCGTCTTTCCAACGGCGGCGAAGTCAACGCCTACATCCCCGGCGTCGGCCACAAGCTGCAGGAACACAGTGTTGTCCTGATCCGCGGCGGTCGTGTCAAAGACCTCCCGGGCGTCCGCTATCACATCATCCGCGGCACGCTTGACACCACGGCACCTGCCATCAGAAACCAGAGTCGTTCCAAATATGGAGCGAAACGACCGAAAAAAGCGGCTCCGGCCAAAAAGAAGTAAAAAAACCTGAAGCACACAAATGAGAAAATTCCATCATACATCGAAAGGAGGAATTTCATATGCCTCGCAAAGGTAAAGTCGTCAAAAGAGACGTATTGCCGGACCCGATTTACAACTCCAAACTTGTGACCCGCCTGATCAATAGCATCATGCTCGAAGGCAAGAAGGGCTTGGCCCAGAACATCCTGTACAATGCGTTCAACCGCATCAAGGAAACCACGAGCAAAGAACCGGTCGAAGTATTCAACGACGCGCTCAACAACATCATGCCGCTGCTTGAAGTCAGAAGCCGCCGTATCGGCGGTCAGAACTATCAGGTTCCGGGCGAAGTCAAGAGCGACCGCAGAGTCACTCTCGGCCTCAGATGGCTGGTACAGTACTCGCGTTCACGCAACGAAAAAACCATGGAAGAAAGACTCGCGAAGGAAATCATCGACGCCGCCAACGGCCAAGGTGCTTCCGTCAAGAAAAAAGAAGATATGCACAAAATGGCCGAAGCGAACAAAGCTTTCGCCCATTACAGATTCTAAGGTAGGAAGGATTACGTTATGGCACGTGAATTTACACTAGACAAAACACGAAATATCGGCATCATGGCTCACATCGACGCCGGTAAGACGACAACCAGCGAGCGTGTGTTGTTCCATACTGGAAAAATCCATAAAATCGGTGAAGTCCATGATGGCGCAGCGACGATGGACTGGATGGAACAGGAACAAGAACGGGGAATCACGATTACCGCCGCAGCGACGACCGCTTTCTGGAAAAACCATCGCGTGAATCTGATCGACACGCCCGGCCACGTCGATTTCACCGTTGAAGTTTCGCGCTCCCTCCGTGTTTTGGACGGCGCCGTAACGGTGCTTGATGCCTCATCCGGCGTCGAACCGCAAACTGAAACCGTATGGCGTCAAGCCAACGAGTACGGGGTTCCGCGCATCGTTTATGTCAACAAGATGGACAAGACCGGAGCCGATTTCGACTATTCGGTCAAAAGTCTGAAAACCCGCCTCGCCGCCGATGCCTGCGCAATCCAATGGCCGATCGGCGCGGAAGACACCTTCGTCGGCAATGTCGACCTCGTCGAAATGAACGCGAAGATCTTCGATGGCAACCAGGATGAAGATTACCAAATCGTCCCGATTCCCGCGGATCTCGTGGAACTCGCGAAGGCGAAGCGTTTCGAACTGATCGAACGCGTCGCCGATTACGACGATGATCTGATGAACCTGTACCTCGATGGCGAAGAAATCGACGTCCCCACCCTCAAGCGGGCAATCCGCAAGGCGGTGCTCACCGTCCAGTTCTTCCCCGTCATCTGCGGGTCGTCGTTTAAGAACAAAGGCGTCAAGCCGATGCTCGACTGCGTCATCGACTATCTCCCCTCGCCGGTCGAAGTCGCCCCGATCAAAGGGACCGACAAGTTCGGTCAGGAAGTCATCGTCGAACATGACGATGCCCACGATTTCGTCGCTCTTGCCTTCAAGGTCATGACCGACCCGTTCGTCGGGCGCCTCACCTTCTTCCGGGTTTACTCGGGGATGGTCGAGAAGGGCTCCTATATCCTCAACACTTCAAAAAACAAAAAAGAACGTCTCGGCCGCCTGCTGCAGATGCATGCGAACACCCGGACTGAAATCGATCAGGTCTACTGCGGCGACATCGCTGCCGCCGTCGGTCTGAAAGACACGATCACCGGCGACACGCTCTGTTCCGAAAAGCACTTCGTGGTCCTGGAATCGATGAACTTCCCCGAACCGGTCATCTCCGTCGCGATCGAACCGAAGACGAAGAACGACCTCGACAAGATGGGCGTCGCGCTCCAGAAACTCTCCGAAGAAGACCCCACGTTCAAAACCTACACCGACAAAGAATCCGGACAGACGATCATCTCCGGCATGGGCGAACTCCATCTCGATATCATCGTCGACCGCATGCGCCGCGAATTCAAGGTCGAAGCGACCGTCGGCCAGCCGCAGGTCTCGTACCGCGAAACGATCAAGCAGTCAGCCGAATGCGAAGGACGGTTCATCCGTCAGTCCGGCGGCCGCGGCCAATACGGCCACTGCTGGATTCGCTTCGAACCGAACCCCGGCAAGGGATACGAATTCGTCGACAAGGTCGTCGGCGGCGTCGTTCCCCGCGAATACATCCCGGCGGTCGACAAAGGCCTCCAGGAAGCGATGGCCTCCGGCATCATCGCCGGTTATCCGCTGCTTGATATCAAGGCGACCCTCTTCGACGGGTCGTACCATGATGTCGACTCGTCCGAAATGGCGTTCAAGATCGCCGCTTCGATGGCTCTCAAAGTCGCGAAGGAAAAGTGCAAACCGACCCTTCTCGAACCGGTCATGGTGGTCGACGTCGTGTGCCCCGAAGATTATCTCGGCAACGTCATCGGCGACCTCGTCAGCCGCCGCGGCCGCATCGAAGGCCAGGAAGCCCGTCCCGGCGCTCAGAAGATCACCGCCAAGGTACCGCTTGCCAACATGTTCGGCTACGCGACCTCGATGCGGTCCAATTCGCAGGGGCGCGCCACGTTCACGATGCAGTTCTCGCATTACGAAGAATGCCCGAAACTGATCACCGAAGAAATCATCAAGAAGCGCAACGGTTGATCCGCATCCGGCTTTTACACCCAACCAACGAAAGACTTGCATTATCGATCGTATTGTTATACAATAATATCGACTGAAAAACCAAAAAAATCCATCAAAAACCATAAAGGAGAATATCAAAAATGGCAAAAGCTAAATTTGACCGCAGCAAACCGCACGTCAACGTCGGCACCATCGGCCACGTCGACCACGGCAAAACCACCTTGACCGCAGCCATCACGAAGGTCCTCGCCGAGAAAGGCCTGTCCGCCTACCGCGACTACGCCTCGATCGACTCCGCCCCGGAAGAAAAAGCCAGAGGCATCACGATCAACACCGCTCATATCGAGTATTCGACCGCGAATCGTCACTACGCCCATGTCGACTGCCCAGGTCATGCTGACTATGTCAAGAACATGATCACCGGCGCCGCCCAGATGGACGGAGCGATCCTCGTCGTCTCGGCTGCCGACGGCTGCATGCCGCAGACCCGCGAACACATCCTGCTCGCCCGTCAGGTCGGCGTCCCGAAACTCGTCGTCTTCCTCAACAAGGCCGACATGGTCGATGACGATGAACTCATCGAACTCGTCGAAATGGAAGTCCGCGACCTTCTGAACGAATACCATTTCCCCGGAGACGAAACCCCCATCATCGTCGGATCCGCCCTGAGAGCCCTCGAAGGCGACCCGAAATGGGTTCCGTGCATCATGCAACTGATGGATGCCGTCGACGCCTACGTCCCGCTTCCCGTCCGTGAAACCGACAAGCCCTTCATGATGCCCGTCGAAGACGTCTTCACCATCACCGGACGCGGCACCGTCGCGACCGGCCGTGTCGACCGCGGTATGATCAAGGTCGGCGATCCCGTCGAAATCATCGGCATCAAGGACACCAAGGCTTCCGTCGTCACCGGCGTCGAAATGTTCCGCAAGCTGCTTGACTACGCCCAGGCCGGCGACAATGTCGGTCTCCTCCTCCGCGGCATCGACCGCGAGCAGGTCCAGCGCGGCCAGGTCATCGCGAAACCGAAATCCGTGACCCCGCACACCAACTTCACCGCTCAGGTCTACGTCCTTTCGCAGTCGGAAGGCGGACGTCATACGCCGTTCTTCACGAACTATCGCCCGCAGTTCTATTTCCGCACGACCGACGTCACCGGCGTCATCACCCTCCAAGAAGGCGTTGAAATGGTCATGCCCGGCGACAACACCGTCATGAACGTCGAACTGATCCACCCGATCGCCCTCGAAATGGGAACGAAGTTCTCGATCCGCGAAGGCGGCCACACCGTCGGTGCCGGCTCCGTCGTCACGATCGTCAAGTAAACACAGCCACCAACATTCAAGGATGCGCAAGCATCCTTTTTTGTTTGTGCCGGCGCCGGCGTGTTATAATGATACTATCCCGGAGGTGGCGCCATGTACTTCGATTCCCACGTTCATCTGAACGACGACCTGCTTTTCAACGATCTCGAAAATGTCGTCGCCGCGGCCGAAGCGGCCGGCGTCCGGCGGATGATCTGCGTCGGTTACGACGTCGCCTCAAGCGAGCGGGCGATCGCGATCGCGGAAACGTATAAAAACGTCTATGCGGCCGTCGGACTCCATCCGGAAAACGCCCATCGAATGAACGATGCCGATTTCGAAGCGATCGAACGAATGCTTTCGCATCCCAAGGTCGTCGCGGTCGGCGAGATCGGCCTGGACCGCTATTGGGACAAGACCAAGCTCGAGGTCCAGATCGCCGCCTTCATCCGTCAGATCGAACTGGCGGACAAGTATCACAAGCCGATTTGCGTGCACATGCGCGAAGCGACGATGGAAACGATCTCCGTTCTGACCGCGCACAAGCCAAGCTCGATGCGCGGCGTGATGCACTGCTACGGCGGCTCGCCCGAGTCGGCCGCCGACTTCCTCCGTCTCGGCATGTTCATCTCGCTTGCCGGACCCGTGACGTTCAAGAACGCCCGGGTCGCGAAAGCGGTCGCCGCCGTCGTTCCGCTCGACCGCCTCTTGATCGAGACGGACGCCCCCTATCTCGCGCCGGACCCGTATCGGGGCAAGCGCAACGAATCAAAGTACGTGCCGCTCGTGGCCGCCGAGATCGCCCGCATCAAGGGGATCGCCGTCGAAACGGTCGAACGGCGCACGTCGGAAAACGCATCTTCGCTCTTCAACGTGGACATTTCCCGCTAAAAACGTTTTCATCGGAAAACCGCTTGCATCCAAAAATATTGCTGTTATAATGGTTTCAAAGCAATGAACGAGAGTAGTAGCGACTGTGTTTCATTCCTAGCGAGTCGGGGACGATGGAAGCCCGATAACGGAACAGCGCGAACGTGCTCGGGAGCTTTTGGATCGACAAGGTCGGTTCGGACGTCAGCCGGCGTTAACGGCTCGAGAGCCGGAGCATTCATCCGGAATCAAGGTGGTACCGCGAGCAATCGTCCTTGGCATTCATGCCGGGACTTTTTTTTATTCGCGATTCCCCTTTCCGAACGATCAAGAGATCCCGACGCAGGCGGGCGTTATCCGCATCGAGTGCCGGAAGCATTTCCGGAATCAAGGTGGTACCACGGCTAAAACCGTCCTTGGCGAACATCCGTTCGCCAGGGATTTTTATTTTGTCCGGACGTTCGATCACATTGGGTTTAAAAATTGAAAAATAGAAGGGAAGTAACACACATGTTCAAGAAAATGCTCAGCTTCATCCTCGCTTCCATCGCCGTCGTATCCGTCGGAGTCCTCTCCGCCTGCACCGACACCGCCAGCAACGTCTACACCTACGTCATCGACGCATCGTACACCGAGTACGTCGTGATGGGAACATCCGCCGATTATCCGCCGTACGAATGGCCGCTCGAAGTCGACGGGAAGACCACGATCGTCGGCCTCGACATCGAAATCGCGAAGTACATCGCCGCCGCCCTCGGAAAAAATCTCAAAGTCGTCAACAAAGGCTTCGACTTCCTCATCGAAGACCTCGAAGCCGGCAAAGTCGACTTCGTCATGGCCGGCATGACGCCGACCGAAGAGCGCGCGCTCAAGGTCGACTTCTCGCCCGTCTACTACGAGTCCATCCAGGTCGTGCTCGTCCGCGACGTCGACGTCGCCACCTACACCTCGGCCGCGGCGCTCAACATTGCGACTGTGAAGGTCGGCGCCCAGCTCGGCGCGATCCAGCAGGAACTCGCCGAAGCGACGTTCCCGATCGCCCAGCGCCAGTACATCCAGCAGATCCCGGACCTCGTCGTCCGCCTGATCGACGGACAGCTCGACGCCGTCATCATGGAAAAGGCCGTCGCCGACGGTTATGTCGCCAATCATGAAGAACTCGGCATCGCGACGTTCCCGATCGGCGATCCCGAAGGCGGGTCGGCCGTCGCGGTCCAAAAAGGCGATGCCGATCTGCTCGCCGCGGTGAACGCGGTGATCGCGACCTTGATCGCCAACGGCACCATCAGCACGATCGTCGCCGACGCGATCGCGCTCAACGAATCGACCGCCGAATAAAATGGATTTTTCGTTTCTGTTGAACGGGCGCTACGTCGGGATCCTCCTCGGAGGACTCTTCCTGACGTTGGTGCTCGCGATCATCGCCGTGGGGTCCGGGACCGTGCTCGCGCTCGTCCCGGCCTTTCTGCGTCTGTCGAAAAACCGGCTGTTCCGCTTGGTCGGGACCGCATATGTCGAAGTGATCAGAGGCACGCCGCTGCTCGTCCAGGTGCTGATCATCTACTCGTTTTTCCGGATGCCGGTGACGGTCGTTCTGGGAATCGACCTGTCGAGTTTCATCCCGGGGATGCTTGCGCTCTTCATCAATTCGAGCGCCTATGTCGCCGAAGTGATCCGCGGCGGAATCCTCTCGGTCGACCGCGGCCAGTCGGAAGCGGCCGCAAGCCTCGGAATGGGGAAAGGCCTCGCGATGCGAAAGATCATCCTGCCGCAGGCGGTCAAGAACATCCTCCCCGCGTTGGGAAACGAGTTCGTCACCCTGATCAAGGAGACCTCGATCTTCATGTACCTCGGGATCGCCGAACTGATGTACGCCGCGACGATCGTCCGGACCTCGACCTACGCGGTCAAAGAGTCCTACATCGTCGCCGCGATTCTGTATTTCTGTCTGACGTTTCCGACATCGAAACTGATGGGACTGCTCGAAAGGAAGATGAAAAAAGCCGATGCCCGATAATCTCCTTGTCCTCAGTGGACTGTCAAAGACGTTTTCCGATGGCACTGTCGCCGTCGACGCGGTCGATCTGTCGATCGCGAAAGGCACGGTCACGGTCATCATCGGCCCTTCCGGATCGGGGAAATCGACGCTCCTCCGGATGATCAACCTGATCGAACCGCCGACGGCCGGCCACGTCGTTTTCGACGGCATCGATTTGCTTCAGAAGGACGTCGATGCGAACGCGCTAAGGCGCCGCATCGGCATGGTCTTCCAACTCTTCAACCTGTTTCCCCACCTCTCGGTCCTCGCGAACTTGACGATCGGACCGATGACCGTTCTCAAGAAATCGAAGGAAGAAGCGGAAGAAGCCGCGCGGGCGATGCTCGTCAAGGTCGGTCTCGCCAACAAGGCCGACAACTATCCCGCCCAGCTCTCCGGCGGGCAGAAGCAACGCATCGCGATCGCCCGCGCGCTGTGCATGGATCCGGAAGTGATGCTGTTCGACGAACCGACGAGCGCGCTCGATCCCGAGATGATCGGCGAAGTCCTGTCCGTCATGAAAAAACTCGCGGCCGACGGGATGACGATGGTCGTCGTCACCCACGAAATGGACTTCGCCCGCGTCTTCGCGGATACCATCATCGTCATGGATGGCGGGAAAATCATCGAGGCGGGAACGCCGGAGGTGATCTTCGGACATCCGACGAACCCGCGGACGAAGGAATTCCTGCACCGCGTGATCGACAAGGAATAACGGCTTCAAGATGGTATGATCTCCCGTCGAACCGACGAACATGCTTGCCAAAACCCCCCAGATATAATACAATAGACGAGATGAAACAAGGGAGTTGAACACATGGGACTCACAGCCGGTATCGTCGGTCTTCCCAACGTCGGGAAGTCGACCCTCTTCAATGCGCTGACGAAAGCGAACGCCTTCGTCGCCAATTATCCGTTCGCGACGATCGATCCGAACGTCGGTGTCGTCGAAGTTCCCGACGCGCGCGTCGACAAGCTCGTCACGATGTACAATCCGAAAAAGACGATCCGCACCACGTTCGAATTCACGGACGTCGCCGGGCTCGTCCGCGGCGCCTCGAAAGGCGAAGGGCTGGGCAACCAGTTCCTTTCGCACATCCGCAACTGCGATGCGATCTGCCAGGTCGTGCGCTGTTTCGACGATGTCAACGTGAGTCACGTCGACGGATCCATCGATCCGCTTCGCGACATCGAGACGATCCGCATCGAACTCATCTTCGCCGACATCGACGCGATCGACAAGCGGCTGCCGAAAATCGAAAAACGCGCGCAGTTGAAGACGGACAAAGAAGCCGTTTCCGAGTACGCGGCGCTCAAGAAATGCGCCGAAGGGCTCGCCGCCGAACAGCCGATCCGCGCCCTCAAACTCTCCGACGACGAACGCAAGATCATCCGCAATTTCAGTTTTCTGACCGCCAAGCCGATGTTGTACGTCTGCAACGTGGAGGACACCGAACTTGCCGAACACGCCGGAAACGTCTATGTGAAACAAGTCGAAGATCTCGCCGAGACCGAAGGCGCCAAAACCTGCGTCATCAGCGCCAAGATCGAAAGCGAACTCGCGCAGCTTCCGGCCGATGAACAGGCCATGTTCCTCGAAGAACTCGGCGTCAAGGAGTCCGGTCTCCTCGATCTGATCCGCAAGAGCTATGACATGCTCGGGCTCAAGACCTTCTTCACCGCCGGCGACAAGGAAGTCCGCGCCTGGACGTACCGTAAGGGTATGAAGGCCCCCGAATGCGCCGGCATCATCCACACCGACTTTGAAAAAGGGTTCATCCGCGCCGAAATCTTCGCGTTCGACGACCTCATCGCCGCCGGATCCGAAGCCAAGGCGAAAGAACTCGGGAAGTTCCGCCTCGAAGGCAAGGACTATCTGATCGCCGACGGCGACGTCGTCCATTTCCGTTTCAATCTCTAGGCGACGACCATGAGCGACGAAATCCGCTTGAAGGCTGAACGCCTGATCCGTATCCTGAAGACGAACGGATGGACCGTTTCCACCGCGGAATCCTGTACCGGCGGCCTCGTCGCCGCCGCGATCACGGCGGTTCCGGGAGCTTCCGCGGTATTCTATGAAGGGGTTGTCGTCTATTCGGACGAGGCCAAAACAAGTCTCTTGAACGTGGCTTCCGAGACGCTTTTCAAGAGGGGATCCATCAGCGAGGAATGCGCAGGGGAAATGGCTGAAAATCTGGAAAAACTGGCGAAGTGCGATTTGGCGCTTTCGGTCACCGGATTCGCCGGACCCACCGGCGGGACGCCGACCGCTCCGATCGGCACCGTCTGGTTCGCGGCGAGGTTCCACGGCCGGACCGTGACGCGGGTCGAACACATTCCAGGCGACCGGGACGACGTACGCCGGATCGCGACCCTGAAGCTTCTCCTCCTGGGTCTTGAAACCCTCAACGGAAACTGATCCGCAATCCCGCCGGAAGAGCGCCGAAAGCGCCTTCCGGCGTTTATTTTCGTTTACTTTGACAGGTCGTTATGATATAATACTTTCGCGTGAGAATTTCTCACCCCTTGCTGCGGGCAAGCCGCAGCCAATAGACCATAAGGAGGAACCAAAATGAGAAAGTACGATGTGATGTACATCATCCGCCCGTCCGTCGAAGCCGAAGCCAGAAAAGCGCTGATTGAAGAATTCAACGCCATCCTGACGTCGCGCGGCACCGTGAAACTAACGGTCAACGAATGGGGAACTCGAGATCTTGCCTACGAAATCGCCGATTTGAAAAAAGGCTATTACGTGGTGCTCGATGTCGAAATGGAAGCCGATGCCGTCAAAGAACTCGACCGTGTCATGGGACTGAAAGAAAACGTCCTGAGACACATCATTGTCAATCGGGAAGAAAGATAAGTCGGGGGCTACGGAGATGTTGAACAAAGTAGTGCTTGTCGGCCGTTTGGTCAGAGACCCCGAACTCCGTTATACCAATAACAACAACATTCCCGTGGTGTCATTCACGCTGGCTGTCAACCGCCCGTTCTCAAGCGGCAACAACGCCGGTGGAAACGACTCCAACACCGCTGATTTCCTGCCATGCATCGCCTGGCGGAAACAAGCCGAAAACGTCAGCAAGTATGTCCGCAAGGGCCACATGGTGGCTGTCGACGGACGGATCCAGACCCGTGATTACATCGACAATACGAACAACAAACGCTACATCACCGAAATCGTCTGCGATTCCGTGGTGTTCCTCGAAACCAAATCCCAGACCGAAGGATCGCGCAACAGCGAGCCGAGAGAAAACAACAATAGCAATAGCAACACCAGCATCGACAAGGACGTCGCTCTTCCCAATATCGAAGACGACCTGCCATTCTAAAAACAGGAGGATTAACCAATGTACAATTCCACCAGCAGCAGCAGTAGCACGAGACCGCAAGGGTCCTCGTCAGGCAACAGAGGCTTCCGCAAGAAGAGCAAGAAAAGATGCTACTTCACGGACAATAAAGTCAAATATATCGATTTCAAGGATTATCAACTTCTCACGAAGTTCATCTCCGAACGGGGAAAAATCCTGCCGCGTCGCGTGACCGGAACGAAATCGTATTATCAAAAGCACCTCGCCGTCGCCATCAAACGCGCTCGCTACATGGCATTACTGCCGTACGTGAAAGAATAAGCCGGCGACCAAGAAAGACTCTATTTTTAGAGTCTTTTTTTTCGCATGTGGGCGCTATTTTGTTTTTCGGACGGAATATGTTATAATAAATTGATTTGCATGGAAAGGGGGTCCGGGCCGATGAAGAAATACCCGATTCTCGCATCCGTTCTACCGCTCATCCTGCTTCTGGCGGGCATCGCCGTCGGCTTTTTCTATCTCTGGTCCCTGGGCAATCTGATCTATCTCGGGCTCTATGGCTTATTCGTCGTCGCCCTTGCGACCAACATCATCGTCGGGCTCGCCCGCGGCAAAAAGCATGTCGGCGCGGTCCGCAACCTCGAAGTCAAGATCCGCGAAGCCAACCTGCTTTCCAAACGCCTTCGCAACAGCGAAGACATCGCCCTTTCCTATCTGCCCGTCGGCATGATCATCTATGACGAAAACCAGTCGATCGTCTGGGCCAACACCTCCGCCAAGGATTTTTTCTCAAACATCCTCGTCGAACGGAAGATTTCATTCGTCCACGAAGGCCTGAGCGCGATGGTCCAAAAGCGGGAAGGTAAATTCCTGCTCGACGTTTATGGCAAGAAGTACGAATTCATCCATTATCCGAAGAACAACTGCCTCTATATGTTCGAAGTCAGCGAACGCGAAGAGATCAAGCTCAAGTTGCGCGACAACCAGGACGCCGTCGGCGTCATCAATCTCGACAATCTCGACGAGGCCACCGCGCATCTCGATCTTCAGGTGAAGACCAACCTGCAGGGCAAGTATCTCGGCGCGATCGACAACTGGTGCCGCAAGTATGACGCCTATTTTTTGAACCTGCGTCCCGAAAAATCGATCATCTTCATGAACCGCAAGCAACTCGACGGGATGATCAAGGAAGAGTTTTCGATCCTCGACGCCGTCGGTGATCTCTCGAATCAAAACGAAGTCCGCGTCACCCTGTCGATCGGCATCGCCTGTTACGACATCCCCCGCGACCAGCTCGGCGCACTGGCGGAAGAAGCCTTGAAGCTCGCGCTCGGACGGGGCGGCGACCAGGTCGTAGTCAATCTCCAGAACCAGGCGCTCAAGTTCTACGGCGGGAAATCCAACACGATCGAAAAACGCACCAAGATCACCGCGAAGATCAACTCCCGCGTCGTCTCCGATTTAATCGGAAAAAGCGAAAAAACCTACATCATCCCGCATAAATCGACCGACATCGACGCTTTCGGCGCTTCGATCGGCATGCTCCACATGGCGATCGCACAGGGCAAATACGCCCGCATCGTCCTCGATTTCGACGCCATCGACCAAACCTGCGCCAAAGTCATCAACATGCTGAACCGCGAATATGTCAAACTGCTCGAATACATCATCGACGTCCGCGATGCGCTCGACGAGGTCGGTCCGACCAGTCTTCTCATCGTCGTCGACCATCACAGTCCGACGCAGACGCTCGAACCGAAGCTGTTCGACAAGACGAAGAACATCGTCATCATCGACCACCATCGCCGCGTCGACAATCTTCTGGCGGAAGTCGCCCTCAACTATGTCGAGCCGTATGCCTCCTCCTCCGTCGAACTCGTCACCGAACTGCTGGAGCTCTACAACTACGACATCGACATCGATCCCTTCGAGGCGACCGTGATGCTCGCCGGAATGATGATCGACACCAACAACTTCACCTATCGCACCGGCGTCCGCACCTTCGAAGCCGCCGCGATGCTCAAGCGCAACGGCGCCGACCCGTTCAAGGCCCGCCTGATCCTGCGCGAATCGCTCGACGACATCAAGACCAAGTCGAATCTCGTCAACTCGGCGCAAATCATCGCCAATCAGTACGCGATCGCCGCGCTCCCGACCGAAACCAAGACCGACCGCGTCCAGCTCGCGAAGACGGCCGACGAACTCTTGGAGATCGACAACATCGTCGCCGCGTTCGCCCTCGGCAATCTCGGCGCCGACCTGATCGGCGTGTCCGCCCGCTCGATCGACAAGTTCAACGTCCAGGTGGTCATGGAACAATTCGGCGGCGGCGGCCATCTCAACAACGCCGCAGCCCAGATCCAAGGCGGGAACATCGCCGACATCGTCGCGAAGATCGAATCGATCCTCATGACGTCAATCAAGGAGGAGCAGAACATGAAAATCATTCTCATCAAGGATGTCAAGGGCAGAGGCAAGAAGGGTGACGTCATCGAAGTCGCCAACGGCTATGGAAATTATCTGTTGACGTCCAAGCAAGGGATCGAAGCATCCACTTCGAACATCAAGTCGCTCGAAGATGCCCGCGTCAAAACCGAACGCGAAGCCGAACAGGAATTCGAAAACGCGAAAAAACTGAAAGCCGAGATCGAAGAAAAGCCGATCAAGCTGTACGTCAAGGCCGGCGAGTCCGGCAAACTGTTCGGCGCCGTCAATACGAAACAGATCGCGGAAGAATACAAGCGTCTGTACAACCTTGACATCGACAAACGCAAGATCATGCTCGAGGACAACATCCATTCCCTCGGCGTCTACAAGGTTCCGATCCGTCTGCACAAGGACGTCGTCGGCGAAATCAGCCTCCAAATCATCGAAGAGAAATAATCCCACACGCGGAAGGAGGGACAGCATGGAACAGAAAATTCCCCAGAACATCGAAGCCGAACAGGCGGTACTCGGATCCGTTTTCTTCGAACAGTCATCGCTCAAGGCGATTGTCGACAAACTGAACGACGAAGACTTCTATTCACCGGTTCACCGCGTCATCTTCCAGACCATGAAGGAACTTTTCCAGGAGCACATCGGGATCGACTACACGACCCTGAAAGATCGCCTTGAAAGCAAGAACCTGCTTGCCAAGGCGGGCGGCGTGGAATACGTCGTCGGCCTCGTCGAAGCCGTGCCTTCGTCCGCCAACCTGCTCAACTACATCAATATCGTGAAAGACAAGGCGATCCTCCGGAAAATCCAGGACGCCTGCCGCGGCATCATCGAACAGTCCTATGCGGTCGAGAACGCTCCCGACTTCATCGACGACGTCGAACGGACCGTCATCAACATCACGAAGGAAAAGCGCACCACCGATTTCAAGAGCGTCGGCGAAGTCGCCAGCATCCTGATGGGCAAGATCGCCGAACAGTCCCAGATCAAGTCCACCGTCACCGGGCTCGACACCCGTTATCACGAGTTCAACCGCTTCACGCTCGGTCTCCAGAAGTCCGACCTGCTCATCATTGCGGCCCGTCCGTCGATGGGCAAGACGGCGTTCGCCCTGAACCTCGCCCTGAATGTTGCGAAACAGGAAGGACATCCGCATGTCGCGTTCTTCTCGCTCGAAATGGGCGTCGACCAGCTCGTCATGCGTCTGCTTTCCTGCCAGGCCCAGGTCGACAACTTCAAACTGCGCCAGGGCAACCTGACTACGCAGGAGTGGGAAAAGCTGCAGTTCGCCGTCTCGTCGCTTGCCGACCTCAATTTCTTCTTCGATGACGCGGGCACCGTCAAAGTCACCGACATGAGAAGCAAATGCCGCAAGCTATCGGCCGAAGACAAACTCGATCTCGTCGTCGTCGACTACCTTCAGCTGCTTTCGGGTTCCAACGCCAACCAGGGCAACCGCGTCCAGGAAGTTTCGGAAATCAGCCGCGTCCTGAAGGAAGTCGCCCGTGAACTCAAAGTTCCGGTCGTCGCCCTCTCGCAGCTGTCCAGAAACGTCGAAAACCGTCCGGACAAGCATCCGGTCATGGCCGACCTCCGCGAATCCGGATCGATCGAACAGGACGCCGACATCGTCATGTTCCTCTACCGCGACGACTATTATACAAAGGAAGAGTCGACGAAGAAGAACGTCGTCGACATCGCGATCGCCAAGAACCGTTCCGGCACGATCGGCGATTTCCAACTATTGTTCAACCGCAACATGTCCACCTTCAGCAACATGAGCCAGACGTCCGCCGAAGCCTATGCGAGAGAACAGTCGAAACTGGACTAAGGTCCCGACTGTTTTTTCTTTGAAGGAAGCGATTCTCGGCAAGGGAGATGAAGCCGCATGATCCATGAACGACTCGAACAGATCGAACAACGCTATCTCGCCATCGGCGAGCTTTTGTCCGATCCCGAAATAGCGGCCGACCTGAAACGCCGGACGACGCTTTCGAAAGAACAGCGCGCCCTGGAGAAGATCGTCGTCGCCTATCGAAGCTATCGCGACCTCCTCGCCGAAATCGACGGCCTGAACCTGATGAAAGACGACGCCGATCCGGACATCCGCGCGATGGCGGAATCCGAGCTTTCCGAGGCGCTGCCGAAGATCGCCGTCCATGAGGAAAAGTTGAAGACCCTCCTGATTCCCAAAGATCCTTCCGACGAGAAAAACGTCATCGTCGAAATCCGCGGCGCCGCCGGCGGCGACGAGGCGAACATCTTCGCCGGCGATCTGTTCCGGATGTACGTCAAGTACGCTGAAGCGAAGGGCTGGAAAATCGACGTTCTGAACGCCGAAGTGTCGGAAGCCGGCGGATATTCGCAGATCGAGTTCATGGTGAACGGCGATGCCGTCTATGCGCTTCTCAAGTTCGAATCGGGGGTGCATCGCGTCCAGCGCGTTCCCGCCACCGAGGCGTCCGGTCGGATCCACACCTCGACGGCGACCGTGCTCGCCCTTCCCGAAGCCGAGGAATTCGATTTCGACATCGATCCCGCCGACGTGCGGATCGACACGTTCTGTTCGTCCGGGCCCGGCGGCCAGTCCGTCAACACGACCAAATCGGCGATCCGCCTCACCTACATGCCGACCGGCCTCATCGTCCAGTGTCAGGATGGCAAGAGCCAGCATGAGAACAAGGCGTCCGCATTCCGGATCCTGCGATCGCGGCTCTACGACATCGCCCTTCAGGAAAAGCTCGCGAAGGATGGCGAGGAACGCAAGAGCAAGATCGGCACGGGCGACCGCGCCGAGAAGGTCCGCACCTACAACTACCCGCAGAACCGCGTCACCGACCACCGCATCAACTTCACGATCCAGCAGCTCGACCGCGTCATGGAAGGCAAGCTCGATCCGGTGATCGAGGCGCTCCTTGCGGAAGCGGAACGCCGCAAGCTTCAGAAAACGGAGGAATGACCTTGGCCACGTACCAGGAAATCCTCCGCGCCGCCGAACGGCAGGCGCATCAGAAACGCGTCGAAGCCTCGGCCGTGAAACTGCTTTTATTGCATTTCGCCGGGCTCTCGTCCACCGAACTCTACACTTCGCTTGACCGCGAGATGCCCGAAGCGAACCGCGCCGCCTTTGAAACCGCGGTGAAACGCCACATCGAAGAACACGTTCCGGTACAGTATCTCGTCGGGCATGTGTGGTTCTACGGCTATCGCTTCCTCGTCGACGACCGCGTCCTGATTCCGCGCTTCGAAACCGAGGAACTCGTCGCGAACATCCTCGTCCAGTATGACGAAACATTCGCAAAACAGCCCGTCGACGTGGTCGACGTCGGCACCGGTTCGGGATGCCTTGCGATCACGCTCGCGATGGAAGAACCACACTTCACCGTGACCGCGACCGACATCAGCGAAGCCGCCCTCGCGGTCGCGAAGGAGAACGCCGCCGCGATCGGCGCGAACGTATCCTTCCTTGCGGGGGACATGCTGGCGCCGCTTCAGGGCCGCAAGTTTGACATCCTGGTTTCGAATCCGCCGTACATTCCGGTGGGCGAAGCGCTCGCGCCGGTGATCGCCGGCCACGAGCCGGACGTCGCGCTGTTCGGCGGCGACGACGGCCTCAAGTTTTACCGCATCATCCTCTCCGGCGCCGCCGCGATCCTGAAGCCGAAGTCGTTTCTGGCCTTCGAGCATGGGTTCGACAAGGCCGCCGAACTGCGCAAAATCGCGAGCATCCATTTTCCTTCCGCACGCATCTACACGCTCGCGGACCTGCAGGGACGGGATCGCATGACATTCATCATCAATGGATGAATGTCGTGTTTTTTTTCAAATTGTTTTGGTTGACAACCTCACACGATGAGGGTATAGTAGTGTAATGAAACGGGGTAATATATCATGGCTGACAAACTCGTGATCGTCGAATCACCGAGCAAATCGAAAACGATCGAACAATATCTGGGACACGACTATACCGTCAAGTCCTCGAAAGGACACGTCCGCGACCTTGCGATCAAGGGAGCCGGCGGTCTCGGCGTCGACGTCGAACACGATTTCAAACCCGAATATGAAGTGATTCCGGAGAAGAAGGCCGTCGTCAAGGAACTCTATGATGCGAGCCGTACGGCCAAGGAAATCTATCTGGCCACCGACCCGGACCGCGAAGGGGAAGCGATCAGCTGGCACCTCCTTTCCGTCATCGATACGAAGAACAAGCTGGTCAAGCGCGTGATCTTCAACGAAATCACGAAGACGGCGATCCTCGAGGCGTTCACCCATCCGACCGACATCGACGAACATCTCGTCTCTTCCCAGGAAACGCGCCGCATCGTCGACCGGATCATGGGCTTCAAGCTTTCGAAGCTCCTCCAAAGCAAGATCAAGTCGAAATCGGCCGGACGCGTCCAGAGCGCCGCGCTGAAACTGATCGTCGATCGCGAAAAGATCGTCGAAGCGTTCGTTCAGGAAGAATATTACGAAATTTACGCCAAGTTCCCGACGTTCACCGCCCAACTGTCCAAGTTGAACGGGAAAAACGTGAAAATCGACAACAGCGAGGCCGCCGATCGGGCGATCGCCTCGTTTCACCGCACCTTCGCGGTCGAGTCGCGCGACGTCCGCCGCAAGAACATCGACGCGAAGCCCGCGTTCATCACCTCGACGCTCCAGCAGGACGCCTCCAACCGCCTCGGATTCACATCGTCCAAGACGATGCAGATCGCGCAGCGGCTCTACGAAGGCATCGAACTCGGCGCCGAGAGCGTCGGTCTGATCTCCTACATGCGCACCGACTCGGTCCGCCTTTCCGCCTACTTCGTCGACCATGCGAGCGCGTACATCGCCGCCGCGTTCGGGAAGAACTATCTCGGCAGCTTCCACAAGGCAGACGCCAAAAGCAACGTCCAGGACGCCCATGAGGCGATCCGCCCCACCGATCCCGCCCGCACCCCCGAAAGCATCCGGACATGGCTTTCCAAGGATGAATTCAATCTCTATCAGATGATCTATGCCCGCGCCATCGCCTCGCTCATGAAGCCGACCGTCGTGGAAGTCGAGACGCTGCTCCTCGACGCCGGAACCGGACTCTTCAAGGCGGTTTCGACGAAGCAGGTCTTCGACGGCTATCTCAAGATCTATGGCAAGTTTGAAACCGAAGCCGATGAAAACGCCGGCCAGCTGCCGGAATGCCTGCCGGGAGATACCCTCGCGCCGGACGCCGTCACCGCGAAGCAATGTTTCACACAACCGCCGCAGCGCTACAACGAAGCGCGGCTCATCAAGGAGATGGAAGACGTCGGCATCGGCCGCCCGTCGACCTACGCCCAGACGATATCCACCCTGAAGGACCGCAAGTACGTCACGCTCGTCGAAAAGAAGTTCGTGCCGACCGATCAGGGCAAGATCACGATCGAACAGCTCGACATCTACTTCCACGATTTCATCGGCGCGACCTATACCCGCGACATGGAAAACATCCTCGACAAGATCGCCCTTGGAGAAGCCGTCCAACTCGACGTGATCCGCGATTTCTACGCCTTTTTTGAACCTCTTTATGAAAACGCCCGGATCAACATGGACAAGCTCGCGCCGCGCGAAACCGGCGAAAAGTGTCCGCTGTGCGGCGCCCCGATGGTGTTCCGCCGCAGCCGCTATGGCGAATTCGAAGGCTGCGTCGACTATCCGAAATGCAAGTACGTGAAACCGCGTCCGCAGACCGGCGAGCCGAAGGAGAAGGCGGAAGACACGCACATCCGCTGTCCGAAGTGCCACAAGGGCACGCTCGTCGTCCGCGTCGCCTCGAAGGGACCGAACAAAGGCAACAAGTTCTATGCCTGCGGCAACTTCCCGAAGTGCCGCTTCGTCGCGCCGTTCAAGGCCGTCGATCGTCCGTGCCCGCGCTGCGGGAAGCCGCTCGTCGCGGAAGAAGACGGGACAATCCGCTGCATCGACGCCGAAAAGTGCGGCTTCGTCGAAACCAAATAACGCTTCCAGCGATCCGCCCCCGTCCGGGGCGGATTTTCTTTCCCGCCGCATCTTGAGGAAAAACGCCTTCATTATGATATAATGTTTCTGCACAGGCAGGTGATCGATGTGGGCATTTTCGCGAAACTGTTCGGCACCAAGGAACGGCGGCTGCAAGAACAGAAATACAAGATCGGCATGGCGAAAACCAGAGGCGGATCGCTCTCCAACCTCAAGGCCGCGCTGTACGGCGCGAAAGCGATCGACGACGCGCTCTTCGACCGCCTCGAGGAAATTTTCATCATGGCCGATCTCGGCGTCGACACCGTCGTCAAGTTCACCGCCGCACTCCGCGCCGAAGTCAAAAAGCGGGCGATCACGGTCCCGCGCGAACTTGAAAACATCATCGTCGACAAGATGTTCGAATTGTATCTGCAAGGCCAGATCGTCGACGCCAACATCCCATACGTCGAAGGCGGCCTCACCGTCATCCTCGTCGTCGGCGTCAACGGCACGGGCAAGACGACCTCGATCGGAAAACTCGCCTATCGGATCAAAGCCGAAGGCAAGAAAGTGATGCTCGCGGCGGCGGACACGTTTCGCGCCGGCGCGATCGAACAGTTGAAGATCTGGGGCGTGCGCGTCGGCTGTCCGGTCGTCGCCAAAAACGAAGGCGCCGATCCCTCGGCCGTCGTGTTCGACGCGATCCGCCTTGCGAAGGCGGAAGCCTACGACGTGCTGCTCGTCGATACCGCCGGAAGGCTTCAGAACAAGGTCAACCTGATGAAGGAACTCGAAAAGATCGACCGCACGATTCGCCGCGAATTGCCGTCGGTGCCGATCGTGACGTATCTCGTGATCGACGCCACGACCGGCCAGAACGGCCTCAGCCAGGCGAAACTTTTCAACGAAGCGGCGAAGGTCACCGGCATCATCCTCACCAAACTCGACGGCACCGCCAAGGGCGGCATCGTCCTCGCGATCCGCGACGAACTCGGCATCCCGATCAGTTTCGTCGGCCTCGGCGAAAAGCTCACCGACCTCGAGCAGTTCGATGTCGAGGGCTACATCTACGGCTTGTTCGCCGATTTCTTTGATTAGGAGCGACCATGGAAAACACGCTTGAGGAAAAACTCAGAATCAACGTCCTATATGACGCGTATGGCCCCATGCTGACCGAAAAGCAGCGCCGATACGTGGAATACTATTATCACGACGACTATTCCCTGTCGGAAATCGCGCTTCTCTCCGCGGTGAGCCGCAACGCGGTGCACGAACAGATCGGCGTCGCGGTCGGCCACATGGAAGACTACGAGGCCGCCCTCGGCGTCGTCCGCATGAAACAAACCGCCGCGGCGATCCAATCCCGCCTCGCGGAACTTGGAATCGACGACCCCGCGCTTGTGCGGCTCGCCGGCGAATTCGACAAAACGGAGTGAAACCATGGCTTTTGAAAATCTGACATCGAAACTGCAAATGACCTTCCGCCGGATCACCGGCAAAGCCCAATTGAACGGATCCGACATCGACGAAATGATGAAAGATGTCCGGCTCTCGCTTTTGGAGGCCGACGTCAACTACAAGGTCGTCAAGGACTTCACCGACGAGGTGAAGGAGCTCGCCATGGGCGAAAAGATCCTGAAGGGCCTCAATCCCGGCCAACAGGTCGTCAAGATCGTCAACGACGAACTCGTCAAGCTGATGGGCGGCGAAACCGCCCTCGTCAACTTCACCAGCAACCGTCCGTACACCGTCATCATGATGGTCGGACTCCAAGGCGCCGGCAAGACGACCACCGCCGGCAAACTCGCCTGGTTCTTGCGCAAGAACCACGCCAAGAAGCCGCTTCTCGTCGCCGCCGACATCTATCGTCCGGCCGCCATCGAACAGCTCCGCACGGTCGGCGCGAAACTCGAGATCCCGGTCTTCGACAAGGGCATCGACATCGACCCGCGCGACATCGTCAAACTCGCCCTGAAGCGCGCCGAATCCGACGGGAACGATCTCGTCGTGATCGACACCGCGGGGCGTCTTCATATCAACGAGACGCTCATGGACGAACTCGTCGACATCAAAAAAATCGCGAAGCCGGAAGAAATCCTGTTAACCGTCGACGCCATGACCGGCCAGGACGCGGTGAACGTCGCGACCGCTTTCCACGCCGCCCTCGGCGTCACCGGCTGCATCCTCACGAAACTCGACGGCGACACCCGCGGCGGCGCCGCGCTGTCGATCCGCAAGGTCACCGGGGTTCCGATCAAGTTCTCCGGCACCGGCGAAAAACTCACCGACATCGAAGTCTTCCATCCCGAGCGGATGGCCACCCGCATCCTCGGGATGGGCGACGTCCTGTCGCTCATCGAAAAGGCCACCGAAGAAATCGACGAACACGAAGCAATGTCGATGATGGAGAAGATGATGTCGGGGAAGTTCAACTTCGTCGACCTCTTGAAACAGATGAAGATGATCAAGCGGATGGGCGCCTTTTCCGGCATCCTGAAGATGCTTCCGGGGATGGGCGCGATCGCCGATTCCCCGAAAATCGACGACAAGCAGATCGTCTACATCGAGGCGATCATCCATTCGATGACGGAAGCGGAGCGCAAGAATCCCGAACTGCTCGAACGTTCGAGTTCGCGCCGCAACCGCGTCGCCTCCGGATCCGGTCGCAGCACGACCGAAGTGAACCGCCTCATCGGCATGCTCGACAAGCAGCGCCAGATGATGAAGCGGATGTCGCAGATGAATCCCGAAACGGCCGAGAAGGCGCAGTCCGGCATGCTTCCCGGACTCGGCGGACCGATCAAGCAGACGCCCGGCAAAGGCAAGGGCAAAGGCGGATTCCGGATTTGACGGACCTCGTCCGCGTGCCGATGGACGATGTCCAGGCAATCGCCGCCCGCATCTCCCGGCGCCGTTATCTTCCCGTCCCGCTCGCGCCCGAAACGCTCGCCCGGATCGCAGGGCTGATCGAGGCGGCCAACCGCAAAGGCGGCCTCGCCTTCTTCCTGGCGGCGGAGCGGCCGGAGCTTTTCGGCGGCTTCCGCAAAACCTACGGACTGCTTTCCGGCGTGCGGAACTTCATCGTCCTGGCCGGACCGGAAAGCGATCCCGACACGGCGGAGAAATGCGGTTACTTCGGCGAACGGATCGTCCTTGAACTGACGAAACTCGGCCTCGGCACCTGCTGGGTCGGCGGCTCCTTCGACCGCACCTCGATCGGCACGCTCGTCGCCCCCGGAGACCGGCTTGTCGGCGTCATCGCCCTCGGACTGGTCGAGGCGCGCCTCACTGCGCGCGAACGGCTGATCCGGTTTTCGACCCATCTTCGCAAAAGCGCATCCGGCCGGTTCCATGAAACGGACGGGACCGAACCGGATTGGTTCTTCGAGGCGATCGCCCNNGGTGGAACAAGGCGTGATCACCGGTCATCTCCGAATCCGCGACGGCTACACCGAAATCGACCTCGGCATTGCCAAATTCCATCTTTCCACCGCTTGTCCCGACGGGGTCTGGCAGTGGGGCGAACGCGGCGTCTTCCGATACCGCGGATAATCAAAAGCGGCCTTCCGACGGAAAGCCGCTTTATTTTCAAACAGTCAGTTGTGGATCCCGAACCATTCTGACAGAAACCGCACCACGCCGTTTTCGGTCGGGATGTAGGGCAGGATCCGGTCGGCGATCTTGAGCAGGTCGGGGTGGCTCCCCTTCATCGCCACGCCGACGCCGGCGTAGTCAAGCATCTCGATGTCGTTGTGGCCGTCGCCGATCGCGAGGATGCGCTCCGGGGGAACCCCGAGCCAGGCGGCGACGTAGGCGAGGCCCTTGCCCTTGTTCGATTCGGGCGTATAGATCTCGACGATCGAGTCGTATTCGCCCGAGAGATTCCAGACGCGGGCGAGGACGGAACCGGCATAATGTTCTTTCACATACGCTTCGATCGCCGGGCCGCTTCCCTGTTTCCCGATGATGATGAAGCCGTTGGGATCCTGCGTCAGGATGTCGCGGAGCGGACCGATGTGGACGGTCGAATCGGCCGTGCGGTGAAGCAAAGGTTCGATCGCGGCTTCCTCGCGGTAAAGATAGATCGTATCCCGGACTTCGGAGAAGGCGTTGCGGATGTGTTCGAGGTTATGATCGAAGATGTCGATGATGACATCCTTCGACAGCGTATAGTTGACGACCGGAAAGGACGGATCGCCGGGATGGGTGATGAGACCGCCGTTGTAGTTGATGATCGGCGTGTCGAGGCCGAACCGCTCGTAGACGAAGCGGCTGCTCCGATAGGGCCGGCCGGTCGCGATCACGATCCGATGGCCTTCGCGCTGGAGGCTCTTCATGAACGCGCAAACCGACTCGTCGAGCGAGTCGAAATCATAGAGCAGCGTTCCATCCAAATCCAATGCGATCAAGAGTTTATCCATGGTTTCACCTTTTTTCCTATTATCTCATAAAGGGGAGCCGGATGCAAACGTTATATGCGTTTGATTTTTGAGGTCAGATAAGATATAATTTGAATGATAAGAAGGTGTCCGATGATGACTTTTTCGATCCTGTTACCAATCTTTTTGGCGCCGGTCTGGCCGCCGGATTTACGTGCCGTCCTGTACTTTCTGATGGGCACCGTTTTTGGTTTTACGATGTGCAGCCTGACGATCGCGGCGATTTTCCTCGGCCGCGAGAAAAAACACGAACGCGAGCGGATCGCCTCGGGGGCGTTGCAGCAGGAAGCGGATATCCGCGCGATCATCAAGAAGAAACAGGAGATGCTTCCGGAAATCGCGGGCGCGTCCGGCAATTCCTGGTTCCGCGCCGCCTTCGAACTTTCGATCGAACTGATGCATGAGATCGCCGCCCATTATTTCCCGGACAAACGTTATCCGATCTACGAACTCACGCCGCAGGAACTCATCGACCTCGACCGCTATGTCGTGACCGAGATCGAGAAGATCATCAACGGCAAAATCATCCGCCGCTTCAAGAAATACCGCATCTCGACGATCGTCGAGATCGTCAACAAGAAGCGGGATCTCGACAATGTCAAAATCATCAAGATCAACAAGCAGTACCAGATCTCCAAATTCCTCGGTACCGTGTCGGCGATCGTGAACTACGCCAACCCGATCACCTGGATCAAGAAATCGGCCGTCAAGCCGCTTTCCGACTACGTGACCAAGGAAGCCGCCAAGCGGATCATCGCAATCGTCGGCGAACAGGTCGACAAGCTTTACAGCCACAAGATGTTCGCTCCGGCCGACGACGCGGAGAAGGTCGAGATCGACATCGAAGCGGCCGCGACCGAAGCCGAAGCGGTTGTGGAACCGGAAAAAGAAGTCAAAGCCAAATGAAGGAGCGATGACGATGCTGTTCAAGAAAAAAGCCATGCCGGAACGAATCGTCCCCGATGTCGAGCGAACGCCCGACACGCGGACCTTCTTCATTCCGAAGATCGCCGAGATCGAAGACAAGGAAACGATGAAACGCCGCTTCGTCTCGCCGATATTCGGCAGGCAGGCGAAGGACGACGTCTCGGTCCCCAACGACCGCAGCAACACCGGCGACATCGACAAGAAGTACGATGCCTTCCGGTCCAAGAAGAAACTGACGAAGGAAGAAGCCAAGAAACGCTACGGCGATTCCTACTATGAATTCCAGACCATCAACAACGCCGACAAGAGTCGCCTCCTGAAGGGGGAAATCACCCCTGAATATCTCGCCAACAAGAAGAAGGAAGCCCTTGCGGAAGAGATCCCCGCACCGGTCGAAGCTGTGGCCGAACAGGTGTCGATCGACGCCTTTTTCACCGCGGTCAAGAACCAGGAGACCGGCGACCGTCCCTACGCCGGCGGCGATGTCGCCGAAGACTTCACGATGGAACACGCGAAGGGCGACCTCGGCAGCGAGCGCTTCGGCCCGATCGAAGAGGAAGAAGAGGAGCATGTGCTCTTTCCGAACGGAACTCCCGCCATCGAGCGTCCCGTCGTCGAGGCCGTCGCGGAACGGATCGAACCGATCATCCCGGTCTTCGCCGCCGAAGCCGCCGCCGCGAAAGCCGAAGCGGTACGCGCCAACATCCTCACCGACTTCGACGATTATCGTCTTCCCCTGCTTGCGCTTTTGCGCAAGTCGCCTCCGAAAAAGGAAGGGACCGACGTCTGGATCGCCAAGAACATCGACATCATCAACCAGACTTTGATCGCCTTCGGGATCGCCGGATCGGTCGTCGCCCACACCAAGGGACCGTCCGTCACGCGCTATGAGATCGCGCTCGACGCCGGCGTCCAGACGAAGCGCATCACCGCCATCGCCGACAACCTCCAAATGAGTCTGCGCGCCCTTTCGATCCGCATCGAGGCCCCGATTCCCGGAAAGAACACGGTAGGCATCGAAGTCCCCAACGAAATCCGCGAATCGGTCTGTTTCGGCGATGTCGTCGACACGCCGAAATTCATCCACTCGACCGACCCGCTGCTGCTCGCGATCGGCCTCGACATCGACGCCAATCCGGTCTACACCTCGATTGAGGGCATGCCCCACGGCCTCGTCGCCGGCAGCACCCAGAGCGGCAAGTCCGTCTGCATCGCCGCGATCATCGCGAGCCTCATCTACAAGAACAAACCGGACCAGGTGAAACTTTTGTTGATCGATCCGAAGAAGGTCGATCTCCAGCAGTTCGCCGATCTGCCGCACCTCGTGACGCCGATCATCGACGACCCGAAGATCGCCGTCGAGGCGCTCAAGTGGGCGGTCGGGGAAATGGAACGACGCTACGACGTCCTCAAGCACTTCAAGACGGTCAACGTCAAGGATTACTACGAGCGCCGGGTCAACGATCCGGAATTCGAGAAGATGCCTCGACTCGTCGTCATCGTCGAAGAAGCGTCCGATCTGCTCATCAGCGGCGGCCCCGAAGTCGAGGAGAACGTCCTGAAACTGACGCAGAAATCGCGCGCCGTCGGAATCCATGTGATCCTCGCGACGCAGCGTCCGTCGGCGGACATCCTGAAAGGGTCAATCAAGGCCAACATCCCGACCCGTTTCGCCTTCAAGGTTCCGTCATCGACCGATTCGA
>DMTN01000045.1 GCA_003477305.1 Acholeplasmatales bacterium | reverse complement strand
TACAAAGGTCTCGGCGAAATGAACCCGGAGCAGCTTTGGGAGACGACGATGGACCCGGCCTTCCGCACCCTGTTGAAAGTCAATCTCGAAGACGCGATGGAAGCCGATCAGATCTTTTCGATGCTGATGGGGGAAGACGTGTCGACGCGCAAGGACTTCATCGTCGAGAACGCCGGTTACGTCCGTAACCTGGACATTTGAGGAGCACAATCATGGACGAGAACAATAAGCAGCCGCTCGCCCCGGTCATCGGAGCGAACAAACTAGTCGACATCGAAATCACGAAGGAAATGAAGACCTCGTTTCTCAGTTATGCGATGTCGGTCATCGTCGCCCGCGCCCTCCCGGACGTCCGCGACGGCCTCAAGCCGGTCCACCGCCGCATTCTCTTCGGCATGGACGAACTCGGCGTCTATCCCGACAAGGCATACAAGAAGTCGGCCCGCATCGTCGGCGACGTCATGGGTAAATACCATCCCCACGGCGACTCTTCGATCTATGACGCGATGGTCCGCATGGCGCAGGATTTCAGTTACCGCTATCCGCTCGTCAACGGCCATGGCAACTTCGGGTCGGTCGACGGCGACGGCGCCGCCGCGATGCGTTACACCGAAGCCAAAATGGACAAGATCACGGTGGAGATGCTCAAGGATCTCCGCAAGAACACCGTCGACTTTGTCGACAACTACGACGGTTCCGAACGGGAACCGAAAGTATTGCCCTCGAAGTTTCCGAACCTGCTCGTCAACGGCGCCAACGGCATCGCCGTCGGCATGGCGACGAATGTTCCGCCGCACAACATGACCGAAGTGATCGACGGCTACGTCGCCTACATCAAGAACCCGGAGATCGAAGACCTGGAATTGATGAACTACATCAAGGGACCCGACTTCCCGACCGGCGGCGTGATCCTCGGCCAGGCCGGCATCCGCGAGGCGTATCTCACCGGCCGCGGTCAGATCCGCGTCCAGGCCAAGACGGACATCATCGAGCACGCCAACGGCAAGAAGAGCATCATCATCAAGGAAATCCCCTACCAGGTCAACAAGACCACCTTGATCGAACGGATCGCCGAACTCGCGAAGGACAAGAAGATCGAAGGCATCACCGACCTCCGCGACGAATCGAACCGAAACGGCATGCGCGTCGTCATGGAACTTCGCCGCGACGTCAATCCGGAAGTGCTCCTGAACAACCTGTACAAGAACTCCCAACTGCAGATCACCTTTGCCGTGAACATGCTCGCGCTCGTCGACGACAAGCCCGAGACGCTCACGCTCAAGCAGATCCTCATGCATTACTTCCGTCACCAGATCGAGGTGCTCGTCCGCAAGACGCGGTTCGACCTCGACAAGGCGATGGCCCGCGACCATCTCCTCAGAGGCTTCATCATCGCCCTCGACAACATCGAAGCGGTCGTCGCGACGATCCGCGCATCATACGACGATACCGAAGCCCGCCTGATGGCCAAGTTCGGCCTCTCGGACATCCAGGCGAAGGCCATCCTCGGGATGCAGCTGCGCAAGCTTTCGGGACTCGAACAAGGCAAGATCCACGACGAACTCGCCGAAATCGAAAAGGCGATCGCCTTCTATCAGAGCGTGCTCGAAAGCGAACAGGTCCAGCACGAGATCCTGATCCAGGAAGCGCTCGACATCCGCACCCGCTTCGGCGACGCGCGCCGCACCGACATCGACGTCGACGCCGACTTCGATCTGGAAGACGAAGACCTGATTCCGGTCGAGGACGTCATCATCGCCGTCACCACGAACGGCTACGTCAAGCGCATGAACATCGACGTCTACAAGTCGCAGAACCGCGGCGGACGCGGCAAGACCGGCGTCAAATGCAACGACGACGACGTCGTCGACTCGATCATCTCCACCTCGACGCACGACTACCTGCTCTTCTTCACGAGCCTCGGCCGCGTCTACAAGATGAAAGGCTACAAGATTCCGTCGCTCGGACGCAACTCGAAGGGCCTGCCGATCGTCAATCTCCTCAATCTCGCCGACAACGAAAAGCTCGCGGCGCTGATGAGCGTCAAGGACTTCGAAAGCGGCAACCTGTTCTTCACGACCAAGGACGGCATCGTCAAACGCACGAAGGTGTCCGACTTCCAGAACATCCGGACCAACGGCATCCGCGCCGTCTCGCTCCGTGAAGGCGACGAACTGCACAGCGTCAAGCTTACCGACGGCAACCGCGACATCATCATCGGCGCCACCAACGGGAAGGCGATCCGCTTCAACGAGGAAGATGTCCGCGCGATGGGTCGAAACGCCGCCGGCGTCAAGGGCATCGAACTCGCCGACAAGGAATACGTGATCGGCGTCAGCGTCGTCACGGAAGACCGCAACGAGATCCTCGTCATCACCGAACGCGGCTACGGCAAGCGCACCATCGTCAGCGAATACCGCCTCCAGCAGCGCGGCGGCAAGGGCGTCAAGACGATCAACGTCACCGAAAAGAACGGCGTCTTGCGCAAACTTGTGAACGTCACGCCGGATGAAGACCTGATCGTCGTCACGGATAAAGGCATGGTGATCCGGGTCCCGATCGACCAGATCACGCAGACCAAGCGGTCGACCCAGGGGGTCCGCGTCATCAACCTCGTGGAGAACCATCAAGTTGCGACCATCGCCATCGTCCAGCGCTCGGAAGAGCCGGAAGAAGTCGCAGGAAACGGCGAAACGGCGACCCCTGACGCGATTGTCGAAAAAACCGTTCCAATGACCGACGAAGACGCATCGAAACTCTCCGCCGACTACAAGCACTTCCTCAATCAGGACGCCTCCGCCGATGCGGAAGACGGCGAAAAGGATGAGAACGAAGACGAAGTCGACGAACTCCTGAAGGAAAGCTACTGAATCGAATGATCAAAAAAGCACATTTCCGAATTCCGGAAATGTGCTCAGAGTGTAGACAAACCCAGTCCTAGGAAGTGATTCCGAAGACTGGGTTTTGTATTTTCTGGCTTTGAAGGATGATTTTGTGAATCATCGAAAGTGATGACGGTGCCTTTCGATGATCCGATGATGTCTCGTACGCTTTCGCATCAACAATCCGCTTTCACGTGCAGCACTGCCGGCATGGAACACTTCGGAGTAGACGTCCTCGCACCGTTCGATTCCGAAGTTCTCCGTCAGATTATTGAGCAGAACACCGATCTTCCACGGCCCATCGCCGAAGGGCTTCGCATCGAGCACCACCGGGTTGAGCATCTCACCTGCCTTCCGTGCCTGCGGATCGGAAGCGTGTGCGTCCAACAACAGGTGCCGGGTTCCGCGGCCTTTGTGGAGGAGATCGAAACACTCGCCGCCGCTATAGGCGAGTTCACCCGAGAGTGCGCCGTCATCGCGCTTTTCGACATGGATGAGCCGTTCGACGAGGTTCTTCTGAATCAAGAAGACACCCGCTATAAGTGAGATTTGGATGTTCGCAAGGATCTTGATTCAGTCGATGATGCCGGCGAAAGCGAGCAGGGACAACACAGTCCCGGTCGCCCCCATGACCATGAACACGGCCGGGACGCCATAGTAGTCGGAGCGGTTGAGCGTATTCCAATGTACGTCCTCGGGCGTCATCGGCAGGTGGTTGGCATTCTGGTATAAACAGTAGATGTGACGGAATCGCAGGAGGGCACCGAGGAGTAGATAGCATCCGTACAGGAACAGCCCGAAGCACAGGCTCAGGACCCCCGAATACGGATGCAGGTACAGGACAAACCCCAGGAGATACAACGGCACGAAGGCCACAAGAAGGCTGTAATACACTCCATACGCAAGCACCTTGACGTTTCGGGCCTGTCTCGCGGACAAGGGGACGGCGTCCGTTTTCGCCTGTCCGATCAGACGCTTTGCTTTCTCGAGTTCGGCGGACCTAAGATGAAGCTCAATCCCTTGAAACCGGACGTTCGCTTCCAGCACGAGGAGCAATTGAGCCGTCTCGAACGGCTGGACGACCTTCTTCTGCGGATGCACCCAGATGCAGGCTTCGGGCACGAATTCGAATCCATTCTCTTTTCGGAAGATGTACGCCATCATGAGTCCGTCGTTCCTGCGGTAAAAGATGAAGGCGGCTTCGGGAGTGGCATCGTCATGGACGAACCAGACTTCGCCATCGGCCAGCATTTCCATGATGGTCTGGAAGACGAACGGCTTGGCGTCTTCGAAACCGGGGAGGGTCGTCAGGGTCGTATGGTGTTCTCTGCCGATCTGATAGAATGCGTTGCGGACGTCTTGCTTCGTCGGTGTCATGAATGTCGCTCCCTCTTTTATTGTCTATGTGCTGGGGATTCTCAGTCTGTTCGACAGCGGTTCACGCGGTGAATGTCGACGAGAGCGGAAAGGATATCCGGTCCCAACCTTTCCATCAACGTCTGGGCATTGGTGGCGACTTTCAACGCCATTTCCTCCGGATAAATCGGCACCACGTTGTATATGAGGACGCCGTCGCCGTCAGTCAGGCGGACCGGCAGCGAATCGTCGTGGATGAGGAAATCGAACAGGAAGCCACTGAATCCGACCTGATCCGTTACCGTCGATCCGAAGTCGACGGTATGGGCAAGTCCAAGCCAGCTGTTTTCCGTAAGCGGCAGGCGGGCCAGCGAATACAAAACCCGGAACGGCCAGAACCACGAATCGTCCCGGGAATGCGTATCCCAATTCCCGGGAAGCCGGATCGCGAGCTCGGCACGGTAATACTTGTTCTTCACGTAATTCGCAAATTGGGGAGGAATGTGCATCCGATATGCTCCCATGCCCATTGTGACGAGCGTGAGGTAGTCGCGGCCCGGTGCGGGTGGAATCGGTACGATGTCGATGTGAATGTCCGGGGACACCAGTTCATGGAAGACTTCATCGAAGTTGCCAAGATGCCTTGAAATGTAGTCTTCGACTCTCCGCATGTCCTCTTTTCTGTAGACCAGCGGTTTTTTCTTGAACAGTGAAATCATGGAGTCGCTCCTTTTCAACGCACTTAGTCTACATTCTGAGCGCGTTTCCGAGGTTCGGAAGCGCGCTTTTTTCGATCGTGGTCGTTACAGGTTGTCCCGAATCCGGGCGGCCGCTTCGACGTATGCTTCACGGGGAGTGTTGCCCGCGTTGTTGATGAAATCGATGTCGACGCCGTCGTTCGGATAGCGGGGAATCAGGTGGATGTGGAAGTGAAAGACCGTCTGAAGCGGCTTTTCGGTGTTGACGACCACGTTCATGCCGATCGGATTGAACGCTTTCTTGATCGCGTTGGCGATCTTCGGGACCACCGAGAAGACGTTGCCTGCGAGCGCCGCGTCGATGTCATAGAGGTTTTTATAATGCTTTTTGGCGATGATCAGCGTGTGGCCTCTCGTCGCCTGCGAGATATCGAGGATGGCGAGCACGTCGTCGTTCTCGAATACCTTGTATGAGGGGATTTCACCGTTCAGAATCCTGCAGAATACGCAATCCATATCAAAATTCCTCCTTCGAGTCATATCGTTCGATCGCGGGAATCAATTCCGCGTAATCGTCAATCCAGAAATCCGGTTTCAACTCCAGAAGCAGATTCCGTCGATGCGACCATCCGACCGCGCAGGTCAGAATCCCGGCAGCGCGACCGGCGACAAGATCGCCTTCCGTGTCGCCGACCATCACGGCTTGGCCGTGGGGGAAGGCGTCGAGCGCCTTCAGGACCGGCTCGGGGTGCGGTTTGTGATTTTTTACGGTCTCAAGGCCGATGATCACGTCAAACAGGGGCGTGAGACCGAAATGATCGAGCGACGGCAGCGCCGAGGCGGTGAACTTGGTTGTGACCAAACCGAGCCGGTAGCCGCGTTTCTTGAGCTCACGGAGCGTTTTCGCGGCGCGGGGGAAGATTCGGATCGAGTCGAGTTCGCAGGTCTTGTAGATCACACGATAGCGTTCGATCATGACGTCGACGACGTGCGGGTCCGCGGTAAAGCGGGCGAAGGTCGCCGAGAGCGGGGGACCGATCATCGCGTCGATATCGGTCGGCGAGACGGGAACGGAGGGAAAGAATTCATGAAGCGTCTTTCGGAGCGTGTCCGCGATCAGCGGAATGGAATCGACGAGGGTTCCGTCGAGATCGAACAGCACGGCGTCGATTCGGGGCATGGTCATCACCTGACACCATTATACCATTCCGACCCATCGGCGCCGCAAGATTTCTTTTTGGGGAACCGTCATTCTTATGTTATAATATGCCCGGTGACCGCCCCTATGAGAACAATGATCATTTATAATCCGAAAAGCGGCAAGCAAACGTTCGCCGGACATCTTCAGTATGTCGTCGACCGTCTTTTTGCATGCGGCCACGACGTCATCACCCATGAGACGGAATATCCCGGGCAGGCGACCGAGTTCGCCCGCAAGGCGTCCGAAGACAAATACGACCGGATCATCATCGTCGGCGGCGACGGGACCTTCAACGAATGCGTGAACGGCATGATGGAATTTGAGCGGCGTCCGGTGATCGGATATATTCCCGCCGGGACCGCCTGCGACATCGGTCACACGCTCGGATTGTCCAAAGACGTCACGAAAGCGATGGACAACATCCTGACCAACACCGCGGTGGAGATGGATGTCGTCAAGGCGAACGACCGCTATTTCTGTTATGTTTCCGGAAACGGCGCCTACATCGACATCAGCTATGTCACGGATTCGGGTTTAAAGAAGAAAATCGGCTATTTGGCCTATTTGATCAAAGGCATCGAGGAATTGATCTCGATTCCGAAGATGCGGATGCGCGTGTCTTATGACAAAGGCGAGTTCCGCGGCAGTTTCTCGCTCATGCTCATCATCAATTCGAAGCGCGTCGCCGGCATCAACATGATCTATAAACCGACGCTCGACGACGGACTCGTCGACGTCGTCCTCTATCGGTACTACTTCCCCTTCAACAACATCATCTATTTTTTCTCATTCTTCCTGCCGTTCTGGTCGACGCCGCTCGTCAAGCGGTTCCGGACCGGATCGATGAAGATTACGACCGACACAAAATCGAAATGGAACGTCGACGGCGAGTCCGGAGGCAGCGGAAACCAGGAAATCCACGTCTGTCGCAGGGCGATTTCAATCATCGTTCCCGAACAGGCGAAGCGGAAACACTTCCCCTCGCAGTATGTTGCCAAGAAATAGCAAAAAGCCCAGATATAGAGAAATAATAGATATATAGAAAATATGGTGTTGTAAATGTTTACAGAGATCATCGTTGTCGAAGGGGCTCACGACAAGCAGAAACTCGAATCGCTCTATCCCGGCGTGCAATGCATCGTGACAAACGGCAGCGAGATCGCCGATACCACGATCGCGCTCATTCAAAACGCCGCGGCGGTCCGGGGCGTGATCCTTTTTCTCGATCCGGACCATCCCGGAAGGAAGATCACGGATCGGATCGTCGCGGAAGTCCCGGGGGCGAAGATCGCTTTTATACCCAGACGGGACGCGATCAGTGCCAATGGTCGAAAAGTCGGCGTCGAGCATGCGACCGCAGATGCGATAGACGCCGCGTTGAAAGGCGTCTATACGATCCGCACGGTTCCCGAAGGCGCGCTGACCGTTTCCGATCTCTATGCGAGAGGGCTCGCCGGAACGATTGAAGCCGCAAAACGCCGCGAAATCGTGTCGCAACGGCTCGGATTACCGACATCCAACGCAAAAACGCTTCTCAAATGGCTGAACATGCTCGGGATTTCCGCCGAGCGTCTGGACGGATGACATGAACGAATCGACCAAAGGATCCATCGGCCGTATTCTGTCGGATAGCGGGTTTCGGATCAAGAAACATTTGGGTCAAAACTTTCTTACCGACGGGAATATCCTGGATAAAATCGTCAAAGCGGCTGGAATCACCCCGGAAACGGGCGTCATCGAAGTCGGACCCGGGCTCGGATCCCTGACGATCCCGCTTGCGGCCGCCGCGAAAACCGTGCTTGCCTATGAAATCGACGCCGAACTGGTGCCGATTCTCTCCGAAACCCTGAAAAAAACATCCAACGTGATCCTGCTTAACCGGGACATCCTGAAAGCTGACATCGACCTAGATGTCGCGATGCACCTCAAGGGGTGTTCGGAAGTCGTCGTCGTGGCCAATCTGCCCTACTACATCACAACGCCGATCCTGATGCGGTTCCTTGAAACGTCGAAATCCGTGTCGCGACTGGTTCTAATGATGCAGGAAGAGGTCGCGATGCGCGTCAGTTCGGAACCTTCCACGAAGGATTACAACGCCCTCACCGTCGCGATCCGCTACCGCGCTTCCGTCAAGCACCTTTTCAAGGTTCCGCGCGCCGTTTTCATTCCGCAACCGAATGTCGATTCGGCCGTCGTGATGGTGTCCGTCGATCCGAAACCGAAGTGTCCTGCCATCGATGAACCATTCTTTTTCGAAATGGTGCACCGCTGTTTCTCGCAGCGGAGAAAGACTATAATAAATAACCTACGCAATACATACACCGAAAAAACACGCGAAGAATGGGATGCGATCCTGCGGGAAACGGGAATCGACCCTGGGTGTCGAGCCGAGACGCTCAACGTTGCCGACTTCGTCCGTTTGTCCGATCGATTGACCGTTTTGAACGTCAGAAAGTAGGATTTCGTCATGAAAAAAATGTTCGGCGTCCTCGCCATTCTCGTGGCGGTCATGTTCTGGGGCGTCTCCTTCGTCTCGATCGAGGCGCTGGTCACAGGTCACTACATCGATTCGATCACACTCGGCTTTTTCCGCTATGTATTCGCCGTCATCTTCGTCCTGATCGTCGCGTTTGCGTCCAAAATGAGCTTCAAGGTCACGAAACGCGATCTATGGATCTTCTTCCTCGCCGGGTTCATGGGAATCTTCATGTATTCGATCTTTGAAAACTCCTCGATGCTGTATATTTCCTCCGAAACCGCTTCGATTCTCGTATCGCTCACCCCGATGGCCGCGGTCATCGGGAACCGCATCGCCTTCAAAGGAAAGATCGGTGCGATCCAGATTCTTCTGATTCTTGTGTCGATCGTCGGCGTCGCGATGGTCGTATTCCACGACGGGTTCGCTCTTGACGGACTCGCGAACGCCTGGATCGGATATCTTTTCATGGTTCTGTCGATCGTCTTCTGGACGGTATATACATTGATCACGAAGAAAGCCGGAATGAAGTACAACAGTCTGAAGATCACGACGATGCAGTCGATCATCGCGCTGTTCATCTTCCTGCCGACGTTGATATTCAGGCCTTTCCCGGATTTCGCGTCCTTCGGTCCGACACAATGGGGGCATCTCGTTTTCCTCGGCGTGATCTGTTCGGGAGTCTGTTACTACCTCTATGTTTTTTCCGTCGACGCGCTCGGCGTGACGCTGCCGAACGTCTTCATCAACTTCGTTCCGCTCTTTACGGTTTTGACGAACATCATCATTTTCGGCGAGACGATCGACAGCCTGACCATCGTCGGCGGCCTCGTCATCATCCTGTCGATGACGCTCCTCACCGTCCAGAGTATCCGTTCCGCAGAAACAAAGCCGGTCAACTGACGGCTCTTTTCTTTGAAAAGGACCGAAACATATGATATCATTGATGTGTAACCATTTCCATACGGGTTCGGAGGACTAACATGTTCAAGAAAATGCTCATCCTAATTATTCTTTCACTCACCATGGCGTCGATCGTCGGGTGCGGGCTCGTGACGAGTAAATCAACTGGATTCACGACGGAGTCGACGACGGATACCACAAACACCACGGACGCAGAAACCACGACCGGGACGACGACCGATGTTACCTCGACGGAAACCTCGACAGAGCTTACCACGACCGCGACCACGACTGGCGCGACCACGACGAATACGGCGCTGATCGACTTGATTCCGGAAGAATGTTCCGAAATCGCCATCGTCGACGGCTGGATTCCAACCTGGTGTGACGAATTCGAAGCGGCGGTTCCCACGACGATCATCGATACGACCAAGTGGACATATCATACGGGCGGCGGCGGCTTTGGCAACCAGGAACTTCAGTATTACATGTACGCCGATTCCGACAACGTCGCAATCCGCGACGGCGCGCTCGTGATCACCGCCCTCAAGGAAGTTTATGGCAGTAACAATTATACATCGACGAAAATCTGGACCCAAGCGACTACCAGCTTCAAATACGGCAAGATCGAAATGCGGGCGAAATTGCCCTACGGCCGCGGAACATGGCCGGCATTCTGGATGATGCCGAAGACATCGAGATACGGCGGCTGGCCCGACAGCGGCGAAATCGACATCATGGAACATGTCGGATATGACATGAACACGGTGCTCGGCACGCTCCATACCGAACGCTTCTTCGGAACGAACGGCCGCGGCGGGAATACCGACTCGCTGATTCCCAATACCGTCGCTTCGATCGACGTCGCCAACACCTATCATACGTACGGCATCATCTGGAACGAAGAGCGGATCGAATGGTACTTTGACGGATTTCTCTTCGGCACCGTCGAAGCGGATCAAGAATGGGGCAACGGCTACAGCGCCGATACAAGCCTCGATTGGCCCTTCGACCAGCAGTTCTATCTCATCCTGAATCTCGCCATCGGCGGCACCTGGGGCGGCGCGCAAGGCGTCGACGACACGATCTTCCCGGCGACCTTGACGGTCGACTACGTGCGCGTCTTCCAGCAGGATTATGTCACCGGCGACACCGGAAGTCCTTCTACCATCAGTTTTCCGCACATCTACTGGCAAAGCGGAAGTCAGGCCTTCATCGCCTGGACGCCATCCACGGATGATTTGCGCGTCAAGTCCTATTATGTGTACGTCAACGGCATCATGTCCAAGAAGACGTCCGTGAATGCCGTCCTGCTCATCAATCTGAGACTTTCATACGACAATATCGTGACCATCATCGCCGAAGACTATGCAGGGAACCTGTCCAACACCTTCGATATGGTCGTCACCGCGTGAGTTGGAACAAACGATGAAAAAAACCCTTCTTCTCCTTGTTTTGATTGCCGGCACCTTCGCCGCCGTCGCTTGCGACGCCGCGACCACCCTGTCGACGACGGATACGGAAACGACCGCCGCTGAAACGACGACGACCACTTCTGAAACAACGACCATCTCCGATACGACCACCGATACGACCACGACCGTCATCACACTTGACCCCGACAGCCTGGAGGCCAACATCCCCGCCGAATGCGCGGATGTCCCGATCGTCAGCGGATGGGTGCCGACGTGGTGCGAGGAATTCAACTATGAGGGGGCCGTCGATTCGACCAAATGGCGCCACCAAATTGGTGGCGGCGGCTTCGGGAACAACGAACTTCAATATTACACGAACCGCGCCGAGAACGCTTATGTCGACGGTGAAAAACTGATCATCACGGCATTGCGTGAAGATTACGGCGGACATGACTACACCTCCGCCAAGATCTGGACGCAAGGCGTCAAGAACTGGAAGTACGGCAAGTTCGAGATGCGCGCCAAGCTTCCCGGCGTCGCCGGCACATGGCCCGCGTTCTGGATGATGCCGCGCTTGAGCGTCTATGGCGATTGGCCCGCCAGCGGCGAAATCGATATCATGGAGCATACGGCCTTTTACAATATCGACAACGTCGTCGGTTCGCTGCACACGACCGCGTACAATCACAAGATCGGGACGCAGATCAGCTATGGCCGCGAAACGCCCGGACTTACCACCGGCTTCCACATCTATTCGGTCACCTGGAACGAGTATTCGTTCTCTTGGTGGGTCGACAGCTACAAATACGGAACGTACGTGTTCAACCCCGCCGCCGTCGCGTACGGCGACTTCAGCATCGCCGACGCCTGGCCGTTCGACCAGGAATTCTATCTCATCCTGAATCTCGCGATGGGCGGAGCGATGGGCGGGACGGTCGATCCTTCCTTTGTGATCGACACCTATGAGATCGACTATGTGCGCGTCTATCAGCGCGACTATGTGACCGAAGATACCGGCGCGCCGCGCGCCGCGACGGCGCTTGAAGTCGCCCAGGCGGTCGGATCGACGGCTTATGTCTTCTGGACCAAGGCGGTCGACGACAATCAGGTCCGCCGGTACAACGTCTACATCAACGGCGTCTTTTTCAAGGCCGTTTCGTTGAATCTCGTCAAACTGACCGGACTCGTCGTCGGGACCTCGGTGCTTATCGAGATCGAAGCCGAAGATTATGCGGGGAATTTCGCACCGAAGGCCGCCATCAGCGTCACGACGACCGAACCCAGTTGAAAACCGATTCCGAAAAGCACTCTCCGGAGTGCTTTTTTTCATCGCACAGCCGCTTTATGCGGTGTTTTTCCGACTGCAATCATGATATAATCTTGTGTGGAAGGTGAATCGCCGTGCCCATGATCATCAATCACGAAACCGCCCTCAAAACATTGCGACGGATGACCCACGAAATCCTTGAGAAGAACGACGATGTCGCCAACATCGTCCTCGTCGGCATTCTCAAAAAGGGCTTGCCAATCGCGCTGTTGATCCGCGACAACATCAAACAGTACGCCGGCATCGAGGTTCCCGTCGTCGAACTCGACATCTCCATGCATCGCGACGACGAGAAGCGCCGTCCCGCGACCCAACCGGACTTTGCCGTCGGCAACAAGGTCTGCATCCTCGTCGACGACGTCCTTTTCACCGGCAGGACCGCCCGCGCGGCGATGGACGCGATCGTCGATCTCGGCCGCCCGAAACGCATCGAGTTCGCCGTCCTGATCGACCGCGGCCACCGCGAACTGCCGATCCGGGCCGACTATGTCGGGAAAAACGCCCCGACCGCACTCGATGAAACCGTCATCGTCAACCTCTCCGGCATCAACGCCGGAGTCTACATTGAAAGGATAAGGTGACCGTATGTCCAGACTTCAGGAAACCGATTTAGAACTTTTCACACTGATCGAGAAGGAAACGGAACGCCAGCGTTCCCATATCGAACTGATCGCATCGGAGAACTTCGTCTCCAAGGCGGTCCTTGAGGCGGCCGGAAGCGTTCTGACCAACAAGTACGCGGAAGGCTATCCGAAGAAACGCTACTACGGCGGATGCGAATTCGTCGATATGGTCGAGGATCTCGCCCGCGAACGTCTGAAAGCCATTTACGGCGTGAAATTCGTCAATGTGCAACCGCACTCCGGGTCGCAGGCGAACATGGGCGCGTATCGCGCCATTTTGAGCCCGCATGACGTCGTCATGGGACTCGCGCTCGACCAGGGCGGACATCTGACCCACGGACACCCGCTGAACTTTTCGGGCGTCGACTATGAATTCCATCCCTATTATCTCTCGCGCGAAACGGAGACGATCGACTACGACGCGTTGGCGATCCAAGTCCTTGAAGTCAAGCCGAAACTGATCGTCGCCGGCGCCAGCGCCTATCCCCGGATCCTCGATTTCAAACGGTTCCGCGCCATCGCCGACTCGGTCGGCGCGATGCTTTTGGTCGACATGGCCCACATCGCCGGACTGGTCGCGGCCGGACTCCATCCGAATCCCTGCGAATACGCGGACGTCGTCACGTCGACGACGCACAAGACGCTTCGCGGCACCCGCGGCGGCGTCATCCTGACGAACAACCAGGCGATCGCCGAGAGAATCGACAAAATCGTCTTCCCGGGAATCCAGGGCGGACCTTTGATGCATGTGATCGCCGCCAAGGCGGTCGCCTTCAAGGAAGCGATGACTCCCGAATTCAAGGAATACCAGAAACACGTCGTCGAAAACGCCAAGGCATTCGCCGACGAGTTCGTGAAACTCGGTTTTCACGTCGTTTCCGGCGGCACCGACAACCATCTTCTCTTGCTCGATGTGAAATCGAAGACGGGCATGACCGGCAAGAAGGCGGAAAACCTGCTCGACCGCGTCGACATCACCTGCAACAAAAACACGATACCCTACGATACGGAAAAACCGTTCATCACCAGCGGCATCCGTCTCGGTACGCCCGCGATGACTACGCGCGGCTTCGATGAGACGGATTTCCGCAAGGTCGCCCGGCTGATTGACCGCGCCCTCGCCCATCCGGAAGACGAAACCGTTCTTGCCGGCATCAAGACCGAGGTCGCAGCGCTCGTTCTTCACCACCCGATGCCCAACTGAGATGGCGCGCGTTCTCGTCTGCGGCGAAGATCAGCTGACCATCCTCCGGATCGGCCGGGAACTCGCCGCCCGCAACATCGCTTACGAACAGCAGAAGGCGCAGATCAAGAAAGATGATCTCGCCCGTTTCGATTTGATCATCATCCATTCTTCCTGGAAGATGCCGAACCTGTCGGGTTTTGTCGGGAACCTCGTTCTCTCCCATGACCGCCCGGTGATCTATCTGACATCCCAGATCGGCATCGGCCCGTTTCGCCCGCTGCTCGACGATCCGTATTTCGCGTTTCTCGACGACCAGCGCATCGACGCCGAACTCGGCGTCGCCGTCGCGCTTCTCCTCAAGACCGCCGCGGCGCTCCGCGACACCGCCGACAAGGCGAAGAAGGCGGCGCAGCGTGCGGATCTCAGGCGCGAGATGGATCTGTGCAAGAAGCGTTTGATCGATCGCGGAATGACCGAACCGGAAGCGCATGCGCTGATTCTCCGGACGGCAATGGATCGTCAAATCTCGAAATACGCCGCATGCGTTGTTCTGCTCGGCGAAAATAAAGCCGAATCGAATTGATTTTGATTTAAAACGCAAGTATAATGATGTAAACCGACGGACAATGGCGCCCGTCACAAAGAAAGGCCGCAGCCCCGTTCATGAGTGCTTAGCATCGTCAGAGGGGAAAGCGAACCATATTGGAAATGCCGAAATTCACGAAGGAAGAAATTCTCATCGATGCGAAAGAACAGAATGTCCGGTACGTCCGACTGACATTCACCGACATCAACGGTACGATCAAGAGCGTCGAAATCCCGGTCAAGCGTCTGGAAACGGCGCTCGACGGAAAAGTCATGTTCGACGGATCGTCCATCGAAGGATTCGTCCGCATCCTCGAAGCCGACATGTATCTACATCCCGACTTCAACACCTGGCTCATCATGAACTGGGAAGAAACCACCTACGGGAAAGTCGCCCGGCTCATCTGCGACGTCTATACCCCGGAAGGAAAACCATTCCCGGGCGACCCGCGTTCGAACCTGAAACGCATCGCCGCGCGCATGGAAAAACTGGGGTTCTCCGCCCTCAACATCGGCTTTGAACCGGAATTCTATCTGTTCAAGACAAAAGAAAACGGCGAACCCACGCTGGAGTTCACCGATCAAGGCGGTTATTTCGATCTCTCGCCGATCGACGGCGCCGGCGACTGCCGCCGCGACATCGTCCTCGAACTCGAGAAAATCGGTTTTACGGTCGAAGCGAGCCATCATGAAGTCGGCCCCGGCCAATGCGAAATCAATTTCCAGTTCTCCAATATCGTCGAAGCCTGCGACAATGTCCAGACCTTCAAGCTCGTCGTCAAGAACATCGCCCGCCGGCACAACCTGCACGCGACGTTCATGCCCAAACCGGTCGCCAAGGTCGCCGGCAGCGGCATGCACTCCAACTGCTCGCTTTGGGATCTTGAGGGCAACAACGCCTTCTACGATCCGAACGACCCGGCCGGACTCAGTCTCGTCGCCCGCAAGTGGCTGACCGGCATCTTGACGCACGCCCGCGGCTTCTGCGCGATCACCAACCCCACCGTCAACTCCTACAAACGTCTGGTTCCCGGCTACGAAGCGCCCTGCTACGTCTCCTGGTCCGAGCACAACCGTTCGGTCATGGTCCGCATCCCGGCGACGCGCGGCCGGACGACCCGCACCGAAATCCGCAACGTCGACTGTTCCTGCAACCCCTACATGGGGATGGCGGTCATCCTTGCGAGTGGCCTCGACGGGATCGAAAGCGACCTGCCGCTGATCGGCCCGGTCAACGAGAATCTGTTTGAAAAGACCGCCGATGAACGCGCCGCGCTCGGCGTCGTGAACCTGCCGGACAACCTGAAAGAAGCGGTTGGAACGCTTGAGGACGACGCTGTCGTCAAGGAAGCGCTCGGCCCGCACATCTTCGAAAAGTTCGTCGAACTCAAGACCCGCGAGTGGGACGATTTCCGTCAGGCGGTCACGCAGTGGGAAATCGACCAGTATCTGAAAGTCATGTGACAAGCAAAGAGCGTCGGCTTCGGCCGACGCTCTCGCTTTTTGTCAGGATTTGATTTTCGATCCGACCGGCACAAAGGCTTTCAGGTCGTCGACGGAAAATTCGTACTTCTTGTCGCAGAAATGGCAGACGGTCTCGATCGGCTTCCCATCGGCGATCATCGCTTCGAGTTCGGTCGCACCGAGCGAAGCCAGACCGCTCGCGAAACGCTCGCGGTTGCAATCGCAATGATAATGCAGATCGAGTTTCTCGACGATCTCGTGGTCCCCTTTGGTGATTTCCTCGACGATCATCTCAGGTGTGAAACCCGCGTCGATCAAGTCGCTCACCGGCCGCATCGCCTTGATGTTCGCCTCGATCTTGTCGATCGTCTCCGGCTTCGCCCCGGGCATCGCCTGCAGGATGAAGCCACCTGCGGAACGGACCGAATTGTCGATTTCGACGAGAATGCCGAGGCCGACGGCGGCGGGAATCTGTTCGCTCATCAGGAAATAGTAGGCAAAATCTTCGGCGATTTCACCGGTCTGCAGTTCGGCGCTCGAAGTGAAGACGTTCTTGACGTTCAAATTCTTCGTGACATGGATGAATCCGTTTTGTCCCACGACGAATCCGACGGCGAGTTTTCCGTCGTTGGTCGATCCGTGGACGTGCGGATGAACGACATAACCGCGGACGTGACCGTCGGCGTCGGCCGTGACGACGATTCCGCCGATCGGACCGCCGCCGTCGATGCGGATCGTGATGGTCTGGTCGCCTTTGTACATGGCGCCCATGATCGCCGCAGCGGTCAGCGTGCGTCCGAGCGCGGCCGTGGCCGCAGGGAAGGTGTCGTGGATCTTACGGGCTTCTTCTACGAGGATCGTCGTGCTCGCCGCGTAAAGGCGAACCGTTCCGTTGAATGCATATGCTTTGACGAGATAATCGTTCATGTGTTGTCACGCTCCGGCACTCATTATATCATAGTCGGAGGCGCGATGCGATTTACTTTGTTTTGGGTGGTTGGCTTTGGTATAATGTGGAGAGAAAGCGGTGCTGAAGATGAAGTGGAAAATCCGTGACGTGGAAATCGAGAATCAAGTGGTCGTCGCACCGATGGCCGGGGTGACCAATCCGGCTTTTCGCCGCATCGCGAAAGAGCTCGGGGCCGGTCTTGTCTATACCGAGATGATCTCCGACAAGGGACTTGGACACAACAACCGAAGAACCAAGAGCATGTTGAAAATCGAATCCGATGAACATCCGATCTCCCTTCAGCTCTTCGGCGGAGACGCCGACAGCATGATGGCGGCGGCGTTATTGATCGACCGGGACACCGACGCCGACATCATCGACATCAACATGGGCTGCCCTGTGAACAAAGTCATCAAATCGGAAGCCGGATCGAAATTGATGAAGGATCCCGACAAAGCATATGAAATCGTCAAGCATATCACGAGCGTCGTCAAGAAGCCGGTAACTGTGAAAATCCGCAGCGGGTGGGACGGCGAACACATCAACGCCGTCGAGATCGCGAAGAAACTCGAAGCGGCCGGGGTCAGTGCGATCGCGGTCCATCCCCGCACCAGAACGCAGATGTATTCCGGAAAAGCCGACTGGTCTGTCATCAGGGCGGTCAAGGAAGCGGTGTCGATTCCGGTCATTGGGAACGGCGACATCACGAAACCGGAGGACGCATTGCGAATGATGAACGAAACAAAATGCGACGCTGTTATGATCGGTCGAGGACTCCTCGGAAATCCATGGTTGATACGCCAGACCATCGACTACTTGGATCACGGATCTTACGCGGCGGAACTGTCCATTGAGGAACGAAAAGCCGGAATCCTGAAACATATGGACTATCTGGTGACGGAGCTGGGAGAGAAAATTGCGATCCTGGAAATGCGAAGTCACGCACCTTGGTATCTCAAAGGACTTCGCGATTCCGCAAAACCAAAACTCGATCTGTCGAAGGCGCACACGCGATCCGAGATGGAAAGGATATTGACGGACTTTTTCGATCATCTTCAAAAATCGGAATGACGAAAGCGGCTCATCGCGAGTCGCTTTCTTTATCTTCATGAAAAAGAAAGCTTGAAAAAATGCAAATAATATCATTTGAAACGACATCAAAGAGAAATATACACAAACTAGAAATTAATATACACCTATAAAACATCGATAAATGGGCAAATCAGAAAAATACCGTGAAATCCATAGCTATATCATCAATTTTGGCGGTTTTATAATACCTAAATTGAAAAAAATATCTCATATCCGATAGGCGATAATCCTTTTGATGTTCCATTCATTACATATGATCGATCGATAGGAATTTGAAGACGAACCGAATTTCAAATCATTCAGTCAGAGACCAAGAAAAAAGATAGAGACACTTCGAAATGAAATATGGCTAGGGTGTGAACGGATGCGACAACAAACATCAATGAAGGAAAGACTGATTGGTTCTGTTCGGTTTGATACGACCGAATTCACGATTATTCATAGGATCAATCGATCGTGCAGTCAAAAAAACGATAAACTTAACTTGAAAAAATAAAAGTGAACAGATCATCAAAAAGCAAAAATAGTAAAACGGTCATGAAAATCGATTAAACCAGAAAGCGGAATCGACGATATGCCTTTAAGATCGAAGAAAAATCAAAGAAATATTGTCCTACTGCTGATTATGTTCACTAATTATATTTAGCATCTGACAGCAACACCTAACGAGGGCGTTGCAACCCTCATGAATCGATCCTTGATCGTCGATCACAGCTTAATAAAGATATTGAACTAGCGTAAAGCGGATCAGAAAACTGAGAATAAGTAGAATGTTCTTCAAGAATGAACAATAAGAATATATAGCAAGAAGAAATCGAGCAGAAACAGAATAGATTTGGGTTCATAAGTGCCGAATCAATCAGATCGAAGCTTCCACTAGTCTCGAATGTAAAAAAAGAGAACAAAACATACACGCCCTTTCGAGATAACGTAAGAGACGTTAACGTCGATCTGATGGATCTTGCGGAAGAGAATCAATAACAACGGTAAACATCTAGATATGGGCAAATAGAGAAATATTCAGTTGAAAGAATTGACAACCTTTCTAAGACTTCGTTGATTGAGACGAAATATATGATGGTCAATCACATTGAATGATACGCTTTGTGATTGACACCCAAGTCGCTTCAATGATGGTATAAAAAGCGATGTGAAGTTAACATAAAAATGATTGAAAGTTTGTCGACCCTTCAAATTTTGACTAAAACTCGATCAATATGGATGTAAGGTGAATATAATCGATTTCGAATATATCTATAATTCTATAAAATCCCCAAATATAGAGATTGTCAAAAATTGATATATTCATCTTGATATGACGCTAACGTCAAAATATATGTGATTTGATTAGAAATTTCCATAAGTAAACACCTTATTAAGCGTCAATCTATGTTCACAAGCCTTTTCGAACATAAATCTAAAAAAACCGTATGCGATCTCCTGCGCATCGGATAGAAAATGGTAACTTGCACCCCGATGGAAGCGCATGATGTAAGTCTCGATACCAGACGCACTAAAAAATAATACAAATCGCCATTCGTTCGACGACGAATGGCGAATATATATAAGTGTGAAAACTATTAAACATCTATATATGCTCTATATTTGGGGCTAAAATCAAATCAAATGATGTACGTCTGTCATATGGTATATATATAACAACCGACATTCGCTATACGAAATACAATCAACACAATACGATGAAAAACATCTAGTATATTGCGGTGGAAATTAGATAATATATGACTTATATAGATTCACTAGGTGGTCGTTTAATTCAACTTTGACAAGAATCCCCTGATTTTGATACTCGGTAGAAATGATGTTACAATTATCTTTAAGAAAGCTGTATATCTGGCCTTTATCATAGGGTAAAAATAACGTCATCAATTGATTCTTCGAGTAGAGTGTTTCGTCAATGAGCCCCATCAACTTGACAAAACCATCTCCGGTGAGCGCGCTGATCGTGATTCGCGGGTTCAGTTGAAGCGAAGGTTGGTCTTTGATCATGTCGGACTTGTTAATGACATAGATAATCGGAACATCTTTCACTTCCAGACTTCGCAACACTTCATCGACGACTTCGGCCTGATTCATCGCTTTTGGGTTCGAACCGTCGACGATATGAAGGATCAGAGAGGCCTCTTTGATCTCCTCAAGCGTTGACTTGAACGCCTCAACGAGGTGGTGTGGCAGCTTCGAGATGAATCCGACCGTATCCGTGACGAGAAATTGATGTTTATTTTGAAGGACGATGTTGCGCGTCGCGGTCTCTAGAGTCGCAAACAGCATATCCTTCTGGAACACATACTTTTCACTGTTCGTTACCGAGAATTCGAGCATCTTGTTCAGTATTGTCGATTTTCCCGAGTTGGTATATCCGGTCAGTGCCACAGTCGCGACTTGATCCTTTTTTCGCTTCTCGCGCTGGGTTCGACGGACCGCCACGATTTCTTTCAATTCTTCTTGGATATGGATGATTTTGTCACGCAGGATCCGCTTGTCCATTTCCAGTTTCGTTTCACCGGGACCCTTGGATCCAATGCCGCCGGATTGACGGGAAAGCGAAGAATACATGCCGACGGTGCGAGGCAGCATATATTGGCTTTGGGCGAGTTCGACCTGAAGCATCGCCTCTTTCGTTCTTGCGCGTCTTGCGAAGATGTCAAGAATGAGGATGGTACGGTCGATGACTTTTGCCTCGATCCCCTTTTCGAGATTCCGAATGTGGGTGGGTGACAGTTCATCATCAAAAACGACGATGTCGGCTCCGAGAGCAACGACGGCGTCTTTCAGTTCGATCACTTTGCCGGATCCGATGTACGTTGCCGCCGTCGGTCCGTCGAGGCGTTGCGTGATGGTGTCAAGCACCTGCAGGTTGCAAGCTTCCGCCAGCGCGGCCAGCTCTCTCATGTGATAATCAAATTCCAGGCTCTTCTTTGTTTCCAATCCAACCAATATCGCTTTTTCCATTTTCTATCACCATATTGTATTATATTACAATAAAGTGCTTTTCGCATTTGTTTTCTTAAGGAAAAGAGACTATCCCAAAGCACGATTGATATGATATAATTAACTGCACATTTTCGGTAGACGAGGTTCATAGATGGACGCATCCAAAACCAGGTTCAGAGATCGAATACGAGCGCAATGGCGTAGATGGAAGACCTTTTTCCGGTCTTTCATCACCGCTACCTTCGAAAGCCCCAAAAAGACTTTCATCTTTTTAGGTCTGTTCGTCTTCACCGTCCTTTTCGTGATTCAGACCATGATCATTCTGACCCGCAACAGTTTTTATAACAACTTTTCGGACGATATCATCCAATATTACAGCATCATGTGCGATTTCGTCGATCAAATCAAAGAAGGAACACTTTCTTTCTTCAACCTGAACAACTATCTCGGCGCGTCCTTCTTCTCGGATATCTACTACATTCCGCTGGATATCTTCACCTTCATCACCGTCCTCCTCAGTTACATTTTCCCGACGGAACTCGCCTATTCCACCACGGAACTGATCAAGATCCTGGCGGGCGTGATGGTCTTCGCCTATTATCTGCGGATGACCGGGGCAAAGAACCGCACGATCTTCTGGATGGGCATCGTCTATTTCGTCAGCGGCGGGTCGGTCAGTTTCATGGCGTTCCCGGTCTTCCTCTCGCTGACCTTCTATCTCCCGGCGGCGTTGGTCGTCATCCAACTCTACATCCGAGGCAAGAAGTGGGTCGTTCCGCTCTTCGCGTTCGCACTGGTGTTCTATGATTTCTATCTCGGCTACAGCGCGATCGCCTTCATGAGCATTCTCTATATCGTCGAAGCGCTCAAGCGTCCGGGTTTCCGGGTCTGGCCGTTCGTTCGCGACGGCGCGGCGTTCCTCGGGTTGATCCTGCTCGGCATCGCGATGTCCGGCATCGTCCTGTATCCAAGCATCCTCTACATCCTCGAAGACACCTACCGCACGGAAGGCAGTTTCAACGCCTGGGTCGTGACGATCTTCGGATACGATCTGAAGCTCTTCCAGCCGGAAATCTATATCCGCGTCATTGCCAAGATCTTCACCGAACAAAAAGGCATCGGCTTCTATGGTTTTGAGAACAACTATGGCCTCGAGCACGTATCGCTCTACATCACGGTCGTGGGAATGGCGTTCATGTCTTACATCTACTTCATGAAAGGCCGGATCGCCCGCGTCTACAAGCTTTTGATCCCCTTCGGGTTGATCCTCATCTTCTTCCCGCTGTTCTCCTATGTATTCTCCGGAACGACCGATTCGCCTTATACCCGCTGGATCAACATGATGCCGCTGGTCGAGACGATGATCCTCGCTTACGTCTTTGACGAACACGGGTTCGAGACCGAAAAGATGAAATGGCTGACGATTCCGATCGTGGCGATGCTCGGGCTCGTCGGATTTCTCATCTTCTACTATATCGAAAAACTCGGGATCGACACATACTATGCTTCCCGCGACATCATGACCGCCGATACCATCCTGATGGGCGTGTCCGCGCTGTTCATCCTTTTAGTTCTGATCTTCGGCTGGGTCAACCGGCGCCGCTGGATCCGCGTGGTCTTCTGGGTCGAATGCCTGGTCGCCGTGGTCTATGCCTATTCCGGTCCCTTCTCGATCGCCAACAAGATCGATACGTTCGAATCGATGCACGCGATCGACGCGTTCCTCGAGGATCATCTCGAGCAGGACGAGTTCTTCCGCGTCTATGTCGACCTCTCCCGCTTCGATGTCGAACAGCTCAACTTCAACCGGATGACGTCGTTCCCGACGAACACCGAAATCTTCCATTCCTGGACCGACGCCGAGACCAACGAGATCAGTTGTTTGTTGTTTGACGCGTGCAATTACTCCGGCGAGTATCAGACGAAGCGGAAGCTCGACATCCTCGCCCTCTATCTCAACCACACGCTCGGGTACAAGTACGTGCTCGTCTCCGCCGCCCGAAACTACTATCTGGACGGCGCCTACTTCACCCAGGTCGCCGCGGATGATACGTACCGCCTGTACGAAATCGCCGACGCGGAACCGTTCCAAGTCTATGAATCCTACATCACCTACTCCGACTTCCACAATTTCGTCGGGATCAACACCCGCATCGCATCCCAAAAACTGATGCTCATGAACGTTCTGATCGATGAAGAACGCTATGACGTCGAACCGATGAACCTAGTCGAGTCCGTTTTGGTCAACGAGGGCGCGCTCCGCACCTTGAACGCCTACCGATATGATGCGGCGGGCGAGCTCGTGTCGCGCGCCGGGATTGCGAATACGACTGTCCGCGATTTCTACCGCTATGGCGAGGAGACGCTCGACATCGGGTTCTCCGCCGGGGCGATCTACATCAACGTGCTGACCTTGACCCCGCTCGATTACGGGGAAATCATCCTGGAGTTCGAAGGCGGACTCACCGATTCGTGCGATGTCGTGGAAGGCCTGCCCCATCAGGTCAAGTGCGAATTCTGGCTTGAACCGATGGCCATCTACTTTGAAAAAACGGCGGGATTCAATCAACCGAAGAATCTTCAATATCGCATGGAAAACGCCATCGGAGGCGCTGCGTACCTTGTCTACGATTTTGACAACATCGTCTTCGAACGCGCGACCGGCATGCTCTATTTCCAGATGACGAACTCCTATGCTTTCGACCGCGTTTTCGTGGTCGACGAAGCGGGGAACGAAACCGAATGCTTCGAAGGATACTACTATTTCGCGGAAACCCCCGAACGCATGTACGTTTTCAAGACGAACGACATGTACGAATTCGCCAACCCCTTCAACCTGTCGATCCGGTATGCGCTCGACGACTTGTCCGATTATGACGAGCACGCCGACACGCCGATTGCGGAAAGCGAGACGATGACGATCGAACATGGCCGCATCGATCTCTCCTACACGCGGACCAGCGATACCGCAAACGACCAGATCGTGATGATCCCGGTTGCCTATTCCGAAGAGTGGAAGATCATTTCCGGTCAGGAGTACGTCACGCTGTCCGTTTCCGGCGGGTTCCTCGGCATCGTCATTCCCCACGGCGTCACGGAGGTCTCGCTTTCGCTCCGTTTCGAGCCGAAAGGGCTGGCGGTCGGAGCGCTTGCGACCGGCAGCGGATTCGCCGTCTTCGGACTCATCTTCCTCATTCCCTATTTCATCAAACGCGGTCGCAAGAAAGCCGCCGATCCGATCCAGGAGGTCTCTGTTCATGAAGAAACTGACGATCATTATCCCGTCCTATAACGAAGAGAAAAACGTCCGGCCATTTTACCAGGAGACGGTGAAGTATCTCGCCGATCCCGATTATGCGTATGAACTGTTGTATGTCAACGACGGTTCGCGGGACGCCACGCTGGCGGAAATCAAAGCCGTCGCAGCCGAAGATCCGCGCGTCAAATACATCTCGTTTTCGCGCAACTTCGGCAAGGAAGCGGCGATGCACGCAGGCCTCGAGCACGCGATCGACAGCGACGCCGTGATCGTCATCGACTGCGACCTGCAACAGCCGCCGTCCTTGATCCCCGAGATGGTCAAGTATCACAAGGAAGGATACAAGATCGTTTACACCAAGGGACGCACCCGCAAGAACGAGCCGAAACTCCGCGCGCTCTTCGCGAACCTGTATTATCGATTCTACAACAGTTACGCCGATCGTCCGCTCGACAACGGTGCGAAGGACTTCCAACTGCTGGACCGCGTCGTGATCGACGCGTTCCTCAAGATCAAGGACAAGAACCGCTTCATGAAGGGCATCTTCTCGTGGGTCGGGTATTCGCGCAAATGTCTTGAGTATGATTTCATCCCGCGGGTGCACGGCAAGAGCAGCTGGAGCTTCAAGAGTCTGTTCCGCTACGGGTTCAACGGCATGAACCAGTTCTCCAACGTGATGATGGTTTTGCCCGCCATCGGTTTTCTCTTCGGGGTGTTGATGCTGGCGGCGAACGCGGTTCTCTTTGCGTTCGACATCTTCACGCTCGACGGCTTTTTGATCGCCGTCGAGATCAATATCGTCTTCCTCTTCCTCACGTTGTTCACGTACGGAATTCTTTATCTGCTCTATCAGATCCGCCGGCAAGTGCTCGACCGGCCGCATTACCTGATCGAGGAAATTTCCGAGGACATCGACGTTGAGTAAGGTCTGGCTGTTCGTCAAGACACATTTTTTGACGAAGAAGTTTTTGAGTTTCGGCATCATCGGAATCATCAACACGGGAATCGACGCGCTTGTCTATCTGTTGTTCTTCGACGTTCTCTTTCCCGGGGTTGCGTTCATTGCCAAAGGCGCCGCCTTCATCGTCGCTTCTGTCTTCTCCTATTTCGCCAACACGCTTTTCACGTTTAAGCCGGAATCGAAGAATGCCACGCAGTTCACCGTCGTGATGGCGGTGTTCTTGGTCCGAATGTTCGTCACGATGGCTTTGGCCGCCGGGATCAACTACGCGGTCATCGTGTGGTTCCACGTCGACTATGCGGCCGTTCCGATCGCCAAACTGATTACGCCGATCCTCTCGTCTGCGATCATGATTCCGATCGCTTACTTCGCGCTCGACGCCGTCTATCGGAAATTCGGTAAAAAAAAGCCCGAGATCGCATAGATTTTTTTTGCGCCGGTGATTGGTTTTTGACCTCATATATAATACAATAGAACCGAAGTGCGACGCACCTCGGCAACACCTCCCGAAAGCGGTGATATCTTGAGCAACTTCGAACTGACGCTTCTCATTTCCTATCTCTACGCCATCTTTCTCCTCGTGCTGAGAACCAAGATCAGCCACAAGGCGATCCGGCTGTTCAAGACGCTGCTGCTCGCGCTCTACGCCGTGACGGTCTACGCGCTCATCGTCGAACCGAAGACGGGAATGGATCTCGCGATTCGGATCATCGCATTTGCGCCGTTCCTCTACGTCCTCGTCATGATGTACGTTAACGAGATCACCACCCTGTTCAAGAAAATCGGCGTCGGCAAGAAGAACAAGACGAAAGGCGGATCGAAGACCAACAACGATCTCGCCGCGAAGTTGGCGACGGCCGTCGAGTACATGTCCGCCCGCAAGATCGGCGCGCTCATCTCGATCGAGCGCGACATCAAGCTGTCCGGCTACGTCAATAAGGCGATGCTCGTGAACGCTCCGGTGACCTCGGAACTGATCGCCTCGATCTTCTTCCCGAATACGCCGCTGCACGACGGCGCGATGATCATCCGCGACAACACGATCCTTTGTGCGAAAGCCTATTATCCGTCGACCGACCGCACCGACCTGCCGCTCCATTACGGAACCCGTCATCGCGCCGCGATCGGCATCTCCGAACAGACCGACGCGCTCACGATCGTGGTCTCGGAAGAGACCGGCTATGTGAGCGTCACGATCAACCGCCATATCGACTACAATGTCAGCAAGGAAACGCTCAACCTGTACTTTGAAAAATACCTCAAGATCAGATAAAAGTGCGCGAGCACTTTTTCTTTTCGCACGTTTCCATTTCAGCCCGATTGTGTTATAATCGGTACAGAAATCCGACCGCGGAAGGAGGGTACCCATGGAACATTATGACGTTCTCGTCGTCGGTAACGACGTCGGGTCGCTTGCCATCGCCCTCTATCTCGCCCGCAAGATGCGGAAGGTCCTTGTTTTTGTCGAAGCGGGCACCCGCTCGCTGAAAAAAGACATCGAGGAAATCGCGACCGAAGCCGGTGAGCGCTTCACTTTCCGGACGCCGCTTCTGCCGCCCGTACCTGCCTTGGAACCGGGCGGACTGTTCGCCCAGTACCTCGATACGTTCGGCCTCGCCGGCGAACTCAAGTACACGCCGGCCGTCTCCGACGCGGTCGTCACCCACGACAATTCGATCCGCCGCCGCGTCGTCCGCCTCGACCAGTTCATGATTTATCTCGTCCGCCAGTATCCCAAGCAGCGCGACCGCATCCATCGCTTCTTCGCCGACCTCGAGCGCCATCGTTTGAACTACCGCGCCCAGCAGGACGGCCTGCTCGCCAATACCGACTACACGCTGACCTCGCTGATGATCGAATGGGGCGACTACAGTCTCGCCGGGCTGCTCGGGAAATACTTCACCGATCCGGAACTGGTTGCCGAATTCGGTCTCTTCGCCGAAGTGAACGGCCTTCCGATCGAGGATGTTTCCTGTTATAACTTCTTCATCGCCTTCTTCAACGGTCTCGTCGACGGCTACTTCCACGCGACGACCTCCGAAGAGGAAATCATGAAGTCATTGCTCGCGAAACTGCAGATCGTCAGCGCGAAGATCGTCCAGAACCGCAAACTCAAGGCGCTTGCCTCCGAGAACGGCAAGGTGGTCCGCGCGATCGACGAGGCAGGCAAGGAAATCACCGCCAAGTATTTCGTCTCCGGGGGCGACCCGGTCCATTTCTATGGAACCCATTTCCCGACTCTGGAAGCCGAACGCGCGGCCGTCGAACGCTTCTATCCCGGACTCGCGTCAAAGACCCGCTTCGGCACCCTGATGATCGGGCTTTCGGCAAAGCCGCTTTCCGCCGGCGTCGAGGAGAGCGACTACCAATTCGCTTTCGATCCGGCCGCGCCGGTCAAGATCGTCCGTCTGTTCAACCAGAAGACCGTCGATCCGGACGCCTCGTCCGCAAAGACGAGCGCGCTGGCCTGCGGGTTCGTCTATGAAGAAGGCACCGCGTTCACCGCCGAACAGATCGTCGATCAGCTCGGCGCCGCCTTTCCGAAACTCCGCAAGTACGTCGTTGCGACCAAATTCGCGAAACCGCGTCCAATCATGACGATGCTCGCCGACGAATCGGTCCGCAAGGGCCTCTCGATCGACAGTCAGATCGAGGTCGAATCCGGCGATGCCTCCCGCATCTTCGACAATCTCTATCTCGTCGGTCGGTGGTTCCGGCCGGAAGCCGGTCTGTTCGGCATCTTCCAGAACGCGTTGAACTTCGCCGACCAGATCGAAGAGCGGATGTACCACGGCGAGGACGACGACGAGTTCCGTTCGCTCTCCAACGACGAAATCATGATGATGATCCGCCAGAACTACCGGACCCCGACGCTCGGCAAGGACGAGAAGCACGTGAACTTCCATATCGGCAAATCCGATTACTTCATCCGCACGAAGGACAAGAACATCGCGCTCCACCGCGGCAGTTATGCCGAACCGGACGTGACGATCTATTCGACGAACGACAAACTCGCCAACCTGCTCATGAAGAAGGTCGGGCTGCCGGACGTGATGGAGTCGGGCGGATTCAAGTACCAGGGCAAGGAATCCGATCTCTACGACGTCGTCGCCGCCTTCAAGCTCGACGATTTCCAGGATGAGGACCAGCCGCCGTACCAGCCGAAGACGAAGATCTATTTCGCCGGCGTCAAGATCCTGTTCGCCCATCTGTTGGTCTGGAGCGTCGCCGCATTTCTTTCCAACCTGTTGCCGATGATCTGGATCGCGCCCTTCGCGCTGTTGCTCTCGGGCGCGCTCGTCTATCTCAAATACGCCATGTACAAGAAGATCAGCTGGTTTGAATACGCGCTCCTCGGCCTCGGCCTTGTCTTCACGGTCGCCGCGGCGGTCTGGCCGGCCTTCAACCATCTGCTCCGCGACGACCCGATCCTCGGCGTCCTCGGGGCGTCATTCTTCGTCTCCTGGCTCGTCAATCGGCCGATCGTCTACGATTTCCACCGCTACGACTTCCGCGGCGACTACGCCGCCACCGCCCTCTTCAAGGTCGTGAACAACGGCCTGAACCTCGTCTGGGCGCTGATTTTCTTCTTCATCCTCGGTTACGCCTATGTCGCCGGGGAACGCTATGTGTCCGTGCTCTACTATATGGTCTTCCTTGGCATCTTCCTCACCTACTACTATCCTTGGATGTACGTGAAGACCAACATCAAGAAGTAACCCGCCGGACGGAAAGGGGCTGAAGCCATGACCGACATCCTCATCTATATCGAACTGGGTCTTTCGTTTCTCTTGATCGTCCTGAGTTCGCTCATCTATCGCAAATGGCGGATCTGGAAGCTCGTCTTGTTTCCGATCATCATCGCGCCTTACGCGATCGCGCTCGTGATGCCGTCGTGGATCCCCGTCCTCACGATCGACCAGTTCAAATTCTATTACGAGATCTTCGCGCTTATGGGAACCGCCGCCTTCGCCGTCGGGTTCCGCTCGAAGATCCGGATCACCCGCAATCTGACCGACTATGACTTCTTCGAGCTCGAGAAGGAACTCGACGAAGTCAAGAACGCGTCCGAACTGTTGCGTCTGCGCTACATCTCGACGATCGGGCTGCTCACCGAAGCGCTCGCCTTCCACGACGTGGCGAACAATACATTGTTCGTGACCGACCAGTTCAAGAAGATCGTCGAACTCGACAAGAGCGATTTTACGATCGACGAATACTGCGCGACGATTCATCAGGACGACCGCGGCCAGTATCTTTCGGCGCTGCGGAAGGCGTCCAAGAAGGCGCCGACGTACGATGTCAAATACCGCGTGATGCGCGCGGGCGGCGCAGTATGGGTCGAGGAACGCGGGCGCGCGTTCGAGTTTGACAAAACGATCCATGTCGTCGCCGCGGTGCGCGCGATCGACATGAAGCTGTTCCCCGAAACGATGATCCACGAACTCGACTCGATTCCGACCGAACAGCAGCTCGTGCAGTATCTCACGCAGATTCTGAAGGAACCGGAAACGTTCTACCTCGTGATGATCCAGCTCACCAACATCCCCGACGTCAACGCCCGTTTCGGCCGTGACGTCGGAAATCTGATGATCGCCGAATACATCAAGAAGATGCGCTATCACTTCGCCAAGGACGTGAACAGCATCTTCCGCATCACCGGCATCCAGTTCGCCCTCGTGATCAGCGAGCAGCGCAAGTATGAAGTGCTTCTGCGCGCGCTTCAAAGCGGCGGCGACCTCGTCAACCTGATGATCAACATCGGCGGCATCCAGCAGGTCGTCTATCCCAACCTCGGCGTCATCAAGCACGAGCCGTGGTCGACGTATTCGCTCAACGAATACGTCAGCCTCGCCAACAAGGCGCTCGACGAGGCGATCCGCAATCCGAAGAAGAACTATTCGATCTTCGGCGAATGAAATCCGTTCCGCGTCATTGACGCGTAAACCTGACGGCCGGGAGGTTTCTATGTATTCGGCTCTGATCGTCGCCGCCGGCGGCGGCACCAGAATGCACCTGTCGTACAACAAGATCTTCTGCGAAATCCGCGGGAAGGCGATGCTGCTCTACAGCGTCGACGCGTTTCGCGCCGATCCCGAATTCGACGAGATCGTCATCGTCCACGCGCCGAACGAGGCGACCGAGGTCAAAAAACTCCTCGGCGACCGCGACGTCCGTCTCGTCCCCGGCGGCGCCAGCCGCCAGGAGAGTGTCCGTAACGGCCTCGAGGCGATCAACAATCCGATCGTGTTCATCCACGATGCAGCCCGCCCGAACCTGCGCCAAGCCGATCTCGACAAACTCAAAGCGCACCTGACCGACGCTCCGGCATTGGTCCTCGGAGTCAAATCGAAGGACACGCTAAAAACGGTGGAAAACGGCGTGATCTCGGGATCTGTCGACCGTGAGAAAACATACTCCATTCAGACTCCGCAAGTCTTCCCGACGGAACGGATCCGGCTCGCTCACGCATTGTGCGCGGGGGCTCCGATTCCTTACACGGACGACACGACGGTATATACCGCGGGTCTCGGCGAACCGGTCACCCTGGTTGAAGGCGATTACGGAAACATCAAGGTCACGACGATGTCGGATCTTGTACTATTGGAGGACATACTATGATCAGAATCGGTTTTTCGAAGGACATCCATCCGCTCGTACCGGGACGTCCGTTCATTCTCGGCGGGATTCACCTCGATGTGCCGTACGGTCCGATGGGACACTCCGATGCGGACTGCCTGATCCACGCGATCGCCGAATCGATTCTCGGCGCGCTCGCTTTGGGCGACCTCGGGAAATTCTTTCCGGATACCGAGCCGCGCTATAAAAACTACGATTCGACGCTGATTCTGAAGGAAGTCAACGACTATATCACCAAAAAAGGCTATATCGTCTCCAATCTCGACTGCATGGTCTCGCTCGAAGCTCCGAAGCTCCGTCCGTACGTCGACGACATGCGCAAACGGATCGCCGGCATCCTCGCGATCGAACCGACGCGGGTCAGCGTCAAGGCGACCACCTTCGAAGGGCTCGGGATCGTCGGCGAAGGCAAGGCGATCATCTGCGAAGCCGTCGTCCTCCTCGAAACCGACATGTTCATGATGCTTTGACGGGCGAAGGCGCCCGTTTTCTTTCGGGCGGTCTCAATTCCGTTGCAAATCGACGAAATGTGGTAAAATAGGAATGCACGACAAAGGAGACGACGACATGCTGGAAACGGAACATGGCGAATTCGAACTGATCAAGAACTATCGGGAAGCGTTCATCCTCGATGATTTCAACAAGCGCTACCTCGATATATTCAACGTCTTCCCCTATCTCGTCGGCGACTATGCCTCGGGCATGCTTCGGCTGAAGGGGTTCACCAAGAGCGGCAAGACCAACGGCGTCCGTTTGATCCCGGACTACCTGATGGAATCGTGCGCGCTCAACTGTCCTTACTATATCCTGAAAAATCCGCATTTCGATCCCAATACGAAACGCGATTCGTGAAAGGCGCACCCGCATGACCTACGATGAAATCATCCGCGAGATCCATACCGTCATCAACCTCGTCCGCCCGTATATCCAGCGCGACGGCGGAGACGTCCAGTTCGTCCGGTTCGAGGACGGCATCGTCTACATCGAAATGACCGGCGCCTGCGTCGGTTGCGGCGGCTTTGAAAGCACGCTGCGCGAACTGGTCGAGGACACCCTCCTCGAACGCGTCCCCGGCGTCATCGGCGTCGAGCACATCTGAAAGGAAGATTCCCATGATCGTCACGAAAGAATACATGAAAACCCGCTGTCTCGCACTCCTCAAGGAGCGCGGCGTCGAAATCGCCGACATCACCCAGATCGTCTACGATCTTCAAAAGAAATACATTCCCACGCTTTCGATGGACATCTGCGAAGAAGCCGTCGACCGCGTGCTTTCGAAACGCGAAGTCCACAACGCGATTTTGACCGGCGTCGAACTCGATATGCTCGCCGAACAGGGAAAATTGTCCGAGCCGCTCCAGTCGCTCATCGACGAGGACAATCCGCTCTTCGGGATCGACGAGATCCTGGTGCTCTCGATCTGCAACCTGTACGGATCGATCGGCCTCACCAACTTCGGCTATGTCGACAAGACGAAACCGGGCATCATCGGCCGGCTCGACACGCTTGGCAAGACGACCGGCCACTGCCACACCTTCATGGACGACATCATCGGTGCCGTCGCCGCGGCCGCCGCAAGTTCCGTCGCCCACAACAACGCTCTTTGATGCATCGATCGATCTGATCAAACCCGCATTTTGTTTGCGGGTTTTTCTTTTGATCCGCGAACGTGAGGAATGCGTAAATTCAGCGTAAAATCAAGCTCCGAAACGGTTTTGAGCGACGGGTTCGTGCTACAATGAAATCGCATAGACATGCAGAAAAAGGTGAACGCATGGAATGGAACGACATCATTGTGGAACAAGAAAAAGATCATGATCAGCATCGGGGCGACGATCGCGTCGGAATCATCGATCTCGGGTCGAATTCGGTTCGGCTTTCGGTATACAAATGGGCCGAAGGACGGCTTGTCCAGATTTTCACGAAGACGGAGACCGTCGGCCTCGCGTCGTATGTGGACTCTTCGCGAAATCTGACCGAGGACGGTTACCGGAAAAGCGAAGACATCCTCGTCGAATATCTGAAGACGACCCGGCAGCTCGGCGTCACCGACGTTTCGATCATCGCCACCGCGTCGCTTCGCAACATCGAGAACGCGCCGCACGTGCTGCGGCAGCTCGAAGCGCGGATCGGCCGGCCGATCGACTTGCTTTCGGGCGAGCGCGAAGCCGAATGCGACCTCGAAGGCGTCCGGCAGATCTATGACATCACCGAAGGCGTTGTCGTCGACATCGGCGGCGGCAGCACCGAAGTCGTCGTATTCCGCGGCGGCCGGTCGGAACTCGCCCTTGCGCTGCCAATCGGGTCCCTGACGGCGTATCTCGATCATGTGCAAGGATTGACGCCGACCCTCGTCGAGGTCGAGGACATCGCCGAACACGTCGTCCGCGAACTCGTCAAAAACAAGATTCCCAAAGATCTCAAACTTCCGCTCTACGGCGTCGGCGGCACGCTCCGCGCGGCGAACAAACTAGTGAACGGCGTCATGTTGCACGACGTCGCCAACAAGACGATCGACGCAGGCGATTTGAAGCGGATCGCCCGGATGGCCGAAACCCAACCGAAAATCCTGCTTCTGAACGTCATCCGCGAAATGCCCGACCGGATTCATACGATCTTTCCGGGAATCACCATCCTTCGCACGATCGCCCGCTGGGTCGGCACCGACGTCATCCACGTTTCGGCGTTCGGCGTCCGGGAAGGGTATCTGCAAAAGCGTCTGACGGCCGATTGACTCGGCATCGGACGTTTTTTTCTTCATGCATCCCAGATGCGGGGGTGCAAAACGAAATCGGGTGTGTTATACTAAAACCAAGCAACCATCGCGAGGTTATCAACCATGAATAAGGGGGATCTGGTCAAGGGACGGATCACCGGCATCAAGTCGTACGGCGCGTTCGTCAAGATCGGCGACGAAGTCGACGGGTTGATCCACATCTCCGAGGTGAGTGACGGCTTCGTGCGACGCATCGACGACTTCTTCAAAGTCGGCGACATCGTCGATCTCGAAGTCCTGGGCGTTACCGAAGAGGGAAAGGTCAGTCTCAGTTACAAACGCACAAACCGCGTCCATCGGAAGAAGTATCTGAACATCACGCTGAAAACCGGCTTCAAGCCGCTCGGCGAGATGCTTCCGGTCTGGATCGCACGGCATCGCAAGGATGGCGGCGAATGAAGGTTCGCCGCTTTTCTTTTTTTCAAGAAAGCGTAATATCAAACGATTTTGCTTTTCAAAAAAAACGATTATGTTATAATATGATGGGTTTTTGAACCATTTTGGAGGCATTTCCATGGAAAAACAGATTCGTCTTGACGTGAGCCGCGCGCTCTCGTTCGTCCCGGAAGGGGCATTGAAACAAATTCAAAAAGAAATCACCGGAGCCGCGAAGGCGCTTCGGACCGGCACCGGCAAAGGCGCCGAATACACCGGTTGGCTCGACCTTCCGGAGGCCTACGACAAGGAAGAGTTTTCCCGCATCGAACATGCGGCGAAAAAGATCCGCCGTCAAGCGGATGTCCTCGTCGTCATCGGCATCGGCGGCTCCTATCTCGGCGCGAAGGCCGCGATCGACATGCTCACTCCGTATTTCGAGAAGAAGAAAAAACTCGAAGTCGTCTTCGCCGGCCAGCAAATGTCTTCGACCTACCTCGCCGACCTCGTCGATTACGTGTCGAACAAGGATTTCGCGGTGAATGTCATCTCCAAATCCGGCACCACCACCGAACCGGCCATCGCCTTTCGCGTCTTCAAGAACCTGCTTGAGACGAAGTACGGGCCCGAAGGTGCGAAGGATCGCATCTACGCCACCACCGACAAGGAAAAAGGCGCGCTCCGCAAACTTTCCGTCGATCAGGGGTATGAGACCTTCGTCGTCCCCGACGATGTCGGCGGACGCTACAGCGTCCTGACGGCCGTCGGACTGCTTCCGATCGCGGCCGCCGGGATCAACATCCGCCAGGTCATGAAGGGCGCCAAGGCCGCGAAAAAGGCCTATAAGACGAACTCCGTCTTGAAGAACGACGCGCATTTGTACGCCGCCGTCCGCAACCTGCTCTACCGCGGAAACAAGGCGATCGAGATGATGGTCAACTATGAACCCGCCCTCGCTTCCTTCGCCGAATGGTGGAAACAGCTCTTCGGCGAATCCGAAGGCAAGAACCGCCAGGGCATCTTCCCCGCCGCCGCGTCCTTCACGACCGAACTGCATTCGCTCGGCCAGTACGTCCAGGACGGCCGCCGGATCTTCTTCGAGACCGTGCTCAAGGTCGACACGCCGCGCCGCGAAATCGTGATCCAGGTCGAAAAAGTCGATCTCGACGGCCTCAACTACCTCGCCGGACGGACCGTCGACGACGTCAACAACAAGGCGTTCGAAGGCACCCTGCTCGCGCATGAAGAAGGAATGGTCCCGAACATCGTCCTGTCGATCCCGGAAGTCACGCCGTTCTTCTTCGGCCAGCTCGTCTATTTCTTCGAATACGCCTGCGGCATCTCCGCCTATGTCCTCGGCGTCAATCCGTTCGATCAACCCGGCGTCGAAGCCTATAAGAAGAACATGTTCGCGCTCCTCGGCAAGCCCGGCTATGAAAAACTGAAGGCCGAGCTTGAAGCGAAACTGAACAAGTAACCCCCGACAAGAACGCCCCCTGACGCGATGGGGATCCCCATCACGTCGAGGGCGTTTTTTCATCGTTAAAAACGGCCCGATCCGGTCATCTGAAAGGGGTAAAGCGAGGCGGAATCGATCGTCGGCACGATTTCGCTCATTTATGATATAAGAGTAAAATATAACCTTATTATATATATAATATGAAAATAGAGTTGTAATTATGTAAATAAAAGCGTATAATACATATTGAGTTCTACGTCAGACTCACACACGGAGTCGAAACGGATCAACTCGTCCGATATTCATGGATGGTATCAGTACTTCGACAAACGCAAAACCCGTGGGATCACCACGGTTTTACTGCGTATGCGGACCATCGTTGCGGATTGCCTAAGGAGGCTTTATGCATGAAAGAGAACGAAAAGCGGATTTATGAAGAACCGGTGATTGAGATCATCGTGTTCACTTTGATCGACAGCATCGCGACGAGCGGCGATTTCGGCTCGGCGACGTTATGCGGCGAAGAAATTTACTGAGGAGGCGAATTCCGATGAAAAAGCGCATTTGTGTCATTTTGATTGGATTGCTCCTTTTCGCCTTTGGCGGCCTCGGCAGGGTGAACGCCGATGTCATCACTCGACCGGCGGTCAACGTTACCTTGAATGCCGTGTTTGACGATGAAAACATCGTCCCGACTCCCGACATCACCGGCGCCTACGGCTCGACTTTGGCGATGGCCGGTTCCTTGGCCACGCTCGAAGGCTATTCCTTCGCGTTCTGGATTGTCAATGGAACGGTCCGCATGGATCTTCCTTACAACCACGCGTTCGTCTTAACGAAAGACATCGCCATCGACGGAATCTACAGCGCGACCGGCGAACATGCGGTCGTCTTCATGGACTCCAACGGGAAATTGATCGACGTTCAATATGTTGTGGACGGCGGGAACGCGACTGACATCACCGTCGGACTTCCCACCAAACCCAACTATGTGATTTCCCCGACCGCCAAGTGGGATTTGCCACTGACGAACATCACCGCGGATACCGTGCGGATTCTGCAGTACCAGATCGATACGGCCGCAACCTACGAACTCACGGTCATCGGCGCAGCCGGATCCGGATCGTATCTGTTCAACTCGATCCAAACGCTGACCTCCAGCCCGGGATCCGGGCAGGTCTTCCACTATTGGCAGATCGGCAACGAGATCGTCAGCTATGATGAAACCTACGCCGTCAGCATTTTCGCGGATGTGACCGTGGAAGCGGTCTACGGCCTCGAAGCCGTCGCCGCCGAACCGGTCGTCTCCATCAGCCAGGAACTCGCGTTACGCGCCTCGAAGAGTTCCTACGTCGGCCAGATGTACATTCCCGCCGGCTATGAACTGATCGAATACGGCATGATGACATCGCCCCTGGCGTGCGAATGCGTCGTCTTCGGCGACGTGGTCGCCACGCAGCGCCAGGCTTCCAAGAACAATGGCGCAACCGGCGAATACCTGATGACATTCACCACGCTTGACATCGGTCATGTGGCCGCCTATATGATCCTGAAAGACGGCGAAGGCGATCTGCAACTCTTCCAAAGCGAACAGCGCCGCGTCCCGGGCGTGCTTGCCAACGACCCCGTCGATTTGCTTACCGCCGGTAATTTCGTCATTTTGACGAAGACCGGCGTCTCGACGACCGGCCTCACCCTGATCACCGGCGACATCGGCGTCAGTCCGTACGCCTCGTCGTATCTTACCGGATTCGCGCTTGCGCTCGACGGTTCGGGGACGTTTGCGACTTCATCCCTGATCGTCGGACGCGCCTATGGCGCCGACATGCTCGCCCCGACGCCGGCCAATCTGACCGCCGCGGTCTCGGCGATGGAAGCGGCATATACCGACGCCGCGTCCAGAGCCCCCGATTGCATCAACCTGAACAGCGGTGACTTGAGCGGGAGAAACCTCAGCCCCGGCGTCTTCAAGTTCGACATGGGCGTCCTGATCAATTCCAATCTGACTTTGACCGGATCGGCGACCGACGTCTGGATCTTCCAGATCGCGACGACCCTCGATGTCGCCGCCGGCGTCTCGATCATCCTGGCGGGCGGAGCTATTCCCGAAAACGTCTTCTGGCAGACCGGTACAGCTGTCACCATCGGCGCCGATGCCCAGTTCAGGGGAACGGTGCTCGCCATGATCTCGATCGCGGTCGGCTCCGGCGCCGATATCTTCGGCCGTCTGCTCGCCCAAACCGCCGTGACGCTCATCGGCAATACGGTTCAATAATCCAAATTGGGCGGTATTCAATCCCGAAGCCGCCGCATCGACTAGAATCTCCTCACATGATTGACTAAGAGGAAATCAATATGACAAAGCGTCCCCGCACGATTCGCAACCGAATCGAGACGGGGACGCTTTTTCAATGCTTATTTGTGGTAAATGGCAAATCACATCTGAGTATCGGCCGGAGACTACGAAAAAACCGATCCCTTCGCGGGTATCGGCTGTTCCGATTTGCAGAGATCAAGGCTGATGGTGGCACAAGCAAGACCGACTCCGATATCTTCAAATCCAAGATGATTTCACCATCGTGTCATCGCGAATGTTTTTGGATGGTTCGCCAAGAATCACCTTCTTCTATGTCATTCTTTCAATTCGCCAAAAAAAAGACCTTCGCCGACGCCATCCGGCGAGCCAAGGTCTTCAAGGTCTATTTTTTGTTGGCGAGGGCGACCGCGGCGTAATCGAACGCAAAGAACTCGCGGGTCTTCGATTTGGCGACGTCGACCGTCGAAACGTGTTCGAGGACTTCGCCGTCGTTTTGGAAATACTGCGGCGCATCGCACGTGATCTTGAAGTGTTTTCCGACCAGTAGCGTCACGTATTTTTTGAATTTGAGATGGAGGCCCGAGTAGATCGTCATGAACAGAAACGAGATGAGCGCGGGGGAAATGCTGTGGACGACGAGCGCCTGGAAGGTGTCGGCTTCCGGATTCGCATCCGGCGTCGCCTTCATCCCGCCGCCGAAATAGCGTCCGTTCTGAATGGCGATGGTATAGGCTTTGGGATATTCGTGCATCACGCCGTCGACCTCGACGGAAAGCTTCATCGGCTTGAAACTGGAGAAGCCCTTGAACGCGTTGATGAAATACGAAAGTTTGTTCTTGTTCTTGTCGGCGTTCACGAAGTGGCAGATCGCCGCATCGACGCCGATGCCGCAACCGTTGATGAAATCGACGGTACCGGCTTCCGTGACGGCACGGCCGAGACGGACATTCGCCTTCTTCATCGGCTTCAGGGTACGGAGGGTATCGTTTCCGGATCCGCTTTGGAAGAAGTGGATTTTCGCCTTGATCGCCGTCACGTTGACGTGGTTGATCATGTAGTTGATCGTCCCGTCGCCGCCGCAGTAGACGATGTCGGTGACCGTCGGATTGGTTTTCAGGAAACCCTGCAGGTCATCAATCTTGAACGTGGACCGAAGAATGAAGGGAATCTCCTTCTTCTGGAAAAACTTGACGAGGCGGGCGGTCGCCCACTTCGATTTTCGGTTGAAAGACAAAGGATTGTGGATGATCAGATACATCGGTTCACCTTCTCGGATATGCGGGATTACCCTGCATCGCTTTCAAAATGATATTATATCATATCGCGTGAAAGAAATGGGGCTTTCTACATTTTCACCACAAACGGAACGATCAAAACGCAGAACGATGGGCACTTATCCGTCTGTTATCGGATGAACCGTTGACAAATGCCGCAATCGGTTTTATGATGGACTCGGAATCGCGATCCGATCGTCGCAAGACCGCATTCGATCAAGGAGGAAGGAAAACGATGAAGATCTCAAGATGGCTTTGCGTGCTTGCGCTCATCCTGTCTTTCGTCACGTTCGTCGGTTGTGCGGTCGAAGGGCCGGCGACGACGACCGCCGCGGCATCGACGACCGGACCGACAACCACCTTCGACATCGCATCGAAGATGTCCGCCGAACTTGCGGCGGAACTGAGCGAATCCGACGAAAACGATTTGTTGACGTATTTCGTCTTTCTCGGCGAAATCAATTTCGACGAATTGGCGTTCGGACTCTTGCTTTACGACATCGTCGAAGACATCTACAACGATGAGACGCGATTCCTCGCCCATATGGCGAACCTCTATGGCAACGACACCGCGAAAATCGAAGCAGAACGGGATCGATACGCCCGCCTGCGGCTTCAGGTCATCGCGGCGATTACAAAAAACGATATCGATGCTTTCTGCGCCGACAACGGCGTCGATGCAAGCCAGATTGTCTATCAAGGGAAATACACGATGACGTTGATCCTCGAGACCGACGCCGCGACCTTGCGGCAAATCGCCGCCGATGCGCGCGCCGAATCGCTCGACCTGTATCAGGAGGATATTCAAATCACGGAAGGATGAGTTCCACGCGCGGATTCCGATCTTGCGGGAGCGCGTTGTGAACAGAGAACGGGGAGCGGTCCCGACGGACCGCTCCCCTTTGTCTTGCCTTGGAAAAGCGAGTCGACATCGCGATTGTCGAGGGTAAAAAACAGGGAAACATGATATAATTCTCGATAGAGAAAAGAAAAGGGAAAGATGATGGAAAAAAACATTTTCGTCGCCGATCTGGCGGCCATGAAACGCTTCGCCTTCGCGGTCGCGAGGCATGCGAAGCCCGGATTCGTGATCGGGCTTGCCGGCGACCTCGGCAGCGGCAAGACCACCTTCACCAAATATCTGGCGGAAGCCATGGGGATCCAAGACGTCGTAAACTCGCCGACGTTCACGATCCTCAAGATCTACCGGGGGACGATCCCCCTTTATCACATGGACGTGTATCGTCTCGAGACGATCGGCTATGACTGGAGCCTCGAGGAATACATCGACGGCGACGGCGTCGCCGTCATCGAATGGTATCCGTATGTCGGGGCGATGCTTCCAAAGAATCTGCTTTCGATCGACATCCGCGCCACCGGTGAAACCGCGCGCGAAATCCGGATCAAAGGAGAGGGAGAGTATGACAAAGTCGTCGAAGACGTTGTTCGTCGATACGGCAACTAAATCCGTCCTGCTCGCCCTTGTGATTGACGGCGTCGTGACCGACCTCGTCTGCCAGGAAGGCCAGAACAACCACTCCGTCACGATCCTGCCGCTCCTCGACGATCTGCTCAAGCGCCAGAACATCGCGCTCCGGGATCTTACCGAACTCATCGTCGGAATCGGACCCGGCAGTTATACCGGCGTCCGCATCGGCGTCTCGATCGCGAAGATGATCGGCTATCTCAACGACATCCCGGTCCGCACCGTCTCCTCGCTCGCCCTCCTCGCTTCCTCGGCGTCCGCCGGGACCGTCGTAGGGTTCATCGACGCCCGCCGCGAAAATGCCTTCATGGCGTGTTATGACATCACGGATGACGTGATGACCGAACGCGTCGCCGACACCCTTGAAAACGTCGAAGCGTTCCAGACGCGCATCCCAAAACCTTACCAGATCGTCAGCGCCGGCATCCCGGACGTGTTGAAAATTCTCCGATCGCACTTGACGTTCCCCGTCCCCGACATCCATGCCCTCGTCCCCAACTATCTGCAGGTGACGGAAGCCGAACACAACAAGAAGGCGTCCGCATGAAGCCGATCATCCGTTTCATGTCGGTCGACGACATTCCCAAGATCGTCGCCGAGGATCGCCGCATCCTCGGTCAGACGCTCGGCGAAAAAACCCTTCGGACGGAGCTCGCCGACAATCCCTTCACCGAATACTACGTGTTGGAAGACAAAGTGACGAAAGCGTTCTATGGACACGTCAGCGTCTGGATCGACACCCCGCTTGCCCAGATCATCAACATCTACATCGTCCCCGAACAGCAGCGCGCCGGTCTCGGTACCTTCCTCATCGAGTTCGTCCTCACTCTTCTCAAGAGCCGCGGCTGCAATACGCTCACGCTCGAAGTGCGGCCGACCAACGCCGCGGCGATCGCTTTCTACCAAAAATTCGGTTTCACCAAAATGACCGTGCGGAAACAATATTATGAGGACGGCGAAGACGCCGATCTCATGCTTCTCAACTTTTAACGGAAACGGAGTTTTTACCATGTATGTACTCGGCGTCGAATCCAGCTGCGACGAAACCTCGGTCGCCGTCGTCAAAGACGGCCGCGAGGTGCTTTCCAACGTCGTCCTGAGTCAAATCGACATCCACAAGGAATACGGGGGCGTCGTCCCCGAAATCGCGTCCCGCGAACATGTGAAAGGCGTCTCGATGGTCTTTGACCAGGCGATCAAGCAGGCGGGTCTTCGCTACGAGGACATCGGACTCGTCGCCGTCACGAACGGCCCCGGTCTGATCGGCTCGCTTTTGATCGGCGTGAACGCCGCGAAGGTCGTCGCGATGAACTACGGGATCCCGCTCATCGGCGTCCACCACATCGCCGGCCACATCTATGCGAACAACCTCGAACGGCCGATCGAATTTCCCTGCCTCGCCCTCGTCGTCTCGGGCGGGCATACCGAACTCGATCTGATGAACGGGCATTTCGACTTCGTCAAACTGGGGGAGACCCAGGACGACGCCGTCGGCGAAGCCTACGACAAGATCGGCCGGGTCCTCGATCTGCCCTATCCGGGCGGGCCCGTCGTCGATAAACTCTCCGCCATCGGAAAAGACAGCTACCACTTCCCGCGGCCGATGATCGACTCCCCCGACTACAACTTCAGTTTCTCGGGTCTGAAGAGCCATGTCATCAACCTCCACCACAACATGACCCAGCGCAATGAACCGATCATCAAGGAGGATTTCTGCCGTTCCTTCCAGGAAGCCGTCACCGACGTCCTTTGCCAGAAGACGAAACGCGCCGCGCATGAATACGCCGTGAAGCAGGTCATCGTCGCCGGCGGCGTCGCCGCCAACCGCGGCCTGCGCGCCAAGATGGCCCTGACCATCACCGACATCCCCGTCTACTTCCCGGCGATGAAATACTGTACCGACAATGCCGCGATGATCGCCGCCGCCGGCTACTTCAAATTCGCCAAAACCGGTGTCGCCGACGATTTGTTCCTGAACGGCGATTCCCGTCTTGCTTTAAACTGATTATCAAGTAAAATAGAATCATATTCCAACCAATGAAGGTGATTTTTATGGAAATGTCATCCAATTTCGTCAAGTCGATCATGGAAGAGGATCTCGCAAGCGGCAAGGTCAAGGAAATCGTGACCCGGTTTCCACCGGAACCGAACGCGTATCTTCACATCGGCCACGCCCGTGCGATCATCACCAATTTCGAATTGGCCGGGATGTTTGGCGGAAAGACCAATCTGCGCTTCGACGACACCAATCCCGTCAAGGAAGACGCGATGTTCGTCGAAGCGATCAAAGGCGACATCGCATGGCTCGGATACAAGCCCGCGAACGTCTTTTTCGGTTCGGACTACTTCGAAGAAACCTACCGCCGCGCGGTCCTGATGATCAAGAAGGGACTCGCCTACGTCTGCGACCTGTCGGCCGACGACGTGTCGGGGTATCGCGGCACGCTCACCGAGGCCGGCAAGGCCTCCCCCAACCGCGACCGCTCCGTCGAAGAGAACCTCAGGCTGTTCGAGGAGATGCGCGAAGGCAGGATCGCCGACGGACAGAAGACGCTGCGCGCCAAGATCGACATGGCCGCGCCCAACATCAACATGCGCGACCCGGTGATGTACCGGATCCTCCACGTCCATCATCACAACACCAAGGACAAGTGGTGCATCTATCCGATGTACGACTTCGCCCATCCGCTCCAGGACGCGATCGAAGGCGTCTCGCACTCGCTTTGCTCGCTCGAGTATGTCGACCATCGGCCGCTCTACGACTGGTTCGTGGAAAAGGCGGAGATGGAACACGTGCCGCATCAGTACGAGTTCGGCCGCCTCAACATTACCAACACGATCATGTCGAAACGGTATTTGAAGCAACTCGTCGAAGCCAAGGTCGTCAGAGGCTACGACGACCCGCGCATGCCGACGCTGGTCGGCTTGCGACGCCGCGGCTACACCCCGGAGGCGATCCGCAACTTCGTGCTCGGCACCGGGCTCTCCCGGATCAACTCGACGGTCTCCTCGGAGATGCTCGAAAACTGCCTGCGCGACGATCTCAAGATGAAGGCCGCCCGCACCCATGCGGTCCTGAATCCGCTGAAGCTCACGATCGAAAACTATCCCGAAGGCATGACCGAAACGTTCGAGATTCCCAACAACGGAGACAACCCCGAGCTCGGCACGCGCACCGTCTCCTTTTCGAAGCACATCTGGATCGAAAAGGAAGACTTCGCCGAAACCGCCCCCGACAAGGGGTGGAAGCGCCTTTCGGTCGGGCTGGAAGTCCGACTCATGCAGGCCTACTTCGTGAAGTGCGTCGGCGTCGTGAAGAACGACAAGGGTGAAATCGTCGAAGTGCGCTGCACCTATGACCCGGAGACCCGCTCCGGCTCCGGATTCAACCTCCGCAAGCCCAACGGCAACATCCACTGGGTCGACGCCGCGACGGCGCTACCGGCAACGTTCAACCTCCTCGAGCCGCTGATGGTCGACTCCGACCCGGACCGCTCGATCTTCGACCGCCTCAATCCGCATTCGTGGAACGAAGCGAAAGGATACGTCGAAGCCAATCTGAAGCACGTGTCGATCGAAACGAAGTTCCAGTTCGTCCGTTTGGGATACTTCTCGGTCGACTACGATTCGCAGGAAGGCAACCTCGTCTTCAACCGCACCGTCGAACTGAAGTCGAGTTTCAAATAAGCCGATGAAACTGCTCATCATTCGACTCGTCACTTACGTCATCCTCACCGTCGCAAGCCTGATCGGCATCGTGACCAACATCGTCTTCCTGATCAATCAAAACGCCGGCTGGACCGTCGGTCAGGTCGTCGTCTTCACCATCGCGTTCCTCGCCATCTTCGGGATCGCCTTGCATCAGGGCGTCTTGACGGCGATCAGGATCAAGAACGCTCCCAAGACCGAATAACAAGCATGAAACCAACGGATTTCCAGTCAAATGGAAGTCCGTTTTCAATATTTCCAATTACCCAAACAGTCCGAGCACCCATCGTGAATGCGTACTGAGTAGATTGAGTTCACATTTTACAAAACAAGCGGTATATTCGTAATATCACCGTGAATCTTGCAAACAATGAGTGGTTTGAACATGCAACAGCGATGTTTCATAAATATATATGATAATCTATTGAAACGCAACAATCGATAATGTATAATCGAAACGAGGTGCCTAAATGGACTATTCGAGATATCCAAAGAATGATCGCTTCTATGGAGGAAGCGAAGAAAAGTTTGGCGTTGTCATCGACAATGTCGATTGTATTGTCAAATTCCGCAAACCATCCGAAACCGGACTGATGTTCAACCACGTATGCGAACATCTGGGTTCAAGCATTTTCCGCATGCTTGGAATCGAAGCGCAAAAAACGGCGTTGGGAACGTATTTGGAACGCGACGTTGTGCTGATGGAAGATTTCGTCGGCCCTGGAAAGATGTATGTGCCCTTCAACGAAGTCGGCGATTCCTCCCTCGAAAACGATAAGGAAACGTATCAGTATTCATACGAAGACATTATGCGCATGCTTTACGAAAACACAAAACTGACGAACGTGCAAGAAACCGTCTCGACTTTTTGGAAAATGTACGTAGTCGACGCTTTAACTGGGAATTTCGACCGTCACGGAGCCAACTGGGGGTTTATCAAGCGCGAGAATCGATATACGATCGCTCCAATCTTTGATAACGGATCATGTCTTTTTCCGCGGATTACAACGGATGAAAAATGCCTGGCTGTTTTGAACGACAAAATCGAAATGGAGAAGAGAATTTACCGATTTCCGACGTCACAGATTCGATTGAATGGCGAAAAGAGTTCATACTTCGATGTCATCAACAGTCTCGCGTACCCGGAATGCAACGTAGCGCTGGAGTATATCGTGAAACGAATCGACATGGATGCCATCGATCAACTGATTGAAAGCATACAGTTGCTATCGATGACTCAAAAACGATTCTATCATACTGTTTTACACGAGAGATACGCAAAAATTATGTACACATCCTATCGAAAGTGGAGGGAATAAAAAATGGAAATGTATCGAAAGGATCTGGCATTGCCTTATCTGGGAAGGTATCCGATTTATACCGTCGCCGGCGAGATCTGTTACCGTTATTCGCAGACCTTATTCTTTAAAATAGCGAAGATCATCTATGAACGATATGACGATGAAGGATACCAATATGTATTCGAACCGTATTATGATGTCATCGACGGATTGTGCGACATCGATTATGGCGGAATTCCCGGCATTGATCTTTCCTTACGAAAGCCAAAGTACTATCGTGCCGACGCAACGCCTGTTTTTATCTCTGAACGGACCCCATCGGAAACCCGCGTCGATGTTCGCGATCTGATCATGGAAGCGGGACTTGAGTACTTGAACCGTCTCGAGTGGCTGGTGAAGACAGACCACTCGTATTCAGGCGATCGCCTCATTGTAAAAAACATGGAATTCAACAACTACACCAGCATCAATGAAGTTGAGTCGCAATGGTATGCGTTGTCGATTCTCAAGATGTTGGGAATGCGTCAACCGATTACCATCCTGGGAAAGTCGTTTCCAGATCATCTGCGAGCCCCATTCATCCGCCTCTATTTGATTGAATATGCCATCCAATCAAGAAAGCGCCTGGCCAATCAAAGAATCGGTCAAGAAGACGCGAAAGACGGCGGAATCTACCGCGGCCGCAAGCCCATCGCCACTTCCGTCACGGCGCTTCATTCGGCTTACGAGGCCGTTCGCGCGGGTCGAATGACCGTCGCCGAGGCAATGCAAGCGACGGGATTATCGCGGACGACGCTTTACCGCCGATTCAAGCGTCTTGACGCGATGCAGAGCGACTAATTCGCAAGCGACCGCGTGTGAACAACGACACAAAACTTAGTATCAAAAAACTTTATGGAATCAATTCCACAAACTTGTTGATATTCTTTTTCTCGGTGGCAAATCACCGCATTTAATAATCAATATATGTTATATTTGATAATTAAAATCGCGTTTCGATTGTTTCGTTTCCACTCATCACGTATAATGGATTCCGAGGTGAGACGATGGAACGCGCGACAGGAACATATAAAACCCATGATTCAGGTGAAATAAAATACAATTCCTTCGTTCCGGCATCCTTACCGCCGACGCCGGACCTCGTCTATGATGCGGAACTGAGACTCCTGGTCGGCGAAGCAAACTTCACCGTCGGGACGCTGAACGGCGTCATCGGCGCGATCCCCGATCGCTCCGTCTTCATGGCCGCTTTCGTCCGCAAAGAGGCGCTAATCTCGAGCATCATCGAAGGCGTACGGGCGACCATCGAAAACGTGTTCGATGCGAATGCGGATCAAAGCCGGAACCTCGACGTCGAGGAAGTGGTCAACTACGTGAAAGCGATGGACCATGCGAAGGAGCTCCGGCAGGAAGTCCCCCTTTGTTCTCGGTTCATCCGCGCGATTCACGCAGTCCTGATGTCAGGGACGCGTGGCGCGCAACAACTACCAGGCGAGTTCCGCCGATCCCAGAACTGGATCGGACATGCGGGAGCCACCATCAAGACCGCTTCGTACATTCCGCCCGATCCGGAAGACATGGCGATCGCGATGGATGCCCTTGAACGCTATATGAATACGGACGACGGGACCGATCCGTTCGTCAAGGCGGCGCTGATCCACGCCCAATTCGAAACGATCCATCCGTTCCTTGATGGGAACGGCCGCGTCGGCCGGATGCTCTTGATCCTCTATCTCGTCGAACGGAAGGTGCTCGCCGAACCGGTTCTCTATTTATCCCATTTTCTGAAGGAGAACCGTGCGGAATATTACCAGCGTCTCGACTCGATCAGAGTCAAGGGGGATTTCGAAGGATGGGTGAAGTTCATCCTCCGCGCCATCATCGATGTCGCCTCCTCGGGATACCGCGACATCCTCTTTCTGTCCGAGTTGCATTCCCGGAATCTTCAAAGCATCGAAACGAAGGACAAAGAGTTGTTCCTGCTCGTCGAACGGTATCTGATCCTCGACGCGACCTTTGCGGCAAAGAAACTCGGACGTCCCTATGCAACGGTCAACCGGGGGATGCTCCGGCTGGTGGAGGCGGGCATTCTGAGTGTCACGCAACCATCGAAGAAGGCGCGTACATACACGTATTCGAATTATCTCGACGTCTTGCGTTTCGAATGACACGGTTTTATTTTCAAACCGCATCGGCATGATTCATACATAAATGGATTATTCGCACTTCAGAACAGCGCATTGAGAAGGCAGCACATTGATATCTCGCACAAATCACCCATCATTGACCGAGTCAAAAGAACGACAAATATGGGTCACTATCGGGATATTATCATGATTGTACTGTTCTTGTGGCGCCATTGCGCTATAATGAATGTTAGGAGATGAGGTTTCTGATGGGCAAAAGGGTTTATTGCGAAGAGAAATATATATCCATCTATCTTATCAGTGTATTGATATGGTCGTTAACCACCAAAGTATACTTGTTATCGTATCTTCTTGATCCATCCGTTATCCATTTGGTTCTAGTGATTGTTTCCGCTTTGCCATTGATTGGCTACGCGATTCGCGTGGCGGTATTGTGGCAACATCCCATGACGATTGATGATGATACTCTTTCGGCCGTCTTTCTTCCAAGGCGGCAGAAACCGCAAAAAACTCTATTCTTCTGGCAAATCAAGATTAAAACCTATGCATTTTCAGACATTACCGCAGTCTGCCAAACGAATCTCGATCGATTTTGGAAGAAGTTCCTGACGTTGGAAGTTAGGTTGTTGTCAGGAGAGATGGTCCTTGTCTTGATGTCAGGATTTAAGGACCGTCAAAAAACGGAAATAGTGGATGCGATCTATTCAAGAGTATATTCGCCACAACGGTCGACCATACTTCCTCAAAGCATCATCACTTCTACTGAAGCGACAGCAGCAACCAATTGACAGTAGGTTTTTTTGCCAATCATCCCAAATGGCGGGCGAACCGAAACAATCAGCCTCTGAGATCGAAATCGGCATTCGGCGGCACGACGAGGAGAATGTTTAAAAATCGGGCTGCAGTGCCTGATGATCCGGCGTATCGGATGAACCAAATCTGTTTATAAAGGAGTCTTTTAGACTCCTTTTTATTTGATAAAATCTTAAAAATTTCGCATCATGAACACCCGAAAAGGTCGCTCCTATGGTATAATATTCATCGGTGATAATGATGGGAAAAGGCATCTTCGACCAACTGAATGCAGAACAAGCCCTCGCCGTACGGACGGTCCAGGGTCCCGTCATGGCAGTCGCCGGTGCCGGCTCGGGCAAAACCCGGGTCCTCACGAACCGGATCGCCTACCTGATCGACGAGATCGGGATCCCGGCGAACCACATCTTGGCGATCACCTTCACAAATCGGGCGGCCGACGAAATGCGCGGCCGCGTTTTTCGAATGACCGATCTGCCCTTGAACGGCATCTGGCTTTCGACGTTTCATGCGATGGGCGCGAAGATCCTTCGTTTCGACATCCATCATCTCGGCTATGAATCCAACTTCCAGATCCTTGACGACGACGATTCGCTCATCATCGTGAAGAATGCGATGAAAAAACTCGACCTCGATCCGAAGAAGTTCTCGCCCAAGGCGATCGCCGGCATGATCGAAGAGGCGAAAGCCGATCCGGACACGATCGAGCTCGCCAACCCGGCCTGGCGCAAGGTTCTGGGCGAAATCTTCTTCGAATACCAGAAGTTCCTCAAGGACAACAACCTCGTCGACTTCCAGGACCTCCTGGTCTTGCCGCTTCAGCTGTTCCGGGAGTTCCCGGAAGTCCTGAAGAAGTACCAGGAATGGTTCTCCTACATCCTCGTCGACGAGTTCCAGGATACCAACGACCTCCAGTACGACCTCGTCTATCTGCTTGCGAAGGACCACAAGAACCTCTTCATCGTCGGCGACGAGGACCAGAGCATCTACGCCTTCCGCGGCGCCAACATCGCCAACATCCGCAAGTTCATACGCGACTTCCCCGAGCACAAGAAGATCATCCTGAACCAGAACTACCGTTCCGTCACGACCATCCTCGACGCCGCGAACACCGTCATCAAGCACAACAAGAACCGCATCCCGAAGGAACTTTACTCGACCCTCGGAGCCGGCGACCGGCTCGTCCACTTCAAAGCCGAAAGCGACGAAGAGGAAGCGTACTGGATCTACAACAAGATCAAGACCCTTGTCAAGCTCGGCGGTCTCGAGTATCGCGATTTCGCGATCCTCTACCGGAACAACGCGATGAGCCGCAAGTTCGAAGACGTCATGTTGAAATACAACATCCCGCACAAAGTCGTCGGGAACCTCTCTTTCTATAAGCGAAAAGAAATCAAGGACGTCATCGCCTATCTGCGGTTGATCGTCAACCGAGGCGACGATTACGCCTTTTCCCGCATCTACAACGAACCCAAGCGAGGGATCGGCGAGACCACCTTCGAGAAGATGAAGGAATACGCCGAAGCCCACGACTTGAAGCTGATGGATTTGATCGATGATGATTTGTATATGATCGTCGGGAAGGCCGCGGCCGAGAAATTGAAGACATTCCGCACCGCGATCGACGAGATCCGCGCCGACGTCGAGAACAAGAATTTGCTCGAAACCTACGACGCGATCCTCGAACGTTCCGGCTACATGGCGATGCTCACCCGCGAGGCGCTTTCGGCCGAGCAGATGCTCGAAGCCGAACGTCGCCGCGAGAACCTCGCCGAATTCAAGACCATCCTCCTCGAGAAACTGAAGGAGATGGGGCTTCTCACGAACATGGACAAACTCGTCCAGATCCTCACCGAACTCGCGCTCCGCGCCGAGGCGGAAGCGGAGATGCAGACGGATAACTTCGTGAGCCTGATGACGATGCACTCGGCCAAAGGGCTCGAGTTCAAGGTCGTCTTCCTCACCTGCTTCGAACAATCGCTCTTCCCGTCCTCGCAGTCGCTCTTCGAGCGCGCCGACGTCGAAGAAGAGCGACGCCTCTTCTACGTCGCGCTGACCCGCGCGAAAGAGCGCGTCTTCATCACGAACGCCCAGCAGCGGCTGATGTACGGCCACTACCAGGACAATCCCGATTCGGAGTTTCTCTCGGAGATCGGCGAGGAACTCGTCGATCACCAGGGGCTCGCGAAACCGAAAATCAAGGCGGACTTCGGCTTTCCGAAACCCGAACCGCGCGCAAACGAATACCGTCCCGCTCCGCCGGCTGCGTCCGCGTACGTCCCAAGCGGCGTCCGCTTCGCCATCGGCGACAAGGTGAAGCACGCCGTCTTCGGTGAAGGCATCATCGTCATGATCGACGCCGACAAGGCGACGATCGCGTTCAAGGCCCCCGTCGGCATCAAGATCCTCATGAAGGACCATCCCTCGATCCAGAAAGCGTAGGCGATCCCCATGGACTTTAAACAACGCATCGCAGAACTGCGTACCCTCCTCAACCGGTACAACTATGAATATTACGCGCTCGACGCCCCGTCCGTGAGCGACGCCGAATTCGACGTCCTGATGAACGAGTTGATCGCGCTTGAACAGGCGCATCCCGAGCTTGACGCTTCGGACTCTCCCTCGCGGCGCGTCGGCGGCGGGATGATCGACCGCTTCCGGAAGGTCACGCATCCGGCGCCGATGCTTTCGCTTTCCAATGTCTATAACGAAGCCGAACTCCGCGAGTTCGACGCCCGCGTCAAGAAGGAAGTCCCCGACTACACCTACGTCGCCGAGTTGAAGATCGACGGCCTCTCGATCTCGCTTCTCTATGAGAACGGATCCCTGGTCCGCGCCGCGACGCGCGGCGACGGCGTCGTCGGCGAGGACGTCACCGAAAACGTCCGCACGATCAAGTCGATCCCCTTATCGATTCCCTTCTCGGGCACCCTCGAGGTGCGCGGCGAGGTGTTCATGAACGACGCCGCCTTCGCGGCCGTAAACAAAGAAAAAGAACGCCTCGGCGAGGAACCGTTCAAGAACCTGCGGAACGCCGCGGCGGGCTCGCTCCGCCAACTCGATCCGAAGATCGTCGCCAAGCGGAAGCTCGATTCCTTCATCTACTACATGATGGACCGGACGATCCTGTCGACCCATTTCGAATCGCTTGCGATGCTCAAGAAGCTTGGCTTCAAAACGAACCCCGAAACACAACCGTGCAAGACCATCGACGAGGTCGTCGCGTACGTCGCCAAGATCGAACAATTGCGCCGTTTTCTTCCTTATGACACCGACGGGGTCGTCGTCAAGGTGAACGAATTCAACCTCTATGAGAAAATCGGTTATACCGCCAAGTCTCCCAAGTGGGCGACCGCCTACAAATATCCGCCCGAAGAAGTCGTGACGCGGTTGCACGCGATCACCTTCCAGATCGGCCGCACCGGCGTCGTCACGCCGGTCGCCGAACTGACCCCGGCGATGGTCTCCGGTTCGCTCGTTTCGCGGGCGACGCTCCATAACGAAGACTTCTGCCGTAATCGCGACATCCGCATCGGCGATCACGTCGTGATCCGCAAGGCGGGAGAAGTGATCCCCGAAGTCGTCCGTGCGCTCGTCGAGCGCCGCACCGGCGCCGAAGTGCCGTTTCAAATGGAAACCCATTGTCCGGCGTGCAATCAGCCGTTGATTCGCAATCCGGGCGAAGCCGACTACTTCTGCACCAATCCCGACTGCGATGCGCAGAAGATCAACGGCCTCATCCACTTCGCTTCCCGTGACGCCTATGACATCGAAGGACTCGGCGAAAAGGTCGTGACCGATTTCTACAACGACGGTTTCCTCCGCTCGATCGCCGATGTCTTCCGGCTGCAGGATCGCGCCCAGGAACTGATCGCCAAGGAAGGCTTCGGCGAGAAGTCAATCTTCAATCTGATCGACGCGATCGAAGCGTCGAAGAAGCACAATCTCGACCGCCTTCTGTTCGGACTCGGGATCAAGCTCGTCGGCCAGAAGACCGCGAAGACGATTGCCGAGCGCTATCCGTCGATGGAAGCGATCCGGCATGCTTCGGTCGACGACTTCCTCAAGGTCCAGGACGTCGGCGAAGCGACCGCCGTCGCGATCGTCGACTGGTTCGCGCGTCCCGAAAACAACCGGCTCGTCGACGAACTCGCCGCCTTCGGACTGACGATGGTCTTCACCTCGAACAAGATCGGAAAAACAACCCCCTTCACGGGGAAGACGGTCGTCGTCACCGGGACCTTGACCGGGTATTCGCGCAGCGATGCGGAAGCGCTGATCGAGCGCCTCGGCGGAAACGTCGCCGGCTCCGTGTCGCGCAAGACCGATCTCATCGTCGCCGGCACGGACGCCGGATCCAAACTCACCAAGGGACGCGAACTCGGCGTCCGCATCATCGACGAAGAGGGCTTTAGAGCCTTACTCGACGAAGTTCAATGATCACGACATCAAAACAGTAGGGAGGCGGTCGCCATGGACGGACAAATCGTCATCAAAGGCGCTCGCGAGAACAATCTCAAAAGCATCGATCTGATTCTGCCCAAGAACAAACTCATCGTCATGACGGGTCTTTCCGGTTCCGGAAAGTCCAGTTTGGCGTTTGACACGATTTACGAGGAAGGACGACGCCGTTACGTCGAATCGCTGTCCGCCTATGCGCGGCAGTTCCTCGGGAACATGGAGAAGCCCGACGTCGATTCGATCGAAGGCCTTTCGCCGGCGATTTCGATCGACCAGAAGACGACCTCGAACAATCCGCGGTCGACGGTCGGCACGGTCACCGAGATCTACGACTACCTGCGTCTGCTTTACGCCCGCATCGGGCATCCGTTCTGTCCCGAACACGGAATCGAAATCGCCCGCCAGACGATCCAGGAGATGACGAACAAGATCCTCGAACACGACGGCGCCAAGGTCCTCATCCTGTCGCCGGTCGTCCGCGGGAAAAAAGGCGCCCAGGAGAAAACCCTGATCGATCTGCGCCACAACGGGTTCAACCGGATCCGCCTGAACGGCGAATACCACGACCTCGACGAAGAAATCATCCTCGAAAAGACCAAGCGTTACGACATCGAGGTCGTGATCGACCGCATCGTCGTCAAGGAAGGGATCCGTTCGCGTCTGTACGACTCGATCGAAACCGCCTGCAAGCGATCCGAAGGCCTGATGATCGCGGTCATCGACGACGTCGAGACGCGGTTCTCGGAAAACTACAGTTGTCCCTACTGCGGCTTCACGATCTCGAAGCTCGAGCCACGGCTGTTCTCGTTCAACTCGCCGTACGGCGCCTGCCCGGACTGCTCGGGACTCGGCTTCACGCGCAAGATCGACACGAATCTCTTGATCGAGAACGACAAGCTGTCGATGTCGAAGGGCGTCCTCGACAAATACGCGAACACCGAATCGCTCTACTACCAGATGGTCGCCCAGGCCGCCATCGCACACGGGATCGACGTCGACAAGCCCTTCCGGGAACTGACCGACGAAGAGAAAAAGATCATCTTCTACGGTTCCCGGAAGTTGGTCCACTACAAATTCCTTTCGAAGTCCTCGGAATACGAGCACAACCAGAAGAAGGCGTTCGAAGGCGTCGTGAACAGCCTCGAACGCCGTTACATCGAAACGACCTCGAAGATGATTCGCGACTGGATCGAGACGATGATGAACGACATTCCGTGCGAACGCTGCCACGGCAAGCGCCTCTCCGAAGAAGCGCTCTCGGTCAAGGTCGACGGGAAGAACATCGAAGAAGTCACGGCCATGACGATCGAGAACCATCTCGCTCACATCGACGCTCTCCACCTTTCGGAACGCGACCACGAAATCGCCCGCCCGATCCTCCGCGAAATCAAGACCAGGCTGCAATTCCTCTCCAACGTCGGACTCGAATATCTTTCGCTGTCACGCTCCGCCGGCACGCTGTCCGGCGGCGAGTCGCAGCGCATCCGGCTGGCGACGCAGATCGGTTCGCGACTCACCGGCGTACTCTACGTCCTCGATGAACCGTCGATCGGACTCCATCAGCGCGACAATCACCGGCTGATCGATACGATGAAGGACATGCGCGACATCGGCAACACGATGATCGTCGTCGAGCACGACATGGAAATGATCGAAAGCGCCGACTTCGTCGTCGACATCGGTCCCGGCGCCGGCATCCACGGCGGCGAAGTGATGTTCGCCGGTTCTCCGGAGGACATCAAGAACTGTCCGCAGTCGATCACCGGCCAGTACCTTTCGGGTAAACTTTCGATTCCCGTACCGGCGATCCGGCGAATCCCCACGCGCGGCTTCGTGACGATCAAAGGCGCGCGCCAGAACAACCTGAAGAACATCGACGTACAGATCCCGGTCGGGCTCTTCACGGTCGTCACCGGCGTCTCCGGATCGGGCAAATCCTCGCTCGTGAACGAAGTGCTTTATAAAGGCCTTTTGAACCGCATCACGAAACGCAGCGAAGTCGCCGGTCTCTGCGACGACATCCTCGGCTACAAGATCTTCGACAAGATCATCGACATCGACCAGTCGGCGATCGGCCGCACGCCGCGGTCCAACCCGGCCACCTATACGGGCGTCTTCGACGAAATCCGCGACATCTTTGCGATGACCAACGAGGCGAAGACGCGCGGCTACGACAAGAGCCGCTTCTCCTTCAACGTCAAGGGCGGACGCTGCGAACAGTGCGGCGGCGACGGCGTGATCAAAATCGAAATGCACTTCATGCCCGACATCTACGTGCAGTGCGACCAGTGCCGCGGCAAGCGCTACAATCAGGAGACGCTCGACGTCAAGTACAAGGGCAAGTCGGTCGCCGACGTCCTCGACATGACGATCGAGGACGCGGTGCCGTTCTTCCAGAACATCCCGAAGATCCACACCNNCTGTCCGGCGGCGAGGCGCAGCGCGTCAAGCTCGCCAGCGAACTCTACAAGCGGATCACCGACAAGTCGATCTACATCCTCGACGAGCCGACGACCGGCCTCCACTCGCACGACATCGTCAATCTCCTGAAGGTTTTGCAGGACATCGTCGAGGCCGGCGCCACGGTGGTCGTGATCGAACATAACCTCGACGTCATCAAGGTCGCCGACCACGTGATCGACCTCGGACCCGAGGGCGGCGACAAGGGCGGCGAAGTCGTTTTCATCGGCACTCCCGAAGAAGTCGCCAAATGTCCGCACAGCTACACCGGTCAATATCTCAGGAAAGTATTGGCGGGAGGCATCTGAGCTCCCGCCCTTCTTTTCGCTTTCGACGCAGTTCTCTTTCCGTAGTTCTCGAAGATTTCCGGCAATTATGATATGATAGAAAGTAGCTCGCCCGCGGGCGAAAGGAAAAACGCGATGAAAAAGACGGACGACGACCTCCGCAAGGGCATCGAGGACCTCGAGAAACTGATCGAGGAAGTCAAGACCCAGAACCACAAGGAGATCGAAAAACTGAAGAAGGAAGCCAAACCGGCCGGACCCCGACAGATCCGGATCGATCTGGCGACCGAGTATTCCCGATCCCTGCCGATGAACTTCGTCGTCGGGTTTTTGGTGAATTTCATCCTCTTCTTCCTGTTTCTCGAACTCGTCGGTCTCGCCGAGGCACGAAGCGTCCTCGTCTATGTCGGCCTCGCGGCGGTCTTCACCGCCTACGAGACCTTGATCCGGCGGTACTTCTTCAAGCATCAGGTCAAGATCGTCCTGTACTCCTCGGGGTTGATCTTCTTCCTGCTTTATCTCGTGTTCTTCTACCTCGCCGACCTGGTCGTGTTGCCGCAGGCGTTCTCGTTTTATACATACTGGGATCCGATCGCCTTCATCGCCGCCTTCACGGTCCTCCGCTTCTTCGTCAAATTCCTGTATGCGGGGGCGGTCCGGAAATTGTCCGGCCGCGCCAAGCGCACATAGAAAGGGGTTCGCCATGGAACAAACGCTGTTCGTCCGCGACGTGATCGCCGGACTCAAGCTCGACATCCTCGCCGGGGCGCAAGGCATCCTGCGGCCCGTCACGAATCCGAATCTGTCGAAACCCGGCCTCGAACTGGCGGGCTTGTTCGACTTCTACGAATCCGACCGCATCCAAATCCTCGGCTCGAAGGAAGGCACCTTCTTCCACTGGCTGAACGAAAACGACCAACTGATCCGCACGCGGATGCTGTTTGAGAAAGAGCCGCCGGCGTTCGTCTTCTCGAAGAACGTCGTCGTCCCCGACCTGTTCCTCCAGTTCGGCGACGCATTCGGGATCCCGGTCCTGAAGAGCGCCTATAAGACCTCCTCGCTTTACAGCGAACTCTTTACCTTCCTGCAGGCGGCGCTCGCCGAGCGCCAGACGATCCACGGCGTGCTCCTCGACATCAACGGCGTCGGCGTCGTGATCTCCGGCGAGTCCGGCGTCGGAAAGTCCGAGGTCGCCCTCGAACTGGTCCGCCGCGGCTACATGCTCGTCGCCGACGACATCGTCGAAGTGTACCAGAAGGAGAAGGGCGTCGTCATCGGTTCCTCCCCAGACCTCCTCAAGAAGTACCTCGAGATCCGCGGCATCGGGATCGTCAACGTCGTCAACCTCTTCGGGGTTCGCGCCTACCGCGAGAACAAGCGCATCTCGATGTTCGTCAACCTCGTCAAATGGGATGCTTTCACCGATTTCGACCGCCTTGGCTTGAAGGAAGACGCCCGCTTCGTGTTCGATACGCCGATCACCTCGGTGTCGATCCCGATCACCGAGGCGCGCAACACCGCGACGCTCGTCGAAGCGGCCGCCTATGACTTCAAGGCGAAGCAGCTCGGCTATCATTCGGCAAAGCAGTTCGACGCCGACTTGAACGCCAAAATTCTCGAAAACGCGAAGAAACGGGAGGAATGACAAGATGACCATGAAACAACGATTGATCCGGATCGGGATCGCCCTAGGCATCATTCTGACGGTCATCATCGTCTTCTCCGTGTGGGATACGACGCCGACCTGGAAGACCGCCGACGGCGCCTACGCCGTCACCTTCGTCGACTACGACGGCACCGTCCTGAAGACGATCGACTGCACCGCCGGTGAGGTCTGCACGATCACTGCCCCGGCCAAGCCCGACAACAAGGACAACGGCTATTTCACCCGCTGGAACCTCTGGGAAAGCCAGTGGAGCGAGATCGACGGCAACGTCACGATCAAGGCCGTCTATACGCTTGACAACCGCCTCGCCGTGATCGGCGGGCGGGAGATCATGTTCTACTCCGTCTTCATCATGGCCGGGATCATGTTGGCGTTGGTCTTCGGTCTCAAGGAAGCGAAGCGCACCGGTTTGAACAAGGACGATCTGATCGACGGCTTCCTCTGGATCGTGCCGATCGCGATCCTCGGGTCCCGCCTCTGGTACGTCGCTTTCGAATGGGAAAGCTTCGCCTATGGCGGCGTCTGGGATACGATCCTCCATATCCTCGGCTTCTCGACCGGCGGCGACGGCGCGCAATTCGTCGGTCTCTCCGGCCTCGCGATCCACGGCGCCTTCGTCTTCGCCGCCGTCAGCGTCACGATCTACTGCCGGATCCGCAAGATCAGCGTATGGAAAGTCATCGACCTCGTCGCCGTCGGCTTCGTGTTCGCCCAGACCTTCGGCCGCTGGGGCAACTTCCTGAACCAGGAAGCCCACGGCGGCGTCATCTTCGATTATGTCAACGGACCGCTCTCCTCGACGCAGCTCGAAGCGCAGTGGAGCTTCCTCCGCAATACATTGGGGATTCCCGAGTTCATCGCCAACAACATGTACATCATCGCCGGCACGCACGGCTCGGCCGTCGAGCCGATCACAGCATATTATCATCCGACCTTCCTCTATGAACTGATGTTGAACTGGGTCGGCTTCGGCGTCGCCCTCGTCCTCCGCCGCCTCAAAGGCATCCGGATCGGCGAACTGATGCCGTTCTACCTCGTCTGGTACGGCGCCGTCCGGATCTTCATCGAATCGATGCGCACCGACCCGCTCGTCTACGACCTGTTCGGCCTCGAACTTCAGGCCGCGACCACGACCTCGGTCTTGATGATCCTCGGCGCGGTCACCCTCGACCTCTTGATCCGCTTCAAATGGAAGACCGGATCCTATGGAGACATCCCCGGCGCCTTTGATTTCAACGAATTCCGGAAGAAAGCCAAGGAACCGGTTCAGCCATGATCCATTGCGAACTTCTGATCGTCGGCTGCGGTCCCGCCGGGATGATGGCGGCGATCTATGCCAAGCGCGCCGACAAGGACGTCGTCGTGCTGGACCGCTCGACCCCGGGCGGAAGAGTCCTCTCCACCTACCAGGTCGACAACTATCTCGGCTTCGGCCGCGTCTCGGCCGAAGAACTCGTCGCCAAGATGGTCACCCATCTGCGCGACCTCGGGATCGAAGACCGCTACGGCAAGGTCCTCGCGATCGACCGGACCGATGCGGGATTCCGCGTTTTGACCGACAACGGCGACTATCTCGCCTTAGCCGTGATCGCCGCGACCGGAACGAAATCGAAGCCGCTCGGCGTGCCGGGCGAAGCCGACTTTGCCGGCAAGGGCATCTCCTACTGCGCCGTCTGCGACGGCATCTTCTTCAAAGGCAAGGACGTCGTCGTGATCGGCGGCGGCGATTCGGCGCTCGAGGAAAGCAACTACCTCGCCGGCATCGCCAAGTCGGTCGTGATCGTCCATGACCTTCCCGAGTTCACCGCCGCGGCCGGCCTCGCCGCCCGCATCCGGCGCAACCCGAACATCCGGATCCACACGTCCACGGCCGTGATCGGCTTCACCGGCGACCGCGTCCTCGAAGGCGTGACAATCCGCGACAAGGAAACCGGCGCGGAATCGGTTTTGCCCGCGCAGGGCGCCTTCGTCTACGTCGGGAACTTTCCCGAAACCGGGTATCTGGCGAAGACCGGCGCGGTCGGATCCGACGGGTTCGTCGCCGTCGACCGCGACATGCATACGAAGATCCCGGGGCTGTTCGCCGCCGGCGACGTCACGAAGAAAGATTTCCGGCTGATCGCCACGGCGATCTCCGACGGCGCGATCGCCGCCCTCTCGGCCGTCAAGTATCTCGACGACTTACGCAAAACGGAGTGATTCCATGTCCTTTACCGCCGACGTCAAGGCCGAACTGGCCAACATCAAGGATCTGCAATGTTGTTCCCGCGCCGAACTCTCGGCGCTTTTGCACGTCGGCGGCGCGGTCGAACTGCGCAGCACCGGACTCATCCTCACCTTCCAGACGACCAACAACGCCGTCGTCCGGAAGTTTCTGAAGCTGTTCAAGGAACTCTACAAGGTCGAACCGCTGACGATGACGAAGAAGCGGCTGAACCTCCAGAAAAACGACATCTTCATCGTCGAGATCGAGGACAAGGTGAACGACGTCATCAGCGGTCTCTCGCTGATGAACAAGTCCGCCCGCTTCTTTCAGGGCGTCGATGAGAAGCTCGTGAGCAAAGAGTGCTGCCGCCGGGCGTTTCTGCGCGGCGCGTTTCTCGCCGGCGGCTCGATGAACTCGCCGTCCACGGCGACCTACCACATGGAGATCCAGACCTTCTCCGAGCCGCTTGCGGAGGATCTCAAGAAACTCGCGAACGGCTTCGATCTGAACGCCAAGACGGCGAAGAACAAGCGCGGCTTCATCATGTACGTGAAGGAAGCCGAGAAGATCGCCGACTTTCTGCGCGTGTCCGGCGCCACCAACGAACTCTTCAGCTTCGAGGACTCGCGCATCAAGCGCGATTTCGCGAACTCGATCAACCGCGTGATGAACTGCGACATCGCCAACGAAGAGAAGGCGATCGAGGCGGCCAACCGCCAGCTGGAAGTGATCGCGAGAATCGAGGCGCTGTCCCCAACGGATATGCCGAAAAGCCTCGAAGAGATCATCTTCCTGAGGAAGAAGTATCCCGAGTCGACGCTCCATGAACTCAGCTATGCGGCCGACGAACACTACGGCCACATGATTTCCAAATCGGCGCTCAACCACCGGTTCCGCGCCTTGAAGAACTATCTCAACGAACTGACCTTCGAGCGGGAGGAACGGCCGTGATCCGCGGGATCGGCGTCGACGTCGCCAAGGTCGAGCGCTTTTCCAAGATCGCGCCGGAACACGTCCTGTCGCCCGCCGAACTTTTGACCTATCAATCCTTCGGGATCGCGGCGCGCAAGCACGAATTCCTCGCCGGCCGCTTCGCCGTCAAGGAAGCCATCATCAAGGCGTCGCCGACCGGCCTGTCGGTCAAGTCGATGCCCTTGATCGAGATCGCGAACGACGTCAACGGGCGACCGTATCTCGCAAGCGGGCAATTCCCGCTCTTGCGCGTATGGCTTTCGATCTCGCACGAGGCCGACGTCGCGGTCGGACTCTGCGTCCTCGAATCCGACTGATTTTTGAGGTTTTTTTGTTGGACGAAAGTTGTGCTTGCAAAAGCGCTTCAAAAAATGTATTATTATACATGCTAATCTATATTCTGGGGTGACTGAAATGGCGACATACGCAAAGGGATTCAAGAAACAAAGCAGTGAAATGATGCTTCTCAAGATCATCGTCGGGGTCATCGGAGCGGTGCTCGTGATCGTTCTGGCCGCGTTCCTCTACGACCTCTCCGTCACGGTCGGCAGTTACGACGATTATACGCACATCACCCAATACGACGACATCCTTTCGCAAGTGGACGCCGATAGCGAACCATTGCAGGATTACATCATCTATTTCTATAACGACGAATGCCCGAGCTGCTCCACGATCCAGAAGGACGCGCTCCGCCTCGTTTCGCGCATCAATAAAAACGATACCGTCGTGTTCTTCGTGAACACCACGGAGATCACCGAAGCGGCCGACGGCGATCGCGATGATTTCCTCGGCGCGATTTACGAGAGTTCGCTGCGCACGCCGATGCTCGTCGTCGTCAACGACGGCGACTTCGAAGAGGTCGCGGTCGGTTCGACGGACGTCTTGGCGATGCTGACGAACGTCAAAAACGGCGACTACGACCCATTCAACTGATCGAGGATGACATCCCCCGGAGCGCCGCTCCGGGGGTTTTTCATTTTTTGCCCCCAAAATCGCGCCGATGTGGTATAAATAATATGTGACGTCATTTCGAAAAAGGTGAATCCATGGAATATATCAACGATGCTTTGATCGCCCGCGTCGCCGGCGATCTCAAGATCAAACCCGATCAGGTCAAGAGTGTCCTCGGGCTTTTGACGGAGGGCAACACCGTCCCCTTCATCGCGCGTTACCGCAAGGAAGTCACGGGCGCGCTCGACGAGGAACAGATCCGCACGATCGAGAAGGAATACGAGTATGGCGTCTCGCTGCAGAAGCGCAAGGACGACATCAGCCGTTTGATCGACGAAAAGGGACTGCTCACCGAGGAACTGAAAGTCAAGATCGCCGAGGCCGTCAAGCTCGTCGATCTCGAGGACATCTACCGTCCGTTCAAGGAAAAGAAGAAAACGAAGGCCACCGACGCGATCGCGAAGGGTCTCGAGCCGCTCGCGAAGGCGATCCTCGCCTTCCCGAAGGAAACGACCCCCGAAGCGCTCGCCGCGCCGTTTTTGAACGAGTCCGTCACAACCGTCAAGGAAGCGCTCGAAGGCGCCGGCTACATCATCGCCGAAACGATTTCGGACAACGCCGCGCACCGCAAGTGGATCCGCGACTTCACCTGGAACAAAGGCGTCCTCGTCACCAAGATCAAGAAGGACGCGAAGGACGATCTCCAGGTCTACAAGAACTATTACGACTATCAGGAACCGCTCAAGCAGGTGAAGCCGCACCGGATCCTCGCGGTCAACCGCGCCGAGGACGAAAAGGTCATCTCGACCGATGCCACGATCGACATCGAAGACGTCCATCTCCATCTCGAACAGGAAATCATCGGCGGGCGCCGCTCGCCGGTCAACGATCTCGTCAAGGGTTCGATCAAAGACGCCTACAAGCGTCTGATCGCCCCGGCGATCGAGCGCGAACTCAGAAGCGAAATGACCGAGAAGGCCGAAGACCAGGCGATCAAGCTGTTCGCCGAAAACCTGCGGAGCCTGTTGCTCCAACCGCCGATGAAGGGCAAGACCGTCCTCGGCGTCGACCCGGCCTACCGCACCGGATGCAAGTACGCGGTCGTCGATCCGTTCGGGACCTTCAAGGCCAAAGGCGTCGTGCATCCGCACGAAGCCTACATCGGCCAGAAAATCAATCCGAAACAGATCGAAGACGCGAAGAACGAAATCCGGATGGTCGTCTCGAAGTACAACGTCGACGTCATCGCCATCGGCAACGGCACCGCTTCCCGCGAAACGGAAGCGTTCATCGTCGAAGTCATCAAGGAACTCAAGAAACCGGTGTTCTACGTGATCGTCAGCGAAGCCGGCGCTTCCGTCTATTCCGCCGGCGACGTCGCAAGGGAAGAATTCCCCGACTTCGCCGTCGAGGAACGCTCCGCCGTCAGTATCGCCCGCCGCATGCAGGACCCGCTTTCCGAACTCGTCAAGATCGATCCGCAGGCGATCGGCGTCGGCCAGTACCAGCACGACGTCTCCGAGGCGAAATTGTCCGATCAGCTCGACTTCGTCGTCGGCTCCGCCGTGAACGAAGTCGGCGTGAACGCCAACACCGCCTCCGCTTCGCTGCTCAAATATGTGTCCGGGTTGAATGCGACGGTCGCGACGAACATCGTCAAATACCGCGAGGCAAGCGGCCCGTTTAGCGACCGCGAAGGCCTGAAGAAGGTTCCGAAACTCGGACCGAAGGCGTTCGAACAGGCCGTCGGCTTCCTCCGCATCCCCGATTCCGACAATCCGCTCGACAAGACCCCGATCCATCCCGAATCCTACGAGACCGCCCTCGCGGTCCTCAAGAAGCTCGACATCCAGCCTGCCGAAATCGGTTCCGATGAAACCAAAGCGAAGATCGCCCTTGCCGACCGCAAGCAGCTCGCGGCCGACCTGAACCTCAACCTGATCACCGTCGAAGATCTGCTCGATGCATTTGCATCACCGACGCGCGACCCGCGCGACCGGTATCCCCAGCCGCTCCTGAAGAGCGACTTGTTGAAACTCGACGATCTCAAGCCCGGCATGGAACTGCAGGGCACGGTGCGAAACGTCGTCGATTTCGGCGCGTTCATCGACTGCGGGATCAAGGAAGCCGGCCTCGTCCACATCTCGAAGATGGTGAAACGCTACATCAAGCACCCGCTCGAGGTGGTCAGTGTCGGCGACATCGTCAAAATCTGGGTGACCGGCGTCGATCTCGAACGCCATCGCTTGCAACTGACGATGCTGCCGCCCGAAAAGGGCGACACCTTCCAAGACAAGTAATCCGAGACGCGCGTTTGCGAACGCGCGTGGAAAGGGGTTGAGGAAACGATGCGATTGGATTTTGCCCTCGCCGCCGTGATCATCGCCGTGGCGATGCTCCTCGGGGTCTGCGCGGTCTACATCTTCACCCGCAAGGAACGCCTGCTCGGGCTCAAGCTGCTCGGGGTTTACGCGATTACGAACACCGTCTATTCAGCCTGCTACGCCGGCTATCTGCTCTCCGACTCCGAACGAACGATGATCCTCTACACGAGCGTCGGATACTTCGCCATTTCCTTCATGATGCCCTTATGGTATCTGATCTCGAAACAGCAGTATCATGGTACGCGGTTGTCCAGACTCTCCAAAGCGCTTGTGATCGGGGCGATCCCCGCTCTCGCGATGATCGCCCTTCTCTTCTATCCCTGGGACAACGCGGTCGGTCAGGAGTGGTGGCGTCTGCTTTTCTTCACGGGTCACGAAGTCGCGATTTATCTGAACAGCACGTTCAACGGGTTCGTCGGGATCCACTTCGAAAAGGGTATCTTCTACTATGTCCTAATGGGCTATTCGCTTTTCCTCGCGATCTTCGCCGCAGTCCATTTCGGGAAACTGACGGCTCGCAAGGAAGGCATCGCGAAGGGACGGGCGCGGCTCCTCTTCATCGACTCGCTCTTCGCCATCGGAATCCTCACGCTCACCTTTCTCCAACGGACCACGCCGCTCATCAACGTCGCCGCGCTCGCCGTCAACGTGATCCCGCTTCTGGCCTTCCTCGCCCTCTTTAAGTACGAGATGTTCGATCTGATCCCGACCGCCTACTCAGAACTCTTCCGCAAATCGGAGAGCCCGACAGTGATTTTGGACGACGACCAGAACGTCGTGATGTTGAACCCGGCCGCGGAACGGCTTTTCGCGAAGATCACCCGCGGTCCCGACGACCATTACGACCTCGCCTTCCTGCACAAGGACGAAGGCGCCGTCGCCAAGGAACTGTTCGCCGGACACGACTGCGAGACCGAACTGTCCTTCGAAGGCAAGCTCCGCACCTACCGCGTCATCCTCACCAACCTCGGAAAGTCGAAGAAGAAGCCGACCGGATATTTTGCCGTGTACCAGGACATCACCTCCCACAAAGACGAGATGCGCCGGATGGAACAAATGGCGGCCTATGACGAACTGACGAAGATCTACAACCGCCGCTATTTCTTCCGGAAGGCGACGATAGCCTTCGACGAAGCCGTGGCGAACCGGGAAAACGTCCGGGTCCTGATGTTCGACCTCGACGATTTCAAAGGCGTGAACGACATCTACGGCCACCAGGCCGGCGACTCGATCCTCGCGCAGATGGCGAAACTCCTCGTCGGCGTGCTGGGTCCGGAAGACATCTTCGCGCGCTACGGCGGCGAGGAATTCATCATCTTCCGCAAGAACGTGATCGAAGCCGAAGCGCGGATCCTCGACGAGAAAGTCTGCGAGGCGATCGCGAACCATGCCTTCCTGTATCAACGGCGGAATATCAAGATCACCGGATCGTTCGGCGTCGCCGGTTCGAAGGGACCGGTGAACAAGCCGCTCGAACGCTACATCAAGGAAGCTGATGACGCGATGTATCTTTCGAAGACGGCCGGAAAGAATGCGGTCAGCTATTCTCCAGATCTTAAATAAAGGCACGCTCTCTTGTTTTACGATGCAAATGCGATATAATAAAGACAGAAACGGCCCGTACGGAGCCGAACAAAAGGGGGTTTCAACGATATGAATAAAAAGATAATGGGTTACGGCTGGGCACTCAAGTGGCTCCTCGCGGCGATCCTGATCGCCGCCGGCATCCTCGTCAAGATCAACGAGGTCGAAGTCGTCTATGCGACGACCGGCATCGCGATCGTGTTGTTCTCGCTTCTGCGCATCTATCCGCTGTTGAAATCCCTGTCGAAAGAAGTTTTGCGGACCATCAACCTCTTTGAAATCGTGTTCGACACGATCATGGGCGGGTTGATGATCTACGTCGCCTTCTCCGGTCTTTCCGGCGATCCGTTCTGGCAGGGCATGTATGCCTACCTGCTCGCGGTGTTCTTCTATGTGAGGGGCTTCATCTACATGGTCTCGCTCTACTTCTTCGCGGAACGCAGCGAAGCCCTCAAGTTCTGGTTCCACCTGATCTGCGTCACGCTCGGCGCCGGACTGTTCGTCCTCGCCCTCACCTCGACCGGCGACATCATCCTCCGCACGCTCGGCTGGCTGATCCTCTTCGTCTCGGTTTCCGGTGGTCTCTATCTCGGTTATGACGGCTACGGCGGCTACCGCCTCTATCGCCAGCAGTCCAAATCGCTGCAGGAGCAGAAGGGAAAAAGCGCTCCCGTCGAGAAGGAACTTCCGAAGCCGCAGCCTCAGCCCGAGGCGGAAGCCAAGGAAACCTACATCAACTGATTTCGTTGACAGTCGGCCCGAAGTAAGGTATCATAATAGGGCCGACTGTTTTTATTGGAGTAATACTCAAGTGGTCGAAGAGGCGCCCCTGCTAAGGGCGTAGGTCGGGATTCCGGCGCGAGAGTTCAAATCTCTCTTACTCCGCCAGTTTTGTTTATCGATGTCGTCGAAAGGCGGCATTTTCTTTCCCGGGCGATGAAAGGGAAAACTTGTTGTCAAACGGGGAGTGAAATGTTACAATGATTTAGGACGAACGGACTGTTCGTCCCCACGGAGAAGTACCCAAGTGGCTGAAGGGGCTGGCTTGGAAAGCTAGTAGATCGGTAAAACGGTGCGGGGGTTCGAATCCCCCCTTCTCCGCCATCGACATCAAGGGGATTCGAGATGATCTCGAGTCCTTTTTTTTTGCAGAAAGGGAGTTTTACCCGATCCGCCAAATTCCCAGAGTCCAACAGATGATGAAGATCAGTACAGGTCAAATATTGACAGGGGTCCATTGAAAACGCCAGATACGGGTGCCGTATGTGGCGTTTTGGATGTAGGGGTCAAAATCCCCCCTGGTGGTAAATGGCGGGTTGAACACCGACGGTGGCGGATATAAACGGATTTCAGGCGTTTTTGAATGTTTTGAGGATCTTGATCGGTATGGAAATGAATCGGTGTGGGGCCTATGGTATCATTTGGGTACAAACCACCGATTAAGGTCCGCCTAGTCCAAAATCCCGATGGATGACAATTCAATTGTTGTAAACTATGTTGTAAACCATAATGCATAAATGTAGTAAACAATATTGTAAACAATCATGTTGACTTGTTTTAAACAAAAATGTAAACTATTGATGGGGTGGTAGTATGGACAATTATGAGAAGTTCAAAAAAATTCGTGATGAGCTTGATCATTATCCAGTGGATTCAGAATTGATCTATAAATATGGATTGTCGCGCACGGATATCCATGAGATGCGTCAAGAAAAAACGGAAGATCATGAATATTTGAAGTTGAAATTGAATGATCCATCAGGAAATCAAGTGGTCTATTGGAATAACGAAAAGATCCTCATGCATTTTTTGGGAAGTCAGGATTTGATCAGGAATTCGGTGATGAATCAATTTTCCGATTTTCGTGATTCAGAAATATTGAATGGGTTTGTGTTCTCGGAAATCGAATCCAGTTTGGCAATTGAAGGGGTTAGAAGCACTCGAGCCAAAATCGAACAATTGAATAAAACCGGATATGATGACTTGAACGAATTGAATGACATCATTACTAAAAACATGATATTAGGTTATGAGTTTGTAAGGATCAATGATATCACTCAGGACAACATTTTCAAACTATACAACATATTGTCCAAGAAGTGTATGAAAGATGACGAACAATTATTGCCGGGGAATCGATATCGCCATGATGAAGTCGATATCGTCGATGGAGCCAATGCGGTGGTCGACAAAGGCGTTGATTGGAAATTACTGCCCAAACTGATGAATCAATTAATCGATTATGTCGACAAAGAGAAGACGTACGAAGAGCATCTGATCGCTTCACATGTCATTCATTTTTATATGATATATCTTCATCCGTATTTTGATTATAACGGCCGGATGGCAAGGGTGATGTCTTTCTGGTATAATCTGAAACACGCGCCATCCTTGAGTTTGTTGCTGGTAAGTGAAGCGATCAACAACAAGATCCATAAGAATGGTTATTATAATGCAATCATGAATTCTCGAAATGCAGGGAATGACATCACTTATTTTCTTGAATATATGGGAAACATTATATTGAAGTATACAAAAATATATATCAATTTTTATATCATCCAAAACAAGTTGAAAGGTAATGGTCAAGGATTGAATCGAGCGATCGAAATCGCTTTGAAATATGTACTGGCAATACCCGTGACCGGCGACGGGTTCTTTGATTGGAAAGATTATCGGGATTTCTCTCATGAGGAGTTCAGCAAGCAGTATTATTTGAGATTATTGAATGCTCTGGCTGAATTGGCGATATTGGTTGTGAAAGAACATAAAAACGCTCATTTCTATCGATTGAATAGTGGTAAATGGGATTTGGTTTAGGATGTCATGTTAACGGTTGGCACCGTGACGGTCGTACCAACCCGTACATACGTCATTGTAGTAAACAGTTGCAATCAACAGATGAAATTAGACGCTCGTCCTGCAAAGGGCGGGCGTTTTCATGTTCGTAAACAAATGCATGAATCATTCAACGAGCGAGGTTGAGCGAGCATCATCATCATCGCTTCTGGAACCAACGGCGATACGGTTCGATCGGAGTTTGAAGGGGACATCTGGACCGTCTGAAGCAGCATCATGTGAATGATCCTGAAAAAGTTCACGAAATCAAAAAAATGTTAATTTGTGTAAAGTATCTTCCACAATAACCCACATTGTGATAGAGTGATGGCGGAAATGGATCCGTATGCTTATCCGGCGCGAATGGCATCTTTCGAAGATCGGAAATTACGTCGATTTCGACCTCGGAACCATCAACACCAACCTGGTGAATGTTGAAGACACGTTCTTTCCAGAAAATCCGATCGCCTGGTGCAAAGAGCGTGATATCCCCTTTCGGGATTGACTTAACAATCGTCGATCGAAGCAAGGTCGCAGAGCGAGGTATCTGGATGAAATCCTCACGCACCCACAAGAAATGATACACTCTCGTTTTCTGTCCAACTCAGTGTCATCCATCAACTTCATATTTGACCCGCACAGGGTGGTGAGCGAATGAAACATCAAGAATGCAGGAATGAGGACATCATCTCGATTTATCGCCAATATTATCAGAGGATCCATGGCGGGATCGATGGGTACTATGAAAAGACCATTTTGGATTCGCCCATCTATGAGATTTATACCAATGTCACTTTGGCTTATTTTTCGGTGCATCCCACAAGAGGCTTGACGTCATTGGTCGTATTGCCCGAGCATAACGAATCATATGAAACGATCTTTTCCTATGTGATCGGGCTGCCACTGTTTACGCATATTTTGTTTTCGGAAAAAGACGAACAATTTGTCGATCAAATGAAGAAAAACAACATTCCATATGAGATTCAGGCGTATAATTTTGAAGCGAATCAAAAAAGCGTGTCCTCCCTTCGGATGAATGCCGTAAAGAACAAGGACCTTGACCGGATTCGAAAGGAATTCGGAGAATTCATTGAGTATAATCAAATATCGCTAGAAAACAAGCGGGCGTTCTATTATGCACAAGACGACAAAATGATCAGCTTTGGGGCACTGGAACCATTGCGCCTCAACGAAAACAGATTCTGCATCTCGATGGTCGTCAGCGAGGCCTACAGAAAAAAGGGTTATGGATCGGAAACGGTCAAGTTTTTAATCGAGTATCTGCAATCCAAGAACCTCGAATGCAATGCGCGATGTTATGTTCATAATGAAGCGTCTCGAAAAACGCTGATCAAGAGCGGGTTGGTCATTAGCAACGTATTGTATAAGGCACAAAAAGGATGATTCAATGAAAAAACCGCAAATGAAAAGACGATAAAGCATCATGGGTATGACAACCCATGATCCATCATCACCCGGTAACGGGGTCATTGCATCGGGTTGAGATCGACAGGATCTCAACCCTTTCGCATTCAAGCCGCGTTCGGTCGCCGGCGGATTCCGGTCGGTATTTTCATGGCAAAAAAGCAATTTGTGTTTCATTCGTTCCGCGATTGATATATAATGAACGCGTCTTCATCGGCAGATGCATCGGACGGAAAAGGTGGAACATGAAACACATCCTGAAATCATCGATCATCGCATTCCTCTTGGGACTGGTCATATTTTCCGGCACGAGCGTCTTTGCGTGGCAAACCTTTCATGGCACGACGGAAATCACCATTACCGATCAAGACGCACCTTTTTTGCTGGAACTGCTGGTTCCGATCGAAGGAGCGCCTCTCCTGTCGAATCCAGAAATGCACGCTTTGCTCGACGATGAATATGATGTTCCGGCGTTTTTGATCGCCATGAACGGGTATCGTGACGGCGAAGGATATGGATCGTCGCAATTATATGGGAATGTTCCGGTCACCCGCAGTGTGGACGAGAACGATTGTTACACCCTCACATTTTTGTCCACACATCCAAGCACCTATAAGATTGCCTTGGTTTTCGCAGACGGAACCGTCACGGCCTCCTCCGTCATTACGCAAACCAAGATGGTCGCGACCATCACCTTCGACGGACAGACCGTTTCCTTTTCCGAATCCGATCTCAACAGCCTGCCCTTTCCGCTTTATGAACGGGACTTTGCGTTCTATTTCGAGACGATTCTGGTCATGATCGGGTTCATCCTGGGGATGCTTGTCGTGGAACTGTTCATCGCCCTTCAATTCGGGTATCGCGGGAAAAAGGCCGCATTCATCTTAATCGGACTCTATGTCGTGTATTATCTGATTTCAACATTCTTACAGTGGCTGCGTGAAGCGACCATGTTTGACCCGTTTTCCTTCTTTCTTCCCTATCTCATCATCTTGCTCGTCACGTCCTTGACAGTCGTTCAATCCATCGTCTGGGCAAAGCGTTTTCCGCGTCAATCGCCGTTGGTCGTCCTGATGTACGTGATCCTTGGAAACGCGGTGCTGATTGGCTTCTCCATTTATGGCTTTTATGCGACGGGCGGACTATTCTCGTACTGAGAACCACGCATTGTCGCGGCGTGATAGGATCCCCATGAAGTAGACGGTGTCCATAACGAGAGTTATGAACCGGATACGGAATGGGGGTCATTTCTTTTTGCCCGGACCGCAGCGCTGGACATAAGAAGAAAAGTGTCAAACACGCCGGGGAGGCGATCGGTTCGCGCAATGCTTCGGATTCACACAATCAATAAACGTGAATGTGAATCTTTTGTCTTGATGAGGGGGAAGCCCGATCGGATGATTTTGGAGCGTCAGCCCAAAGGGCTGGTGCAAACGAAAAATGAATAAGGCATATGCAATTAGATTATAAGCGAATATTTCTAATTGGATATTGTCTTAATGAATGCCTGTGATATCATGGTTGATGAAGTTGCAAACAACCGTGCGCGCAAGGCGACGCCGCCTGATCTCGGCGTCGTCCATGCGGGCGGGGTCGCCTTGCTCGGATGTGTTCTGCTCGCAATCCCCTCCGCTGTGTTGGTTCTTTCTCGTCTGGAAGAAGGATCGTGCAAAATAGGAGGAATCTTGATGAAAAATCAATATTGGAATTTCTTGACACAGTGCCATTTTGAAGTGTTGTTCATCGAAGCGCACAAGAATCGCAGCCTTCGGTTGCAGCGCGCGATGAACATCTTCATCGCCGTCGCCTCATCCGGCGGAATCGCCGCGTGGGCGATCTGGGAAGATTTGTGGATCCTTTGGGTCTTGATCCTCGCCGCCTTCCAGGTGTTGACCGTGATCCGGCCGCAGCTGCCGACCGACAAACGCGTGGAGACCCTTGGGAAGCTCGGGGCGGTGTTGTCGATTCAGTATCTGTCCATGGAGCAACACTGGCTCGCGATATCGAACGGAACCCTGACAGATGCGGAAGTCCACAAGATGTATTATGAGTTTTTACCCGCGTGGAATAACGCAAAGGCGGAACTGTTGAAATCGGATGTCTTGCCTGAACCGAAAACGCTCATCGACCAGCTCGCTCTGGAAAACGAAGAGCATTTCCGCACGCTTCCCAACAGCATGTCGATACCGAAGCGTTCGATGCCGGAGAAGGCCGTTGACAACGACATGAAATCGATGCCGAAGCGGGTCGACGATGAAAAGGCGATATCGACCAAGAGCGGATTGCCGCTCCAGCCGTCGGTTCCTCCCATGCCGACCACCGGCGCGGGGATACCCAAATAATCGTTTGCACGACCAATCGAATTCCGCAAGATGCCAGAGGATTGACGGACCGCCGTCAATCCTCTTTTGCATGTTCTAAACCACCAAGGCATGCGACAAAACACCCGACCTGATAACGCATGAAGTACGGATACCCCGATAAACGGAGGAACGTTTCATGCGATCGAGAGGCCTCCATTTTCCAATCAGGAGGACACTCCGGAAAGACGCCGTAAAAAAAGGTGAAAAGTTATTGACAATCATTATCAAAGACGATAATATAATCATATACGATAACATTACAACAACCGAGAATGACAAGAGGACGACAAGGATGATTCAAGCCGCGAATCGAACGAAATGCCCTGATACGATGAAAACCATCATGATCTTGTCGCTGCGTTGTCTGTTGTTCGTTTTCAGTTTTCTGTCACTTGCCATCGTGTTCGACCAATCGCTTGCGGAAATCGGAAAATGGTGGTCCGTCGTCTGCAGCGTCGGCAATCTGCTGACCCTGATCGCGCTCTATCGACTGAACAAAGCGGAACATCTCACGTACCGCCAGATGATGCGATACCCAAAGAAAGCGACCGGGTGGAAAGCGATCGCGCTGGGGATCGTCGTGGTCGTCGTCTTGGGAATGGCCGGCATGTTTTTGGCGGGGTATCTCACATACGGAGTATTTCCTTATCTTGCCAAAGACCTGATCGCCCCGATTCCGATCTGGCTCGCATGGACGAACGTTTTGATTTTANNTTCCACGACATTGGCCGAAGATGGGCTGTATTTGGGAATCGGCGTCAACCGCTTGACCGACAAACGAGCGGGGGTGCTGGTCCCCGCGTTCTTCTATGCGTTGCAACACAGTTTCATCCCGCTCTATTTTGATTTGTCGTACATGCTCTACCGGTTTCTGTCATTTCTGCCGCTGACGATCCTGTTATGCCTGTGGTATCAAAAAAAGCACAATCCGGTTCCGATCATGGTCGGCCATTTCGTCATCAATCTGGCAACCGCCGTGCAAATCCTGATCATGTCTTCCCGACCCGAACTCTATGCGACCATGGCCATCTTCCTCTGATTCATCCCCTCAAATCACGAGATATCATGCTTTGCGATCAACCGGAAAGACTGAAGACGAAACAAAAAATAGATAGAAAGGAATAATCAACGCTTCGGAAGAAGCCGATTTGATTACACACTTAGCCGCCATGAATCCCAACGTCTCGACGGAACCACACGAAACGCATTCTTTGTTTCAAAGCATCCTGTATCATTTGCTTCCCGGGATCCCGATCGTCCTGTTTTACATGCTTGTCGCCCCGATCTGGCTCGAAAGGGGATGGCCTGCCGCTTTGACGCTGTGCATCGCGGTCCCGGTCGTCTTGGTTCCCACGCAACTGTTGATTCTGTTTTTTCAGGGATACCGCAAGAATCATCGGCTCTCGCTGCAAGGCGTTCTGTTCTATCGGGAAAAGACCCCCTTCAAGAACTATCTCATCTATGGTCTTGTGATCGTGCTGTGGTCCGGGATCATCTTCGCCGTCTTGCAAAAACCGCTGGCGGCGTTCTTCAAAGACCATGTGGTTTCGTTTTTGCCGCAGTGGATGCTGCTGAATGAATTCGAGGGAAGCCGCTCCGTCCTGCTTACGACCATCATTCTGATCATGATCTTCGGCAATATCGTCGGACCGGCGGTGGAAGAACTGTACTTCCGCGGATTCCTGCTTCCCCGCATCAAGGGCGGTGATTCCAAGAAGATCCTCCTGAATTCGTTTTTATTCGCATTCTATCACTTTTGGTCTCCCTGGGATTTCCTCGTGCGCGGCATCGCCGTACTACCGGTCGCCTATACCGCGGTGAAAAAGCGGAACTTCTATATCGGCATGATCGCCCACATCGCGCTCAATGTCCTCTCCAGCATTTCGCTGTTCACGCTCCTTTGATCGGATCAACTCCCTTTGAATGGCATCATTCCCTTGGCCATGGCATGAAAAAAGATGGAACGCGCGTCCCGAAAAGGGCGCGCGTTTTGCATTTTCTCGGCGACGGGTTTTGTCGGTGTGTGATACAATAAAAGACACATCCATATCAATCTATTGCGCCCTTACGACCGGTAAGAGAAAGCGGTGCGTTCGATGAAACTATCCAGAATTCAAAGCAAAGGCGAAGAGATCGCCAATTCCGTATCCCATATCGTCGGCGGCGCGTTCGGCATCGTCGGAACGGTGCTTTTGATTGTCAAGGCACGAGGTTTCGGCGAGGTCATGGGGGCGATCATCTTCGGATTCGGGATGATCATGCTTTATACGATGAGCGCCCTGTATCATGCGTTCCGCGAAGGCAGCACCGTCAAGCGGATATTTCAACGCTTCGATCATATCGGGATCTATCTGTTGATCGGCGGGACCTTCGCGCCGATCTTCATCATTGCGATCGAAAAACCGCTCGGATGGCTTCTACTGGCGGGACAATGGATCATCATCGCCTTGGGGATTACGTTCAAGGCGGTGAAGATCCGAAAGTTCGCCGTGTTGCATCTCGCGTTGTTCCTCTTGCTTGGCTGGAGCGGAATGACGCTCGTCGGACCGCTTTATGCATTGTCTACCGGGGCATTCTGGTTCATTCTGATCGGCGGGATCTCCTATACCATCGGCGTGTTATTCTACGCCTTCAACTGGTTCAAGTTCGCCCATTTCATCTGGCATATCTTCGTCTTCATGGGGACGCTATCCCATTTCGTGGCGGTCTATTTCTTCCTGATGTAGTCTAGGTTCGAGGCATGCCTCGATCTCGATCCGGGCAAACCTCATTCCATGAAACCCCGGTCAAGGATACGATTAAAAGGCTTGTTTCAATCGATTGATTTCCCAGATGACCGCCCTCGTGGCGGTCATTTTTCGTTTTCATCCCGCTGCGTGCTTTTCTCGAAGACGACTTCGAAGCCGCAGGGAATATTGAATAAATGTCGGGGGATCCATTTGATTCAAATCATATCGTGATAAAATAGATGGTAATAGATCACTCGATACGGGAGTCAAAAACCCCTTGAGGAGGCATTCCATGGATCAAAACAGGATCGATCAAATCGATCGGATGTTGCTCGACAAGAAATTCAACGGGGCCGTGCTGATCGCGCATCAAGCCGACTTCCGATGGTCAAAAGGGTATGGATATGCGGACTTCGAACTCGATGTCTTGAATACGGCACAGACGAAATTCAGAATCGCATCGATCACCAAGACCTTCACCGCGGCCGCCATCCTGCAATTGCTGGAAAAAGGGCTTCTACGACTGGAAGACACGCTGGATCGGTTCTTCCCGGATTATCCGCACGGAGAACAGATCACCATCTACCATTTATTGACGCACACCTCCGGGATCAGCAATTTCCGACTCGACGCCGATTTCTATGAGGTGGTGCACGCCCCGTCGTTTTCTGAAAAACTGATCGGGATGTTCAAGGACGAGCCTTTGCAATTTCGTCCGGGAACATCCTACGCCTATTCGGTATCCGGCTATTTCCTGTTGGGAACCATCATCGAACGGCTGACGGAACAAGCTATGAGAACTACCTGAAGGAGAATATCTTTGCACCCCTGGGCATGCGGAGCACGGGATACGATCATTACAAGCCCGTGATCAAGGGCAGGGCCAAGGGATATGAAAAAGACGAAGCGGGTATCAGAAACGCCGACTTCGTCGATATGCGGATCGCCGGCGGCGGTGGCGGACTCTATGCGACTGTCGGGGATCTGGCCTTGTTCCATCAAGGACTGGTCGATCATCGGATCATCAGCCAAGCAAGCGGCAGTATGATGCACACCCCGCAGGTCCGCATCAACGAGACGACCCACTACGGCTTCGGCTTGTTTTTGGAAGAAGGCGAAATCTGTGGGAAACAAAGACGCAAACACTATCATACGGGCGGCGGTCCGGGCGTCCGGTCGGTGATGGCCTATTATCCGGAAGATCAACTTCTTTGCGTCATGATCACGAACGTGAACGACCGACAGATCTTCAACGAAGCCCATGCGGTCATGGAAGAAATGTTGCTTTTGGATGAACATGCCATGGAGGAGAACGACGATGGAAAAAGAACTCATTGAAACCCTCGAATCGATCAAGAAGAATCATTATGATTTCGCCGATGTGAACAAGGCTGAACTGGCGGATCGATGCCTGATGCATATCGGCGATCCGGACGGGACGATCCGCGACGGTTTGGTCTATGGGGTCTTGGCCCATCTGTTGCATGACAAATACTTCAACGAAGCAGAACTGACGCGCTATCTGGAACAACTGATCAGCGCCGACTTCTTGTCCTACGATCTTGAAAACAAACAACCCAACAGCGTCTTAAGGAGAAGCTTCTCGATCCTCCAGCTCGTCATCCTGGTGTACGTCCATCGCCGCGACGGCATCCTCGAGAAAGCATCGATCGAACGGGTGTACCATGCGTTTTTAGCCTATTTCGTTCAAGAAACGATCCTCACCGGATACGATGCGCAGGTCGGATGGGTCCACGCCATCGCCCATAGCGCGGATCTGTTTGCCCAACTGATGCAAATCTCCTGGTTTGACGAAAACCGACTCATGGAAATGTTTTCCGCCATCGTCGACAAGTTCAAACAGAAAAACCATTTCTACACGTTCGACGAAGACGAACGAATGACGATTGCGATCAAAAACGGAATCGCACGACAGATCATGTCCAGGGACTTCATCGAGTCCTGGCTTGACCGGTTTTTGATTGCAGATCCGCCGACGGAGTATCTGGAACGTCTCTATTACCAGAACAATATCAAGTGTTTTCTGCGGTCCCTGTATTTCACCTTCCTTGAAGATGCGAACTACCATTGGATCACCGATCGGATCCGGGAGATCCTGATCAAGAACAAAACCAGAAAACCACAATTGTGACGCGGACGACTGCGGTCGTCGCGCCGCGACGGCGTCGACGTCGCGAATCGGAACGGTGATCAAAGGAACGATCATTCTTCCTTCAATCAAGAGGGTTCGACAAAGAAATATAAGATGCGTTAAGGTTGTCGGTCTTGCGAAACCCGCAGGACCGACAACGGTTCGAAAAAAACGTCAATAGACATCCGAATAGTCAGGGGGGATCGCATGAAGCGTTCACAGAAAGTCCGTTACATCATCGACCAGTTCTTATCCAGAGGCACCCTAGCGATCGTGTTGATGCTTTCGATCATCACCTTTGCGGCCGTGCTCTTGATCGGGATTCTATCGCACATGTTCGCCGGCGGCGATACGACCGTCTTCGAGACGCTTTGGACCAGTTTGATGCAGACGCTCGACCCGGGCAACCTTTCCGGCGTCGACGGGTCGTTTTGGTATCTCTTGTTGATGACGATCGCGACGATCGTCGGGATCTTCATTACGAGCATGCTCATCAGCGTCCTCTCCAGCGGGTTCCAGCAGAAACTCGAGAACATGCAGAAGGGGACCTCGCAGGTGATCGAGAAGGGGCATACGCTCTTGCTCGGCTGGAACGACAACATCCCCGTGATCGTCTCGGAGATCATCACCGCCAACGAAAACGTCAAGCGGCCGGTGATCGTGATCCTGAGCGAGACCGATACGCTGACGGTCCAAGACGGACTGAAGGCGATGATGAAAGACTTCAAGAATACGAAGGTCATCGTCCGCCGCGGTGAAATCCATCTGAAGGACAATCTCGAGATGTGTTCGATCGCCCATGCGCGATCGGTCGTCGTCGCGGAGAACGACGACGTCGCGATCATCAAGTGTCTCCTGGGAATCAGCCAGACGGCGTTCTTCGCCCCGGAGGCGAAAGGCCATGTGACGGCGATCTTTTCCGATCCGCAGAACCTGATGGCGGCGAAGAAGATGTGCGGCGAGCGTCTGGAAGCGATCCTGCTTTCGGATGCGATGAATCGCATCACGGCGCAGACTTGTTTACAACCGGGACTCTCCTTCATCTATAAGGAACTCTTCGATTTCGAGGGAAATGAATTCTATTTCTTCAATCATCCTTCCCTGGCGGGAAAGACGATGAAGGAATCGCTGTGTCGCTTTTCGAACGCGACCGTCTGCGGGTTGTTCAAGGATGGAACGCCGCATATCAATCCGAAGATGGATACCGTCATCGGTGCGGACGACAAGCTCATCGTCATCTGCGAAGACGATGACAAGGCGATTCTGGTGGAACATCATGAGGAACGCTTTGCGGACCGGATCGTCAAGACGCCGCATAAGGCAAGCAGAAGCGTCAGAAGGATCCTCTTCATCGGATACAATCCGAGTCTGCTCTCCGTCATCGAAGAGATGTGTCCTTTTGTCATGAAGGATTCCCATCTTTCTTTCTTGGTTCCTACCGATACGGATACGACGCTTCTGGATTCAACGCTTCGTCATTGCGAAGTCGGATATGACATCAAAAAAGGCGTCACCTATTCGAATGACGCGTTGGAGAGACTCGAATACACCAAACTCGATACGATCGTCGTGATCGCAAATGATCTATCCGACGGGGAACGTTCCGACTCGGAAACGCTCCTCTCGATCATGCATCTCAAGAACATCCTGAATGAGATGAAACTCGATATCCCGATCATCATCGAAATCGAACGGATCCAGAACGAACCGGTCCTGCATTACGCAAGTGTCGACGACTTCATCGTCAGCAATGTCCTTTCCAACAAGATGCTTTGCCAGATCGCCGAAAACCGACATCTGAACGCCGTCTTCAACGAACTGCTCGGAGAAGAAGGATCGGAGATCTATCTGAAGCCGGCGAAACACTATGTCAAGATGGATGAGCCCGTCGATTTCTGTACCGTGGTGGAGAGCGCGGCGCTCAAGAGGGAGATTGCGATTGGCTTTCGTTTGAAACACATCCATGAAAACGGCGGCGTGGTACTGAATCCAAACAAGAAGAAGGAGATCGTGTTTACCGGCGGGGACTGCGTCGTTGTCTTGGCGGAAGACTGAAAATCTTTGGGCACATCGAATCATCGGTTGATTAAAAAAGAATATTGCACAAATTTCGCCATTTCGAAGCAAGGAAACACTTTTTTGCAGGAAATTGCGCAAGAACGTGAATCTTTTTCCTTTTTCATCACATCAGCAATATTGGCATATTTCGTGAGCAGCCCCTTATGGGGCTGTTCTTTGTTTATAGTAAACGCAATAAAAGATAAACAATTATAAGAGAATATTTCTAATTGGATATTGCGAAAAAACGGGAACATGCTATGATGAGTGTCGGATGGAAAAAATCAAATCAAACCTGTAAGATTATGGATTCACATGGATGTTTCTAGTACAAGGCACGACGTTACAAGACTATTGCTTGCATATCAAATTTATCTTAATCGGTCGTCAACATACCTTCAAGTAGTCGTCAAGTGAACCATCAAAAATGACGAAATTTCGCCTTTATTGGCGTTTTTACTGTTTATCAACATTGTTCGCAAAATCACATAGAAATGCAAAAATGTGGGAACATAAAAAGGAAGCAAACATATGGAAAAATTTGTTGAATTGGCAATAGAAAACATTATTAAAGAAGGAACAACCGATGTAGAATTGTTTAATCCTTTTTATGAAGTTTCATTGCTCAAGAAACCAGACGTAAAATCTCAACTCATTGCTGAAATATCTGGAAGCTTTTCAACTTCTAAACTGGAAGACCTACATATAAAAAAGTATCAGAATGTATTGGTTCCTAAAGGGACATTTTCTGATTTTCGGAAATGTGCCCTTATTGATGTTGTTGATGAAATTAAATATTTAAGTTTAGTGTTAAGTGTTGCATCAAAAATCGAAAAAAACAGGCTTAAAGTTCAATCAAATCGCGTGTTTTCATACCGATTAAAACTTGATGATAAAGAGGGGTATATTTTCTCTCCAAATTATAACTACACGGCGTTCAAAAATTATGTTTCTCAAAAAATGCTGAACACAAAATACAAAGTATTGGTTAAGTGTGATATTGCCAATTTTTACGATCGTCTAAATTTACATAGATTAGAATCAATTTTAATGTCAATTAAGGACATAGATCAAATTAAGGTTGGGCTTATTAATGAGCTGTTGCTATTTTGGGCGAATCGAGATTCGTATGGCTTGCCAGTTGGATCAAATGCTTCGAGAATATTGGCAGAAGCAGCACTTATCGACGTCGACAAATACATGATTAGCCAAAATATTGATTTTGTTCGGTTTGTAGACGATTATCGAATCTTTGCGCCAGATTCAGAATCTGCGCAGATATTTTTAGGGAAATTGATAAACAAACTTAATAGTGAAGGGCTTTTTCTTAATAATCAAAAAACAGATATTATTGATTTGATAATCCATAGACAGAACAAAAAAGATGATATATATCGAAAAAGTTTTGTAAAGGAAACGCCACAGGATCAAATGCATAAAGTATCTAAAATCATCCGTGGGTACAGCGGTGTGATACCAACGAGATTTAAGGACTTGACTGTATCAGAAATCGCTCTATTGATAAAAATCAATCCTCAAGATACCTTTCTTTGCATTTCGGAAAAGGCGGTTCTTGATCCAAAGGAGACTATTCGCGCGATTAAAATATTCATCGCTTCAAATCGATTTGATCTCTTTCTAGACGCTTGCCCTTACTTGTTTAAATACCCACAATTGCTCCCATTTTACATTAATGCATATTTGAAATATGAATCAAAAATTTCTCAGAACGAAAAGTATATGGAAAAAACGAATGAAATGAAGAGAAGATTTCTTACTTTGTTTGACTCAACCGAGTACTTGGAATACGTTCAAATTTATGCTGCGAGACTATTTTCAGGTACTGTCAAGAATGTTGTGTA
>DMTN01000052.1 GCA_003477305.1 Acholeplasmatales bacterium | reverse complement strand
CTATCGTTTCTTTACAGCCCCTTCGTTGGTTCATGCCAGGAAGACGAGGGAGAGCGCGATCAGGATCTGCGCCGCGTAATACGTCGCGAGGTTCAGCGAGACGAAGAGGCCGTTCTCCTGATTCATGAAATAGATCTGCGACAGGATCATGTCGGAGACGGCGAAGAGGATTCCGCCAATGGCGAGCATCCCGGTCCACGTTTCCCCCGCGATGGTCCACAGGAACACCGATTGGGAGGCAAACAGGAATAACAAAAACGTGTACGCCATGCATGGAACCTTGAGTTTCCCCCAGTTCAACTTCATGACGATCGAGGCGCCGTAGATGGCGGCCGAAAGCACGATCGCGGCGACGAACACCCAAACGTTGAACCCGGCGATGATGAACAGCGCGGTGAGATAGAAGAGATGGCCCATGGCGAAGGTGACCGTGCCGCCGAAGATGATCTTTTCATTCTCTTCCTTCGGACGCAGCGTGCGGGTCGCGAGGAATAAGTCGCCCATCAACCCAAGCACCAGTCCCGGCAGAAAGAGCGAGACGGCGACCGTATCCATCACGGTCGCGGTTTCCCCTTGGAGCGCGATCCGGTAGAGCATCGATCCGACCGCAAGCACGATGAAGCAGAAACTGGCGAAGCCTTTCAGAAAGAACGCGGTGAGATGACGGTGCCTGACCTCAAACCAGACGAACACGACGGTCACGGCAACGGCGATGACGACCCAGGCGACAAGCATGATTCCAAGAAGTGTTGGCATGTGTATTCCCCCCGATGATGAAAACCCTTGCATTCATTATACCAAATCGCGGAAGAAAGGGTATAATGGAAATGAAAGCGAGTGATGTCCTTTGTTGAAAAGATTGCTGAAACTGCTCCTTCTCCTCGTCGTCGTGGTGGTCGCGGCCGCGGTCGCCTTCGTCGTCACGCTCCAGGTGACCGAATTCAATCCGCCCGCAGTCGAGGGCCTCGTGGTCAGTCATGCGCCGACTACGAACATCGATCCGGTGGAACTTGAAAGCGGGGTCTCGATCAAGATCATGACCTGGAACCTCGGCTACGCTTCGCTCTCGGAAACCGAGGACTTCGTGATGGACGGTGGCGTGAAGGGCCGCATGGACTCGTTGGAAGAAGTCGAGGCCAACATCGCGGGCATCACCGACACCCTGATTGACACCGCGGCCGACATCTACTTTCTTCAAGAAGTCGACGAGGGTTCCGATCGTTCCTATCAGACGATGCAATACACAACCTATGCCGACCTGCTCTCCCGCCCAACGGTTTTCGGCATCAACTACCGTTGTCTGTTCGTGCCGTTCCCCTTTGATCTGAAACAGATGATGGGCAAGGTCGAAAGCGGCATTGCCACCTTTTCGAAATTCTCGGATATCGAAACCGCGCAACGCATCCAACTCCCCGGCGCGTTCTCCTGGCCGCTCCGGCTCGCGAATCTCAAACGCTGCATCACCGTGGTTCGTACCCCGATCGTCGGTTCCGACCATTTCCTCGTCCTGATCAACGTCCATCTGTCCGCCTACGACGACGGCACGATGCGCGTCCAGGAGATGGCCGCCCTCCGCGACGTTATGGCGGATGAATACGATGCCGGCAACTTCGTGGTCGTCGGCGGCGACTTCAACCAGTCCTTCCCGGATGCCGTGACCGAGGTCGACGGCGAATCCAGTTATCATTTCCCGCTCAAGGATCCTTCCTACTGGGAAGCGTTCGCGATGGACGGGGCGTGGTTTTCGGAGAATGGCTGGCAGTACGGCATCGACATGACGACCCCCACCTGCCGCCTTTTGAACCGCCCGCTCGATCTCGTCGACGACGCGAACAACCAGTATTACCTGATCGACGGCTTCATCGTCTCCCCGAACATCACGATCGAATCGGTCGAAACGCTCGATCTCGGCTTTCATCACAGCGACCATAATCCGGTCGTCATGACAATCCACTTCTAGAAAAAATCTTCCGGCCCGCAAAGGTCGGAAGATTTTTTTGTTAGTCCGCGAGATGTTCGAAAAGGATCCGCACCCCGATGAAAATCAGGATCAACCCGCCGAAGAACCCGGCGCGGCGCCGGATGAACGAGCCGATCCGGCGACCGAGGATAAAGCCAAAGAAGGATAATCCAAAGGTAATGACGCCGATCACGGCGGAGGCGGCGAGGATGTCGGTTTCGAGGAAAGATAACGACAAGCCGACCGCGAGCGCGTCGATCGACGTGGCGACGCCGAGACCGAGCAGTTCGGTCGCCTTAAGCGAGAGGTCGCACGCTTCGTGATCGGCGCGGAACGACTCGACGAGCATCTTGATTCCGATCGCAAGGAGCAGTCCGAAGGCGATCCAGTGATCGAATTCCGTCACATAGGACGAAAACGTCGAACCGAGAAAGTACCCCGCGACGGGCATCGCGAACTGGAAAACGCCGAATACAAAACCGATCAGAAGCCCATTCTTCCATGCGGCCTTGCGCATGATGACGCCCTTGCAGACGGATACCGCGAATGCATCCATCGCTAACCCGAAGGCGACCAAAACCGTTTCCCACCAAGCCATTGCCAATCCTCCGTTTTACAGTGACCGCCACGCCGACGATCCGGGATGGGGAGTCCGGCGCAAACCGGCTCCAAGTACATAAAAGCATTGTATCAAATGATCGGTCCGTCCGTCAATCGCAATTGCTCACCGCGGCGTTTCCTTTCTTCATAAACCAAAACCGCCGACCTGCGTCAGCGGACGGCGAACAGCCGTTCGAGGATCAGGTCGGCGTCTTTGACGATGTCGGTGATCTCGACATACGGAAGACCATAGAGTTCGGTTTCCAGCTTGATGCGCTCGCTTTCGTCGATCAGGTAACGGACGAGTTTCTGCATCTCTTTCGGCGGGTAGGTGAGGAACCAGGCGTTCTCCATATCTTTGGCGTGCGTCAGGATTTCCTTCATCTTCGCGCCGGGATCGGCGAGACGGTAGCCAAGATAGACGAAACGGATCTTGCCGGGAAACGCCTTCATGAGTCGGTCGGCGAACGTCGGCAGGAAGTGCACGCCTTCGATGATCTGGTCGAAGCCGTTGTCGATCATGGTTTGGATCAAACCGTAGAGATAGGGTTCAAGCGCCTTCGAAACGATCTTGTCGTCGGCGTCGGGGTCGAGGCGGTGTTCCGGATCACCGATCGCGAGGGTCATCATGAGATAGTCGGTCGAGAAGACAGAAATGGCCTTCTCCCGCAGGATGCGGCGGGAAACGAAGGTCTTGCCGGCCTTCGCGACGCCGGTGATGACGTAGATCATGTCAGACCTCCCAGGCCGAAAAATCGACCGTTTTGACGGTTTCGTTCCAGAACACGTCGAGTTCGCCGACGTAATCGGGTTTCCACGGCTTGTTGCGGCCGCAGTAATGGATGATGACGCCGTGCTTTTTGACCCACTCCAGATCGAGTTTCGGTTCCTTGAAGGATCGTCGCAGATTGGCGAGGCGCAGGTAGCGGTCGGAGAGGTTGAATCGAAGCGAGTCGACCAAAACGGACCGGTCGCCGTAAAGCGCCGACAAAACGTCCTGGTCGGGAAGGGCCAGGACCGCCTTGTTCTTCCGGATGAAATCGTAGATCATCTTGGGGTCGACGATCCGCCGCAGGACACGCAGGTTCATGAGGAGGATGCCGCTGTTGATGTAGGGAGCCGTTTTCGACATGCCGAGGCGGATCGCATTGAGGTTGCGCATGCCCCTCGTCACGTGCGAACAACCGACGAACGCAAGCTCGCCGAGCGGGTAGTCGTAGAGTTCCGCGAGCGGATGGATCACGACGACGTCGGGGTCGAGGTAAAGCACGCGGTCAAGATCGATCGGCAGGTACCGGCTCGCCAGCAGGCGGTAGTACATTTCGAGCGGATAGCGTTTCGTCGTCGGCGCGCCGGAAAGCGAGTCGTCGTCGATCGCAATCGGCAGAAACCGGACCCGGGCGCCACCGATGGCAAAGAGCACCTTGTCGAAATGCTCGGGTCGGAGTTTTTTATGAAGGATGTATACGTCGAGATTGACGCGCGGTTCGACGTTCAGGATCGATTTCAACATGACCGCGAGTTGTTTCAGATAGCCGGCATCGAGCGTCACGAGAAGCGCATAGGTGCGACCTGGATTCATACGGTGACGACCTTTCCGGCAAACGATTTTTTTAGGCGACGGTCGCGGCGTCCTTGGCTTGGCCGGCGGTGATTTCTTCGTAGTACTTCTCATCGATGATGAACTTCTTCTTCAGGACGAGGAAGGCCGACCCGATCAGGATGACCGGCAGAATCGTGATGGCGAGGCGCAGGATGATGCGGGCGCGCAGATTGCTGGAAGCGAGATCATGGAAGACGGTGTCGGCCGCCTCGTTGATCGACATCGACCACAGAAGCGTCTCCGGATCCTGCGTGAAAACATGGTTGTCGGGATCTTGGATGGCCGCGTAGATGGCCGTCTTTTCGTCATCTTCGACATCGATGTTGTCGAGGATGACGATGCCGTCTTCGGCGTTTTCCATGAAGACGATCCGTTCTTCGACGGTCAGGTTGTCGAAGGTCGATTTGAGGTTTTCGAGGGCGCTCACGTTCTGGCTCATCATATAGACGCCGGAAGCGAGCAGGACGGCGGCGAAGATGCCCTGCTCGATCGCGCTGCCGAACTTGGCGACGAACGGACGGAGGGCGAAGATGACCGCTTCGTTGCGGTTGCCGGTGAGATGCTGGTTGTATTCGATGGTGTTGGCCATGTTGACGATCAGGACCATGTAGAAAATCGCCTGACCGGAGAAGACGAAAGCGCCGAAGAGGCAGACGAGGACGACGTTGATCGGGAGAAAGTCGAACCAGCCGAGCAGCAGGATCACGGCATAGCCGAAGATCAGTGTGATGACGCTGTAGGTCATCAGCTGCTTACGGGTGTACCGCTTGGCGAGAGCGGCATAGAATCCCTGAATCGAGAACGTCGAGACGGCGAAGGTGACGATAAAGGCCATCGTCAAGGCGCCGTTGTAGCCGATTTCGAGATAGAAGAAATTATACCCGAGGACGACGAGCAGGTTCGATCCGACCGAGTACAGGATGAGCGCAAGCGACGCCCAGAGCAGCTGGTCGTTCTTGAAGATGATCTTGAACATCTGTTTGAGTCCGATCTTTTCGGCCTTTGCGCTTGCTTCCGCTTCGGCCGGTTCCTTGACGCCGAACACGGTGAGACAGGTGCAGGCGAGGAAGATGACGACGAACAGGATCGAGACGTTGCGGTAGCCGGCGACGGCGTTGCCGACGGTCGTGAAGGCAACGATTGCGTTGGCGACGAAAGCGCCCACGCCGGCGAAGACGACGACCATCGTCGTAATCGAGTCGCGTTCCTTCTTCTCATGCGAGAGCGCCGGAACGAGCGACCAGTAAGGAATGTCGTTGAGCGTGAAGGCCGCTTCCCAAAGCAGGTAGATGATGGCGAAGAACACGACGAACCCCCATCCGCTCGGACGGAAGTTGAACATGATGAGGATGACGATGCTCGTGAGAATGCCGCCGATCAGGATCCACGGACGGAATTTACCCCATTTGCTGTGCGTATTCTCGACGATCGATCCCATGAACGGGTCGTTGATCGCGTCCCAGATGCGTCCGACCACGAGCATGATGCCGATCGTGCCGAACTGTTCCTTGGTGAGGCCGAGACCCGAGAACTGGATGTACGACATCAAAAAGGTCGCCACCAGTTGATAGATCATGTCGCGTCCGATGCCGCCGAGACTGTAATTCCATTTGTTGCGCTTCAGCAGTTTCTTTTCGATGCTCAATACGTCCGAACCCATGTCTGCTTGCCTCCGTGTTTGAATTTGTGATGTCCGCAAAAGCAAAAACGCTTTCACGTCCCGCTTTTTCTATTATATCAATTTCCTTTGGAAAAACACAGACCGATTCAGACGATCGAAAGCGATTTATTTTCAATGTGATGGAACTTTCTATGGAAATTGTGGTATAGTGAAGAAGAAGGTGATGAAATGAAGAAAATAGTGTCACGCGCCGATCTGCTTGAACTGCGGCGGCTTCCGTTCGCGGTGGTGATCGCCAAAGGCCATACCTGCCCCGCCTGCATCCCGGTCGCCGAGCAGATCACTTCGGTCGTCAGTCGCTACCCGACAGTCCCGTGCTATGAAGTCATGATCGAGGATGTCCCGCAATTCCGAGGTGAATACCTCATCTTCACGGTTCCCACCGTCATCGTCCTGGAGACCGGACGCGAAGTGCTGCGTCAAGCCCGCTTCTTCAATTACGAAAAACTCGAATCCCTGCTCGCCTTCAAGACCCGTCAACCTGCTTGAAACTCGTCCGTGCAATCAACCGCGCGGACGTTTTTTTTCGGTTTTCCGATTGAGCGTCGCCGAGCGCATCTTTTGACATGGACCGAGCGGCTCGACTATAATGGGGAGTACCCAAGGGGGAACCACCCATGAACGATCCGATGAAGAACCAAACGCCCATGATATCGCCCGATGTCGCCGACACGAACCCGGTTGTCGACTTCTACTACTTCACCGACCCCGTCTGCTCGCATTGCTGGGCGTTGGAAGGCGTCATGAACCGCATCAAGCACGAATATGCGAACCATCTGAACGTCGTCACCGTGATGGGCGGCATGATGGAAAATGCCGCCAGTCCCGACGAAGCGGCGGAAATGGCGGAACATTGGTCGAAGATCGCCCTCTACTACAACATGCCGATCGACGGTAAACTCTGGACCGAAAGCACGCTTTCTTCCACCTGGCCGCCTTCCATCTGCTATCTCGTCCTCCGGGATCTCGATCCCGTCCGCGCCGCGCGGTTTTTGCGGCTCGTCCGCGAAGCCGCCTTCCTCGATCGGCGGGACGTCGGAACGCGCGACGTGCTCCGCGACCTGCTCACCGTCGTCGACGCCGATGCGGAATCGATCCTTGACGTCGCCTTTTCCGAAGCCGGCCGCAGTCTTTTGCTTTCGAACATGAAGCCGATGGTGGAGTTCGACATCACCGCTTTTCCGACGGTCGTGATCGTGAACCAGGCCGGTGAGGGCGTGAAAATCGTCGGCGTCCGCACCGCGGAAACGTACCGGAAGACGATCGAACGCATGTTGCCGCCCGGAACCGTCCTCACTTCGCAAGGAAGCGAACCGCTTGCGGATCTGCTCGACCGCATCCCGACGCTCTTTGACAACGAGGTCGAAAAAATCTACGAGATCAAGAAAGACGATTTTCTCGGTTTCATCGCCGCGAACCTGTCCGCCGGCACCTACGAGACCGGCGAACGGCTGGGCCATCGGTATGTCCGGCGGCCACTCAACTGACCACCATCATCCAAAAATTGAATCAAAAAGGAGATTCCCATGAACCAAACGATCGAAGCACTCAACCGCCAGGTCGCCGACTTCGGCGTCCTCTACGTCAAACTCCACAACTACCACTGGCTCGTCAACGGACCGCAGTTTTATCAGCTTCACATGCTCTTTGAGAAACTCTACGACGAAACCGCCGAGCGTCTCGACGAAATCGCCGAACGCATCCTGCAGATCGGCGGCGTTCCGCTCGCATCGCTGAAGGAATTTCTGGCCCGCACCGCGCTTCTGGAAGCCCGCGGAAACGAAACCCCGATCGAGATGATCAACCAGACCATCTACGACTTCACCACGGTGAACGAGGGTGTCCGCGCATCCCTCAAAACCGCTCAGGCCGAAGGCGATGAAAACACCGTCGATCTGTTGATCGGCATTTCGAGAAGCCTCGAGAAGCATCTTTGGATGCTCGGCGCGCTCGAAAAGTAGTCTTTCCGAATTGAAAAAAACGCACTTTTCGAAGTGCGTTTTTTGATGTCGAGAATCGATCATCCGTGCCCCATGACTTCGGCGATCGCCCAGAACATCACGAAGGCGCCGGTCAAAATGCAAAGCAGATTGATGACCGCGAAGTCCTTTTTCCAAAGGAGCGCAAGCAGTCCGAAGAAGAATCCGACGGTGGCGGACGCCCAAGCCAAAAGGAGTGGAATCGCCAGATAGAGCAATCCGAAAAACCCGTCCGGATGGCCCGCCGGTTCTTCGACCACGGCCGCCAGCAGATAGAACAGCGCAAGCATGAGAACGAACCCGGAGAGTCCCATGAGGGCGATCCAGCCTGGTTTCGTCCGAGGCAAAAACGTGCGTTTCATGAGAATCCCTTCCTTTTCGTCGTTACGCGAACACAACCTCCAGCTTGACCTCCGCGACTTTGGAGATCGTCGCGTGGATCGAGCAGTATTCGGCGCCGAGTTCGGCGCTTCGGCGAATGCCCTGTTCGTCGGATCCGCCCGTGATGACCATGTGGATCAGGACGTGATCGAGCGTCGGCGGAATCGTGTCGCGCTTGTGCCCGGAAATCGTCAGATCGGCTTTCTCCAAGGTCAGGCGTTTTTTTTGGACGATCGACAAAAACGTCGCATAAAAACACGAGCCGAGCGCCCCGAACAACAAGTTGTAGGGGGCGACGCCGCCTTCTGTCATGCCGATCGGGACGGTGCCCGAAGATACCGTCATCAAGCCCTTGAAGCCGTCCGCAAATTCCAGTTTGACCGATTCGACATCCATGTTGTTCCCCTTCCGGATTCCCCGGATCACATGCCGGCGGAATCGTCTCTTCTTTCATTGTACCGCAGAACGTCCCGGGCGTAAACCTTCGCCGTCGTTTCCAAGCACAAAAAGCGGCTTCCCGAGGGAAACCGCTTGCGAAGCAGGATGTCATTCGTTACTTGCCTTCGATGTAGCATTTCGAGAAGTCGATCGATCCGAGCACGGATCTGCCCCAGTTTCTTACATAGGACTGGACCATCAGGATGTCCGAATAGTAATAGATCGGGATGATCGGCATGTCGGCCATGAGCACGTCCATCGCCTCGTACAGTTTCGCAAAGTGGACGGCGGCGGTCGTCGCGCTGGAGGCTTCCGCCATCAGCGTGTCGAACGCCGTGCTTTCATAGTTCGGGTCGTTGTAGCCGTTGCCGGTGGTGAAGATCGCAAGCATGCCGGCGGGATCCATGAAGTCGGTGATCCAGCCGCCGCGGGCGATGTCGTACTCCCCGTCCCGGCGGGTGTTCTGGAAGATCGCCCAGTCCTGATTCTGGAGCGAGACCGCCACGCCAAGGGTGCTGTTCCAGGAAGCCTGGATCATTTCCCCGACGAGTTGATGACCCGAGCCGGTGTTGTAGAGGTAGACCTTGGCGGAGACGGCGGTCTGCAGTTGGGTAACGGTCATCCCCAGTTCGGCGGCGGCTTCCGCGAACAGCGTGACGGCTTCGTCATACATCGAGTCATCATCGGCGATGCCGTACGTTCCGGCAGTCATAGAGAAATCGTTTCCCTCATGGTCGATGAATCCCGGCGGAACGAATCCGGTGGCCGGGATCTGACCGGCGGAGAGGGCTTCGCAGATCGCCTCGCGGTCGATCGCATGGGTCAGGGCGAGCCGGAGTTTCACGTTCGCGCCGAAAAGCGGATCGTCCATGTTGAAATTGGCATAGTAGGTGCCGAGGAGCGGGAACACATACATCTCGGGGTTTTCCGCGATGAGAGCGGTGATCAGCGGCGAGGGAACGGATGGGATCACGTCGAGCTGGCCTTGCTGGAAGGCGATGTAGGCGGATGCCTCGTCATCGATGAACTCACCGTTGATCTGCGTCAGACCGACTTCGTCCGCATTCCAATAAAACTCGTTCTTGACGAGCGTCAGCCCGGCTCCGACGACATACTCCGAGAGAACGAAGGGGCCGTTTGAGACAACGATCTCGGGATCGATCGCCCAGGCGCCATGAGGCGCCGCTTCGACGGCGGATTCCTTGACCGGCATAAAGTGATAGAAACCGAGCAGCGAGACGATATAGTCGGTCGGCTGGAACAGTTCGATGACGAGCGTATGGTCATCCGGGGCAGAGATGCCGACGTCATCGAGCGATCCGCTGCCGAGCACGACGTCATAGGCGCCGATGATGTTCGTGTATCCCCAAATCCAGGAATACTCGCTGCCGGTATCGGGATCCATTCCGCGTTTCCAGGAATAGATGAAATCGGCGGCAGTAAGGTCGGATCCATCGCTCCACTGGGATTCTCTCAAGTGAAAGGTGACGGTCAGGCCGTCGATCGAAGATTCCCACGATGCGGCGATGCCGGGATAGACAATCCCGTTGACTTCGCGGACCAGGCCTTCGAAGGTCTGGTTGATGACGTCGCCGCCATCGCTCGCACCATTCAGGGTTGGGTCGATGGTCAGCGGCTCGGCACCGATGTTCCAATTCAGTTCGGTGACGGCGCGCCGGGTCGTCGTGGTGTCAGGTTGCGAGGTGGTCAGGACCGGAACCGTTGTTGTGACGGGAGGCTCGGTCACGGTTAGCGTGGTGAGCAGGCTTGCGGTCGTGACGGCTTCGCACGCCGCGAGCATCAGCGTGAGCAGAAAGAGAAACAGGGTCATCCATCTTCGTTTCATCCAAGGGACCTCCGTGATAGTTACATTATATCACAAGAAAAAACAAAGGAATACGCGCATATACGATTTGATGACGAGAACGGATCGGTTTTCTTTCATTCAAAAAAAAGCGGCTTCCCGAGGGAAACCGCTTGTGAATCTGGATGTCATTCGTTACTTGCCTTCGATGTAGACCTTCGTGAGGTCGATCGTGCCGAGGACGGATCTGCCCCAACCCTTGACATAGGATTGGACCATGAGGATATCCGAATAGTAATAAATCGGGATGATCGGCATATCGGCCATGAGGACGTCGAGGGCGTCGTACAGTTTCGCGAAGTGGACGGCGGCGGTCGTCGCGGCCGAAGCTTCGGCCATCAGCGTATTGTATGCGACGCTGTCATAGTTCGGATCGTTGTAGGCGTTGCCTTCCATGAAGATCGCGAGCATGCCGGCGGGATCCATGAAGTCGGTGAGCCAGCCGCCGCGGGCGATGTCATAGTCGCCATCCTTGCGGGAGTTCTGGAACGTTGCCCAGTCTTGATTCTCGAGGGTCACGTTGACGCCGAGATTGGTCGACCAGGAAGCCTGCATCATTTCACCGACGAGCTGATGGCTCGAGCTGGTGTTGTACATGTAGACATTCTCGGATACGGCGGTTCTCAGCTGGGCGACGGTCATGCCCAGTTCGGTCGCGGCCTCGGCGAACAGCGTGACGGCCTCGTCGTACATCGAGTCGTCGGCGGCGATGCCGTAGGTCCCGGCGGTGAGGGAGAAATCGGCACCGGTGTGATCGACGAAGCCTTCGGGAACGAATCCGGTCGCCGGGATTTGGCCGGCGGAGAGCGCTTCGCAAATCGCTTCGCGGTCGATCGAATAGGTCAGGGCAAGACGCAGTTTGGCATTGCCGCCAAGCAGCGGATCGTCCATGTTGAAGTTGGCATAATAGGTTCCGAGCAGAGCGAAGACGTAGAATTCTTCATCAACCGCTCTCAAGGCGGTGATCAGCGGGGCGGGGACCGTCGGGATGACGTCGAGTTGGCCTTGCTGATAAGCGATGTAGGCGGATGCGTCGTCGTCGATGAATTCGCCGTTGATCTTGGTGAGCGAGATTTCTTCAGCGTTCCAGTAGTTTTCGTTCTTCTCAAGCACAAGGCCCGAGCCGGGGGTGTACTCCGTCAGGACGAAGGGACCGTTGCAGACGACGAGAGCCGGGTCGATGGCCCAGGCGCCGCCATCCGGGTCGGCTTCGACAGCGGACTGTTTCACCGGGAGGAAGTGATAGAATCCAAGCAGCGAAACGATGTACTCGGTGCGTTGCAGCAGTTCGACGACAAGCGTGTTGTCATCCGGGGCGGAGATGCCGACGGCATCGAGTGCCTCGTCTTGCGTGAGACCCGTGGTATCGTCGAGTCCGTCGGAGTGGTCGATGCCGATGACATCGCCATCGTCGTTATACACCGTGCAGATTTCGGTACCATTGTCGCACTCGTCCGTCCAGTATATCGATTCGAGTGCGCCGACGATGTTCGTGTATTCCCAAATCCAGGAATACTCGCTGGCCGTTCTGAGGTCGAGTCCGCGTCTCCAGGAGTAGATGAAATCGGCTGCCGTGAAGTCGGAGCCGTCGCTCCACTTCGAGTCCCTCAGGGTGAAGGTGACCGTCAGGCCGTCCGCGGAGGTCGTCCAGGATTCGGCGATGCCGGGGGAGATGACGCCGTTGACTTCACGAATCAGGCCTTCGAAGGTCTGGTTGATGACGTCGCCGCCGTCGCTCGCACCATTCAAGGTCGGGTCGATGGTAAGCGGCTCAGCGCCGATGTTCCAGTTCAGTTCGGTGACACTCGCTGCGGTCGTGGTCGGGTTGCATGCAAACAAACCGAGGCCAAGCAAGAGCGTCAATGCGACAACAAATAGTTTCTTCATTTTTTACTCTCCTTTTCTCCTTTTAAGTCTTCTATCAATTAACCGCCGTAAAGCGCTTAATCCTTGATTGTTTCGCAGAAATGACAGGCGCAGAAATGGTCCGGCCGGATTTCGCGGAGGAGCGGTGTTTCGAATCCGCAGCGTTCTTGAACATATCGGCAACGGGGCGCGAACCGGCACCCGGGCTTCGGGTTGATCGGGCTGCCGATGTCGCCTTTAAGCATGATCCGCGTATCGGAGACCTTCTTGTGCGGGTTCGCGATCGGGATCGACGACAACAGCGATTTCGTGTACGGATGCAGCGGATTCATATACAGCTCGTCGCTTCCGGCGATCTCGGCCATCTTGCCGAGATACATGACGCCGATGCGGTCGCTGATGTGGCGGACCATCGACAGATCGTGCGCGATGAAGAGGTAGGTGAGGCCGTATTCCTTCTGAAGGTCTTCGAGCATGTTCACGACCTGCGCCTGGATTGACACGTCGAGGGCGGAGATCGGTTCGTCGCAGATGATCATTTCGGGATCGACCGCAAGCGACCGGGCGATGCCGATGCGCTGACGCTGGCCGCCCGAGAACTCGTGCGGATAACGGCTCGCATGCTCGCGCTTGAGGCCGACGCGCTCAAGCATCTGGTAGACGCGTTCCTGCATTTCGTCGCCGGAAGCGATGTTGTGCACCTTCATGCCCTCGGCGACGATGTCGGTGATGGTCATGCGGGTGTTGAGCGAGGCGTAGGGGTCCTGGAAAATCATCTGGATGCGTTTGCGGAACGGCCGGAGCTCGCGCTGCGAAAGCGTTGCGAGGTCGACGCCGTCAAAGAGGATGCTGCCGTCGGTCGGCGTATAGAGGCGGGCGATCGTGCGTCCCGTGGTCGTCTTTCCGCATCCGGATTCGCCGACGAGGCCGAAGGTCTCCCCCTTGTAAATGTCGAAGTCGATGCCGTCGACGGCGGCGATGATCCCCGGACCGGTCGGGGTCGAGGTGTGAAAGTACTTGGTCAGGTTGCGGACCGACAACAGCGGCGTGCGCTTTTCGTCACTCATGAACGGATTCCTCCTCCACCTGCACGAAGCCTTCGACGACCGGCGCGCCTTTATGGTGCAGCCAGCAGGATGCGGAATGGGTGTCGGACAGGGTGTAGAGCGGCGCGGCCTCGCGGACGCAGATTCCCATCGCATACGGACAGCGCGGCGAGAACGGACAACCGGACGGTGGCTTGAGCAGGTCGGGTGGCGTGCCTTCGATCGGTACGAGACGCTTCCGCTCGCCGGTGACGTCACGCGGGATCGATTTCAGGAGTCCGAGCGTGTAGGGGTGCTGCGGCGAATCGAAGAGTTCGAAAACCGACGCCTTCTCCATCAGCATGCCGCCGTACATCACGTTGACCTTGTTGCAGACTTCCGAGACGACGCCGAGATCGTGCGTGATCAGGATGATCGAGGAATGGAGCTGATTCTTCAGCCGCACCATCAGGTCGAGGATCTGGGCCTGGATGGTCACGTCGAGGGCGGTGGTCGGTTCGTCGGCGATGAGAATTTTCGGGCTACAGGAAATCGCCATCGCGATCATGGCGCGCTGGCGCATGCCGCCGGAGAACTGGTGCGGGTAGTTTTTGATGCGGATCTCCGGTTCGGGGATACCGACCATCTGGAGCAGTTCGATGGCGCGGGCGTGGGCCTGGTCCTTGTCGAGATCGGTATGACGACGGATCACTTCGATCAGCTGGTTGCCGATCGTGTATACGGGATTGAGCGAGGTCATCGGGTCCTGGAAGATCATCGAGATCTCTTTGCCGCGGTACTCGTTCATTTCGGCGTCGGAAAGTTTCGTCAGTTCCTGTCCCATGAACAGGATGCTGCCGCCGGAAACGCGGCCGGGCTCGTCGACGAGGCCCATGATGGACATCGCCGTGACGCTCTTGCCGGATCCGGATTCGCCGACGATGCCGAGTACGTCGCCTTGGTTGACTTCGAAGGAGATGCCGCGAACGGCCTGGACTTCGCCCATGTGGGTGTAGAACGTCGTGCGCAGATTCTTGACGTCAAGGATGGTATTGGACATCGGGATCATCCTTTCCGTAACCGCGGGTCGAGTGCGGACCGCAGTCCGTCGCCCAGGAAGTTGAATGCCAACATCATGAGCGCAATCATGAGTGCCGGTGCGAGCAGTTGGAACGGGTAGGTCTGGATCGCGTCGAGTGCGTCGTTGCACAGTGTTCCGAGCGAGGCGAGCGGCGCGGAGATGCCGAGACCGATGAACGACAGGAACGACTCCGTGAAGACCGCCGTCGGAATCATCATCGTGAGGGCGACGAGAATCGGACCCATCGCATTGGGAATCAGATGACGCCAGATGATGACCGGCTGCGAGACGCCGAGCATCCGCGCGGCGAGGACGTATTCCTGTTCCTTGAGCGATAACACCTGGCCCCGGACAAGGCGGGCCATGCCGACCCAGTAGAAGAGACCGAGCGTCAAGATGATCGTGCCGAGTCCTTTGTTGTCGATGATGACCATGATCAAAATGACATAGAGGAGGAGCGGGATCGAGTCGATGATGTCGACGATGCGCATCATCAGATTGTCGAGCCAGCTGCCGGCCATGCCGGCGATGGCGCCGTAGGTGACGCCGATGACGAGACTGAACAGAGCGGCGAAGAGCGCGACTTCCAGAGAAATACGGGCGCCGTACATGATGCGCGTGAGGACGTCGCGACCGACATTGTCGGATCCGAGCGGATAACTCTTGTTCGAAGTGACCTTGTATGGCACCTTGTATTCGACGCCGCGGAAAGTGATGGAGTAGTCGATATTCTCATCGGCGAGTTCATCGAGCAGTTTATAGGAGTAGTCGACCATCACGTCCTCGCCCTCGTAGTCGAAGTGGAACTGCTTGTTGGCAAAATCAAACCCCGACTGATCGAGCCGATAAAGGAACGTCCCATCCGGTTCGACGACGATCATCCGGTATGCAGGCGTGAGGTAAACATAAAGATCGGTGCTGATTTCATACACTTCAACACGCAGCGGCGTGTTCGCGAAATCCGTATGTTGTTCGGCGAATTCGTAATCGGTGAAACTCGGACCGAAGAGGGCGAACAGGGAAATGAGGATGACGCCGATGAGTCCGGCGATCGCCATCTTGTTCTTCTTGAGGCGTCGCCATGTATCGGCCCAGTAGGTCAGCGCTTCGCGGATTTGTTCCTTGTCGGTCTTGCGGGAACTGTCAAGGAAATCGAAATCATTCTGCTGATAGCCCATGTCATTCACTCTTCTTTCCGAGACGGATGCGTGGGTCGATCAAGGAATAAGCAACGTCGACGAGCAGGACCATGATGACGTACAGAACGGCGAAGAAGACGGTGGATCCGATGATCATCGTGTAGTCGCGGTCGTTGACGCTTTGTACAAAGTATTTGCCGATGCCCGGAATCGTGAAGACCTTCTCGACCACGAATGAACCCGTCAGAATCGCCGCGACCATCGGACCGAGATACGTGACCACCGGAATCAAGGCGTTTTTGAGGGCGTGTTTGTAGATGACTTTGAAGCGGGAAAGACCGTTCGCGCGGGCGGTGCGGATGTAGTCCTGCCGCATGACTTCAAGCATCGATGAACGGGTCAGGCGGGAAACGAAGGCAAGTGAATATCCCACCAGCGCGAGCACCGGACCGATATAGGAGGAAGGTCGTTCGAGACCGAACGCGTCGACCCACTGGAGGACACCGGCGAAGATGTAGATGAAGAGGGCGGCAACGACGAACGACGGAATCGTGACGCCGAGGGTGGCGATGAACATCACGAAATAATCAGCCGGCTTGTTCTGCCGGAGCGCCGATACAATGCCGACGGGAATCCCGACCAAAATGATGATGATGATCGCCATCAAGCCGATCTTGGCGCTGATTGGGAAGCCGAGGAGGATCAGTTCCTCGACCTCGAAGCCGGTGCGCCGGAACGACGGACCGAGGTTAAAGGTAGCCAGTCCGACCATATAGTCGAAGTACTGTTTGAGGATCGGGTCGTTTAGATGGTACTTCTCGTTCAACGCGGCGATGATTTCATCCGGCAACGGACGTTCCCGCGAGAAGGGTCCTCCCGGAATCGCATGCATCATGAAGAATGTGACGGTTGCGATCAGGAGGATTGTGAGCAAAGCACCCTCCGGACATAATAATTGCGGAAGAATTTACCGACTGCTTTCAGCGATGTCAATGCAAATCCTGTGGTTTTCGTTGTATCCATGACACGCCTCCGGGTTTTTGACAAGATTATACCCCTATTATCTCAAAAAACAAGGGTGTACTGTAAATTTGTATGAATAATAGCAAAAATATGGTCTTCATTCTCCGTTCCCGGCGTTTTCATCGCATTTGCGCGATTTTACATTGGGAATCGAGGATGATAAAAACCGATTTTCGAACTTTTTTTATTCGTTTGGAGCGTGAAAAGCACGCTAAAGATGCAAAAATCCCCGCAAAAACGAGCGCGATTTTTAGTCGCCCGATCCATCTGCGAGGATTCCGAGTAATGTACATGTATGTAGTTGTCCCACCTCGATCAAGGTGAGCGGGGATTCAGCGCGATCCGCCGATATGGAACGTCGCGCCGGATTTGCCTTCGTTGTCGTGCAGGCAGTCGTCGATCATGATGACGAGAGCGACGTAAAAGTCGATATTTTCCTCTGAAAGAACGGCGATTTCGTAGGAATCTCCCCAGGAAAGCCACTTCTTGCGGAATTCGACGGCGACGCCTTTCGCCGATGTAACCCGGAAGTCATACGCGAAGAAATCGCCCTCGATCGTGTATTGTCCGAAGTCGCTTGCGATTTCAAGTTTATGCTTCAGGAGCGTAAAACGCTTTTTGACGGTCGCGACCTCACGTCCGTCCGGCGTGGTCAAATGATACACCGGAAGCAGCGAGAACACCTGCCGCTTGATCGTGAACAGTTGCTTGTTCGTCGCGGTCTCGAACAGATCCATGCGGTGCGTAAAGGAAAGGAGCCGACCTTCGCAATGATAGATTACATTTTGCTTTTCGTCAAAGACTTTGTATTTGTCGGTGAAACTGAACACTTTCTGTTTCAAATAGAATGTCTTCATTCACGGCCTCCGCTTCCAGCGCCGTTCGGGACGGCGTCGTTCAAAGCCATTATACTGCAAATGGCGCCGTTGCACCATCATTCCATCAAAAAGATCATGAAAATTTAACGGTGCGTTTTCTTCGTGCGGCGGACGACGGCGTCGGCGGCGAGTTTCCCGGTAAGCGCCGAAATCGGGAGTCCGGCCGGGGCGAAGGTCCACTGGCCGGCCTGCCAGACGTGCGGAATCGCGGTATCGATCGTCTTCAGGATGCTGGAGAACCCGTGTTCGGCGGGGATGGGATCGTTGGTGAACGCCCAGCCGGTGATGGCGCCCTGAAAACTCTTCACGTCGCGCTCGATCGTCAGCGGCGTCGACGAGAACTTCCCGTCCACATGGCCGCGCAGCATCGGGAACGCCGCCTTGGCGAGGGTGTCGACGATCCATTTCTCGCATTGTTTCTTGAACGCTTCGTAATGACCGTCGTCGCGGATCCTGGCGACGAGGCAGTAGTCCATCAGGGCCGAGACGATCAGCCCGGTCTTGCCCGCCGGGGCAAGCGAAGGATCCCGCAGGCAGGGAATCGAGATCTCGTAGGTGGTGTTGGCAAAGTAGTCGGCGAGTCCGACCGGCAGACCCGATTCATCCAAGACGTTCGGATCGATGCGGTCGGCGGTGATGTTACCGAGTCCCGCGGCGACGGGCGTATAGAAGGAGTGGGCGCCGCACGTGCGGGCGAACTCAGCCGGCGGGACGTCGGCTTCGAGATAGACGGTGAAGACCGAATCGCCGCCGGTCTTGCCTTCGAGTCGTTGGAGCCGCTTCTGGATCGGCGGGGTGCGCCGCTCGGGGGCGACGGAGCGGTACATCGCGTTCATGTCGGCGGTCCAGACGAGTTCCTGGTATTCGATGATTTCGCCGGCGGCAGTTCGGACCGTGCGGGCTTCGGGATCGAACCCGACGACCGTCGTCTTCGTCTTGATTTCGACCGCCTTGGCGCGGGCGTAGGTTTCCAACGCATGGATCAGCGATCCCGTGCCGCCCATCGGATAGTTGTAGTCGAGGTACAGGCTGAAATAACTGAGGGCGAAAAAAGCCGGCGTCTGTCGGAAGAAATGCTGGCTGATGATGTCGATGAGCGCGCGGTTCTTCGTGAACAGGGCGAGATGGTCGTTGATCGGCGCTTTGAGCGCCATCGCCTTCTTCACGTTCTTCTTGTATTTCATCAGCCAGGGCAACAGCGTCCTGAAGATGTAGTTCGAGTCGGATAGCGAGTCCAAAAAGAGCGGGTTGTCGATGCCGTACAGGACATCCATGTAGCCCATGACCTTCTTGACCTCGCCGATGATCGCGCGGATGTCGGCTTCCTCGGCGGGAAAATGCTTGACGAGCAAGGCCTCGTAGTCAATAATGCTCGCTTCGCTTTTAAGGAAGATGAAATCGGTGCCGATGCCGATCGAGACGGGGCTTCTCACGAAGTCGACGGTGATGCCGAGCTGCTTGAGCATCGGCTTGACGATGCCCGAGTTCTCGAAGGCGCGGATGCCGCCGTCAAACACGTATCCGTCGCGTTCGAAGGACACGACGAGACCGCCGAGATGGTCTCCCTGTTCCAAAAGCAACGTGCGTTTGCCGGCACGGCCGAGATAACACGCGGTCGTCAGGCCGGCGATCCCGCCGCCAACGACGATGGCTTCGTAGTTCATGCTTGTTCCTCCTGCATGGTTGTCATGGTCGATAAAGCTGCGACGATCGCGGATATCGCGACCGGAAGCGATCCGGTGCTCTTGCGGACGCAATGTTCTTCACACTTCGCGAGAAACGACGAACGTTCGATTTCGTTCGCGGGGAGCCCGGCAAGCAGCGCGCGGGCGCCGAGGAAATTTTCGACGGCGATGCGACGGTTCATCCCGCGGACGTCGAAGACGGAATGGTCGGCGCAGGTCGGATGCTCGCAGAACAGGCATCGGGACGCCCTTCGCATAGTCTCGCGCTTCAGCGGAGATTCGTCCTTGAACTGATCTTCGGGCAAGAACGGATGCGGTACGATCGTGACATGGTTCGGTTGGGCGGGATCGTACTTGAACGGTTTGAGACCGCGTTTGCGGAGGATCGCGTTGGCGGCGGAAAGCCCGGAAGTCGAGACGGCAGGGGTGCCCGTCCCCATCACGGTGGATTCGCCGCAATGAAACAGGTTCTTCCATTCGCCGCGGATGTGCTGGCGTTTGAACATATGCTGGCCGAGCCGCTGCTTCGGTCCGGCGACGGCGCCGTCCCGTTTCAGACAGTAACGTTCAATCGTCGCCGGCGTGCCCACTTCGGCGAATCGAACATGCGTCGAGATGCCGGGGAACCGGCGTTCGAGGACGCCGAGCAGGCGCGCTTTTTCAGCGGCTTTCATAGCCGTATAGCCTTTGCGATCGGTTCGGTCCCACTTCAGGAAACTGGGGCCGATCGCCATGATCACGTGCGTTCCTTTGGGCGCGACGGTATGGTCGTCGATGGAAGTGACATAGACGGTGATTTCGGTTTCATCGATCAATGCAGGGTTTCCGACAAGCATCTCGACAGGAAGCGTCCCAGTCGGAATGGCGATTGCGTCGACGAGTGCGTACAGCATCACCGACGGATAGGTCGGCTCAAGTTTTTCGGCCCAGGCGACAAGCTTCGGATCGGCGTGGCCTTTGGCGAGCCGGCCGTAGAAATTCCAGACGCTGCCGGCATTCACGATGTCGTCCGCTTCGATGATGGTCCCGTCGTTCAACTCGACGCCGCAGGGGGTATCTTCACGGAAAACGATCCGCACGACTTCCTTTTCCAGGATCATCGTCCCGCCGTGCGCTTCGATCGACTTCTCGAGCCGCCCGGGAAGCTGCAGGGTGGATCCGGCCGGATAGTAGCTACCACCGACGTGATTATCGATGAACATGATGGCGGCGAGGATCGCCGGCGTCTCCTTGACGGTGGTATAGCAGTAGGTCGACGTGAGTTTGTCGAAGAAACGAAAGATGGCCGGATCCTTGAAGTAGCGCTTGAGCAAGGTTTCGGCGCTCATGTTCAGAAAACTCAGGAAGCGGAAATACGAGATCGGATGCCTAAGAAGGCTTTTCAGGCCTTCCTTCGGGTCGGTTTCTTCCGGCGACGTATAGGTCGGCGTTTCAACCATGACATGGTGGTAGATGGTTTTCAAGTCATGATAAAACCTGAGGATGTGTTTGCGCTCGGAAGGGAAAATGTCCCCGAGTTCCGCCGCGAACCGCTCGAGATCGCCATGGAAGGGAATCCGTCTTCCGTCAAAGACGACGCAATAGAGCAGATCGTGCTTGATCATCGAAATCGGTTCTTCGAGCGCGTTCATGATGAAACGGTGCGGATTGAAGCCGGTTTCGCCCCATCCGTACAGCATCGACGAACCGTAGTCGAACGTGGCTTCGCCGCGCTTGAACACGCCGCAGGATCCTCCCGGCATGTAATTTTTGTCAACCACGGCGACGGATAGTCCCCGTTTGGCGATGAGGGCGGCGGCGGTGAGTCCGGCAATTCCCGCGCCGATGACGCAAACGTCATATTTCATGCACATGATCTCCTTCGTCGGTGTTCAAAACGTGGAACCTTTGGATTCCATTCCATTGTATTCATTGTACCAAACCACGACCAAAATTGCACGCGGACACATACATTTTTGTCAAAGCACCATCCAGGAAAAATGAGATGGGTTTTTATAGCAAACATCTAACGATTTATTGTACTTTTTTGAGCCTCCAGCGATCCCTCCATAAACAGGTATGCTATAATGATTTTGGTAGCAACAATGCTTCAAAAAATACACTAAAGAAAGGTCACAAAAATGCTCCCCCTCGAACTCCAGAAACTCCGCAAATTCAACATGATCATGGGCGCACTTCATCTGATTCAGGGAATCATGATGATTTTTCTCGCCACCACCGTCATCGCCAACATCGCCAACTTCAAACCGGAAATCATCCAGTACTACCTCGATTTCATCCCGGGTCAAGGCCTCGTTGCCTCCTCGAAAGTCCTCTTCACGCTGCCCTTCGGCATCCTCGTCGCCTGCTTCCTTCTGCTTTCCGCGGGAGCCCATGCGCTGATCTCGATCCCGAAGAAAACAAACGCGATCTACAACGCCGATCTCGCCCAAGGCATCAACAAGTTCCGCTGGTTCGAATACGCCCTCTCGTCCTCCGTCATGATCGTTCTGATTTCGACCCTGTTCGGCGTCTACGACATCGCCACGCTCGTCCTGATCTTCGTCGTCAACGCTACGATGAACCTGTTTGGTCTCGTCATGGAACAGTTGAACGCCGGAAAAGCGAAAGGCAAGTTGAACTGGGGCCCGTTCGTCTGGGGTTCCTTCGCCGGCCTGGCGCCGTGGTTCGTCATCATCCTCTACATGTCGGGCGCGTCCAGCGACGTCGTGAACGCCGTTCCGTGGTTCGTCTGGGCGATCGTCATCACCTACTTCATCGCCTTCAACACCTTCCCCGTGAACATGGTGCTGCAATACAAGCGCGTCGGGAAATGGTCGAACTATCTCTATGGCGAGCGTACCTACATCGTCCTCTCGCTCGTCGCCAAGTCGATTCTCGCCTGGCTCGTGCTGTTCGGCGCGATGCAACCCTGATCCATCCCAAAATGCAATTGAAAATCGGCTCCCGGTTCGCCCGGAAGCCGATCTTTTTTTTAAAAATAGTATGATTCCTTCAGATAGGCCACATCGTATGCGATGGTCATGCGCCAGAGAAATGCCTTGAGTGCCGCGATCGATGCTTCGCCGTCGAGATACGCCGACATGAGATTCCGATATTCCGTCTTCTCCGCTTCGCTCGCACATTTCCGGAAATATCCCCAGACATGGGCGGCCGCGTTCGAGCGCATTTGCGCCGACGGCGGCGTCGCTTCGGCCAGGTCGACGAGCCGGTAGAATTCCACCGCCGGAAACCCGTCCTTGTCCCGAAGCAGGGCGCGGATCGACAGGTAAATCTTCGGTGAATGTTCGAGGACGGCGTATTTGTACCGGCTCCATTCCCGTTCGAGCAGGACGATTCGACGGAAGTCTCCGGATGGTGAGGACAGTGTTTCCTGGCGGCGCGCCGCGCCGTCGCTTATGGCGTTCATGCGCGTAGCCTGGCTTCGATCCGCAGAATCAAAAATGTCAGCCAATCCGACGAATCGCCCTTATGGGCGAAGCCGGCGTCGGCCCATGGCTTCCAGTCGGACTCCGGCGCATACGTTCCGTCCGGAAGCGCCTTGGCGCGGATCACGTCCATCATCCCCTGAAGGCGAGGGTCTTTCCGCACGGATGGATCGCGCGACAACGTGTCCGTGACGTTCAGGATGTCATACCAGACGAACGGCACTTTCAGTTTGCGGAAGTCGGTGCCCATATAGAACATATAGGGGTGGAGCTCGCGGCTGTTCTGCCAAAGATCGAGCAGGGCGTGGGCGCCGGCGTCGGCTTCGACGCTTTGCGACAGAGCGGGGACCGCCGCGCACAGTTTCAGCATCGCCAACGTCGCAAACGGACAGGGATCCTGTTTCCGGCCGGGACCGCGCCACGGCGCCGCGTCCGCCGAGAGCCGGCAGGGCCAGCCGTTGTCGCGCCCGAGGTTGACCAAAAACGTCGCCGCCCGGACGAAATCGGGTTGTTCGGACAGCCCCATCTTGGCGACGGCGGCCATCGTGATCGGCGCGTCGCAAAGCGCCCAGATGTTCTTCGATGCCACGGTATTTCCCGCGGTCTCGACTTGCCTTTGGCCGATGCAGAGGACGCCATCATCATCGCGCAGGGCGAGGATCGCGGCGAGGATCTCCGGCATTCCGGGATCGTCGCTATGGATCCCGATGTCGGACAAAAACGCCAGTTTGTGGTAAACCTGGGAAGAACTCTTATGGCTGCTTAGGGCCTTCCCCGGCCAACCGCGCAGGTCGGCCATCAGGGAATGCACGAGCGGATCGGCAAGCATGGCGATCCGGGCAGAGACGACATCGGGGTCTTTCTCGGATCGTCCGCACAGGTCGATCAAAGTCCGATAGCGAGTCCATGGTTCCGGTGATGCGGACAGTCGCGGAAGGTTGTCTTTCATGGTTCATCGCTCCTTTCTCGAAAACGCGGATAGCGGACCATCGGTTGCTCCGACGGAAGTGATGATAACCATCGGGGTGTGGCTGATTCACCGAAGATCGGGATGGACGTAGCGACGGCGCCCGGGTGTTCCCTTTCCGTATTCAATCGCCTCGACCGGACAGCGGTTGATGCAGGCGAGGCATTGCGTGCACGCTTTTCCCCAGACCGGGAGCGGATCGAGTTTGATCGTGTGGACCGGACAGATTTCGGCACAGAGACCGCATTGGATGCAGGCGTCGGTCACCCGGAAGGGCGCGGTCCGGATCATGAACCGGCTGAAGAGCGGGTGGATGAAACCCGATTTGAACGGAGCGCCTTTTCCACGCAGCGGCATGCGGACGCCCTTTTCACGCTTGGCGATGCTTTCTGCGATCCGTGCGATCCGCGGTTCGGCTTCGGATAACATGCGGTCGCGCCGTTCGGGTTCTTTCGTGTCCATCCCGATGACGTAATTGTCAGGCATCGCGACGGAAAACGCACCGTCAAGCGACCGTCCCTTTTGGCGGAGCAGTTTTTCGACCGCGGCGGGCGTGTCGCCCTCTTCCGCACCACAGGTGGAGACGGCATAAATGTAGGAAATGTCGCCTTCGATCGTCAGGTCACGGATGAAATCGGCGACGAACCGGGGCATCCCCCAGGCGTGGATCGGAAAGACGAAACCGAGCGCTTCATCGGCATTCGGACGAAATGACGGAAACTTCCCCGTCCGGTCGCGTTCGGCGGCGATCGATGTGACGACGTCGTTTGTGCGGGCGGCGATCACCCGTGCCGCGTGAAGCGAATTGCCTGTTCCGGAAAAGACATAGATCATCGGTGGTCCTCCTTGGGGAATCTCATTGCAGGGGTGGAATCTGCCGCAAGCCGGGAACGCACCTTGTCAAGCAAATCCTGATAATCGTCGTCGGAAAAGCGGGTCGTGTCGACGACGATCGCATCCGCGCCGTACAGCGCTGGATCAAACGGCGCCGCAATCGCGCGAAACATCTCCGGCGGAATCGTCCCGGTCGACGTGTGAACTGGATGGCGATGCGGCTGCCGGTCGAGATACCGCTCATAGAGAACATCCGGGTCGCCGGTCATGAAGAGCGTGACGAAGCGGATTCCCTGTTCTTTGGCGTCTGATGTCAACGCCACGTATTCGTTCTTCCGGAAATTGCTTTCAAGGATGACGAGATCGTCCGCCGCCAGGACGTTTTTCATCAATTGACGCAGGAGCATGTATGTTGCGAAGGAGAGTTTCAGGTTCTCCTCGCGGTTCGTAAAGCCGATCGTGTCCCCGAGCGTTTCCTTTAAATCATCCTTGTTCAGGCAAACTGCCGATAAATCGACCGCAAGCCGCTTCGCGACCGTCGACTTGAGGGCGGCCAGATGGCCGGTGACGATGACGACCTGTTTCATGGGAATCACCTCGTTTGGTTCGTTCGCCCCATCATACCATATTCGGAACGGTTTTGTCGCGGGCGGCGGTAAAAAAATCACTATCGCTTCCCGCCTCAATGCGATATAATGGATGCGTTGAGAGTCCGGCGAACGAGGACGGATCCGCTTCGGGAGGTACCATCATGAAACAGATCAAGCCCGGCAAGGGCATGTCCCAAATGAGTTATCAGGGTTCTGTCTTCGCCATCGCCTTTGGCGTCCTTTGGACGATCATCGCGGCGGCGATCGGCATCGGCGCATTCGCTTCCGTCGGCGGCGCGTTTGCGATCATCGGCTTCGTTTTCCCGCTCTTCGGCGTCCTCTTCATCGCGCTCGCCGTCAAACAGGCGCGCTTCCACAAGCACAACGCCACCTCCGCACAACCGCACTCGATCGTCGACATCGTCGATACGAAAGAAGACGGCGATCCGTTCGCCAAGTACGACCAGGTCGAAACCGCACGCCGTGCGAACGAGGATTCTTCCGCGGATGTCGCCTTCTGCACGAATTGCGGCGCCGCCGTCGAAGCGGACGACCGCTTCTGTCCCAAGTGCGGAAACCGCCTGCGTTGATCCAATCAATTCAAAAATAAAGGACGATCGCCCATGATAGGGTGATCGTCCTTGTTCGTTTCAGAGGTCGACGTAGACCTTTTGGCCTTCGATCGTGGCGGGCAATACCTTCGCCTTAGCCGTCGGCAGTTTCATGAACAGGATCTTCGCGCGTTCGTTGACTTCTCCGGTCTTGACGTCGAAGGAGGCGTGATGGACGGGACAGACGATCTTGCCGTCCTCAAACACGCCGTCCGACAGTTTTCCGCCCATATGCGGACAGATGTCGGACATCGCATAGGCGGCGCCTTCGAAATAAGTGATCAAGAGCGGTTTTCCTTCAATCTCGATGCGCAGCTTGCGGGCTTTTTCCAATGTTTCCAGTTCACAGACCAGACGTTTCAATTGATCCCTCCTCGATGGATGCTTCCGATTCCATTCTACGCCTCGATCATCGAAAATGACAGTGGATGATGCGAAATTCAGTCGTTCAATGATGTTTTAGGATATATTTAATTCGTCAGATCAAGCAGTTTTGCGAACCGCTCGAGATGATGCCATCCCGGTTGCGCGTTCCCGGCTTCGATTTCCTTCACGATCGCCACGACCAGATCATCGAAGGGAGTGTCGCGTCCGATGATATCGCCCTGGGCGGCGATGGCGCCGTTGATCGCGTCGATCTCGCACTTCTTTCCGCGTTCGAGGTCCTGCAACATGCTCGGCCGGATCGCCCGGTGCTTCTTGATCGCGATCGGGATCAGGATCAATCCGAGCTGACGCTTGAACCATCCGCGATAGTCGAACAACTTGACGATGTCCTTGCCCTGGATCGGCTCGATCGTGACACCCGACAGGCGGGCGACGTCGATCCCTTCCTTGATGATGCGTTGCGCTGCCCGAAGCGCGATCCGATGGTCGGAAACGCCGCCGAAAGTGCAACCGAAACAGGTCCCGAGGCCGCTGAAGGCGGCGTTGACGAGCAGTTTCGACCAGCGCGCGCCCATCAGGTTTCGCTCGATGGTGACGTTCCCCATGAGACTGAGAATGCCGGCGATTTCGTCGAGCATCGCGTCGTGACGTCCAGTCATCGTGCCGAGGTTGAAAGCGAGTGCTTCGCGGGTCGGTTCGCTCGTCAGTTCGACGATGCCCGGTTCCTTGAGCGTGGCGCCCCAGCCGACCGTGCAGCCATAGGTTCGGTCGGGACCGACGACCTCGGCGACGGATGGTTCGGGCAAGCCGTTCTGCATCGTGCAGACGATGCTTTGCGGTCCGAGATGCGGCAGGATGCCTTCGAGCACGCGGCGGTTGTCGAGTTGTTTCGTCATCAGGAAGACGACATCGTAGATTCCCGTCATCTCCTCGGGGAAGAAAGCGCGGACCGGAACCGAGAAATCGACGGTGCCGACGATCCGGGCGCCGCTTTTGCGGAGCGCTTCGACGTGCGGGCGGTTGTGGTTGAACAGATCGATTGCGACGCCGTTTCGGGTCAGAAAGGCGCCAAGGGCGGTGCCGATCGAGCCGGCGCTATAGATGGCAAGTCTCATGGGTTCCTCCTGGTTTGAATCATGGATTGCGGCCGTAGGAACGGCCGTCGCGCGACCGCGACATCAACCCATTGTCGATGAGGGCGCGGCGGTGCGTCGCGTAGTCTGCGTCGATCCGCTTCAGGATCTCGTTCACTTCGGGTTCCGTGTATGTTTTCCCGAGTTCGAAGCGCGAAGCGAGGTAAAGATGGAAGACCGTCCGGTTTTTGTTCTTCGCCGGCAACATCGTGAGCCTGCCGTCTTCGCCGATGTACTTGACGATGGTCTCGGCGTAGTAGGATTCGTCGATCGCGAAACGCTCCATCAGGATTTTCTCGATGCTCGTGCGGGCGACGATCGGACTCAAGAGGGTCGCGACGACTTGCGCGGTGGAGACGACGGTCGCGATTTTCGGCCACGCTTCCCGGTTATGCCGATCGATGACATCGCTTGCTTTCGCCTGGTTCGTGTCGATCGTGGAATGACCGTCGGCGACGACGCTGACATGATATCCGAGCGCCGCGGCGGCCTTCGTGGTGGCATTCACGCACCATTCGGTCTGACAGCCCGTGATGATCGGGGCGTCGACGCCCCGCTCGTCGAGATATGTCCGAAGACCGGTCCCTTCGAAGGCGGAGGAAACCTCTTTTTGGAAGATCCGTTCCCCTGGATTCGGTACGATTTCGGGAATCAGCTCCCAGCCGCGGGTGCCTCGTTCCATGTCGCTTCCGGGACCTTCGCCGTGTTGGACGAAGATCACTTCGACGCCGGCAAGCCGGGCGGCGGCGATGAGTTTGTTCACATTTTGGACGACGGCGCGTTCGTCGAACGGATGGTAGTCGAAGATGGCTTTTTGCATGTCGATGACGAGCAATGCGGTTTTCATGGTTTGTTCCTCCCGATGCGTTTCATACGGCTTTGCGGATCCGGTAGCGCAAAATCGTCCGCATCTTCGCGGGTGGTGTCTTGCGCGCGTCGGATAGATAGATTTCGCGGTGGACGAGGGTGCGTTTTTCATACCCCGCGGCATCGAGAAAGGCGTTCATCCGGGCGAAGGACGCCGGTTCGTCGTCGTAGGGTCCGTGATGCATAATCTGGACCGAAAGGCCGTCCTCGATCGTGTCGAAATACGCTTCCTTGAGCAATTCCCCGGGTTTCTTCTTGGCGACCGCGGCGAACGCGCGGGCGGCGACGTTCTCGTTGACGAAGTCCGGTTGGCGGATCATCAGGGTGTAGACGAGTTCGTCCTTGCGGAAGATCCCGTCCTTTTTCGCCTCGTCCGACAAATCCCACAGGCCTTCGAGCGGATAGACGACGTATTCTTCATAGCCCTCCGGCGTGAAACCGCTTTTCGGCATCATCCGCACCGCATAGGCGAGGGCATACAAAACGCCGAGACGTTCCGCGAAGTCGGGACCGTTGGGATTCCCGCGGCCTTTGATGCAGAAAAAGCGCTGGGGACCGACCGTGACGACGGAAGGTTCATCCTTCGGCTGATAGAGGCTCTTTTCATCCTTCTTGAAATCGCGTGGCATGTCGATCCTCCGGATTTGACTTGATCAGATCACGCCGAACGGGATCAGGACCAGAAGCAAGATGGCGGCGAGTCCCCAGACGACCGCGAGGAACCGTTTCTGCTTGTTCGGCGCGAGGTCGGGGACGAGGAAAGCGGCGAGGAAGAACGGAATGTAGGTCGTCACGAAGACGGGGATCGCACCCCACCAGGGATAGGTCCAGAGGAACGCCGGCGTGCCGGCAAGGAAGATTTCGAAGACGGCGAAGAAGGCGGCGTTGCCGATCGCGAAGAGGACGCGGTTGTTCATCCCGAGGATCTTCTTCCGCGGATCGTCAGGCAGCAGTTTCGACATCGCGAGACCGGCGATCGAGAACATCAGCGAGAGTTCCCAGGAGACGCCGACGAGCAGGATGAACGACGTGCTTTCCGGCGAGACGGTCCAAAGCGCATAGCCGGCCGCCGAGCCGATCACGGCGTTGGCGATTTCATAAAGCCAGTGTACGCCGTAGAGGGAGAGCGCGGCGACGATGCCCTTGTAGTTCTTGTTTTTCAGTTCCGTGCCGTAGATATAGATGATCACCGCGAACAGGGCGATAAAGGTCCAGTTGAAGTGGGCTGTCGAGCGCACGGCGGCGTTCCCTGCGTCGGCGAATATCTCGTTCGCCGCATCGCCCCAGAAGACGAAGTAGTCGCTTCCGTTTCCGATGAGCGATAGCAGGAAGAGGAAGAGGCAGATTCCGACCGTCAGCCCGACGATCGGGATGGCTTGCGCGATGAAACGTTTCGGATTCATGGTCGTTTTTTCCATGTTGGATTCTCCTTCAAGCGATATCGCAATCGCTACGGACGCAAGTGGTTCGCGAGCGTTAATTTGGTTTCGGCTGACAATGGGCGGGAACGGGACGTTTGCGGATCGACATGGACGATGACCGTCTCGCCGCTCGCCACCATCGCATCGTTCTGAAAGAGACCTTGCGAGAACGTGATCGAACTCGTACCGATGCGGGTGACCGCGGTGCCGATCACGACGGTTCCCGGCCAGACGATCTCCTTCCGATAGTCAACCTTCGAAGAGGCGATGACGAACGTACAGCCGACATCGTATAGCGGGCGGGCGGGATCGTAAAGCAGTTCGACCCGGCCGGTCTCGAAACATTGGCTGAAGACCGCGTTGTTCACATGGCCTTGGCGATCGGTGTCCGCATAACGGACCTTGTCGTAGGAATGAAGCGGAAAGTCGGTCAACGTCATGTTTTTGGAATCATCGGTTTCCATCGTTTCGTTTCTCCTTGAAGTCGATTTTTTCTTGCGGGGCTATCTCCAGAACGTCTTGCATTCCGCCTTCTCGAGCATGTTATATCGGATGATCTCATCGAGCAGCGCTTCATCGACGGGATCATCCCACCGGATCCGGAAGAGCATCATGCTCTGTTCGTACCCCGTCTTGGCGATCGCATCGTGAAAGTGGATCATCCCCGCTTTTTCCGGCGCGACGGCGAAATGGTTCTTGGACACGCTGAAGGCGATGATGAACGTGCCGTGGTCGGTGAACATGGGTTGATTCCAGGCGATCCGACGCTGTAGCATCGGAAACCGCTCGCCGATCCGGGCGAGCACTTCCGTCAGTTTGGCACGGTGCTGCGGATGTTCGATTTGATTCAGAAAAACATCGAATGTTTCCATGAAGTCACCTTTCCGCGGTCGGGTTCATCCCGATCCGCCGTTCCTTTGATCCAATGCCTTCGTCAATAAGGGAAGCACGGTCCGGATGGCCGCGATCTGTCGGTCGAGCATGGCAGCCTGCCAGGTGCCTGCCGCGAGTTTCGTCCGCGCCTGCTCGGACTTGTGGAGAAGCGAAGTCAAGGGTGCGGCCGCATTCCGCAGATCATCGTCCGATCGACGGACCGGACGGGAGTCACCCGCTTCGATCGAAATCATACTGCCGGCGGTGCCGAGCGCCTGGATGCGCCGGGTCAGCAGGGTGTGCTGCGACGTCCCCGGCAAGAACTTCGCGAGCGCTGTTTCGGAGCGGCGGATGGCAGATGCGATCGCTTCGATTGCGACCGTCCATTCGTGATTTGTGTCATCCTTCATCGTCTGTGCCTCTCCCGCCGTCGGTTGGATCGTTTGAATCGACATTCCGCCCTGACGGACCGTCTTGCCTTCTCGAAACAAGAACGGAACACGTCTACAAGTATTATAAAGGGATACCGGCATTTTTGCCATACGGGAATCAGAATATCGTGATTCGGACAACTCGGCGCCCGCAATCGATCGCTTTTCTTTCGACTGCGAAGATGCCATGATGGGATTCGCAAGATGGGACGTTTCAAGAGGAAAAATGTCATATTTTATGATTGCGTAATCATATTTTGTGTGTTAGAATGGTCGATGAGGTGATCACCATGACGGAAGACATCAAGTTTCTCAACTTTCTGCAGGATCGGTTATCCATCCAAACCGACGACCTGGCCGACTTTCTCTTCATCGACAAGCGGACACTCTACAATTACAAGAATTTCACGATCGACCAGTTGCCCAGCAAGGTCAAGGAAAAACTCGTCATCTTCTTCCAGGGGTATGAGGAGTTTTATACGGAGAATCTCGACATCCGCGAAATCCATCGCAAATTGGCCGAAGCCGATCCGAAACTCATCGACTACATCCGTGGGAAGTTCCTCGACGTCGCCGCGATCCGCAAGAAGACCTATGTCGTCACGAGCACCCCGGAACTGCTTCGGAAAACCGACGTCAAGCGCGACGTGCGCTCGCTCGACGAGTTCCTTGAGGATTTTCGCATTCTCGTGGAGTATTCCCATCTCTCGAAAGGGTATCTCTACACGATTTTCGAGATCATCATTTCCAAGGTGGGTGCGGAAAACGATTATCAGTTCCTCGACTACATCCACAAGTATCACAAAGAGGTCAAACAATGATCGAGATCAAAGAACGTTTTTCATCCTATTATCGGATGTTCGATTCCTATGACGTGTTCCAAAATTTCCTGAAGTACGCGATCCGGGACCTGGCGCCGCGGATCTTCGTCGATGCGGTCGATCACCCGCATTGCGTCGTGCTCCAATCATACCCGGCTTATTTTCTCCTGGGCGAACCGGAGGAAACCGATGCTTCCGACGTGTTCGCGCTGTTTCATGCCAATTCCTGGATCGTCGCATCCTCGAATGCGTGGAGACAACCGATCGAAGATCATTTCAAAGAGAGCGTCGTGACTCATCCGCGCGTTCTCTTCCGTTCCGACGCCCTGGCAATCGATCGCGTGCTGTCACAACGGAACAGTCTTCCCGCCGGACTCTCCATCGTGCCGATCGAACCGAAACATCTGGCGGATGGGATGATCGAGGACGACGTCGTCTCCCGGTTCTTCACCGTGAGCGACTTTATGACATGTGGGTTCGGATTCGCGTTGGTCGACGGAGGGGGCGCGTGTCTGGGTTTCTGTCTGACGAATTACCCGATCGTCGGGACGGAGGTCGAACTCTATGTCAGGGTCGAATACGACTCCGATGCAAAGCACCGTCTGCACGGGATCGGGACGACGCTTTGCACGCATTTCATCGAAGAATCCTTGAAACGGGGATACGTGCCGGTCTGGGACGCGGCGAACGACATCTCCGCCCACATCGCGAAGAAACTGGGCTATGAAGTAGCGAAGGACTGGTTCATGTATCACGTTTTGTAATCATCGAAGCGAGGGACGCGAAAGGCATCAAGGTCCGTTCGTGACGTTCACGCAAAAACCGCAGGCGGCTCTTTTCGCAAGAGAGACCGTCTGCGGTTTTTTTACTGGTCGGTCCAGCCGTTCTCACAAAGCGAACGCCGCCGGCATCAAAGGACATGCTTGGAGAGATGAACGGGGAATGGGGTTAAGCCGCCTTGGGATGCAGGGAGTCTTTGAAAAGAGAAACCAGAAGTTCCTTGTGAAGAGGTTGATCAAAATCGATCTGCATGGTGTGTTTCGCGGTGAACCGATAGTCCGACAATAATGGTTCGTATTTGATGTTGCCCGGCGCGAAGACGTTCACATGATCCTTGAAGAACGTCAGCATGACCGATGGCCGCTGGTGAAATTTCACGGTTTCGTAGCGGGGCGAATAGTAATACGGCTGATGCACGAACAGCGTTCCGCAAACATCCGGGTCCGCTTCGTGAAGCAGCGCCTGGAGTTCGGCAAAATACGCTTTGCCTTGTTCGGACAATGTTTCGGCAAACGCAGAAAGAGTCGTCGGTTTTTCCATCATGTGATCCTTTCCGGGAAAGTGATGCGGATATCGCCACGGCGTGGTGCCCGCGGCGTGCTTTTTTGTCACAACGGGTTCGATCACGGACAAGCATCATCCCTTGGTAAAGACAAAACGCAAGTTTCATTGAAATGATACCATATGCTGCCCAATAAATCAAAAAGACGAACTGATTCTTCAATGGGTTATTGAAATCCTAGTGTATTTATGTGATTATTGATTTATCTTATATGTACCGAGTGATCAATGTATTGTTTTCATATCATATCGTTGCGATCGCCCATCAGAACCAATGAAAGTAGAAAGGGGCAAAATGGCATGAAGCGCGTATTCGGCACCGTCGAAGCCGTATTTGACGGTCTCTATCTGGTTTCCGCTTTGACGATCGGCATCATTCTGCTTTTGCGTGCTTCGAACCATGGCGTTCGGGCGCTTGCCGGGATCATGGCGTTGGTGTTGGCGGGGGGAGACGCTTTTCACCTGATTCCGCGCATCAAACTGATCCTGACCGGCAGGGAAGAGCAACTGCGCCCGATCCTGGGACGCGGTAAACAGATCACTTCGATCACGATGACCTTGTTCTACGTACTTCTTTGGCATGTCGGGGTTTCGCTTTTCGCTCCTGCCGCCATCATTTTCTGGTCGACTCTTGTCTACGGTCTCGCGGCGATCCGGATCTTCCTCTGCATGCTCCCTCAAAATCGGTGGAAGGATCGGTTCCCCCCGGTCGACTGGACGATCGGACGCAACATCCCGTTCTTCCTGCTGGGCCTCGTCGTCGGCGGACTTTTCTTCCGGTTCCGCGCACTCAACCCCGCAGCGGGTCGGATGTGGATTCCCATCTTCCTGAGTTTCGCGTTCTATCTTCCTGTCGTCCTGTGGGCGAACAAGAACCCGAAAATCGGCATGTTGATGCTGCCGAAGACGATGTGCTACCTTTGGATGTTGGTGATTTGTCTGGCTTTGTAGAAATGGGACTGTTTCCGTAATTTTTATAGATATATAAAATGAGAGGAGAACCATCATGAACGAATTTAAAAAGCTTACAAACGAAGTCGGCGCTCCGGTCGCCGACAATGACAACGCCATCACCGCCGGCCCCCGTGGCCCCGTCGTCATGCAAGATGTCTGGCTGATGGAAAAAATGGCTCACTTCAACCGTGAGGTCATCCCCGAACGCCGGATGCACGCCAAAGGCTGGGGCGCGTATGGAACCCTCACCATCACTCATGACATCTCCCGTTTCACCAAGGCGAAAGTCCTTCAACCCGGAGCCGTCACCGAGTTGTTTGTGCGTTTTTCGACCGTTGCCGGCGAACGTGGGGCGGCCGATTGTGAGCGCGACATCCGCGGCGTCGCCATCAAGTTTTATACCGAGGAAGGCAACTGGGATCTGGTCGGGAACAACACGCCGACCTTCTTCATCCGCGATGTCCACCACTTTGCGGATTTGAACCGCGCCGTCAAGCGCGACCCCCATACCGGCCGCCGTTCCGCTCAAAACAATTGGGATTTCTGGACCATCTTGCCCGAGTGCTTTCATCAAGTCACGATTGTCATGAGCGACCGAGGCATTCCCGCCTCCTTCCGCACCATGCACCTGTTCGGCGAACACACGTTCTCGTTCTACAATGTCAAGAATGAGCGTTGTTGGTGCAAATTCCATTTCCGGACCCAACAGGGAATCAAGAATTTCACCAATGAGGAAGCGGCCAAGATCAACGGGATGGACCGCGAATACATGGGCCGGGATCTTTACGATGCCATCGAACGAAAAGACTTCCCCAAGTGGACCATGTCGGTGCAGATCATGACCGAGGAACAGGCAAAAAAGCATCACGAGAATCCGTTTGACATCACGAAGATCTGGCGTCACTCCGAGTATCCGCTGATCGAGGTCGGCGTCCTGGAACTGAACCGTAATCCGGAAAATTACTTCGCCGAGGTGGAACAGGCCGCGTTTACCCCGGCGCACGTCGTTCCCGGGATCGGTTTCAGTCCGGACCGCTTCCTGCAGGGCCGGTTGTTTTCCTACGGCGATGCGCAGCGGTATCGTCTCGGCGTCAACTACAACCTGATCCCCGTCAATCGCGCCAAGGTCGAGGTCAGCGACTACCATCGCGACGGCGCGATGCGCGTCGACGGCAACTACGGCGCCGCACCGGCCTATGCGCCGAACAGCGATGGCGTCTGGACCGCCCAGCCGGACGTGATGGAACCCCCCTTGGATCTCGACGGCGCGATGTACCGCTACGATCCGAAAGACGATCCGACCGACGACTGTTTCCGGGCCGGCGGCGCTTTGTGGCGCTTGATGGCCGAAGCCCAAAAACAGGTACTGATCGAAAACACCGTCGCTGATATGGCATCCGTCACGGAAAACATCAAGTACCGTCACGCCGCCCACTGCTATCTGGCGGATCGCGGATATGGCGAACGTTTTACGAAAGCGGCCGGATTGAGTTTGAACAAGGTCAAGGCATTATCCAAACTGAATCATGCCGGGTTGGTTCAAGCGACGCTTGCGAGTTCGAAATAATACGAAAGAACCCGATCAATTTTTGCATCGAAAAAAGGCCATCAACATGTCGATTCGGACGGTTGATGGCCTCGTTTTTTATGAATTTTGACTCGTTACCGTTTTTCCTTCACCTTTTCCTTGGGGGCCGGGGGCTTTTGCGACGCTATTCGTTTTCCTGTTCCCAGAACCAATAGGTGTTCTTCCCTAGTGCCTTGGCTTTATACATTGCCTTGTCCGCATTCGTAATTAATTGATCCCGATCCATGCTGTTTTTCGGGTAAAGCGAAACGCCGATACTGACGGTAATCTTGATTCCATGTTCTCTGACATGAACTTCTTCTTTCATTGCGTTGATGATGTCTTTACATAAAGCCAAAACCTTAAGTTCTGTCGTATCCGTTGATAAAATGACGAATTCATCCCCGCCGGTTCTGGCGAGAATTTCGGAAATGCTTGTGGCTGAAAGCATCCTCCTGGTGACTTCGATGAGAAACTCATCGCCAATCGCATGTCCAAATTGATCATTGACATTTTTGAAAAAGTCAAGGTCAATAAATAACACGGCAATCATTGTTCCCTTTGACTTTGCTTCTCGAAGCGCTTGGTCCATCAAGTTGAATAATTGTAACCGATTGGGTTGTTGCGTTAAATAATCCATATATGCAAGCTTGTTGATTTCTTGTTCGGAAGCATGCAACTCCGTCAGCAAAATGTTAATTTCATTTGAGATATAAGATATTTCATCACGGTTTTGATCGGACGGAAGTCGGCCGTTGAAGTTCTTGTTGTTTGACAAATTTTGAATATTGCCGCTGAGTCTCACTAAACGCGTAATGATATACTTATTAAGTATAAACATGATTAGCCCGAGTAATACCAAGGTGGTCATGGCTAATGTCCATACCATATTATTTAAAGTCGCATCAATCACCGCTGCGTCATCCGCCGGTATCAGCAACTTGATGACAACATCCTGTTTGTTGGACAAATCCGTTAAAACGCTGGTAACGAGCAGTTGCCCGTCACTGGTATCTTCGATGATCAACTGTGATTCGGAAATCATCGATGTGTTTTCGGCAAAATAAAACTCGACTCCCGAAACCTCAGTGAGATAATCAATTTCAGCGTCTCCCAACAACTGTCCGAATACCAGATTGCCCATTGCTTCCCCGGTATGATCGCTTCTCAAAATCGGTGAAGAAACAATCGCGTATACGCCTTCCGAAGTCGAAATCATTCCGGAAATATGAAAATCCGCTATGTCATTATCAGCGATCCCGATACTGGCGATCTCGGCAAGCAAAGCGGCGTCAGCGGGTCGTTCGATTCCTTCATCAAAATGGTATTCCGAAGAGTGAACTATGTTCCCTTCGGAGTCATAAAAGATGACAAGATTGATGTCGAGGTTTTCAAAAGCATCCAGAAACAGATTGTTTTCGGGATAAGCGGGATTCGTCCCGTTAATGTAGTCATAGGTATCGTCCCAGACTCCTCAATCTTGAGCCGTTTTTTGCATCGAATTCAATAGAAAAGTAAAAGTGCTGTCTACTCTTTCTACTTGAAGTGAAGCATTTTGATGTTCCAATTCGGTCAGCCCGTGATCTGCCAATAATTTCACAGAGAAAAAAACAATGATCACGACCGCAGTGAATGCGATAGACAAATATACTAGGGATCTCGTACGAATACTGTGAATTTCGTTTTTCCTCATGGTTTTCTCTTCCTAAAAAACAGTTGATTTCTCATTAATGAGGCGTTCTTCCAAATACACATTCAATCGATGTTATTGCGATAAGACACTATTAGCAATACCGTTTTTTATATTTTTAACTTGATTGGATTATGCGGTTTGTTATCAGTGGTTTTGACTATATAATGACTTTAGCGAAAGCAACGAGACCGTCTCCATATGCGTTGAAACACCCCGATTGCTTGAAAATGTGCTGTTAAATGTAGGCGTGTAACACATTTTGGGCCAAAATATGTTTTGTAAGACGACACTTATTTATAGACGCAAACATGTTTTTGGCAAATATTCACCGCTATTCATCTTCAATGGAAATCAACCAAGCGATGTGGAAGGTCATACTTGAAGAAATATCGACTATATAAAATTAATGTAAATGGTACGATGGAAACGTA
>DMTN01000026.1 GCA_003477305.1 Acholeplasmatales bacterium | reverse complement strand
AGTCCTCGATGTCGTTCCCACCGAAACCGGCGACCGCGACATCGACGATGTCCTCGGGCGCGATCGAAAGGACGTCGCTCGTGAAACCGATCTTCGTGTAGCCGCCGTCCTTCATGTAGATGATGTAGACCTTTCCGGTGTGGCCGGGACGCGGATCGGTGATCTTCACCGCGTTGCCTTCCGGATCGGTCACATAGGTGCCGCTTTTGATCGCGCCGCCATAACCCGGTGAGAGCCGTCCGACCTTGTGGAAGGTGACGAAGTCGTAGGTGTAGATGATCCCTTCGCGGGTGATCGAATTGTCGTACATCGTGTAGGTGATGTAGTAGGTCGTTCTGCCGCCGCGGTTCGGGTCGTTTTCGATCTTGAACATGCGCGGATCTTCAAGGCCGCCGCCGGCTTCATCGCCTGATGTCGGCCACGCGATCGGATTGTTTTCCCCTCGCGTGAAGTTGATTCCGTCGGTCGAATAGGCGTAGGCCAGGGTGGACATGTGGCCGAGCGGATACTTGTCGCCGAAGTAATGGTTGAAGTTGTCCGGCAGTTCGGCGCGGTAGATCATGTGGAAGATCTCATTGACTTCATCATAAATGACAGCCGGATTGTAGGTTCCGAACGATTCGAAACCGGGAATGTCGCCGTCGGCGATCGAATTCAAATCGGTGACGACGCCGTCGGCGTCACGGATTCTGCCGATCGGGGCGAGGATCAGCCCGGAGGGGTTCAGGGTGATCGCCGACATCGCGGCCCAGGCGGGCGCGTTTTGCGAAAACTCCATCGCGTTTCCGAGCGGGACGGACGGAACCTCCGACCAGTCGAATAATTCAAAGGAATAGATCGAGAAACTGGAATCATAGGGGAAGCGTCCGGTATCCTTCGTGACCTGGCTCGTCTCGCGTTGCACGAGTTCGAGTTTCAGATACCGGGCGGTGACGTCCGTTGGAAGCGGCAGGAAGTCGACTTCGCCGAGGCCGACGTCGGAGGCTGTGATCTCGGTCCAGCAGGCATCCGTCCGGGTGGGCATGGCAACCGGTCCGTCGCAGGCGTAGACGGCGAAGATACGGGCGAAACTGACTTCCCAGCGGATCTTCACGAGGTCGAAGGTCTTCGATGTTCCAAGATCGAAGAAAGCGTATTGGTTGTCGGCGGCGCTCGATGCCCAGCGGGTCGAAGCGACGTTGTCGGTCATATGCGATGCCAGATGGACCGTTTCGGCTTCGAAGGAGGACACTTGAGCAGTTGCGCCGTTGGCGAGATCTTCGGGACCGTAGACTTCAAAGGAATAGAACGAATAGCCGTAGCCGGTCGCCCGCGACACGCCCTGGAAGCGGACGAAACGGGTCTGTATCCAGGCGTCGAAGGTGATCTCGTCGACGGTTCTGGCGCTGTTTTCGACAGTGGCCACGGTGATCCAGGTGATGGCGTCCTGCGACATCTGGATTTCATAGGACGACGCGTACGCGGCTTCCCAGTCAAGGGTGACCTTCCCGACCTTCTCGAGACTTCCGAGATCGACGTAAAACCACGCGTCATCGACCGCCTGGCTCGCATAGCGGGTCGAGGCGTTGGCATCGACGGCGCGGGTGTTGAAGTGTTCGTCGGTGTTCGGGGTGGAGACGACCCTTCTGCCGTAGGCGAGGTCGACGCCGTAGGTGCGCGGTGTGAGCGGTTCGGCCTCAAGATGCAAAAACGTCGCCGACAACGCCGCGCCGATCGAGAGAATCAATAGGAATAGATGGATTTTCTTTCGCATGGGATAAGCTCCTTCGGGGCTTCGGCTCAACTGCCGGATTTGACGGGGATCGTAAACGTATCCACGACCGTGCCCGCCTGGTCGATCGTCGTGACGGTGATATCAGTACTCGAAACGGTGATGACGCTGCAAGTCGGAACGGTCGGAATCAGTTGGAAGGCGGCGGGACTCGCGCTGTTGTCGTACACCTTGTGACCGCCTGAACCGCCCATGAAGTAGACGGTTCCGGACAACGGATCGCCGGTCGCAACTCCTGCCGTCATCGCTTCCGTGCGGGCGTAGACGTGGTCGTGGCCGGAGAGGACGAGGTCGACCGACGCCGCATCGAAGACGGCGAGCCAGTCGGCTTCGATCGCCGCGGCCTCGTCCGGATGGGTCGGACCGAACATCGAGTAGTGCATCCCGACGACGAGGAAGTCCTGGGCGTGGGCTGCGACGACGTCGTAGAACCACGCCTCCTGGTCCTCGACGTCATCGCGTGTGACGATGTCGAGCATGATGAAGAGGACATTGCCGTAGACGACGTAATAGGAGGAATCGAGACGGCTTACATCGCCATTTTTGGGGTTATTGAAGATCGAAGCATAGTAGGAGGAACTCGTCGTCGCGCGGTCCTGGTTCTGGTAGTCGTGGTTACCGGGGATGGTCAAAAGCGTAAGTTGCGCCAGTCCGGTCGCATAGAAACGATCCCAGTAGAGCGGCGCCATCCCGACTTCGACGAGATCGCCGGTGATCATCCCGAAGGCCATCGGTCCGTACAGCGAGAGGGCTTTTTCATAGAGGTTCTGCGTGACGAGCGTTTCGGCGAAGGTATCGGCCTGGGTGTCGGTCATGTAGAGGAACGTGAAGGAACCGTCGACGTCGCCGGTCACAAACGCTTGGACCGGCGATGCCTTTCCGCCTTGAACGGTGCGGACCAGGTAACCCGTGTTCGGCGAAAGCCCCGAGAGCGTCGTTTCATAGAGGTAACGGGCCGAGAAGCCGAAATCGATTCCGCCGACTTTGGACGTCGCGGTGGAAAAGGAAGTCCCGGACAAATCCACGGTGGTGGCGTTTTGGAAGTACGGGTCGGTCGCGATGGTATAGGTGAGGGCGCTTGTGGCATTCTCGGACTGCCAGGACACATTGATCGTGGTCCCGGCGGTTTCCGCGGGAGTCGCGTTCAGATACCAGGTATCGTTGTCCGGATTGCTTTCGAGGGAAGAGACGGGGGTGCGTTGCTGCCCATGGTCGGAATCGACCGCCGCGAGACCGTAGTAGGTGCTTTCGGCCATCTGGTAATCAGATAGCGGCGAGGAAACAAGCGAGACGCTCTTGATCAAAGCGACGCCCCAGGAGCCGTTCCGATTGTCGACGACCTCGAGATAGTATTCCTTGGCGGGATCGAGGGTTCCCAGATCGAACCAGTGTGTCTTGAAGTCGCCGCCGTCGGCGCGCGAGGCCTGGTCGGCGCGGCGGACCAGCCGCAGGACTTCAAAATTGGTCCCGACTTCCTTCACCAGCACGAAGACTTGCTTGTCATACTGGATCGCCCCGGCGAAATCATAGCGGAGATACCGGTTCGTCCCGATCGTGAAGGCCGGCGAACGCAGCGCCCCGACGGCGGAATCGCCGCCGACGGAACTGATTGCGCCGCCGTTGGCGATCTGGAAGATCCCGTCGGGGTTCTCCCAACCGGTCAGGTTGGCGGTTAAGTCACTGTTCGGAATCGTGTTTGTCGCGGTCCCCGCGCCGGTGATGACGGGGAGGATGTTGACGGCCGTCTGATCGGCGGTGGGGATGGGTGCGACCGGCAAGTAGGTGTCGATCGAGTCGCAAGCCAGGACGTTCCATTCGTGCGAAGCGCCGTCCACGAGCAGGACGTAGAGGGTTCTGCCGAGATACGCCGAGAGATCCGCGTAATATTGAAACATGTATCCTTCGGCGTTGGATGTGCCGGAGAGGGTCGTGTTCCCGAAGTGGCGGTTGGCGTAGCGCGCGAGTTCGAGGTCGGTATCGGCATCGTGGATCGAAAGATACGCTTCAGAGTCGTTCTTCCCGCCGCCGAGCTTGAAGCCGATGAAGCCCGAGCCCGACAGGACGAAGTCGGTCGACCGCATCATGCCCATCCGCTCCTGGTTCAAATCCTTGTTCGCATTCACGTAGGGAAAGACATAGAGCCCATAATGATAGATGCCATCGCGGTTATACTCGTTCGTTGAGGAAGAACCGTAATATGGCGTCGAAACGACCCGTTCTTCGCGAAACGCGGTGAGCGCGGCTTCGTCCTTCCAGATCCCGAACGTTGTCCATCCGGAGAGGTCGCCGGTCTCAAAGCCGCCGTTTTCGATCTCATAGGCGGATGCGTCATACACGGTGACCAGATCCCCGGAGGAATCCTTCGCGATCAGGTAGGCGCGGACGGTCTGTGCGACGCCGGCGGAAAAGCTCATCAGGAATTCTCCGGTCGCGGCGTTCGTTTTCTGCGAGCGCCTTCTGATGACGCCGACGGTGTCGATCGACAGTCCCGCGACGCGGTCGGAATGGGTCAAGAACCCGCATTCGACGAAGGTGTATCCCGCGGGTAGAAAATAGCGGGCGAGAGAGGTGCGTTTGAATTCCGTATGCCGGAGGCCGAGATCCGTTTCGAGGATGACGCGCGGCGAATCCGCCGGTGCCGTCGCGGCGTAGATCGCCGTCAAGGTGATGTCTTTAAAAACGGTGAAGGAAAACGTCGATCCATACCCGATGACTTGGTCTTCCGATTCCCAGTGATGGAACTGCATCCCTTCGGCGGGTGCGGCGGCAACGACCGTCGCGACGCCGTTGTAAAGGATGGTACCGGCACCTGTGCCAAAGATGACGTCGACGGTGTATTCGTCCGGATTGGTTTTGGCGTATTGAAGGAAGGTGATGACATCGGCGGAGACGCTCTCATAGGAAACGCTCCAGCCGTCCGTATCAAAGCCGGGACGGTCGGGCAGCGTCAAGGGCGGGGTCGCCGCGGCACCGTCGTTCACATAGTCGATCTTGAGGATTTTGCCATTGGCGTCGACGAACGTGACGACGTGCTGATCGGAAGGACTGAAGACGGCCTTCATGACGTTCTGCCCGGTGAGGACGAATTCGTGGTCGAGCGGTTTGTCAACGATCGTACCGTTGACTTCCCAATACAGGAACGCGTAGGTGATGGCCCCTTCGGGAGCGGCCGCGACACTCGGCTCGAGCGAGAAGACTTCGCCGTAAGTACGGTTTGAAACCGTCGAGTGGATGATGTTGGAGGGATCGAAATAACTCGTGAGGTCGATCGATACGACTTCTTCCGTCTGGTTCCCGCCGGCGGCGGAAACCTGCGGAAGGACGCGGGAAGCGAACCCGATCAAAACGCAGAACAACAAAAGCGTCAAGCATGTCAGAAGCAGTTTCTTGCGCATGTCGGGTCTCCTTCCGGTTCAGTCGGTAAGATCGATATTCAGGATCAGGGTCAGATAAGCGTGGGCGTAGAGGGCGCACGGCCAGGTGAAGTAATCGCGGCTGTAGGCGGACGGATCGTCGGCGTTGAACGCCTCGTGCATCACGTACGTCCCGGCGGTGGTGTCGGTCATCCAGCCGATGCAGGTTTCGATTTCACTCTGGTTCTCGGTCGTCAGGGCCTGCATCGCGATCGCCATGTGCCACGGCACGGGGACGTCCGGATGCGGGTTGGACCCGGATCCGATTCCGTCGTGCGGATCGCCGATCCCGCTCGCGTAGGTGCCTTCGTAATAATACGGATTGTCGGTCGAAAGGATGAAGGCGCGGGTGTTGAGATAGGTTTCATCGTCGGTTTCGCAGAACCCGAGCCACGGGGCGGATAGAAGCGACGGGATGTTCGCCGCGTCCATCAGAAGTTTGCGGGTGTTCGATGCGGCATCGGCGTTCGTGCCGTCGGTCTCGAAGACCCAAAGGGTCCCGTAGGTCGGATCGTCATAGGTGCCATAGGTCTCGATGCCCTGGCGGATTCCCGAAGACAGGGTATCGCACCGGAGCGCGAGGGTTTCGCCGCGGCCGATCGTCGCAAGCAGGTCGGCGACGGCTTCGAAGGTGGCGGCCGCGAACATGTTCTGGGGGATGTTGTAACGATAATAGGTCACGTCGTCGGAAGGACGGTAGCCGCTCCAGACGAGCCCGCAGTCGGGGGCGAAGGCGTTCTGCCCGGCGTTTTGGTCGTAACTGTTCGTGATCGCATAATTTGCATCCGAATGGTTCTGTTCGTTTTCCAAGGTCGTGACGGCGCGGTCGAGCGCGATCAGGAAGAACGCGTCGAAGATGCTGCCGTCGCCCGTGATCTCGTAATACTGGAGCGCGAGCCAAAACGGATAGGTGAGCGAGTCGACCTCGAACTTGCGTTCGAAGACGCTGCCGTTTTGATGGAAGGCGTTGGCATAGGGGTCTCTTCGGATCAGTTCGAACTGCTTCTTCAACAGGCCCTTGACCATCCCCTGAACGTCCGGATCGATCGCCATGAACTGCAGGTAGGCGAGCACCTGGGCGCTCGAGTCGCGCAGCCACATCGCCTCGATGTCGCCGGTCCGGATGAAGGTGCTTCCGTCGCTCTCGTATTCCATCACCGACGCCCACGTGCCGACGCGGTTACTCACGCCGTCGATCGTCGCATAGAAGGTCTTTTGGAAGGTGAGCCGCTCATCCGCGTCCGCGATCGTCGCGATCAAAGGATTGACGTACGCCCGCATCGCCGCATAGGCGGGAGCGGTTTCGACCGGCACAAGCAGATTTCTTGCGACTTCATCGGTCATCGCCGGGTAGCTTTCCCAGAAGGTGTCGAGGTCTTCGAAACTGATGAGACCCCAGTCACCTCTGGCATTGTCCACCAGTTCGACGTAGAGGCACTCGCCTTGGTACGCATCGAGGTCGACGTAATAAAGATGGGTGTTCTCTTCGTCGGCTTCCACCCAGCGGTCGCTGTAGGTGCGGAACACCTCGACGTTCGTCCCGACCTTCCGGATCGAAAGATAGGTGAGAAGGGGATGTTTCGTCGCCCCCATCCGAAACGACAACAACCCGGTCCCGCCGACCTTGAAGGCGGAAGAGCGGAGCACGCCGGCGGCGGTTTCATTAGTCCGGTTGGAGAGCCGGAAAGTGGCGTTCAGGTGGGCCGTACGGAAACTGTCGGTTTCGCCGACGACCGTCCAACCAAAGAGCGTCCCGGTGGCGAAATCGGCGTTGAAAAGGACGTTGGGCGTCCCCGCCGCATCGGCGAAGACGGGTTTGCAGTCTTCCGCCGGATGCATCGCGGACAGTTCGGGCATCGTCGGATGGTAGGTGACGACGTCGTCCAAGGTGACGTATCCGTCGTTTTGGGTCGACTCGTCGACGACCTTGAGGATCACCGTTTCGCCCATCCTAGACGACAGGTCATAATAGTAGGGGACGAGGTTTTCCATAAAATAGCCGGTCGGGTCGGTCTGATCGTCGGTTCGGTTGAAGAGCGGGTTTCCGAACCGGAAATACTCGATCCCGGTCTCTGCGTCCACGATCGAAAGATACGTGAGCGCTTCGTTGTAACAACCGCCGAGGCGGAAGGTGAGGTAGCCGGTGCCGCCGATCACAAACGGTTCGGAGATCATCGTCCCGACGAGTTGTTCGGCGTAGACGCCGTAGAGGTAGTCGCCGTCCTTGCCATAGGGGACGGTACCGTCGAAGGAAGCGGCGGATGTGACGCCGAGGCGGTTGAAGGCGGTCCCGGACAATACGGTCCAGCCGGTCAAATCGCCGGTTTCAAAGCCGCCGTTGGCGATTTGGTATGCCGCGGGATCGACGGTGGTCACGGTCGTCGTGGTCTTTTGACAGCCGATGAGCAGAATCAGGAGGGTGAGGATAAAGAGCGTCTTGAGGATCCGGTTCATGCGGGTCACCCGCCTTTCGAGAGTTTTTTTAGAGTGGTAGGTCGAAGTTCAGGGGCAGCCCGGTGATGCGGACGGCGCGGTCGCCGCTTGTCACGGCGTTCCATTCGGATTCGGTGACGAAGCGGATCGCATCGATCTTCGCAACGCCCCAGGAGGCGTTGACGTTGTCGACGATTTCAAGATAATACAGTTTCGCTTCGTCGAGCATCGAGAGGTCGAGCATGTGGTTGTCGAAATTGCCGTCCTGTTTCGTCGAGAGGTTGTCGCGGCGGACATAGCGGAGCACTTCGATGTTCGTTCCGACTTCGCGGATCACGATGCACACCTGCTTGTCGAATTTGAGCGCGCCGGCCCAGTCGAAGCGCAGATACTTCATCCCGACGAGGCTGAAGGCGGAGGAGCGGAGGATACCGGTGGATCCATCGCCGCCGACGGAGGAAATCGCATAGCCGTCGATCACCTGGAAGACGCCGTCCGGATTGCTCCAGGAATCGAGGCCGGAGGAGAAGTCGCCGTTTTTGATTTCATTGGTCGCGGAACTGGAGCCGAGGACGACGGGCACGCCGTTTTCGGCTGCGGTGTCGGCCGTGGTGGAAGGCGCCGAGGCGTAATAGGTCACAAACGAATCGGCCGCAAGGACGCACCATTCATTGCTCATCGTATCGGCGATGACGAGGTAGTAGGTTTCGCCGATCGTCGCCGCAAGCGACAGATCATAGTAGTACGGGAACAGATACGCTTCCGCGTTGTCGGTGCCGGAGATGGTCGTGTTCGAAAACTGGCGATTCCCGAACCGGGCGACTTCGACGTCGTCGGTCGCGCGGCGGACCGACACGTAGGCGAAGGCGTCGTTTTTCCCGCCGCCGAGCTTGAAGGAGATCCAGCCCGAACCGCCCAAGACGAAGTCGGAACTGCGGAGATACCCCATCCGCNNCCATCCGCTCCTGTCCGGAGTCTTTCGTGATGGTCCCGCCGTAAATGCCGAGATTGTAGGATCCGTCGCGGTTATATGCATAATTCTGATCGAAATAGGTTCCCGACACGACGCGTTCGTCGGTCCACGCGGTCATCCAACTTTCGTCTTTCCAAAGCGAGAAGGCGGTCCATCCGGACAGGTTCGCGGTTTCGAAGCCGCCGTTGTCGACGCGGTTGGTGAGATGATCGTAGGGGACGGTGACGTTCATGTCGTTTTCATCTTCGGTGCGGATCACGAAGGCGATTTCGCCTTCGGAGGCACGGCGGCTCATCAGCCACGAGGCTTTGAGCGTGAGGATGCCGGTGCCGGCATCGTAGGTGTAGTCGGTGTCGAGCAGAAGCGTCGTCGCCCCGGCCGTCAGGCCGGTGAAGACATTGTCGTGAAGATCGATGCCGTAGCTCACGTCTTCAGGGATGTCGATCTTGTATCCCTCCGATAGCAACAACGCTTCGGGCAACGCCGTGAAGGGGGTGAGGGCGATGGTCAAAAGGAGGATGTTTTCCGAGGTTTCAATCGAGAAGACGAATTCGGTGAGGGTTCCAAGCAGGCTTTCGAGGTACGCTCCGTCGATCGATAGGACGCCGGCGGCGTAGGAATAGGCCGACGTCGGGACCGTGTCGAGGCCGTGCGTGATCGCGACGATCGTCGCGTCGTAGAGGGTCAGGGAGACGTCCGTATCGAGGAGCGAATGCTCGGCGTAGTCGTAGGGTCCGGCGCCGATGACCGGCGTGCGCGTATCCGTGATCGAAATCGTCAGATCGACGGATCCGGTCGCGTTCGCGACCCGGATCACGACGTCGCCGTAGCCCTGGACCGACAGGAAGCCGGCCTTGATGGTGAGCAGTCCGTCCGCGAAGGTATAGTAGGCGGGGGCGAGCGGGACGGCGCTTCGCGTGATCGTCGCGCTCACAAGCGGATATCCGGTCAAGAGGAAGCTCACGTCGGCCGGGTTCGCAAGATCGAACGTTGCCGTCGTGTCGGTGCTGGCGGGAGCGCCGAGAACCGTCAGTTGGAATTCCGCGTTACCGCCTTCCGTCCAGAGGGTGAAGGAATGGACGCCGAGCGCAAGCGTTTCCAGATAGGCGGCGGTGAGGTCGAAGTACAGGATGGAGCCCTCGCGCGGTCCGACCGTGTAGTCGACGTCAAGCGTCAGGTCTTCCGTCGCGCTTTGGATCTTCCAGATCGGGAACTCCGCGTTGCCGGAGGAATTGGTGATCGGCCAGCGGAGACTGTCGCCGCCGCTCGTGAAGGTCTTGTCGGTCGCATCGGCGATGATCGCCGGGGTTTCGAGATAGACGATGTCCATCAAAATGAAGACGCTTGATAGGCCGGCCGTGTCGAAGGCCTGGTAGTCGAAGATGATGATGCCCCACCAGCCGGGGGCGCGGTCAAACGAGAACGATCCGGTCGCATCGTCGATCGTGATCGTGCCGAACGCGCCGTAGATGCTCTTCTGGTCGAGGGCGACGTTGGCGGCTTCGGGTTCCGGCTCGCCGATCGGCTCGATCAGGTAATTATAATATGAAACGCCGCCGGCGAACAGGAAGTGCGAGAGTCCCCAGGCGGGAACCGCGGTCACGCGGAAGGGCTCCTGGGTGATCGTCTCGTAGGTATACTTCGTGACGTTCTGGCTGCCTTCATTGGCGGTCGGACGATCGCTGACAAGGACGGTGAAGGTATCGGAGCCATGGGTGTTTTGGATCGTGAAGACATAGGTGCCGTAGGAGAGCGATTCCAAGTAGGCCTGGCGGAGGATGATCCGTTCGATCGAAACGGTGTAGGCTTCCGTCGCGAGGTCGATGCCGCCGATGGACACGACGGTTTCGTCTTCGCGTCCGTAAAGGCTCGTCCAGATGCTGAGGTCGGCCGCGATCGTCGCATGTTCGAGGATGGTCGTCTTCGACCCGGCGACGACCTGCGGGCCGGTCGGGTTCTTGACGTGGATCGTGAAGAGGGCGACGCTTTCGACGGAAACGACATAATCGCCGGCGGACAGCGTCTCAAGGAAAGTTTCCTGGATCGCGAGGACGCCCGCCGCATAGCCGTAATCGGCCGGGGCGGTCCAGGATGCGCCGCCGATCGTGAAGTCGGCGTTTTCCAACACATGGGCGTACGGGGTGATCGCGAACACGAGGTTCGCCGCGGTGACGGTCTTGACATAGTCGATTTCCGTCGGATCGACGGATACGGCGCGCGAATCCCGCACTTCGATCGTGAAGTCGGCGGACCCGGCGACGGTCTGGAGGGTGAAGGTATGGACCCCGACGGACAAGGTCAAAAGATACGACGCCTTCACGGAGAAGAGGCGATCGTTGCCGCTGGTGCGCAGGATGAAGTTCGTTGCGCCGATCGAGAAGCCGTTTTCGATCACGTCGGTCATTTCGTAATAGAGCGAGGACGACTCGGCGCCGAAGGTGTCGACGGTCATCACGATGTCAACAAAGGCGTCGATCTTGTCGACGACCTTCGCACCGATCGCATCGTAGATATACGGCGTGACCGTCTTGTAGGTGAGCGTGATGTCGCGTTGGGCGGATGCGCCGTATTCGTCGGTCGCGGTCGCGGTGATCACGATCGTGCCGGCGTAAACGCCGCTGGGCACGAAGCTGAAGGTGTTGTCCGCGTGGTCGGTGAGGACGCCGGAACCGGAGGCGAGGACATAGGAAAGGCTCCAGGTCCCGACGGCGTCGGTCACAAGGCCCGCGAAGTTCTCGTGGGAGACGGTTTCTCCGGGCAGTTTGACGAAGTCGGTCTTTTCCGCGATCGCGGGGACGTCGTTCAGGACGAACGGAATCGCGATCGATCCGGCGGTCAACACGACGTCGGCGGTCTTGTCGCCCACCGAAAGCGCGCCGAGATAGGCGCCGGAAAGCACCAGACGGGTGCCGTCGAATGTATAAAAAGAAGATACGAGGACATCGCCGTCCACCGCGACGGAGACAAGCGTTCCGCCCTTGGCGTCGAGGTCGATCAAAAGGTCGGACGTGTCGCCCTTCACGAGGACGCCGGAACCGACGACGGATCCCGTCGGATGGGCGCTCACGACGATCGTGAAGGCACGCGCTCCGGCGGTGGTCGCAAGGACGAATTGATAGCGGCCGAACGCGAACGTCGACAGAAACGCGGCGCGGATCGTGACGGTATCGGCGGCATCGTCGAACGCGTAATCGGCGGGGGCGATGCTATAACCCATGATACCGACCAAATCGACGGAAAAGTCAACGGGTTCGTCGCCGTTCACGTCGACCGGAAAAGTCACGTCGGCGGGGGCGTCGAGATCGAACGTCACATCGTCGATGACGCCGGGGTTGACGTTTTTGTAGGTGAGGGTGATATCGCGCGAAGCCGTCGCGCCGTATTCATCGGAAACCGTCATCGTGATCGTGACGAAGCCGGCGGCGTTCGAGGTGGGCACAAGGTCGAACGTGCCGTCATGATGGTCGGTCAGGACCGCGTCGCCGGCGGTGCGGGTGTAGGTCATCGTGCGGGCGCCGACGACGTCGTTGACGAGTCCGGAGAAGTTTTCATTCGTGACGGATTCCCCGGGGTACTTGATGAAATCGTCCTTGGGGGAAATCGTCGGGATGTCGTTATGGATGAAGGAGATCCCGACGGAAAGGCCGTTTTCCGGTTCCAACATGAGCATATGGTTTCCAAAGGAAAGCGCATCGAGCGTGGCTGCTGAAAGATACAGGATTCCCCCGGTGAGGTCATAGTCTCCGTTTCCGAGGATCGCGTCGTCGATCTGGACCGAAACGAGCGGGACCCCCTTGAGATCGGCGGTGGCCGAAAGGCCGTCCTCGCCGGTCGTATAGACGTTTCGCCCGAGCACCCAGGACAAATCGGGTTCATCGTTGGTGATGATGATCGCCGAGGTCGTCCCCGTCGAGGTCGTCGTGATGCCGGTCGTGGTCGTGATTCTCGTGGTCGTCGACGTCGAAACCAGCGTTCCGGTCGTCTGGGTCGTCGGCAACGTGGTGGTCGTGACTTCCGCGCAGCTCGCCGGAAGCAGACCCATCGCGATCAAGGTCAAGATGATTTGAACGAGCTTATTCACAGTCCCATCTCTTTTCATGAGTTCAGATCCGATCCCGCCTGGCCGAAGTCATACTCCGGGGTGGTCGCGTAATAGGTGATGACATCGTCGATGAAGATCGTATCCCAGGAACCGCTCGCGTTGTCGACGATCTCGACGTAGCACTCGGTCCCCAGATACTCCGATAAATCGACATAGTAGATTTGCAGGGTGTTTCCGTCATGGCGGACATTGGCGAGCCGGAACAGTTCTTCATTGGTCCCGCGCTCCTTGATCGACACGTAGGTGTCTTTGTCGAAGCGCGCGCCTTGCGCGGCGCCGATCTTGATGCTGATGACGCCCGATCCGTCGACCCGGAAGAGTCCGGAGCGGAGGATGCCGGTCGCGGCATCGCCGCCCTCGTCGCTTCTCAGGATCCCGTCCGCGACCCGGAAGGCGGAACCGGACGCGGTCCAGCCGGTGAGGCCGGCCGCGAAGTTTCCATTCACGATCTGGTTCGTGACGTAGATGGCGGCGAAGGTCGGTTTGATGTCGATCGCAAGCGTCCCCGATTCGGGAACCGTCGCGTGATAGGTTTCAAAAGCGTCGAAGGTGAGATAGTCCCACGCATGTCCGCCGCGGTCGACGATGCAGAGGTAGAGGTTTCGCCCGAGCAAGGCCGAGAGGTCGGTCTTGTATTTGGCGAGATTCGCTCCGAAGTAATGGTCGGGATCGGTCAGGTAATCAGTCTCGAGGAAGTTCGCATTCCCGTAACGGGCGACTTCTTCTTCCGTTTCCGCGTCGATCACGGACACGTAGGAAAAGTCGGGGTTTCTTCCGCCGCCGAGCCGAAAGGTGATCCAGCCGGTGCCGCCGAGGGTGAAGACGCGCGAGGTGAGGATGCCGGTCTTTTCGGTCCAGGCGTCGGTTCCGGTGCCGGTGAAGCCGTAGACGTAGTCGCCGGCGCCGCCAAACGGAATCAAGAGTCCGGGGATCGCGGTGTTTTCCAGCACCGCTTCCGGGACGAAGGCAAGCAGATCCCGCTCGCCCTTGAAGGTCGTCTGTGCCGTCCAGCCGGACAGATCGCCGGTCTCGAAACCGCCATTATAGATCCGGTTTTGATTCTGTTCGTCAAGGACCACCACCGAAAGCGTCGCGTTCCCCGCCGTCGACGCGGCGGTGAATGCATAGGTTCCCGGCGCCAAGGTGGAAAGGTAACTTGCCTTCAGGGTGATGACGTCAGCTTCGATGACGTAGTCGCCTGTGGCGATGTCGTGGCCTTCGAGCCAGGCGAATTCGCCTCCTTGGAAATCAACGGTGAAGGAAACGTCGTTTCCCGCCGTGAAGGAGAACGCGTTGAGAGAAGAAACGGCCGTAAGTCCCGCCGCACACGCCCAAAGGGACCCGATGAGGGCCGCCAGAAACAACGTTTTGAGGATGCGTCGAGACATGGATTTCACTCCCTTTCGTATTTGAGGAAAGGATCGTCGATGATGGCTGAATGCGCTTCGGCGTCCGACAGACCGGTGAACAGGGTCGCGGTGCCGTTATCGTGGCGGACCAGTCCGCCCAGGAAGACGACGTCGACGAGGTCGGGACGCTTGGCGGCGCCGTCCTGAAAGTCGCGGCGCTCGCAGAGGATCTCGACTTCCGTGCTTTGCCGGGTTATGGGATCGAAGACGAAACTCATCCCGTAATAGTGACGGACGTCGCCTTCGGACATCGTCGCGATGTGGCCGACGATGCCGAGAAGACCGTTGTCGAGCGGGAGGATCTGGTTCACGCCGCCCCAGCATCCCGGGGGGAACTGGGTGAAAAGCAAGGGGGCTTGTTCGATCGCGGTCGGGTTGACCCCGGTAAGATCGTGCGTGCGGTAGTATCCGATCGTTCCGGCACCGGCGCTTCCGCCCTGGGGGCGGGTGAAGACGTGGAGATCGCCCATCCGCTCGACGCGGACGTCCTTCATCTTCGCGGGGGCGGCCGCGACCTTGACGAGCGTCGTCAGTCCGGGTCCGGCATAGAAGGCGGTGTTCCAGGCGACGATGTGGCGGTCGTGTCCGGGATGGATTTGGGTCCCGCCGACGAACAGCGCGCCGTCGATCACGGTGACGCAGGGATCCTGGAAGAGTTCGATGCCCCCGGAGGTGAGACGGTAACAGGCGAGGTCGATCTTCTCGAAGAAACGGACATGGGAGATCTCGCTGTCGCGGCGTTCGACGCGGCCGGCGATGTAGCGCTTGTCCTTCCAGGTGAATTCGCTTGAGATGTTGTAGACGTCATACCCGTCGACGCCGAGGAATGCCAGTTTCGCCGTTTCGTAAACGGCCGGTTTTCGACGGTGTCTTTCGAGTAAAATCGAAAGTTCCGTCGGTTGGGTCACGTAGTTGATCTTCATCCTTTGATCCCCACTCCGGAGACGCTCTCCATGAATTGTTTTTGCATGAAACTGAACAAGAGCACTTCCGGGACCATCGCGATCAAGCTCGCGACGGAGACGTAGTTCCAGGGCACGAGGTAGGAACTGCCGCCGCTCCGATAGAGGTTCTCGAAGATCGTGATGCTGTTGGCCATCAGCCAGTCGCTCTGATTGGAGACATAGAGGGCGGGGCCGTAAAGGTCGTTGTAGGTACCGATGAAGTACAAGAGGATCGCCGTCACGAAGACCGGACGGTTGAGCGGGACGGCGATCTTCCAGAAGATCCGCAGTTCCGAATACCCGTCGATCCGCGCGGCCTCGATGTAGGCCTTCGGGATCGTCTGGAAGAACTGCTTGAAGAGGAAGATCATGAACACGTCGGTGGCGAACCAGCAGGCGATCCAAAGCGGGATGTAGGCGATCTCCTTGAGCCCGGTGTTGACCATGAACTCGTAGATCGGGATCCCGAGGATCTCGCCGGGGATCATCATCGTCGCGAGGAGGATGATGAAGATGACGTTCTTGTGGGGGAAGCGGTAGACCGCGAAGGCGTAGCCGGCCAAGGAACAGGTGATCGTCGTCCCGAGCGTTTTGAGCGCGAAGACGGCCATCGTGTTGGTAAACATCCGGACGACGTCGTAGTCGGGATGGGTGAGGACGAAGCGGATGTTTTCGAAGAGGGCGAACGAATGCGGGAACATCGTCGCCTGGGTGGAGGCTTCGGCGAGGCTCTTCATCGCCGTGATGACGAGGTAGTAGAGGGGCAGGATCGCGACGATCGCGAACAGCACGAGCGGAATATAGACGAGGGCGGTCTTGCGGTTGCGTCTTCTTCGGGCGGGCGATAGGACTTTTTTCATGGCCGCCTCACACCGAAACGTCCTTTTGGACGTAGTAGCGGGAGATCAAAAAGTTGAGGCCGGTCATCGCGAGGATGACGAGGAAGAAGAGCCACGCCATCGCCGCCGCATAGCCGAGCCGGAAGGGCATGTTGAAGGCGGTCATGAACATGTAGATCGGAAACAGGAGCGTCGAGTTGGCGGGCCAGCCGGAACCGTTGCCCATCACGAAGGCAAGCGAGAACGACTTCATCCCATCGATCGTGATCATGATCACGTTCAGGAATAGCATCGGCGAGATCAAAGGCAGGGTGATCTTCCAGAACTTCCGGAACGCTGATGCGCCTTCGATGTCGGCGACTTCGTACAGCGTCGGCGGGATCCCCTGGAGCGCGGCGAGGAAAACGAGCATCTTGACGCCGAAGCCCATCGCCGAGATCAGGATCATCGTGAGGAGGGCGCTTTGCGGCGAAACGTACCATAACGGCGCGTTTGCGACGCCGAAGAACTCAAGGATCCGGTTGATCAACCCGGTGTTCGGGTTCAGGATGTTCTTGTACACCGCGCCGACGGCGAACGCCGGAATGATGAACGGCAGAAAATAGATGGTCCGGAAGATCCCGATGCCCTTCACCTTCGCATTGAGCAGCATCGCCAGCATCAGCGAGGTGACCAAAACGAGCACGCCGCTGCCGGCCGCGAAAACAAGCGACTGGGTAAGCGACTTCTTGAAGAGGGCGTCCTCGGTGAGCGCATAGAGGTAGTTGTCCCAACCGACGAAGCGCGGGTCGGCGCCGAAGATGGTCCGGTCGGTGAAGGAAAGGATTGCGGTGCGGAGGATCGGCAAAAAATAGAAGAGGACAAAACCGAGGAGGGCGATCCCGGCGAACCACAAAAAATATTTATATTCCTTGCGGTACCCGCGTTTCAGGATCTTGTTGAGTTCGCGCTTTTCCATCCGGATCCCTCCCTTCGTCTTCGATCAGTCGTATAACCCCGCGTAGTAGTCATCGACGTGCGTCTTGATGCGGCTCAGGACCGCCGCGACATCCGTTTCGGCGCCGCGGCCGTCGTACATGAGCAGATACAGTTCGGTCATCACCATGTCGCGCATGACCTTCGCGAAATCCTTCTCGGCTGGCAGCGTCACGGCGATCTCCATCGCATCGAAGACGACATGATGGTCGATCGACGTGCGTTCCGTTTCGGGAAGCGCGTCGATCAGGGCTTCCATCGTCTTGAGCGCGCCGATCTTGCCGTGCTTGTACATCTCGAGCGCGCCGGCATCGCCGGCCCACAGCTTGAGGAACTGGAATGCCTGGTCCTTCTTCTCGGACCTGAGCGAGATGCCAAAGGCATCGGCGGAAATCTCGCCGCCGCGCGCCGCCGGATCGCCGACCGGCGTGGGAAGCAGCTGGACCCCCCAGTCCATCTCGAGGACGTCGAAGGCGTACCAGTCGCCGAGATGGCCGCCGAAGATCATCGCGACGTTCCCGGTGAGAAACGCAAAGCCGGAGGACTGCTCGACGGCGTCGGGCGCGAATTTTTCCGTCGCCGAGCCCATCGACTTGGTCCGATAGAACGTGGTCGCAAGGGTCGCTTCGGCGCTGTTGATGGCGCAGACGCGGTCGTCGGTGCCGGGGACGTAGAAGGTCCCGCCCATCTGGTTGAGATAGACGAGCCATTCGCCCCACCAACTGAGCTGCGCTTCCGCGCCGAACTGCGTGTAGGTGCGGTCGTCGCCGGACCCGGTAAATTCCGACAGGATCACCCCGGCGGTCTGGAAGTCTACCCAACTCCAATCGGCTTGCGGATAGATGGAATCTGCTTCCGTCAAGCCGAAGGCGGCCCGGAGTTCAACCGCTTTTTCATCAAAAAGGGTCTTGTTGTAGTAGAGGAGCGAGGTGTTCACCGACGTCGGGAGGGCGTAGATCTTGCCCTCGAAGGTGAGCGCGTCGATCAGGACGTCGACGTAGTCGGAGGCATCGGCGTCGGGATCGGCTTCCAGATACGGCGCGAGGTCGACGTAGAGGTCCTTCATCGAGCCGATCACGACCGTCGACGTCTTGATCAAATCCGGTTCGTCCTTGGTGTTGAAGATCTTGTTGAGGTCGAGACCGTAGGTCGCGGCGACCGGAATCCCGGTCGTCTCGGTAAAATACGTGAAGAGTTCGTCGTAGCGGCCTTCGTCCTCGATGTCGAGGGCGATTCGGAGGACGGCGTCATCGGTCCGGTCGCAGGCGATCGCGGCGAAGGAAAGAAACAACGCCAGGAGCACAAACAGGATTTTCTTCCCCAACGTCATGCTCACACCTCCGCCATGTTCGCGAAGACATCCGCAAGCGACATCCGGCAGAGCGCGACGTTCTGATCGCAGACGCCATAGTAGATGGAGAGGGTGTCCTTCTCCTGCGTCAAACCGCAGGTGAAGACGACGTTGTTCACGAAGCCTTCCTTTTCGTACGGTTCGGTCGGTTCGACGAGCGGTCGGATGCTCTTCATCAGCACCTTGTTCGGATCGCGCTTGTCCAGAAGCATCGCCGCGAGGTGATAGCGGTCGAACGTGTCGGCCGAATGGTAGACCGTGAGCCACCCGCGCGGGGTGAGTAACGGAACCGCGCCGGCGCCGATGCGGGCGGACGGCGCGTATTCGATGCGGGCGGCGGGGACGATCTTGTGGTTTCCCCAGTCGACCAGATTCGGGCTTTCCGCGGTCCACATGTCGAGTTTCCCGAAGTGCGAAAGGCTCGGACGATGCAGCGCGTAATACTTGCCTCTGATCTTCTTCGGAAAGATCACGCAGTCCTTGTTGTCGGAATGGAAGATGTTCCCGCGTTTCGTGAAGTCGGTGAAATCGGTCGTCGACATCAGCCGCACGTTGATCCCGCAGTCGGAGACGGCGGTATAGGTGATGTAAAAGGTCATGCCGATTTTGGTGATGCGGGCGTCTTCGATGCCATAGCGCTCATAGATCCCTTCGGGGGCGATGATCCCGCCTTCATCGAAGGTGAAATGCTCGCCGTCCTGGCTGCGGGCGACGCGCAAATGGGAGATCGACGTCAGGTAGGANNGTTCCATCCCGCCGGTTTCCGAAAGCACCGGGACGAGGAACTGCCCCGGTTCGTCCTGCACGACGGCTTCGGCGACGCGCGCCAGCATGACATACCCTTGTCCGAATTTGACGACGGCCGGATTGAAGACCCCGAGGACTTCGAAACGGGGACGGGAAGGCGGAACATTCTTGGCTTCGATGATCAGTTTTTTGTTCATGGTGATTCCTTTCCGTCCCCGTCTTCAGTCGAGGGAGTAAAGCTTCAAACTGCGAATCTGCATCGTCGCATCGGCGAACTGCGCCCCGATGTCGGAGCCGTTCACGACGAGATAGATGCGGAAGAACCGGTACGCGGGGGTGAATGCGATCGTCTGGACGCCGGTCGTGTTGCCGGAGGCGATCTTGATCGGGTTCGCGCTCACGACCGCGCCGTCAAGCGCCTGATAATAAAGGACCTTGACTTCCCACATCGTCTTCACGTAATCGTTCATCCGGTTGAGCGAGACGACATCGAGGATCAATTCGACGTCCTTGCCTGTTGGGGCGGCGAGGATGTCGCTTACGATCCCGCCGAAACAGTACTTCGCCTCGGGATACTTGTCCTGCCGGATCACGGCGCGGTCGCCGTCGATTGAAACCGACGCCGGCGAGAGCGCGTTCACCACGGGGTCTTCGACCTGGAGCGCACGGTCGGGGATCCGCCACTGGGCGGGATCGGCGAGATCAGATGCGCCATAGGAGCCGATCAACGTCGTCGCCAAGATCGACAGTCCGTACTTGCGGACCGATCCGTCGTCCCAGACGACGATCGTGCTTTCTTCATAGGAAGCCGTTTTCGACCAGGCGGCCGCATGTTCCGCGTAGACGGCGCCGAAGGAGGCGGCGTAGCGTTCGGAATACAGTTTTCCGTCGATCATCCGGTATACGGTGGCCCCTCCGGTGCCTTCGAGGGTGATGCCGATTTTGCTTGTTCCACCCGATAGCGCCTGAGCGGCGAAATTGACGTCGGACGGGGAGGAAGGATTGAAATAGTTTTCCACGACGGCGAAGTGTTCACTCGCACGGACCGCGAGGAAGGGGGCGCTCGCAGTAGTGAAGGCTTGTCCCGTCGACCCGGTCCAGGTCGTCTTGAAGAGGTCTTCGAACGCCTGCGCGTCGGTGTTCGTGCCGTCAAAAGCGAGTTGCGTGAGACGTGTCGCGAGCGCGGCCGGATCCTCGTAACCGCTTATGACGTTGACACTCACGGAGGCGGACTTGCTCTGGTCGATCGCCGCGGTTGCGACGATCGCGGTCACGCCGACGCCGACGAAGGCGACGGTGCCATCCGCGGAGACCGTCGCGACCGACGGATCAAGCGAGGTCCACAGGACGGCCTGGTCGCCGATCGACAGGGGCGCGATCGTGGCCGCGACCTGAACCGCGGAACTTCCTTTGAGACGGGTGATCGCATCTCCGGAAATGGCTTCCGAGAGGATGGTGAGGCCGGTGACGGCTTCGGTGTCATTGGTCACCGAAACGCTTTTCAAGACGAGTTCGGCGGTCTGTTTCTCGCCGTCCGGACCCTTTGCGAGGATATGGAAGGAACAGTTCTTGATTTGTCCGTCGTACTTCCAGCCGGACGCGTAGCCGGGATCCGGCTGCGTGTTCTTGGTTTGGTACTTGGTCGAGAGCATCGCGTCGACGACGTTGATCGAGATCACGCCGGAAGCGCCGGAGTCGGAGAGGACGTAGTAATATTCGCTTTCGCCTTCGACGGCGAGCTTGACGATGTACTGCGAATAGCAGTCGACGACTTCCATCCGGAAGACGACCGCCTTCGAAAAATCGAGACGGATCGTCGGCGTCTGGACGCCGCCGTAGTTGTCGAGGCTCGCATCGACGTTCCAGATCACGGCGGTGTCGTCATCGGCCTGGTAGAACGCCGTTCCGGCGGGGGTGCCGCTGCCGAAATCGGCGATGTCTTCGGCGTCATAGACGGTCGTGATTTCCGGCGTCGAAGTCGTCGTCGGAAGGGTCGTCGCCTTCCCGCAGGCGGCCAATAGCGCCAGGAAGGAAAAAAGCAAAAGCGTGCGGATCGCCAAGCGGGTTTTCGTCATGTCGTATGTCCTCATCTGCAGACCACCCGCTTCGTGACGGAATCAGTGCGTCCGGCACGGGTCGTGATCGTGATTTTCATCGTATAGTCGGTATCGGGCAAGAGCGCCTTGTCATAGCTGAAGGACGTGATCGGCACGCCGTCATAGACGACGATCCCGCCGAACGAAATCTGCATCGCGGTGACTTCGTCGCCCTTCGGGGCGGCATAGCCGATCGCGATGACGCTCGAACTCGTGAGTTCGGCGCGGGAGGACAAACCGGACAGGTTGACCGACGCCTGATAGCGGGCGATCAGGATGCCGTTGACCGACACGTCGTCGCCCTCGCGAACGAGGATGCTGTTCGCCGGCAACACCACGAGGACGCTCGCGGATCCCGCCGGAATCGACACATTGACGTCGCCGCTTACGTTCTTGGCGACGAAACGCTTGGAGACGGCGTCATAGAGGTCATAGGATTCGCTTCCGCCCTCGAACCGGATCGTCCGATCGATTTCGTAGGGGTTGTAATAGAGATAACGGGCATAGTCGTTGATCCCGAAACTGTCGGTCGCGTTCAGATCGATTTGCAGGATCCCTTCGACGTTCGTTTCGCCGAGGATTCCGGCGAAGGCGCCGAGGAAGGCGGAACTGTAGATCGAGAGGTCGCTCGGCTGATGAAACATCGCGGTGGCGTCGCCCATGGCGATCCGACGCGTGCCGTTATAGTCGTTGCGGAAACCTTCGTACAGAAGCGACCCGGCGCGGTCAAACGTCAGGTATTCGTCCATCGTCTGGTGCGTGAGGGTCTGGTTCTGCGGAAAGAAGACTTTCGCATTGTTCGCAAGATTCAACAGATACTTTCCGATCGAAGCGGCGTAGCGTTCGTCGTACTTGACGAGCGGGGCGAGTACGGTCGCAAGATGAAACGAGTTCATCGCGAAGGCGTAGTCGCCGCCTTGTCCGACGAGGCCGTCGACGGCGACGCCGTCAAACGTCCCGTCCATCACGGACCAGCCGGCACGGAAGGCGGAATCGCCTTCGAACAGAAAGTCGAGGAACTTCCCGATGTCATAGTTGGTGCCGTAGCGCGCGTTCAGCGCGGCGGCGACGTAGGGAGCGTAGTCGGTCAAAGCTTCATAGTTCGGATTGCGCGGATAGTCCTGCAGGTAGTCGAGGACTTCCTTCGCGCCGTCGAGATACCGCGCTTCGCCGGTCATCGCATAGGCGGCGTAGAACAGGAAGGCGAGGCCGCCGTTGGGCGGTTCGATGTGGGCGCCTTCGATGGTCGGCGATTCCAGGACGACGTTGTAACCGACGAACTCGTAGTCGGGATCGCCGTTTTCGTCGACGAAGAAGGGAAGCGCTTCGAGCCACTGGTCGGCGCCGTTGATGACGATCTGTCGCATGTATGGCGTATCGGGATAAAGGTCATACAGACGGGCGAACATGATCTGCGGAAACATGTCGTACCAGAAACTCTGTCCCTGGATCCCGACGTTGTGGACGAGCTTGGAGCCGGTGTCGTAGCTCGCAAGCGTCATCGCCACGAAATCGTAGACGTCCGAACCGAAACTCTGGGCGCTTTTGTCGATGCCGGCATAACTGGAGCCGAGGACCATCGCGATCGTCGTGATCGCTTCCGATCCGGATGACAGAACACGCGAATCGCCGACATAGGTCGGCAGTCCGAACGAGCGTTCGAGGTATCCGGAAACGAGCGGATCATAATCGGCCGGAACGCGGGCCTGGTCGATCCAGAACCCGATCGGATTCCAGGTGGAGGATTCGGCGGCGATGTAGGAGGGCGTCGCGGCATCGGGATCGGCGGCGAACCCGAAGACGACGGCATCAAGCGCGACCGCCTTCGAGAGGTAGTCAAAGTAGGAATAGTTCGCGGGAATGGCGGGGTAGTCGTCGACGGCGGCGATGTTTTTTTCAACCGCGATGTCATAGCCAAAAATCTCGGGCGTCGAGCACGAGATCAGGAAGCATGACACAGCAATGGCCAGGATAACAAAACAAACGAGTTTTTTCACGCGGCCTACCTCAATGCTATATTAGCATATAAAAAAAGCGTTTGCACGATAAACCTTCGAAAATCAACGACATTCGTTTATCTTTTTGATTAATTTGTAAGCGCTTTTCGATTAACTTTTTATGTTATCCTTGACATAAGATTAATGTTATGGTAATTTGAGTGTCGGGAAGATTTCATTAACCTGGAGGAATCCGATGGCCAAAGTCACGCTGGAAAAGATCGCCCAAGAGATGGGTTGCAGCAAAGTCGCCGTGTACAAGGCGCTGTCCGACAAGAAAGGCGTCAGCGAAGAACTCCGCGCCCGCATTAAAACCTACGCCGAATCGGTCGGATACGTCCGCCATCCGTCGCTCCTCGAAGCGAAGAACAAGAAATTCATCTTCTTCATCAGCCAAGACTTCTTTCTGATGCCTTCGGAACAGTATTATTCAACGATCTTCTACTTTCTCTCCGCCGAGTGCAACAAGTCCAACAGCGTCCTCCAGATCGCCTTCCTCGAACCGCAAAAGACGTTCGAACGGATGGAGGGCGTGATCGCCTCCTACAAACCCGACGGCATCTTCATCGCCGGCCAGATCGATGAGGCGATCATGAAGAAACTGGACAAAATCGTGCCGGCGGTCATCGTGGTCGACTACTTCTCGCCCCTCTACCCCGGCAATTACGTCTACGTCGACAATTTCCACCTCTCCTATATCCTCACCCGCTTTCTCCTCGGAAAGGGGCATACCCACATCGGTTTCGTCGGTGATGTCACAAAAACCTCGGCGATCGCCGACCGCTATTTCGGCTACTTGAAAGCCCTCAACGAAGCGGGCATCGCCCCCGACGCCGACTGGCATGTGAACGTCAACATCGAACGCAACATCGACGTCCCCGTGATCTCCTTCAAGAACCTTCCGACGGCCTTCCTCTGCCATTGCGACGCGGCCGCACAATGGATGTACACGTCGCTTGCGATCAAGGGACTCCACATCCCCGACGACGTCTCCGTCGTCAGTTTCGATAACACCGCGCTGTGCGATTCGCTCATGCCGAAACTGACGAGCGCCGGACCGCAGAAAGACTATTACGCCAAGAAAGCTTTCGGGGCGATGCTCGAAGTGCTCGCGAACCGCAACCGCACGATTCATGTCCCGATCAAGACGAATCTCGTCGAGCGCGGTTCGGTTCGTACGATTTGATTCCGAAATTCGTGTAGCGGGAATGGTTTAGCACGATGATGTGCTTGGGATGGCCTTTACCAACCTCTTTCTCATCCGAAAAATATCGACACGACATGACTGATCAATTGTCGTGTTTTTTATTTTTTTACTTGACATTCGCCGTTGAATCGATGATAATGATGTCAGGAGGGATCGACATGACCTACACACAAACAATCCGAAGTGATCTGTTCGGACATCCGGAAGGTACCGTCTATTTCGCCTCTCGTCATTATCAAACGCATTTGTCCAAGACGATTCCGTCCGACATTTTCTACAAGACGCTGGAACGCATGGTCGCATCGAATGATCTCGGAAAACTGGCAAAAGGAATCTACTATCGTCCGATCCAATCGAAATACGGCGTAATCCCTCCCTCCGAAGAAAACATCATCAAAACGTTTATCGAACAAGAATCCGACGGCATGGAAGTCGGTTATGGTCTCTACAACCGACTCGGCTTGTCGACGCAAATCGCTAAAGTCCGCTCCTTTTTTCTGAACGAGCGGTCATTTGAATCAAAAAACGTGATGAATTTGACTTTCCACTCGGTTCCGCTGAAGTTCGATGAACCCGTCAAGGACCAAGTCGCTCTACTGGAAGTCTTGCAGGACTATGCGTCGATTCAGAATCTCGACAAAAACGCTTTTCATCGATTCCTCGCCGAGACGATTCGGGATTACCGAGACGAAGTCCTCGATGAAATCCTCCGTGCCAAACGCTATCGGCCTTCCGTACTGGCATTCTACCGTGATGTTTTGAACGAATACTCCGTTCAAAACGAGATCATCAAGTATCTGTCTCCCTCTTCGGATTACCACATTCCGGATTGGCGGTGATGACCATCCGACTCCATCTCCTCCCCGAATTCGACGAACTATGCACGGTCACGAGTCGATATCGACATCTTCCTGAACAAGCGATCCGGCGTGACTACTTCATCGTGATGGCGCTGGGGAAACTATCGACATCCATCATGAACCCCTATTGTATTTTGAAAGGCGGAACGAGCCTCAGCAAATGCCATCCAGGCAGCATCGAACGCTTCTCGGAAGACATCGATCTTGTCTATCAGCCCAAATCCCGCGAATCACACCGCGCCTTCGAACGCAATCTCCAGACAATCGAGAAGATCATGTCGGACGGCATGTCGATTGAACCGATTGCTGGTGAACGGTCGGCGGTGAACAAGAGCGCGTATATCTGGTATGATGAACACCGTGAAGATCGAATCAAACTTGAAATCGGCTCAGCGATTCGTGCGGAACCGAGGAACCTGCAACCGATTCAATCGTACATCCAAGATTTTCTTGTGGACCAGGGTCATCTCGACGACATCCGACGATTCGAATTGCGATCCTACGAGATTCAATGTCTCGATATCACCCGAACATACATCGAGAAACTCCTCGCCATCAAGCAACATGCATATGACGGCTCGCTTGCTCGTCATGTCCGCCACATCCACGATGTCGTCATGCTCACCCATCACGAGAATATCGTTCGCCTCCTGAACGACCTGCAAAATTTAAAAGCAATTGTATCCATTGCCAAGCAAGATGCGACTTCATATCTGGAAAACCGCTCCATCCCGATCGGATATGCATCCACCGCTCCCTATGAATTCCGATTCTGGGAGACGATGCTGTCGCGTGACGTTCGCGAACAGTATGAATCATTGCACAAGTCATTATTATATACCGACCAAAAGCCTTCACTCGATGATGCGATTGATGTGCTCCGAAGCATTGACGACATTCTGACTCGCATCGGCGAATGAAATCGAAGCATGTCGCTTCGTCTTTGCGATCGACATGCTTTTTTTGATCCTTCCGATTTGATCGTCCGACCTCTTCGTGCGATTGGGAAGAAGCCCCCAATGTTGCTGCTCGACTGTTGATAATTGACTGCGAGGCTTATTGAAAGTCGCTTTCAGAAAATTCGCCCTCTTTATTCGCGTGAAAAGATGTATAATCTGTTTTGAGTACGGTTTCTGGCGCTCTTCTCTTTCTTCAGGATGCGGCGCTCTATAGAACCCCCGATCGACGCGTCCCCGGATTCATCCCGTCTCTCCTTTTCAGGGGTCGGATGATTCGCAAACGGTCGATCCAAGCGGAAGGATGGGATCACGATGGGAGTCAAAATCGTCGAAACGGCATTACGCGACGGTCATCAGTCTTTGTTCGCCACGCGCATGACCACCGACGAAGCGCTCTTGGCGATCGACGAGCTCGACAAGGCGGGATACTACGCGCTCGAGGTATGGGGTGGCGCCACGTTCGACACCTGCATGCGCTTTTTGAACGAAGATCCCTGGGAACGCCTCCGAAAGATCCGCGCCAAGGTGAAGAACACCAAGCTGCAGATGCTATTCCGCGGCCAGAACATCCTCGGCTACCGCCACTATTCCGACGACGTCGTCGACAAGTTCGTTCAAAAATCTTTGGAAAACGGCATCGACATCATCCGCGTCTTCGACGCTTTGAACGACATCCGCAACCTCAAATGCGCGGTCGACGCGACGAAGAAATATGGCGGTCATTGTCAGATCGCCTTATCATATACAACGAGCCCGGTCCATACCGTCGACTACTACGTCGAACTCGCCAAAAAAATCGAGACGATGGGCGCCGACTCGCTCTGCATCAAGGACATGGCTGGGGTGATGCTGCCGCAAGACGCCTTCGAACTCGTCACCCGGCTCAAACAAAATACGAAACTGCCGATCGACCTCCACAGCCACTGCACCGGCGGGATGATGGACATGACGTACCTGAAAGCGATCGAGGCCGGCGTTGACATCATCGACTGCGCGATCTCGCCGCTCTCGGGCGGAACGAGCCAACCGGCCACCGAAGCGTTCCAGTACGTCCTCGCGGGGACGATCCACGATCCGCAGTTGAACCTCGAGATGCTCGACAAGGCCGCCGTCAAGCTCGGCACGGTCCGCGACAAATACCTCGCGAACGGCCTTCTGAACCCCAAGGCGATGTCGCCCGACCCGCGCGTCCTCAAGTTCCAACTCCCGGGCGGGATGCTTAGCAACCTGATGAGCCAGCTGAAGGACCAGGGCGCGATGAACCGCTACGAGGAAGTCCTCCGCGAAGTCCCGAAGGTCCGCAAGGACATGGGCTATCCGCCGCTCGTCACGCCGCTCTCGCAAATGGTCGGCACCCAGGCGGTGATGAACGTGATGACCGGCGAACGCTACAAGCTGGTCCCCAACGAAATCAAGGAATATCTCCACGGCCTCTATGGACAAAGTCCCGCGCCGGTGGACGAGGTCATTCGCAAAAAGATCATCGGCGACGACTTGGTCATCACGCACCGGCCGGCCGACGACCTCGCCCCCGAATTCGAAGGATTGAAGGCGAAGTACAAAGACCTCGCCCGAAGCGATGAAGACGTCCTCTCGCTGGCGCTCTTCGAAGCCGTCGCCCTGAAGTATCTGACGAACAAATACCATCCCGCGCCCGCCGTCGAAACGGTCGAATTCAACGTCCTGATCGGAGGAAAATGATATGATGCTCGCCCTTCAATACGATTTTGTCGAAGGCGTCCTGAAGTCCGTCATTTGCATCGGTGTCGTCTTCGCGATGCTCTATCTCCTTACCCTCGTGGTCCAGGTCTTGAAGCCGCTTGCGGACAAAACCCCAGCGTCGGACAAGGAAACTAAGCAAGAACCCGCGGCGGTCGCCGCCGCAGCGAAACCGTTCGGCGTCGAAGACATCAAAGACGAAGACATGATGGTCGCCGTCCTCGTCGCCGCCATCGACTACCGCGAAACCACGAAACAGGAATGTAACGTCGTATCCGCCAAGGAGATCCAATAAGATGAAACTCTACAAGATCAAAGTCAACGGCAAGGTCTACGAAGTCGAGCTTGAAAGCGTGAGCGAATCGCAGGCGAGGATCGATGTGCCGAAGCCCGTCCATTCCGCTTCCGTCACAATCGAGGGCACGAAGGTCGTCGCCCCGATGCAGGGACAGATCGTCAAGGTTGCGGTCGCCCTCGGCGCGATGGTCGCCAAAGGCGCGGTGCTGGCGGTGCTGGAGGCGATGAAACTCGAAAACGAGATCCTCGCGCCCGTCACCGGCACTGTCAAAGAAATCCTCGTCGCCAAGAACCAGACGGTCGACGCCCAGCAGCTTCTGTTCGTTCTCGGGTGATCGGCTGTGGGCCAGGAACTCTGGGATTCGATCCTCCGTTTTTTGCTTGATTCCGGCATCGCCGGCTTCTTTGCGGCGGGGGGNNCGCGGGGGGCTGGAAAGCCCTGATCATGATCGCGCTTTCGATCGTCATGCTCTATCTCGCGGTGTTCCGCAAGTTTGAGCCGTATCTCTTGATCCCGATCGCCTTCGGGATGCTGCTCGTGAACATCCCGGGCTCCGGGATGTTCGTGAAGACCGTCGAGGAAATCGGCGGCGAAAGCGTCGTCTCCTATTCCGGACTGCTCGGCTACCTCTACTACGGCGTCAAGTTCGGGATCTATCCGTGCCTCATCTTCCTCGGCATCGGCGCGACGACCGACTTCGGTCCCTTGATCGCCCGGCCGAAGAGCATGCTGCTCGGCGCGGCCGCCCAGATCGGCATCTTCATCACCTTCCTCGGCGCGATCCTGTTCGGCTTCTCCGCCGCCGAAGCGGCTTCGATCGGCATCATCGGCGGCGCCGACGGCCCGACCGCGATCCTGCTCACCTCCCGGCTCGCCCCGGACCTGCTCGGTCCGATCTCGCTTGCCGCCTATTCGTACATGGCGCTCGTCCCGTTCATCCAGCCGCCGATCATCAAACTGCTTACCACGAAGAAGGAACGCCTGATCAAGATGGAACAGCTCCGTCCCGTCAGCCGCAAGGAAAAGATCTTCTTCCCAATCGTCGTCACGCTCGTCTGCGGTTTGATCGTGCCTTCCTCCGTCCCGCTCATCGGGATGCTCATGCTCGGCAATTTGATCAAGGAATCCGGGGTCGTCCCGAACCTCGTCGAGACCGCCGGAAAGTCGCTCCTCTACATCGTCACGATCCTGCTCGGCCTGTCGGTCGGCGCGACCGCGACGGCCGAGGCTTTCCTGTCGCTTGAAACGTTGTTCATCATCGCCCTCGGCCTCTTCGCCTTCAGCGTCGCGACCGCCTCGGGGGTCCTCGGCGGTAAACTGATGTGCCTCACCTCCAAGGGCAAGGTCAATCCGATGATCGGCGCCGCCGGCGTCTCGGCCGTCCCGATGTCGGCCCGCGTCGTCCAGCTCGTCGGTCAAAAAGACGATCCGTCCAACTTCCTTCTGATGCACGCGATGGGTCCGAACGTCGCCGGCGTGATCGGCAGCGCCGTCGCCGCCGGTCTGCTCATGACGTTCTTCGGTTGATGCTTGATTGAATCCATGCAAAGGAGCCTGACGCTCACCCGTCAGGCTCCTCTTTTATTGTCGGTTATCCAGGAAATGATGCGGTGATCAGGGTTTGTCACTGGTCGTGATAGCGGCCTTTCTTGATGGCCCCCGGGGTTCCGCCGAGCTCGACCTTGACGGAAGCGTCCTTCGCCTTCTTCCAGGCGGCGGCGAGGATCTGCGGGAGGTCGCGATAGCGGCTGAAGGTCGCCAGTTCGACGTATCCGAGATTCTTCTGGAGCCGCGGCGGGATCGCCGAGAGCGCGCGTTGGTTGCCCGCACGGATCTTGTCGAGCGAAATGTCGGGACGCTCCATCAGGAGGGCGACGATGCCCTTCCGTACGCCGGGTTTTCCGGAAAGCGCGTGATGGAGTTCGACGTCGACGTGGGTCAGATTCGCCGACTGCGACCCGAGGATGCAGACGACGACGTCGGACGGTTCGTAGAACATCTTCACGAGGTCCTGCAGGATATGGGCGGGTTGCCGATCGGCGATGACATGGTCCGTCGGCACGTACCGGACCGCATAGTTGTTTTCCGTCAAAAACGCGGCGATCGTCTGGCATTGCCGTTGATTCTCGTCATGGAAACTGATGTAGACATTCGGGTTCATCGGCGTATCCCCTTCCTTGCTTCAATTAATCGTAACACGGCTTGCGCGCGGATGCAAGCGTCCCCGCGAAAGGAAAAATCAGGATTTCGTACTATTTTTCGCGGGTGTCTATGAAACCGCCCGGAAAGATTGTATAATCCAACCAAGAAGAGGCAGCGCCCACGGAGGCGTCCTTCCGAGGTGAACCATGGACCATCTCCATTTCGAAACGATCGACAGCACCAACCGGTATCTCAAGGAAACCTACAAGGACCACCCCGACGGCACCGTCCTGAGCACCGCCGTCCAGACCGCGGGACGCGGTCGGCTCGGCCGCACCTGGGTCGGCGACGGGAAGTCCGCGCTCTTCTCGATTCTCCTCAAGGATCGTCTCACCTTATGGACGATCGCCCCGCTTCCGCTCCTCGCGGCGGTCGCGCTCCACAAGACGCTGAAGACCTATGCCCGCAAACTCCGGATCAAATGGCCCAACGACATCGTCTCCAGCGAAGGCAAGGTCGCCGGGATTCTCTGCGAGAGCGTGATCGAAGGCGACATCGTCGACGCCTTCGTCGTCGGCTTTGGCGTGAACGTGAATACCATCACGTTCCCGGACGAAGTCGCATCGAGCGCCGCGTCGCTCTTTTTGCTCACCGGCAGACCGGTGTCGATCGAAGACGTGATCGTCAAGACGACCTCCGCCTTCCTCGCCGAATGGGAACTTTACCTGAATGGTTCGAAGGCGTACCTCACCTACGTGAACCGCCTGTCGTCGCTGCAAGGCGAGCGCATCTTCTTCGTCGAAAACGGCGTCCGGATGGACGGCGTCGCCGGGAAGATCCGGGAAGACGGATCGCTTGAAGTATGGACCCAATCCGGGATGCGGTCGCTTCACAGCGGCGAAGTCTCGATTTCCGGCGGGATGAAACTGCCGTCGGAATGATCGTCGCCATCCGCGCGATTTGATTCTCAACAAACAAGCCGGCACATTCCTCTGTGCCGGCTTGTTTTATTCCTGGTCGGGATCGTGAAGCACGTTGACGTAGCGGAACACGACGGTTTCGTTTCCGCTAGTGTCGGTGACGGTATAGGCGATGATGTACTCGCCCGCAAACGCCGTCAAGACCGATCCGGTCACGGATATCGTGACGGGCAGTCCGTCGTTGTCGGTGGCGGTGACGCCCGCGTCGGTCCATGTTGCGCCGACGAAGAGCGTATCGACGCCTTCATTGAGCAAAACTTCAGGAGGCGTTTCGTCGATCACCGCGACATAGCGGACGACTTCCTTGACGAACTCCTTGTAGGTACATTGATAGCGGATCAGATAGATTCCGACGGCGGTGACGTCGACGGTGGATTCGACGACCGTGACCGAAAGCGAGATCCATCCCGCGGTCGCCTTCGCGCCGGCATCGACGAAGGCGGAATTCACTTCGACGGTATCGATGCCCGGCTTCAGTTCGATTTTAACGTCTTCGGCGGTCATCGGGGTGCACCCGACGAGAAGGAAGACGAGCATCATGACGAGCATCAAGTGCGGCTTACGCATGGTCTTCCTCCTTCCGCCAGACGGGAAGCATTACGAGCGGGACGGTTTCATCCATTGCGACCACGAAGACGTAGCGCGTGCGCTCGACGACGGTGCCGTTCCATTCGACGCTATAGATGATGGTGTAAATCCCGGCGGTCGTCGCATCGACGGTTCCGCTCACGACGACTTCGCCGTGGTTCGTCGTCGCGCCGGCTTCGAGATACGTTCCCCCGACGGGAATCGTCGTGAGGCCTTTTTTGAGGACGAGCAGGACCGCATCGGTCGCTTCCAAGACGTTGACGACGCGGAACAGCCGATAACGGACGATTTCCTCGTACATGAAACGATATTCCAGGACGTACCGTCCGACGCCCGCGGAGACCGACCCGACGACGACGATCGCGAGTTCCGGATCCGGGCATTCCACGCCGGAATCGGTCCACGATGCGCCCTGGTCCACGGTGTCGATCCCCGGGCGTAGCGAAATCGTCGCCGGATCGAAGACGACTTCGTAACGCGGGATGACATCCAGATCGGATTTGACATCATCGGTCGGTAGGCTCCAGCCGATGAAATCGAAGCTCAAGCAAACCGTCGCGGTGCGGACCGGTGCGTCCGGGGGTGTGACGGATGCGCCATAGCCGACCGTTTCGGTCGCGATCACGGTGGTGCCATCCGCCGCGAAGAAGCGGACGGTGTAGGCGATGGCGTCGATCTTCGCGTAAATCGAGAGATCGGCGACGATCGGACCGGACACGTAGGCGGTCGCGTACCCGTCGTCGAGATACCAACCGTCGAACAACGTCCCGGGAATCTCCGGAACCGTCGGCGCGGGGATGGCGCCGGGCTCATAATAGAGAATCTCCGTCGTATCGCCGATGAACACGGTCATCGCGAAAGCGAGCGGGATGAATTTGGCGTAGAGGGTGAAGTCCGCATAGACTTGCGTTTCCACATAGGGGACTTCCAGCGCTTCATCGATAAACCAGCCGGCGAAGTCCATCTCGGGGAGGACCGGATCCGTAAGGATCGGCACGTCGCCGTAAGCGACAAAGACGGAGTCGAGCGGATCCGCTCCCGCAAGAAGCGTAACCTGGAAGACGATCCGTTCCATCTTCGCATAGAGCGTCACATCGGCCAACAGCGGACCTTCCGAATAGGGAATGGTGCATTCCGGATCGAGATGCCACCCGGAGAACAGATATCCTTCCGAAACCGCGTCGGTCGGCGCGACGACCGTGTTTTCCTCGAAGGTGAGGACGGCGTCGGTCGCGCCGAGCACGATCAGGGTGACGTCGTAATAGACGATCGCCGCGAATTTGGCAAAAAGCGAAAGGTCGGCCGTGACGGTTTCTCCCGCATAGGCGGTGACGAACTGGGAATCGATATACCAGTCGACGAAGCGGGATCCCGGAAGCGTGGTCGCGGGGACGACGAACGTTTCCCCGTGCGCGACGACGATCGGAGCGGGAACCGTCCCGTCGCTATGGAAGGTCACGGTATGATGGCTGTCCGAATAGCTGGCGTACAAAGCAAGATCGGCCGTGACGGGAACGCCGCGGACCCAGGGGACGCTCAACCCGGCATCGAGGTACCAGCCGATGAAGATCATGTCCGCGCGGCTCGGCGGCAGCGGCAACAATAAATACCTTCCGTCCTCGACCCAGACCGGATCGATCGCGGTCCCGCCGTTTGATTCAAACGTCACCTCATGGAAAACCGTCGAGAGAAGCGAATCGGCGTCGACGATCCCGGAACCGTAGAAGTCGTCGATGCCGACCAATCCCCGGTCGGTGGCCGTCGCGGCCAGCCGGGTGCGGATCTCCGGAACCGACAGTCCGGGTTCGGCGGACAGAAGCAGGGCGACGATGCCGGCGACGCAGGGCGAGGCGAACGATGTTCCGTCGACGATCGCATAGCCGTCGTTGGGCGTCGTCGTGACGATGTCCGATCCCGGCGCGGCCAGATCGATCGCCGGATTGTAGTTCGAGTAGTCGGCGAGGATCCCGTCGGGACCGACCGCGGAGACGGAGACGACGACCTCAAACGACGCCGGATAGAACAGATCGTCGGTGCCGTCGTTGCCCGCCGCGGCGATCACCGTGACGCCGTGATCCACTGCGTATTCGACGGCGGTCTTCGTATTCGGATTGGCATAGCCGCCGCCCAGCGACAGATTGATCACGTCGGCGCCGTGGTCGACGGCGTAATAGATGCCTTCGATGATCGAGGCGTCGGTAAACGATCCGTCGTCGGCGATGTTCGCCTTGATGACGAGCAAAACGACGTTCTGGGCGATGCCGGCGATGCCGATGCGGTTGCCTTTGATCGCGCCGATGACGCCGGCGACCATCGTGCCGTGGCCGACGTCGTCGACGACATTGGCCAGACCGGCGACGTCGGTCACGCTGTTGTATGAAAGCGGGGAGATGCGCCCGGCGAATTCGACGTGGTCGATGTCGATGCCGGTATCGATGATGGCGACCGTGACCCCGGCCGATCCGGTCGTCACTTCCCAGGCCTCGATCACGTGGGTGAGTTCGAGACCGTACTGGTCGTCGAGGTAGGGGTCGCTATCGGTGACGCGGCCGATCGCCGTAGACCGTCCATTGTAGGAAAACCCGGCGGCGATCAGGTTGCCTGAATCATCGGAGGATTCCGTAAAGGTCGCAAGACCGTGGTCGGAGACCGCGACGAGTTCAAGACCGTAGCGATCCGCAAGCGTCGCGGCTTCGTCGGCGGAAGCCACCATGCGAAGATACTCGCCTTCGATCACATCGAACGCGGGCAAGCGGTTGACGCCGAAAAACATCGCCGTGACAACCGCCACGCCGACGAGGAAGGTCCCTATCGTCGCTTTTCGTAAAAGGGTCTTCGCCATATCCGTGCCTCCCGAAGTCAAGACGGATGGATTCGTATGATATACGGATGAAACGCTTCGGTGATTGGTCTTTTCGCGCGGATGCGCCTCAATGATCGAAAAAAACGCGCCATTGCCCGAAAAAAAACAAGATTCTCCTTATTGGGGAATCTTGTTGGTATTCTTCTTCTCATCCGGAAAAGACACGAGGTCGGGAGCCTTGTATCCCGGAAGCTTCGTCGGGTCGAACCGTTTCCAGCCGCCGGGGAGATCGCCGGCGGGTTTCGCTTCGGCCGGTTTCACTTCCGGTTCCCAAAGCGGGTCGCCGCTTTCCAGATCCCGTTTCGGCTTGTCGACGGGGAGCGGTTCGGGGAACGATCGGTCGATCGCCTGGAGCGGCTTGTTCTGACCATGCTTGCGGCCGGCATCGGCGTGGTCGCGGCGCGCTTCGGGTTGATGTTGCTTCTTCGCGTGTTGCGGCTGCGGCGTTGGTTGCGGTTTGGTGTCGATCTTCTCGAGCATGACGAAATCGGCCGGATCATAGGCCTTTTCGGGATGGTTCGGTTTCTTGNNCGAGGGATTCGCGCTTGCTGGTTTGGGCATCGCGTTCGGCGGTTGGTGCCTGGGTCCCTGCGGCGTGTTTTGCGCCGGTCGCGGATTTTGGTTGTGCGGCGGCCGTTGCTGGTTCTCGTGGCGCGGGCCCTGGTCTTGACGGCGCGGTTGTTCGGGAGTCGGATGCGCCGGTTTCTGGTTCGGCTGGTTGGGGTTGTCCATGGGGGTCACGCTTTCCTTCTTTTCCGTGGGGGGTTGGGGCTTGCTTTTGTTCTTCATGTCGAAACGCGAGAAATTCTTGGGTTCGCGGGGTTCGTCGGCCGACATCTGCTTGGGTGATTTCGCAATGCCGGTGACAGACAGCGGATCGGGATAGCTTTCCGCGTGGGGATGGTTCCTGACGATCGGGATCGGACGCTTGATGTGCCGCACGATGTCGCGGAGGAGCGGCAGTTCGTCGACGTCGCAAAACGAGATCGCGGCGCCTTCGAGTCCGGCGCGGCCGGTCCGGCCGATGCGGTGGNNCGCCTTGAAGTCGCCGAGCGCCTGCTGGCGGGCGGTCTGGGACTTGTTGCCATGGATCGCATCGGCGTTGACGTGGGCGAGGGTGAGTTCCTTGACGATCTTGTTGGCGCCGTGCTTGGTCCGGGAAAAGACGAGTGCGGAGGAGACGGCGGGATCTTCGAGCAAGGTCACGAGAAGCCGCGTCTTGTTCTTCTTGGCGACGAAATAGACCTTCTGGTCGATCGCGTCGACGGTCATTTCGACCGGCACGACGGCGATCCGGATCGGATTGATCAGAATCGACTTCGAGAGCTCCGCGATTTCCGGAGGCATCGTCGCGGAGAAGAGCATCGTCTGACGTTTCGCGGGCAGTTTCGCGATGACTTTCTTGACATCGTGGATGAATCCCATGTCGAGCATCCGGTCGGCTTCGTCGAGGACGAAGACGGTCAGGCTTTCAAGATGGATGAAGCCTTGGTCCATCAGGTCGAGGAGGCGTCCGGGGGTGGCGACGAGGACGTCGACGCCGGCTCTGAGGGCGTCGGTCTGAGAACCCTGGGAGACGCCGCCGAAGATCACGGCGTTGCGGATTTTGAGGAAGCGGCCGTAGCCGTCGAAGCTTTCCTTGATCTGCAGCGCGAGTTCCCGCGTCGGCGTCAAAATCAGCGTCTTGATCGGACGGGGACCCTTGGCGGGCAGGTTCAAGGCGGTGAGATGCTGGAGGATCGGGATCGCAAACGCGGCGGTCTTTCCGGTGCCGGTCTGGGCGCTGCCGAGGACGTCCCGGCCGAGCAGAAGCGGCGGAATCGCCTGTTCCTGGATCGGCGTGGGAATTTCGTATCCTTCGGCTTCGAGGGCGCGCAGGATCGGTTCGATGATGTTCAGTTTGTCAAACGACATTCGGTAAGTCTCCTTGTGGGTTGGGTTAACGGAGCGGCATGCGGCGGACGAGATCGTCGAGGATCATCGGAAGTTCCGCACTGGCTGGTTCGTCTTGGTACTTGATCCGGTAGGAACCTTTTCCGAACTTCGCCTTCGGATGGCGTGCCCGGATGGTTTCGAGAAAATCGAAATCGAGCGTGTGGAGGGTGTAGTGCGCCGCATGAAACGAGAAGGCGATGAAATCATACTTGCCAATTCGCCAGGCGGGCATGCCGTAATAGAGTCCATCCCGAAGTTCGGGATGGTTCGCCCGCATGTGGGCGAGGATCGCCGAAAGCCGCGCGGCGGCTTCGGGCGTCAGTTCGGTGAGAAACAGGTCGACGTCATTCATGGGCATCCTCACTTCACATCGTTATCAATGATATTATACACCATCGGTGCTGAAACCGTTGGTTTTTCGTCGATGAATGCGGTATCCAAGCGTTCGATCGGCTGAAAATGCAAGGAAGCCGATGTGATTGGCATCGGCTTCAGCGTTTTCTCGCATTCAGTAAAAATTCAAGAAGCCTGTACACCGTTGTAGCGGTTTCAACTCCCAGATCGACGGAGGAGCGCCGTCAGACCGCAGCGACGAAGTGTCGCGAATCAACGTCTGGTGCATTTTCTTGGCGTTGAGCATCGCCGTTTCACACTTCGGCACGAAGTGGTTTTTGAGGATGGCAACGTTCGTCTTATCGTACGACGTCAAACTCGAATTAATTTCAAATAGCAAAGATGCCATGAACTGATCGAGCTGTCGTGTCGTCGCCTTTGATCTGAATGCGTGATAGTGATTCAGCAACCAGACTTCGAACGCACGGTTGGAACACGCAATATTGATATTTTCTGACGATTGAGCCAATCGAACGGCTTTCCGGACTTTATCGTGGGTTTGAAAATCATCAACATCGAAGACGCACCAAACACGATTATATTCCGGACTGATAACAATCGCTTTCTCGACCAATCCGAGCGGATCCGCGTTTTCAAACTTGACGTTGATGGAGTAATACGTATGCAATTTTGATTTGAGCAATTCGAAATAGTTTTTTTCGGAATGCTCGCCGTTCGTCAAAATCATAACTTTATTTTTTTGAACTCGCTTCGTATCTATTCGAGCCATGACTTACATTTCTTCATTCATAGCGGGTATGCTCGAGTAGAATCCAAGGAGATATTTTTTGCTGAAAAGATCGGTTTTCCGTACGTTTTTGAACTCGGAGAGAGAGACGAGTTTTGATGCGCCATACGCATCTTTGTTGGTAAAATAGATCTGATCACGACGCAGATTGTCGTCCATGAGCATTAGATTGTGAGCGGTACAAACAAGTTGCGCGTTTTTCGCGTTTTGGTCGATGGAATTATACATTCGCAGGAGGTAATCAGCTAGAGTGAAATGGAATTTCGTGTCGATTTCATCGATCAGAATGACGCGTCCGTCATAGAGTGAGGTCAGGATCCACCCAAGATAAAACATCAACCGCCGCGTTCCTTCCGAGTGGAAACCTCTGTCGCGAAGTAGCAGGACTTCCTTTTCTCCGACCACGTTTCCGCCGCCATCACGAACATCGAATACCGTTTTGAGATCAACTTTGCCGATCGAACCTCCTTCCGCATCCAGTTGCAGCGGATCGGTCAGCATATATTGCAGGTCTTTGAGCGATTCAAAAGAGTTCTTCTGTTTGAATTCGATTTTCTCCTTTTGCACCATAAATGTTTTAATACCGATATCCGCCAATTTCATGATTCTGACGGCTTCGTCAATGAAACGACCATTCTGCTCGTATTTTGTAAACGACATGACATTTTCTTCAAACACGATGAGAAGTTTGATGAACCATTTTTTGACGCGGGATAGATCCGTGGCAATGTCGGCGGGAAGTTGATACTGTTGAAAAATCGACATGAACAGAGAGTTATCTTCAATTCTGATGAATTTCGCCGTATTTTGATCCAGCCCAGCAATGGAAATTTGAGATTCGTTTCGTTCGTATACAGTCGTCAGGCGTTCACAGCGTCGTTCAAGTTTTTCATGAACGATCCGCATTCGATGGATTGAGAACATGAAACGATATAGGATGTCGTCGGTGATCATGATGATTTCAAATTCGGACGGTTGATCCGCACATTGATCACACAGCGCAAACGGCTCGTTGCTTTTTACCACGCCAAGAGATGCCGTCGATGAAAAAATGACGACATTCTGCATATAGTGCATGGCCTTCAGCAGGTTTGATTTTCCCGATGCATTCGGTCCATACACCACCGCACTTTTGAGAAGGACGTTCTCCCCGGAAGCAAAAAGCTTCGGATTGACCTCAAACGTGTTCAAGTCGCGATACTCGTCGCCCGTCGCGGCTTGCATCGAAAGCGTCGCGTCTTGTTTGAAGGAACGAAAGTTCTTGCAACGGAATCTGACCAGCATGACAATACCTCAAAGAGTATGACATGCTTCAATATTATCACGCAAGTATCTGATTATCAACACGTTATATTGTGTTTTTGTATTTTTTTTGCAATTTATGCCATTAATATATTCTTTTGTGTGTGATTCGAACCATCGTTATGGTGTGAATTCGTCCATTATGTCATTCGAAGTTTGAAGTTACGACGATTATATTGTATGATAGATACATGAAGCAGTTCCATCGAGGTGCAAGATGATCCAATCTCCGAACCCGAACGTCGATTTCACCAATCTTTCCTTCGCCCCCGTCAAGACCAATGGCATCTACATTTCCTATTACCATGACGGCGCCTGGGACGATGGCAAACTCGTCCCCGAGGACACCGTCACCGTCCACGCCCTCTCTACCGGCATCAACTACGGCCAGCAGGCGTTCGAAGGCATGAAATGCTACCGCCGCAAGGACGGTGGAATCCAGTTCTTCCGTCCGCGCGAAAACGCCGAGCGGTTCCAGCGTTCCTGCCGCCGTCTGATGATGCCCGAAGTATCGATCGAGCGGTTTCTCGACGCCATCTCCCAAGCCGTCCGCTACAACTCCGAATTCGTCCCGCCGCACGACACGAAGGCGACCCTCTACGTCCGTCCCTTCATGATCGGCATCGGCTTGAACCTCGTCCTCGCGCCGTCCAAGGAGTATCTCTTCGGCGTCGTCACGATGCCGGTCGGCCTCTTCTTCAAGAGCGGCCTCACCCCGGTCGACTTCGTCACGACCGACTACGACCGCGCCGCCGCCAATGGCACCGGGACCGTCAAGGTGGGCGGAAACTACGCCGCCTCGATGATGCCCAACGCCATCGCGAAGGCCGGCGGTTTCGCCGACTGCCTCTATCTCGATCCGGCAACCCATTCGAAAATCGACGAGGGCGGCGCCGCGAACTTCTTCGCGATCACCCATAAGGGCACCTTCGTCACGCCGAAATCCGGATCGATCCTGCCGTCCGTCACAAAACTCTCGCTCTTGTATCTCGCAAAGGAACGGCTCCACATGAAAGTCGAGGAAAAGGAAGTCTTCGTCGATCAGCTCGACGACTTCGCTGAAGCCGCCACCTGCGGCACGGCGGCGATCATCACGCCGATCGGCGCGATCACCCACAAGGGCATCCGCCATGCCTTCCCCTACGAAAAGACCGTCGGACCGTGGTCGAAACAGTTGTACGACCTGCTTGTCGGGATCCAGTTCGGCGATGTTCCCGCGCCGGACGGATGGACGCTCGATGTGAAATGACGCTGTATTGACAGCGAAAACCCGATCCGCGGAAGTGATTCCGAGGATCGGGTTTTGGTTGATATGGACTGTTCGTATGGTGTATGTCAGCGGGACGGCGAAGGGCTCGCGGCGTACCGGTTGAGAAGCGGATCGTAATGATATCCGATCTCGCCGAGAAAAGCGTCGATGAGATGCTTGTCGACACCGAGTTCCTCGCAGACGCCGTCAAGCGACTTTCCGCGGTCGCGGAGCTTCGTGTTGACCAGCGAGAGAACGATATGCGGATCCATTTTCAAAAGCGTACTCATGTGGTTTCATTCCTTCTTCTTCGTCATGCTTGAATCAAAAACCCTTTGGGAAAAGAACAACGGGGCGGCAAGCCGTCCCGTTTTGCATTCCATCATGGTGAAAATAACGGTGAGGTGGTTTCGTCTCCTAAGGAGAAACAAGTGTCGGCACGGCGTGAAAGCAGCGCGGATCCTTCATCAGGCAATCGTGTTGGCACGATCCGCGGTTTTCCGTCGGGACGAAACCGCCATTCCGGTCGGTGTGGACCGACGAAAAAGATTATACACCAACGCGCCCCGCAATGCAAGCGAAATCATCCGGAACCGACAACGTCCAAAGGACGTTCCTTGGAAAAATGATCTGAATCCGAGCGGATCGCCACGATCAACCGAGGCAGCGGGCGCCGATCGGACGTTTGTCATCGATTTTATGTTACTCCGTGAGTTTTGCCTTGCCGATGCGTTTCGTCGGTGCGTCGGGAATCCGGATGACCGCGTTTTCCCAGGTGCGGATCGTCAGATGGTCCGGCGCTTTCTCCACCACGTATTGCGGTAACAAGGGCGTCTTTCCCTTGCCGCCCGGAGCGTTCACGATGTAATAGGGGATCGCCAGCCCCGAAGTGTAGCCGCGAAGATGTTCCATAATTTCGAGGCCATCGTCGAACGACGTCTTGAAATGGCTCGTGCCCTTCACCGTCTTCGCATGGAAGAGATAGTACGGCCGCACCCGGATCTTCAAGAGTTCCTGGTTCAGGCATCGCATCACGTACGGATCGTTGTTCACCCCGTTCAGAAGGACCGCCTGGTTGCCGAGCGGGATGCCCGCCCCGGCAAGCAGGGCGCACGCCTTCGCGGCTTCCGCGGTGACTTCCTGGGGATGGTTGAAGTGCGTGTTCACGTAGATCGGATGATACTTCGCGAGCATGTTGCAGAGCGCCGGCGTGATCCGCTGGGGCATCGTCACCGGTGTCCGCGTACCGATCCGGATGATCTCCACGGTCGGAATCGCCCGGAGCGCGGCGATGATGCGTTCCAGCCGGGCGGTCGCCATCGTGAACGGATCGCCGCCGGTGACGAGGACGTCGCGGATTTCCGGATGGTCGCGCACGTAGGCGATCGACTCGGCAATCTGTCGTTCGGTTGCGATGCGGTCGACGGAACCGATGTTCCGGCGGCGTTGGCAATGGCGACAGTACATCGCGCATTCGTTGGTGATGTTCAAAATCAGCCGGTCCGGATAGCGGCGGGTGACACATCCGGCCGGATTCGTCATCTCTTCGGCCATCGGATCATCCTCGCCCTCAAGATCGTCGAGTTCGTATCCGGAGGGGACGGCCTGACGCCGGATGGCGTCGTCGGGATCCTCCGGATCGATGAGCGAGAGATAATAGGGACTGATCGCAAAGCGGTACACCCGTTCGACCGCGGAAATCGTTTCGCGTTCGCGGGGCGAAAGCGATAGAAAGCGGGACAGGTCTTCGGCGGTCCGGACGCGGTGCTTGAGTTGCCACCGCCAGTCATTCCACTGTTTCCTGTCGGCGCCACATAGGGCCATGATTTCGGCCTGTCGCGCGTCGTTTTCGATCCGACGCTCCAGGCCCTTCGGAATCTCGCTTCGTATCTCGAGATACCGGTCGATGCGGGCTTTCAGCACGTCCGCCCGCGCCAGTGCGGCTTGTCGTTTGTTCTGTTTCATCTCAACCCCCTTGGATCTGTCTGTGTGACATCTGGTGAAAAGCCGACCCCCGATCCTCGGGCGTCCCGGCAATCGTATCATAACCGATGCGGCGGGTGACGTCAACCCGTTCGCGGAAATTCACGGATTCTCCGGAAATTCATCGATCGGCGATATTGCTTCATCATCCTCCCGTTGACAATCAGGAAGGAACACGGTATGATTTCGTCAAGAGGTGGTCTATATGTCCGAAATCATCCTGAAAAACGGCGAAATCCTGACGATCCGCCGTGCTGCGCCGTCTGACGCGGAAGCGCTGCTCAGTTATCTGAAAATCGTCGGCGGCGAATCGGATAATCTCCTCTTCGGTGCCGAAGGCGTTGCCTATGCGATTGAACAGGAACGCGATCTATTGGGAAAGCTCGCCGAAGCCAAGACCTCGGCGATGTTCATCGGAACCGTCGGTGACCGCGTCGTTTCGGTCGTGAACCTGAACGCCCCGACGCGGGCGCGGACCGCCCACACCTCGGAAATCGGCGTCTCGGTCCTTAGGAGCTACTGGAACCAGGGCGTCGCCTCGGCGATGCTCGAACATCTCGTCGCCTTCGCGCGATCGACCGGCATCCTCAAGGTGATCCACCTGTCGGTCCGCTGCGACAACGTCCGCGCGGTCCATGTCTATGAAAAACTCGGTTTCGTCCATATCGGCACATACGAACGGTACATGCAGATCGACGGAGCGTTCATCGACGTTTTCCTGATGAACCTGTATCTCTGACCCGAAAATGCAAATCCGGTCCTCTGAATTTTCCGAGGACCGGATTTTTTTATTCGTGATGCAGCGCGCGGTCGATCTTGCGGGACAGAAAAGCGGCGATCACGATTTTGAGGACATCCATGATCGCATACGGGATCATCCCGACGAGCAGGACGCCGTATGCCGTTTGCGTGACGACGCTGGTCCATATGACCGCGAGCGGATAGAGAAAGACGACCGCGACGATGAACCCGAGCAAGATCCAAACCCAGATTTTGTCCGACTTTTCGCGAAAAGACGCGATCGTCGCGGCGACCGCCGGGAACAAGAGGAGGAAGCCTCCGGTCGGGCCGAGGATCACCTGGAGTCCGCCCTGGCCGCCGGAGAACACCGGCAGCCCGGCGGCGCCGAGCGCGAGATAGGCAAGCATCGCGACAAACGCTTCGACGGGCGCGAGGAGAAACCCGGCGAGGACGACGAAGAGCGACTGGAGCGTAAACGGGACGCCAAGCCCGGGGACCGAAAACGGCGGGACGACCCAGACCGATACGGCCATCAGGGCGGTGAAGAGCGCGATGCGCGTGATCCGGGAAGTCTTCATCCGCTTCGCTCCTTCATCGGTCGATCGGCGGGATTATTCAACCGACGACGAACGAAAATTGGGCTTCGCAGGCGACTTCGCCTTCGACCGTCGCGATCGCCGAACCGAAACCGAAACGGCCGCGCATCTTGGTGATTTCGACTTCCAGCCGGAGCGTGTCGCCGGGAATCACCTTGCGGCGGAAACGAGCCTTTTCAATCCCGGTGAAATAGGCGATCTTGCCCTGGTAGAGCGGATCCGAAAGCAACACGATCGCACCCATCTGGGCGAGCGACTCGGTGATCAGGACGCCCGGCATCACGGGATGATCGGGAAAGTGGCCCTTGAAATAATATGCATCGGAGAGGACGTGCTTGATCCCGATGCCACCCTTCATCGGGGTGTATTCGAGGACTTCATCGACGAACAGAAACGGTTCGCGGTGCGGCAGGATGGCCTTGATTTCTTCCAGTGTCAGCCTCATTGTTCGGCGCCTTGGACGTGCTTGAAGATCACGGCGGCGTTCTGTCCGCCGAAGCCGAGATTGATGTTCATGCCGTAGGCGAGATCCCGCTTCTTCGCGACGTTCGGGGTATAGTCGAGGTCGCAGTCGGGATCCGGTTCAAGATAATGGATCGTCGGCGGGACGATTCCCTCGGCGACCGCCAGAAGCGTGATGATCGATTCGATCGCGCCGGTCGCGCCGAGGGCGTGGCCGGTCATCGATTTCGTCGAACTGACCGAAAGTTCGTACGCGTACGGACCGAACGCCTTCTTGAGGCCGAGCGTCTCGTACTTGTCATTCAAGACCGTCGAGGTGCCGTGGGCATTCACATAACCGACTTCTTCAGGTTGGATTCCGGCATCCGCGAAAGCGATCGTCATGCAAGCCGCGACGGCTTCGGCGGTTTCGTCGGGAGCGGTGATGTGATACGCGTCGGAGGTCGATCCATACCCGACGATTTCGCCCAGGATCTGCGCTTTCCTCGCAATCGCACGGTCATAATCCTCCAGCACCATCATGCCGGCTCCCTCGGCCATCACGAAACCGCTTCTGCGCTTGTCGAAGGGAATCGAGGCGGTTTCCGGGTCGGTCGAGGTCGAGAGCGCCTTCATGTTCATGAACCCGGCCACGCCGAACGCGTTGATGGGGGCTTCCGCCCCGCCCGCGAGGGCGAGGTCGAGATACCCGTCGCGGATCGCCCGGAAGGCTTCGCCGATCGCGTTCGTGCCGGCCGAGCAGGCCGTCACGATCGGGATGTTCGGGCCGCGGNNGCGGATCCCATAGCGGATCGAGATGTTGGCGCCGACGAGGTTGATGATCGCATTGGGGATGAAGAACGGACTCATCCGGTCGAGACCTTTCGCGACGGCGTTCTTGGCTTCCTCCCAGATCGTCGTGAGACCGCCGATCCCGGAAGCGACATATGTTCCGAAGCGGAAGGGATCGAAGGTTCCCGGTTCGATGCGGGAATGCCGGAACGCTTCGTCCGCGGCGGCGATCCCGAGCAGGATCACGCGGTCGAGACGGCGCGCATCGCGCGGTCCGACGAGCGGAAGCGGATCGAATCCCTTCACTTCGCCGACCAGCTTGACTTTGAGTTCGGACGGATCGAACAGGGTGATCGGGGCGATCCCGTTTTGGCCGGCCTTGATCGCCGACCACATCGAAGCAACGTCGTTTCCGACGCTGGTCACCGCGCCGAGGCCGGTGACGACGACACGACGCTTCATCATCGCCGTCACATCACGATCCCGCCGTCGACGGCGAGGGTGTGTCCGGTGATGTAGGAAGCGTCGGCGGAAACCAGGAAGGCGACCGCCTTGGCGATGTCTTCGGGAGCGCCGATGCGTTTCAACGGAATTTGATCCTGCCATTTCGCGACCGCTTCAGGAGTCATCGATGCGGTCATCGCGGTGTCGATGAAACCGGGGGCGACGACGTTCACGGTGACGCCGCGCGAAGCGACTTCGCGCGCCAGCGCCTTCGACAGGCCGATCACGCCGGCCTTCGCCGCGCTGTAATTGGTCTGCCCGGGATTGCCGAGGATGCCGGAGACGCTTGACACATTGACGATCCGCCCCTGGGTGCTCCGGAGAATCGGTTTCAGGGAATGACGGCACATGTTCCAGACGCCTTTCAGATCGGTGTCGACGACTTTGTCGAACTGCTCTTCGGTCATCCGGAGGAGCAGATTGTCGGCGACGACGCCGGCGTTGTTGACGAGGATGTCGAGCCCCCCGAATGTTTCAATGGCGAAATCGACGAGCTTCTTCGCTTCCGCAAACACGCTCACGTCCGCCTGCAGGGCGAACGCGTGGCCGCCGAGGACGGCGACGTCGGAAATAAGCGTTTCCGCGGCCGCGGCGCTCGAATGATAGTTGACGACGACGTTCGCGCCGCGTTTGACGAGTTCGAGCACGATCGCCCGGCCGATGCCGACGGCGCCGCCGGTGACGATTGCGGTCCTATTCGCTAAATCCATGTGCTTTCAACCATCCCTTCACGTTCGCGAGGTCTTCCGGCCCATCGAGACGGGCGACGGGAAGATCCAGGCTGATCTTGCGGACGAATCCGGACAATGCCGAACCCGGTCCGATTTCCAGAAAATGGGTGATTCCAGAAGCCATCATGTTGCGGATCGTCGTCTCGAACAGCACCGGCGAAGTGATCTGCAGCGGCAGGAGCCGTCGCAGTTCGTCCTTGCCATAGGGCTGAGCGGTGACGTTCGCATAGACCGGCGCCGCTGCGGGAAACGGTTCGGCCCCGGCGATCGCGGTGGCGAGCCGGTCGGCCGCCGGTTGCATGAGCGCCGTATGAAACGCCCCCGACACCGAGAGCGGTACGACCCGCTTCGCCCCGGCGGCGCGGGCGAGGTCGCCGGCCCGCACGACGGCGTCCGCATGGCCGGAGACGACGATCTGTCCCGGGCAGTTGAAGTTCGCGGCGATCACATAGGATCCGACCCGCGTCGCTTCGGCGCAGACGTCGCAGACCTGAAGGTCGGAGAGCCCGACGACCGCGGCCATCGCGCCGGGGGTCGCCTTGGCGGCCGCCTGCATCGCTTGCGCGCGAACCTGCACGAACTGCAGGAGATGTTCGAAATCGAAGATTCCGGCGGCGCCGAGGGCGGTCCATTCGCCGAGCGAAAAGCCGGCGAACGCATCCGGACGGAGATGCGTCGAACGGAGCAGCGACTGGTAGGCGAGAAGCGAGGAAACGACGATCGCCGGCTGGGCGTAGATCGTCTCGTCGAGCCGCCCGTCGATGGAAGACAACAGATCGGCGAGATCGTAGCCGAGGATCCGCGAGGCTTCCGAGAGCGTCTTGGCAGCGACAGGATCGACGGCGGTCCAGCCGACGCCCATCCCGGGATGCTGCGCCCCCTGTCCCGCGAAGAGGATTCCCAGACGGTTCATTTAGAGCACCTCGAGACGGTCTTTATAGGCTTGGACGCCATCGAAGAGCGAAGCGAGGACTTCCTTCATCGGCCGAACCTGTTTCACCAGTCCGGCAATCTGGCCCGCCATGAACGAACCGGTTTCGAGATTGCCGTCAAAGACGGCGCGGCGGAGCGAACCGAGCGTCAGTTTCTCGAGTTCCTCGAGCGTGGCGCCATGCTTGGAAAGTTCGAGATATTCGTTGGCCATCGGATTCTTGAGGACGCGCACCGGGGCGCCGGTCTGTCGACCGGTGACGACGGTCGAGGTATCGCGCGCGTCGACGACCATCTTCTTATAGTTCTCGTGGACCGGACACTCCTCGGTCGCCAGCAAAACGGTGCCGACCTGGATGCCTTTGGCGCCGAGCGCGAAGGCGGCGAGGACCCCGCGGACATCCGCGATTCCCCCGGCCGCGATCACCGGGATCTTGATCGCGTCGACGACCTGCGGGACGAGCGCCATCGTCGTGAGTTCGCCGATGTGTCCGCCCGATTCGGTGCCTTCCGCGATCACCGCATCGGCGCCGGAGCGTTCGACGCGCTGGGCGAGGGCGACCGACGGTACGACCGGAATCACCTTGATGCCGGCCTGTTTCCAGGCTTCCATGTAGATGCCGGGATTGCCGGCGCCGGTCGTCACGACCGGCACATGTTCTTCGACGACGACCTTGGCGATCGCCGCGGCGTGGGGACTCATCAGCATGATGTTGACGCCGAACGGCTTGTCGGTCTTCGCGCGGCATGCGCGGATCTGTTCCCGCACCCATTCGGGATCGTTCCCGCCGGCGCCGATCAAACCGAATCCGCCCGCTTCGCAGACGGCGGCGCAAAGCTGGGCGGTGGCGATGTTGGCCATCCCGCCCTGGATCAGGGGATATTTCGAACCGAGTAGTTCCGTGATGTTTTTCATAATTCCTCCTATAAGGTGATGATCGCGCTGCCCCAGGTGAAGCCGCCGCCGAAGCCGACGAGCAGGGCGCGTTTCCCCTTCGCCTCGGGATGATAGTCGCGATATTCGTCGAGCGCGATGATGATCGATGCGGCCGAGGTGTTCCCGTAGTCGCGGATGTTGACGAAGAATTTATGGAGCGGGACGTCGAGCGCGCGGGCGACCGACTGGATGATGCGGATGTTCGCCTGATGGGGAATCACGACCTCGATGTCATCGAGGGTCATCGCCGCGGCGAAGAGGATGTGCCGGATCGCTGTTTCGACCGCGTTCACGGCGAAGGCGTAGACTTTTTGTCCGTCCATCCGGATCCGGTCCTTGATCACCGTGAGCGCATTGTCGGGATCGCAGGCGGAGGCGGTGAAGAAATGCACCGGCGTCACCGGCAGTTTCGCCGGTTCGATGATCATCGCCCCGGCGCCGTCGCCGAAGAGCACGNNCCGGATGCTTGGTCAGGCCGAGTTTGGCCTGGATGAAGTTTGCGGTCGAGGGCGTCTGCTGGTCGCCGGTGATCGTCGCGGTGACGATGAGATCGATCTTGTCTTTGTCGTACCCGGCCTTGTCGATTGCGGCGAGCGCGGCCTTGTACGCCATGTCCGACGTCAATTCGCCCTCGGCGCGGTGGCGGTTCATGATCCCGGTCCGCGTTTCGATCCATTCAGAGGTGGTGTCGACCATCTTTTCGAGGTCGGCGTTGGTGATCGTGGCGGGCGGCACGTACCGTCCCGTCCCGACGAGTTTAATTCTGGTTTTCATCAGTGCTTCTTCCATTCTCGCCGTCGACGATGGCGCCGATGGCACGAAATTTGATGTAGCGTTCGGAAAGCAGCCGATCGACCGGCAAACAAGAAAGGGCGACAAGCGCGCGGGACAGATATCCCTGGACCGCGACAAAGCCGGTCGACGGATCCTCGTGCAACCCGGGACCTTCGGGCATCACTTCGTCGACGACATGGAGCGTAAACAGATCGGCGGCGGTGAGTTTCATCAAGGAAGCCGCCGCGGGCGCCTGTTCGGCGTCCTTATAGAGGATGGCCGCGAAGCCTTCCGGAGACAAAATCGAATAGGTGGCGTTTTCAAACATCGCGACGCGGTCGCCGACGCCGATGCCGAGGGCACCGCCGGATCCGCCTTCGCCGAGCACGATCACGACCACGGGGGTCTTGATCGACATCATTTCGCGCAGGTTCGTCGCGATCGCCGAGGCCTGGCCGCGTTCTTCCGCACCGATCCCGGGATAGGCGCCGGGGGTGTCGATGATCGTCACGATCGGACGGTGGAACCGTTCCGCCTGAAGCATCAGCCGGAGCGCCTTGCGGTATCCCTCGGGATGGGGCATCCCGAAGTTGCGGTGGATCTTGTCGTCGGTGTTGGTGCCCTTCTCCTGGGCGATCACCGTGACGGGACGGCCGTCGAAGGAAGCGATGCCGCCGATGACGGCGGGATCGTCGCCAAAGGCGCGGTCGCCGTGCAGTTCGATGAAGTCGGGGAAGAGGCGGGCGATCAGCGCAAGCGCCGTCGGCCGTTTCGGATGGCGGGCGAGCTTGACCTTTTCCCACGCCGCGTTGGGTCGTTCGGCGTTCATGCGCGCACCTCCGGATGGAATTGCAGGAGGCGCGCGATGAGCACGCGCATCTCCTTGCGCGATGCGACGAGGTCGACGGCGCCGTGCTTGAGCTGGAACTGCTCGGTCTGGAATCCTTCCGGGAGTTCCTGGCGGATGGTCTGCTTGATCACGCGCGGACCGGCAAAGCCGATGAGCGACGATTTCTCGGCGATGTTGATGTCGCCGAGGCTTGCGAAACTGGCGGCGACGCCGCCGGTGGTCGGATTGGTGAGGACGCTGATGTAGAGGAGTCCGGCATCGCGGAAGCGCGAGAGCGCTCCGGAGGTCTTCGCCATCTGCATGAGCGAGAGGATGCCTTCTTGCATGCGGGCGCCGCCCGAGGCGGAAAAGAGGATCAGCGGCAGTCTTTGCACGGTCGCCGCCTCGATCAGGCGCGTGACCTTCTCGCCGACCGCGGATCCCATCGAGCCCATCATGAAGGCGCTGTCGAGGACCCCGATCGCAACCGGACGTCCGGCGATCTTGGCGGTGCCGGAGAGAAACGCCTCCGGCATCCCGGAGGCCTTTGCGCCGGCAAGCAGTTTTTCGTCGTAGTCGGGCATGCCGAGGGGATTGACGGAAGCGATCCCTGCGTCCCGTTCGAAAAACGTGCCGGGATCGACGATGAGGGCGATCCGCCGGCGGGCGCCGATCTTGAAATGGTAGCCGCAGTTCGGGCAAATGCCGTCGTTTTGATCGAGGACGCGCTGATAGACGGCGTTGCCGCACGCTTCGCATTTGACGAAAAGCCCTTCCGGAATGTCGACCGAACGGGCAGAGTCATCTTTATTCAGGATCGTCTTCTTGAATTTGGCGATGCGCTCCTTGCGTTCATTCAGCGAATCGGGCATAGCGTTCGCCTCCGATCGTCAATTGAAAGCGCGGGATGAACCCGGTGTCGATCTGACCCTTGACGTAATCGGGATCGTGCATGATGAGATAGAGGTACTCGACGTTGTTCTTGATGCCGTCGATCACGAACTGCTCGAGCGCGGTCCGCATCTTGCGGATCGCGTCCTTGCGGGTCGGCGCGAAGACGATCAGCTTGGCGAGAAGCGAGTCGTAATACGGCGGGATCACGTACCCCGCGAAGACATGCGTATCGACGCGGACCCCGGGTCCGCCGGGGAAGATGACGCCGGTGATCGTCCCGGGCGCCGGTTTGAAGTCGTTCATCGCGTCTTCCGCGCAGATGCGGCATTCGATCGCGTGACCCGAAGTCTTGACGTCCGGTTGACGGAAGGAGAGCTCGTTGCCGTAGGCGATCCGGATCTGTTCCTTGACCAGGTCGATCCCGGTGACCCATTCGGTGACCGGATGCTCGACCTGGATGCGCGTGTTCATCTCGATGAAATAGAATTCGCCGTCGGCGTCGACGAGAAATTCCATCGTTCCGGCGTTCGTGTAGCCGACCGCTTTCGCCAGTTTGACGGCGGCGGCGCCGAGTTTCTTTCTTAGGACGTCGGAAAGATTCGCCGCCGGGGACTCTTCGACGACCTTCTGGTTGCGGCGCTGGATCGAGCAGTCGCGTTCGCCGAGGTGTACGACGTTGCCAAACTTGTCGGCGAGGATCTGGACTTCGATGTGGCGCGGCCGTTCGAGGTATTTTTCGACATAGAGGGACTTGTCACCGAAGCTCGATTCGGCTTCGAGGGAGGTGCGGGCGAAGGTGCGGGCGAAGGCCTCGTCGTCGCTGACGACGGCGATGCCGCGTCCGCCGCCGCCGTTGGCGGCCTTGATCATGACGGGATAGCCGATCCGCCGGGCGAACCGGAGGCCGGCTTCGACGTCTTCGAGGATGCCCTCGCTGCCGGGGGCGACGGGAATCCCGTTTTCCTGGGCGATGCGGCGGGCGGCGACTTTGTCGCCCATCATCCCGATCACTTTGGAGGCGGGACCGATGAAGGCGAGGTTGCAGCTTTCGACCATCTCGGCGAACCGGGCGTTCTCTGAAAGAAACCCGTAGCCGGGATGGATCGCGTTGCATCCCGTCGCGATCGCGGCGGACAGCACGGCCGTCATGTTCAGGTAGCTCTCCTTGCTTTGGGGACCGCCGATGCAGATCGCCTCGTCGGCCAGTTTCACATGGAGGGCTCCCGCATCGGCCGTCGAATGGACGGCGACCACGGGGATGCCGAGTTCCTTCGCCGCGCGGATGATCCGGACGGCGATTTCCCCGCGGTTGGCCACGAGGATCTTATTGGGCATCGGAAGCTCCGGTATGGATCGTCAGGAGGACCTGGTCGTAACCGACGACCTGGCCGTTCTTGACGTCGATCCGTTCGATCACGCCGGCCACCGGCGCGGCGATTTCGTTCATGATCTTCATCGCCTCGATGATGCAGAGGGTCGCACCCTTCTTGACGATCTGGCCGACCTTGGCGAACGCTTCGCCGCTCGGCGTAGCGGAAGCGTAAAAGGTCCCGACGAGCGGGCTCTTGACGGCGACACAGGTGCGGTTTTCCACCGCTTGATCGATCGCCGCGGCGGCGGCCGGGGTCGTGGCCTGGGTAATCACCGGGGCGTTGGCGGAGGCGACCGGCTGGGTCAGTTTGGACAGGCGCAGCTTGACGTCGCCCGTTTCAAGTTCGAGCGTCGTGAGATTGGACGATTCGAAATCCTTGATGATGCCTTGTATCTCTTTGAGCGTCATGCGGATCAACTCCTCGGGTGGTTCGATCAGGCGTGCGATGCGGTGCGGGTCGTGACGAGCGCGACGATGTCGGAGACGCTCTTGAGCGTCGAGGCTTCTTCGTCGCCGATTTTGAAGCTGAAGGTTTCTTCCAGGCGCATCATCAGTTCGACGGCGTCGAGACTGTCGATGTTCAAATCTTCTACGAGACGGGTCGCGGGGGAGAGCTTGCTGCCGTCGACTCCGAATTCTTTGGCGATGAGGGCTTTGACTTGTTCGATGATCATGGGGACAACCTTTCCGAGCGTCATGTCGATTTTAGTTTGAATTTCAAAATATCGCTCTCAAATATCATAATCATAACGGGACCGAATGTCAACACCCAAACAGAGAAATTCGTGTACCGTGAACGGTCTTTCACTGATTTATTACATCCTCAGGGCGATGCCGTGACGTCATCCATCACCCCGAGCCATAGGCTCCACCCATCGGAATAAGGGGTGTCGCGTCGAATCTGTCGAGTTCGGGATCGAATTTGATTTTCTCCGATGGGACATTCTTTCGAGCCTGAACGCCGGCTTCGTTAGGATGTTCCCTTCGTTTTCCGTGCAGACACAATCCGGAAAACGGATCGCGGAACGCTTTTTCAAGGGATGGTGTATAATGGAATCAGGTGATATCGATGTTCCAGAGAACCCGTACCAGACCGGTTTTCGTCGGCAATGTGCAGATCGGCGGAAACGACCAAATCGTCATTCAGAGCATGACCACGACGAAGACGAAGGATGTCCCCGCGACCGTCGCGCAAATCAACGCGCTCGCCCGCGCCGGTTGCCAGATCGCCCGCGTCGCGGTCCTCGACATGGCGGACGCCGTCGCGATCGGCGCGATCAAAAAGGAAATCACGATTCCGCTCGTCGCGGACATCCATTTCGACTATCGGCTCGCCCTCGAGGCGGTCCGCCAGGGCATCGACAAGATCCGCATCAATCCCGGCAACATCGGCGCCGACGAACATGTCAAAGCCGTCGTCGAAGCCTGCAAAGCCCGCGGGATCCCGATCCGCATCGGGATCAACTCCGGATCGATTGAACCTGCCATCCTCGAAAAGTTCGGCGCGCCCGTGCCGGAGGCGATGGTCGAATCGGCCAAGCGCCACGTCGCCCTCTTGGAAAAATTCGGGTTCGAAGACATCGTCCTCTCGCTCAAGTCGACCGACATGCTCGCGAGTGTCGCCGCCTATGAACTGGCCGCGAAGACCTTCACGTACCCGCTACACCTCGGCATCACCGAGGCCGGCACCGTCGTCGGCGGAACGATCCGATCGTCCGTCGGACTCGGGATTTTGATCAACGAAGGCATCGGCTCGACGATCCGCGTTTCACTCACCGCCGATCCCGTCGAGGAGATCAAGGTCGCCAAGGAAATCCTTTCCAACTTCAATCTGTGGAAGAAACCGCGCCTGGTCAGCTGTCCGACCTGCGGCCGGATCCAGTATGACATGATCCCGATCGCGACCGAGATCGAGAAGTATCTCGACACGGTCCAAAAGGACATCACCGTCGCAATCATGGGCTGCGCCGTCAACGGCATCGGCGAAGCCAAGGGCGCCCACATCGCCGTCGCCGGCGGGAAGGACGAAGCGCTCCTTTACATCGACGGCGTGATTCAGCGGAAAGTCCCGCAAAACGATCTCGTCCGGGCGCTGAAAGACGCCATCGACCGCTACTAGCGATCCCGCCTTTGCGTCGCATCGCCATCCGGCATCAATTTTATTCATCCAAACGACCATCGGACAAAAACGATGGGCGTTTTTTTTAACAAAAAACGCCTGACCCGGAATCGATTCGGATCAGACGGTTTTGCCGTTCGCGATGGTTATTTCAGCACGATGAAGCGCTTCTCAAGCGGCTGGTGGACTTTCGTCTTCGGTCCTGCGGCGGCCTTGCCAAACGGCATCTGGGCGGACAACTTCCATGCTTCGGGAACATCGAACGCCTTCTTCACGTCGGCTTCGATCAATTCGTTGTAGTGCTGCAGGGAAGCCCCGTAGCCGACCTCGGCGAGGCCGACCCAGACATTTGACTGCAGCATCCCGAGTTGCTGCTCGGCCCACAGGCGGAAGTTTTTCTCATAGAGCGGATAGGATTTGACGAGGCCCTCGAGGACGGCCGTGTCATCGAAGTAGAGGACCGTACCCCGTCCGTTCGCGAATCCCATGATCTTCTTCTCCGATTTCGGGAAATCGGCCGCGGGGACGACCTTGCGGAGCCCCTCGAGGACGATCGACCAGAGCTGTGCGTGTTTCTCTCCGAACAGCAGGATTGCCCTTTGGCTCTGTGAGTCGAAGGCGCTCGGGGTGTGTTGGACGGCGTGGCCGACGAGATCGGCGACTTGATCGTCCGGCAGCAGCATTTCATTGGTGAGACTGTGAATCGAGCGGCGCGTTTCGAGCGCCTTTGTGAATTCCATATCAAAATCCTCCATGGGATGTTTTTGATCATAGTATAGCATGGATCGGATGTCGCGCGCAGCGATGTGCTTTGTCGCCGCTCGGAAAATCAAAGCGGGCGCCCCCCAAGGGACGCCCGCCGCAGATCAGACGCTGACGGTCAGAAATACGTTGATGATGTCTTTCAGCAAGTTGTGGTCATAGATCCATTTCGACAGGCGGAACTGTTCCTGCGAAAGCGCCATGTCCGTTTCGATGAACGGCGCGATCGCCTCGGAGATGGCCGGGATCGTCATCAACAGGCCGAGGATGAAGAACAGGACCAGGATGATCACGAAGATCTTGAGGAGTCCGAAGAGGACGCCGAGAATCTTGTCGATCTCGCGGATGACCGGGATCTTGGTGACGCCCTTGACGACGATCTTGAGGATGAAGAACAGGATGATCGAGCCGAGGAACAGGACGATGAAGGCGATCACGAGCATCGCGATGTCGACGAGGACGGGATGGATCGTGGCGACGAGCGATGCGGCGATGTCTTCCACCTTGATGCCTTCGGCGATCCATTCCTGAAGGAACGACGGAAAGCTCGGGAACGCTTCCTGGATCGCGGCCAGGCGGTTCTCATAGGTGAATTCGACCGTGAATTGCGCGGTCTGCGAGTTCAAATACTCGAGGATCTTCTCGCTGACCGTCGGGCCGATCCACTGTGAGAGGACGCCGGCGAACGGACGCGCGAAGATGATGGAGCCGATGATGCCGAAGATGCCGGACGCCATCTGGACGATCTTGAGCAGAAAGCCGCTCTTCCAGCCGATGATCCCGAAGACGATCGCGACGATGACGATGCCGACGTCGATGATGCCGATGCCGAATGAACCGAAATCCAATAGTGTCATGGTTTTCCCCCCTGTTGCGAACTGTTCGTTAGCGCCCGTTCTCGGCGATGAAATCCTGGAATGTCAGAATCATTTTCTTCGCCGCATAGACTTCGTCGATGCGGGTGACGGGCGTCGTGGTCGGCGCCCTTTTGAGCAGGTCCGGATCGGTCTTCGCCTCATCGGCGACCTTCTTCATGATCGCGATGAATTCGTCGAGCGTCTGCATCGATTCGGTCTCCGTCGGTTCGATCATGATCGATTGATGGAATAAGAGCGGGAAGTAGATCGTCGGGGCGTGGAAGCCGTAGTCGAGCAGGCGCTTGGCGACATCGAGCGTCGTCACGCCGGTCGACTGGTCGACGAGGCCGTCGAAGACGCATTCGTGCATCGCGAAACTGTCGATCGGGAGTCTGTAGTCGTCCTTCAGGGCGACCCGCACATAGTTCGCATTGATCGTCGCGAACCGTCCGACATCCTTCAAATGTTCCTTGCCGAGGGTAAGGCAATACACGTAGGCGCGCAGCCAGACCTTGAAGTTTCCGAAAAAGCCGGAGACGGAGCCGATCGCATCGGCGCCTTTTTCGACGTAGTAGTCCGGGCCGTCTTTTTTCACCTGCGGATTGGGCAGGAAAGCTTCGAGGCCTTTTCTGACGCCGACCGGTCCGGAACCCGGACCACCGCCGCCGTGCGGGGTGGAGAACGTCTTGTGGAGGTTGATGTGCATGATGTCGAAGCCGAGGTCGCCCGGCCGGCACTGGCCGAGGATCGCGTTCAGGTTGGCGCCGTCGTAGTACATCAGGCCGCCGGCGGCGTGGACCAGCTTCGTGATTTCGAGGATGTTGCGGTCGAACATGCCGAGCGTGTTCGGATTGGTGAGCATCATCCCGGCGATTTCGTCACTGAGGACCGCTTTGAGTTCATCGAGATCGACGAAGCCCTGCGCCGTCGAGGGAATCTCGACGATGTCGAAGCCGCAGAGCGCGGCCGAGGCAGGATTGGTGCCGTGGGCGGCGTCGGGGACGATGACCTTCTTGCGCTTGAAGTCGCCCTTGTCCTCGTGGTATGCCTTCATGATCATCAGACCGGTGAGTTCGCCCTGGGCGCCGGCGTACGGGTTCAGCGAGAATTCCGCCAGCCCGGAGATCTCCGAAAGCATTCCCTGCAATTCATGGTAGATTTTCAGGACGCCCTGGATCTGCGCGGCCGGTTGCAGCGGATGGAGTTGGTTGAACGCCGGCATGCCGGCGATTTCGTCGTTGATTTTCGGATTGTACTTCATCGTGCACGAACCGAGCGGGTAGAATCCGGTTTCGACGCCGAAGTTCTTCTGCGAAAGGTTCGTGTAATGCCGGACGACGTCGAGTTCGGAGACTTCCGGAAGGGCGGGTGCGGTGGCGCGGAGGAGTCCGCCGAGTTCACGGAGCGGATGCTTCTTGCCGGTCAAGGAAGGCAGGGCGACGCCGGTGCGGCCGGGGACGGAAAGTTCGAAGATGAGGCGATCGTAGGTTTTCATCACAGACCTCCGACAACGGCGGCGAACCGTTCGATCTCTTCCTGGGTGCGTTTTTCCGTGACCGCGAAATTGACGACGTCGCGGTAGGAGTCGTCATAGTCCGCGAGGCTGACGGCGCCGAAATAGCCGTGGTCGGCGAGCGCTTGCCGGATGAGCGTCTGGTCGAGCGAGGTATGGAGCACGAATTCCTTTAAAAACGGTTTTTTGAAGACCGGCGTGAACTTGCCCGTGGCGATCAACAGATCGTACAGTTTGTGGGCGTTCTGATACGATAGTTCGTTGACGCGCTTGATCCCGTCCGGACCCATAAGGGAGAGATAGATGGTCGCATAAAGCGCCATCAGGGACTGGTTCGAGCAGATGTTCGAATTCGCCTTTTCGCGGCGGATGTGCTGTTCGCGGGCCTGCAGGGTGAGCACGAAGGCGCGCTTGCCGTTTCGGTCGAACGACTGGCCGACGATCCGGCCGGGCATCCGGCGGACATGCGGTTTCTTGGTGGCGAGGTAGCCCAGATACGGTCCGCCGAACGCCAGCGGCATTCCCAGCGACTGACAGTCGCCGCAGGCGATGTCGGCGCCGTCGTCGGCCGGGGTCTTCAGGACCGCGAGGGTCGAGATGTCGCACGATTCGATCATCACCGAACCGTTTTGGTGGATTGCTTCGCTGACGCCGTCGAACGACTCGACGATGCCGAAATAGTTCGGTTTCTGAACAATCACGCCGGCGACCGTCTCATCGAGCAGGTTTTTCAGATCGGGAAGCGACGTTTCGCCCTCGGCGACGGGGATGAAAGCGACCTCGAGGCCGCGGAAATGAGCATACGTGAGGACGACTTCGGCGATGTTCGGGTTGACCGCAGCGGACACGAGGATCTTGTTGCGCTTGGTCATCGACATCGCCATGAAGCAGGCTTCGGCGGCGGCGGTGGGTCCGTCGTACATCGAGGCGTTGGAAACGTCCATGCCCGTGAGCATGGTCACCATCGACTGGTATTCGAAGATGTAAGAGAGCGTCCCCTGCGCGATTTCCGGCTGGTAGGGGGTATAGGAGGTGAGAAATTCCTGCCGCGAAAGCAATGCGCCGATCACGGAGGGGTCGTAGTGGTCATAAGCGCCGAGTCCCGAAAAGACGATCGCCGGACGGTTCATCGCGGCGATTTCGGAGAGTTTCGCGCGGATTTCGATTTCCGATAGCGCGGCGGGAAGCTTGTAGTCCTTCTTCATCCGCACCGCTTCGGGGATGTCGACGAACATGTCCTGATCCGCGGCGATGCCGATTTTCGCCCGCATCGCCGCGAGGTCACTCTCGGTGTGCGGGAAGTATTTGAACACGTCGGTTCTCCCTTACTTGGAAACGGCGCGATACTGGTCGGGGGTCAAAAGCGCATTCAATTCGGCCGGAGCGGTCATTTTGACCTTGATCATCCAGGCGCTGAAGGCGTCCTTGTTGATCGCTTCGGGATCGCCGACCAGGTCGTCGTTCACTTCGACCACGGTTCCGGAAAGCGGTGCGATGAGGTCGCTGGCGGCCTTCACGGATTCGACCGCGCCGAATTCCTTGTTCTGGACGAGCTTCGCGCCGACGGCGGGAAGATCGACGAAGACGACGGTGCCGAGCTGCGAAGCGGCGAACGCGGTGATGCCGAAGGTGGCGACGCCGTCGTGGATTTGGGCCCATTCATGGGTCGGATTGTAGAGGATGCCATCGAGCACTTTATTCATTTGCCTTATCTCCTTTGGGTTTATAGCTTTTTTTGAAGAATTTCTTGTCACGGACGAAGCCGGGAATCTTCTTGTTGCGGATCTGGACCTGGATCGGCGTGTTCAATGGCGTATAGGCGAGGTCGAGCATCGCCATCGCGACCGGTTTGCCGGCGGAGATGGAAAGATAGCCGGTGGTGACGAAGCCGATCTTCGTTTCGCCGGCATAGACTTCGTAATGGGCGCGCGGAACGGCCCGCTCGGTCAGCTCGATGCCGACGACCTTGCGCTTGAGGGCGCCGGCCTTCTGGTCGACGAGGACAGTCTTGCCGATGAAGTCCGGCTTCTCGAGCTTCACGAAGAAGCCGAGGCCGGCTTCAAGCGCGGTGATTTCATCGGAGATCTCATGGCCGTACAGCGGCAGCGCCGCCTCGAAGCGGAGCGTGTCGCGGCAGCCGAGGCCGCAGGGCAGGATTTCCGTAGAAGCCGCGAGGATGTCCCATACAACGTTCGTGGCGACGGGATCGGCATAGATTTCAAAACCGTCTTCGCCGGTATAGCCGGTACGGGAGACGAGCAGGTCGTGCCCGTCCCACCAGACGTGTTTGAAGGTGAAGGCTTCGAGATCAGAAAGGTCGATGCCCATGATCGTGCGGAGGAGCGCTTCGGTCGCGGGTCCCTGGACGGCGACTTCGCCATATTCGTCGGAGAGGTTTTTGACGACGACGTCGAATCCCTCCGTCTGCTCGACGAGCCAGGCGTAGTCCTTCGCGACGTTGGAGGCGTTCACGACGAGGAAGAGTTCCGTCGCGGAAACCTTGTAGGTCAACAGATCGTCGACCACCGTGCCGTTTGGATAGAGCATCATGCCGTAGACGACCTTGCCGTCGGGCTTACTGGCGATTTCGTTGGTGGTGACATAATCGATGTAACGAAGCGCATCCGGTCCCTTGACCCTGATCTCGCCCATGTGGGAGACGTCGAACATGCCCGATTTGGTGCGGACGGCTGTGTGTTCGGCGATGATGCCGGAATACTCGATCGGCATCAACCAGCCGGCAAACGGCTCCATTTTCGCATGGAGAGCGACGTGCTTGTCATAAAGACAAGTCTTCCTGATTTCATCCATGTTAACACCTCGTGACCATTATAACATAGGGCGGTTTTGCCCGAACAAGATTTCGCAAAAATCCACTGTGTTGAGTTTCATCACGTAATCGCCGAGATCGACCGCGGAAAGCGCGTCGACAAAAGCCTCCCGGGTGAACGGGAGACCGCGGAACAACGCCAGAAATTCATCCTGATCGCCGATCAGGAAGTAGTCGCCGAGAAGATTCATCCGGATCACTTCGTTGTTCTTCAGCTCGAGCCGCACTTCGATTGTTCCGGCATTGACATAGCCCTTCTTGACGATGGTGTAGTTGGGGTTCTTGCCGTAGATGAAGTCCTCGGTCAGATAACTCTTTTCGATCTCCGCGATCCCTGCGAGATCGGCAACGGTAAGCGTGAGCGAACCATCGCACATCTCGCGTTTCACGAAGGCCTTGAAATCCTCGATCGACATCGCAAGATGGTCCTTCAGGTTGGTGACGCGCTTGCGGACCGAGTCGATCCCCTTCGAGACGAGTTTCTCGTTGTCCGGCGTGATCGCCCGAACCATGACTTCGACGTCGGTCGCGAAGAGCATCGTACCATGCACGACGGAACGGTCGCGGACACGGTAGAAGGCGTTCCCGGAGACTTTCAGATCCCCGATCAGGATGTCGTTCCGACCGGAAAAATGGGCGTCGAGGCCAAGTTTCTTCAGCATCCGGACGACCCGGTTGAGATAGTCTTCGAACACGAAACTCTGGTTGAAGGAGGGTGTGACGAAGGAGAACATGATGTTTGAGGCGTCGGAGTAAACGCATCCGCCGCCTGATTTGCGGCGGTACATCTTGATGCCGTGGGACGTGCAGTACGGCACGTTCACTTCGTTCTCGATCAGCTGATTGCGACCGAAGATGACCGATGGCTCGACCTGCCACATGAAAAAATAGTCATCGGCGGGATAATGCAGCGCGAGGTATTCCTCGGTGGCGAGATAAAACGAGAGATTCCGAACTTCGATTGTTGGATAATTGACGTATTTCATGATTTGCCTCCTTATATCGCATGAAAAAAAAGGGAGTAGTTGGCTACTCCCTTTCCAGAAACGCGTTGATTCGCTTGATTTCCAGTCCCGCCAGGAACTCCGTGAAAGGCGCGGCGTTCTTGTTGATTTTGTACTCGTCGACCTTGGCGTAGTACTCATTGCGGATGCCCTTCGTGATCGAAACGGGGAGGAAACCTTCGAGTTCGAGCTGGTAGTTCAGGAGCAGACGCGCAAGGCGCCCGTTTGCGTCCATGAAAGGATAGATTTTGAGGATTTCGAGGTGGGCGTAGGCCGCTTTCGCAAGACCCGTGAGGTTCGGGTCGGCGAGGTCCGCGAAGTAATCGTCCATCTTTTTGTAGATCTTGAGGTAATTCGGCGGAACGTGCTTGGCACCGAGAATGAAGAGGTCACGGGTCCGGTAGAGACCGCCGGGGATGATCCCGTCGACGAGTTCCTGATGCAGGTCCTTGACGATCGTCTCGGTGATTTCCTGGTGTTCTTCGGCGAACCGGTGCACCATCTGCACGGCATGGTAGTTGTTGATGATCGCCTTCCGGACGTTTTCGTCCTTGTCCGGAAAAATCCGGGAATGATCCTCGAGCAAGAAGCACACGTCCTCGTAGCTGAAGTCGCCGTTGTCAAAGCTGGTCGATTCGAAAATGTAACGTTTGTCGAATTCGTCGCATGTCGCTTTTCTCAGTGCCGGGGTCAGAGATGCTTTCTTGTCGAGCAACTGCTGTTTGAGGCCTTCCGCCTCCAATGATTTCATGATTATCACCTCGTCTTTTAGTTTACCATAGAAAACGTTTTCTATCAACCGTGTTGCAATTTTCCGAGAAAAAGAAAAGCAACTTTAAAAGTTGCTTCTCAGGCGTGGACGATGTCGAAGGCCGACTTCACGATGTCATAGACGACTTCCTTTGGAAGATCGCCGTAATTGTTGGCCTTGAACCAAAGGTTGTCCTTGGTTCCCTTGTTCTTCGAAATCGTCGGATATTTGATGATCATCCGGATGCCGCGCTCCAGTTCGGAGCGGAACGCCATCCGGTAGTAATTGCCGAAATTCATCAGGACCAGGAACGGCTTGCGGTCGAGATAGAAGGTGATGCGGTCGTCGGCGAGTTTGGTGACGACGTTCGGCAACTCGCGGACGTACTGAACGAGCGAATCGAAGGTCGGATCCAGCGGTTTGAACATCTTCGGCTTTTCGATGTAGTATTCGATCGAGGAGACCTGGCGATCGAGGTTTGCCGTCTTGTTGAACTCGGGGTCGACTTCGACATCATCGAAGAGCAGCGTGGTCGGATCGACGTTCTGCTCGGTGGTCGTGATCGACTGGTTCTTGTCGACGATGATCGTCTTGTTCTGGACCGGCTGCAGTTCGGCTTTGCGAAGATCCTTCTTGCCGTGCTTCGGCGCGGGGGCGGGAGCCGGCGCGACCGGTGCGTTCTTCTCGGGCTGGCGTTCCGGACGCGGCGCCGGTTCGGAAGTTTCAACTTCTTCGGCGAGTTCGCGACGACGGCCAGCCGCCTGAATGATCAGATGAACGATGTAGAACACGAGGAACAGAACCGGAGCGGCGGCGTAATAGAGCGTATTGAGCGCCTGATACGCGGCCGGGTCGAATTTTTGGTAAACGAGGTAAGCGCTGTACCCCCCGACGCCGGCGAGTTCGAGGGCGAACAGGAAGAGCATGATTTTCTTGACCATTCCGCCTTTGCGGAAGTTGCCGATGACGAGATGGCCGAGGGCGATCGCGTTCACGAGGCCGAGAGCCGCGCCGCCGAGGATGATCATGTTCGTCGTGGTGTGGTCGAACCATGCCCAGTACATGTATTGCATGAGCGTTGCATAGCCAAGGATTGCGACGCCGAAAAGCCAGAGCGGCAGGATGCCCGCTTGCGCAACGCTCGGCTTGACTTCGCCATAGTTCTTCTCGTCGTGAAGACTGACGATCAGGTAGATGACCGCAAAGAGAAACATCAGCCCGGCCACGCCACCTTTGATATAAATTTCGTAGGTGGTGACAATCGGGAAGTTCAGACCCCATTGCACTAGATTATTGAACGGAATCAGCACGACCCCGGTCAATATCACGGAAAGGAGCAAAATCAGGTTGGCAAAAAATCTTTTCATTCGCGTCACCTCATCAATAGTCTATTTTGATTATATTACTTTAAAATGGTTAAGTCAATCGGCTCGACCAATCTATTCACGAAAGATGAACCACAACGGACAGCGTACACTGGCGGTCCGTCCGAGTTAAATGAACTTGATGCGTCCGCCGAAAATCGCTTGGGTCGAAAAAACGGCGATTATGAACTGGTGATATTACCACAGTTATTTCAATCTCCAAAACAGTCATAAAAAGAAATATTGAACATCTTCCATATTCACGAAAACGGGCGGTTTTCGGGGCTCTTATCATTAATAAATGAATAAAAGCGGCATTCTTCATTATAATCGCGGTCGAAACTGTTGACAAGCCATTTCTCGAGTGATAATATGAGGTTGTGAACCCACCTAAAAGGAGGTATGTTTATGCAGGTACTCAAAGAATCGGTCAAAAAGGCAATCCTTAATGGTGCCATCCTCGAATTCTTCGAACATGGCTATCAGAACGCGAATATGCGTCGGATCGCCGACTCGGCGAACATTACCGTCGGCAACATCTACCGCTATTTCGAGAACAAGGAGGCCTTGTTCAACGCCGTCCTGTCGCCCGCGAAGCGCGCCATCGACGATCTCGAATCATTCGACAAAAAGCTCCACATCACGCACATCGAGAATCAGAAGGAAGCGACCCAGATCGTCACCTATGTGATCAACGTCCTTCGCCCCTACACGCGGGAAATCTTCATCATGATCTTCAATTCGAACGGATCGCACTACCAGCAGGTCAAATCCCAGCTCGAAGGTCTCGTCGTTTCGAAGGTCAAGGAGTTCTTCCCCGGCGCCTTCTCCGATTACTTCCTGAAGGTCGTCGCCGCCAGCTTCATCCAGGCGCTGTTCGTCGTCTTCAAGGACAACGTCAACGACATCAAGAAGATCCAGGACATGATCGTCCAGCTCATCGTCTTCTACTTCCGCGATCTGTCCAACCGCCTGTTCTAATCAAATCGAGTCACGACGGGATTCCTCCTCGAGGGATCCCGTTTTCGATTGGGAACGACAAGGGACCGCCGCGGCGGTCCCTTTGTTTCATTCCATTTTCGCGAGCGCGTTCGTATCGATCTTTCCGACCACCGTGCGCGGCATCTTCTCGAGCCGGACGATCAATTTCGGGACCGAATACACCGAGAGGTGGTCGCGGATCAGCTTTCTGATCGCCTCTTCGTCCGGACCCGGCTTGTGGTCGGGCTTGATCGTGATGAAGAGCTTGATCATGTTTCCGCGCTCCGGATCCGGCACGCCGATCGCGGCGGCTTCGAGGATGGCGGGCATCCCGGTCACGAGCGTTTCGATCTCCGAGGGCATCACCGGCATGCCGGAGACCTTGACGATCCGTTTCAGGCGCTGCTTGAAATGGATGTGGCCGTCGCCGTCGAGATAACCGTAGTCGCCGGTGCGAAGATACTTGCCGGTCTTCAAGGTGAGGATCGACTGCGCCGTCGCGGCGGGATCGTGGAGATACCCGATCATCATCGTTTCGCCGGTCACGGCGATCTCGCCGCACACCCCCATCGGAACCTCGGACTGGTTGGCGACGTCGAGGATCTTCACGTTGATCCCCGGGAGCGGATGGCCGACGGTGTCGGGACGCTTGTTGGAAGGCGTGTTGACGGCGAGCACGGTGACCATCTCGGTGAGGCCGTAGCCTTCGAGGAGTTCGGCGGTCGATCCCCATTCCTTGGCGACGCGGGAGAAATCCTCCTTGAGCTTGGTGGCGACGAAATCGCCGCCGACGTACGCGCGCCGCATGTTCACGAGATGCTTGCCCGCAAACTTCGGATGATTCAGAAGCGATTCGAACAGCGTCGGCACGCCGATCACATAGTTGACGCGGTTCTTTTTGATGAGGGCGATCGTCTCGTCGGCCTTGAATTTCGGCATCAGCGTGTCGGTACCGCCCAAACAGAGCATCGCATGGATGCCCATGCACAGGCCGAACCCGTGGAACATCGGCAGGACGCCGAGCATGTGGCGGCCGTTGAAGTCGGGTTCCTCCATCANNCCATCACGAACGGGGCTTGGAAGGCGAGCGTGTTGATCGCGTAGGCGGAGAGTTCGATCGTCTTCGGCTGTCCGCTCGTCCCGCCGCTGTGCAGATACACCGCCGCGGCTTTCGGGTCGGTCTTGGCGTTTTTCGCCGCCGGCTGACCGGTTGCGAAAGCGGAAAACGCCTTGATCTTGTCGCCGTAGACGATTCCGGCGAGCTTCTTCCGGTTGATCAGGCGGTAGGCGAACGGCTTGATCCCGGAAAAGGTCGAAACCGGACAGGCGAGCACGAGGGTGACGCCGAGTTCGTCGACGAGGCCCCGATAGACGGAATGCATCACATCGAGGATGACGAGCATCTTCGAATCCGCGTGCGTCATGTATCCTTTCATCTGCGCGTACGGCGTGAGCGGGTGCACCATGTGCGCGATCGCGCCGATCTTCGAGAGCGCGTAGAAGGCGTAGATCGTCTCAAAGACGTTGGGCATGCAGACGGTGACGACGTCTTCGGCGCCGATGCCGGCGCCGGCGAATCCGGACGCGGCTTCGTCGATCTTGGCGATCAGTTCGGGATACTTGACGGCTTTGCCCATGAAGAAGAGGGCGTCATTGTCCTTGTGCAGCGACGCGGCGGTCACAACGGTTTCATACAGGGAATGATTCGGGTTCATGGCGTCTCCTCCGTGAGATGTCAAATGTGGTATCCGGCGAGATATCCGGCCAGAAAAACCAGGCCGGACAAAATGATCTGATGGGTGACGAAGATGAGAAGCGTATGCCGACCCGCGTAGACGAACGGACGGTTCCAGGCGCCGTCGAGCTTCGGCAGCAGGCTTTGTCTTGATTTGTAGAACTGATTGCCGATGACGGTGCCGATCATGATCACGCCGGTGTAGGGCAGGATCCCGAAATGGTCCGCGCCGAAGGCGGCGGTCCCGAGCATGATCGGGATCGCGTTCGCCCAGGTGACCGTCCCGTAGACCGGTACGCTCTTCCAGGCATAAAGCACCCCGAAGACGACGATCGCCGACCCGACGACGAGCATGAAGACGTCGTTGTCCCAGAGTTTGCGGAGCGCCCAGGTGATCAGGGTGCCGAATGCGAACATGTGGATGATGCCGAAGAAAACGCTGACGCCGAGACCGGTGAAATGATCGATCGTAAACGTGACGATCGTGATCAAAACGGCAAATGCGAGAAATTTCAGGCTCCGCTTCAGGTTCGAGCGGGAGAACGTGAAGCTGATGCCCGAGACGATCAGGAAGAAGGCGACGAAGACATAGTGGAGCGCCGCCCGGGGATCGCCGTACCAGTAGCGCTGGGCGAATTCGACCACCGCCTCGAAGCCGGGACGGTCGAGCGTCGCATAATTCGAAAACCATTCCGGAACGCTTTTCAGGTCGAACATGAGATGGTCCCAAACCATCATGATGATCGAAAAGCCGCGCAGGAAATCGACTTCCCAAATTCTCGTCTGCCTGGTCTCTTTCATCCGATCACCGCGTTTCTTCATCAATGTATTTATAATATATCATAAACTTATCGGAAAAAAGGGGCTTTCCGCGAAAAATGCGACGTAGTGCCAATAATCCTTCCTACGCACGCGTATATACTGTGAACACAAAAATCTATTTTGGAGGTTTACCATGAAAAAGTTCCTTACCATCGTCCTCGCCGCATTCGCGCTCGTCGCCCTTGCCGCATGCAATACCACCCCCGCGGCCGATACTTTCAACGCCCCGGAGGATGTCGTCGGCTTCGAAGCCATTTCCGCGACCGAACTCTTGGTCGGAACCCTCGGAACCGAACTCAGCCTCGCCCAGCCGCTTTCGTACACGCTGCTTGAGGAAACCACCACGGAAATCCCGACCGACGACACCGATACCGTCGTCGACGACGAACTTGCCGAAGTCGACAAGTACCTCGCGATGATCGAACAGTTCCTCGGCAACACGAACGGTCTTAGTGTCGTCGTCGCGTCCTCCGATCTTCCCGAGTACACCTACATGATGACCTATGTCACCAAGGACATCCTCGGCAACGACATCACCTACATCCTTTATTATACCGAAGTCCTGTATGAGGAACCCGTCGACGAAGAACCCGTCGTCACCACCACCGAAGGCGTGACCACCACGGAAGGCGAAACCACCACCGAAGCGGAAACGACCGTCGAACCCGAGACGACCACCGAACCGGATACGACCACCGCGGAAACCATCACGACCGTGCCGCTTTCCTACCTGAATCGCCAGGATGACGAAGAGAAACTCCGCAATCGCGACTTCGAATTCTCCGACGAGCATGACGACGACGTCGTCTACGCCCTTTCCGGGATGCTTCTGATCGATGACGTCCCCTTCTACCTCGAAGGCAAGAAGATCGTCGAGGATGACGGCGAAGTCATGCTGCTCCGCTCCTGGATCGACCACGACAACTTCGTCAAGGTCCGCTATCAGTCCGATACCGACGGCGACAAGAAGTTCTTCTATGAAATCGTCCAAGACGGCATCATCGTCAACCGCTCGAAGATCAAAGTCAACATCGAAGATGACGGCGTCAAAGTCGACCTCTCCTTCATCGAAGGATCCGCGAAGGGCCGTTACCAGTTCAAGATCGAAACCGTCGAAAATGTCACCTACATCGCCGTGCAGTACAACACCGAAGACGCCGATGGCAACGCCGAATCCGGCAAGATCCGGATCGTCGCGACCTACGACGAGGCGACCGATTCCACCACCTACACCTATGAAGTGATCCCGCAGTACAAAAACGGTCACAAGGTCGACCATGAGGAAACCCATGAATTCGAAACCGGCCGTACCGGCCACGGCGGAAACGACCGTGGCAACAACGGCAACAACGGCAACAACGGCGGACACAGCGCCTGAGATTTTCCCTATTTTCTCTCCCCTCACGATTCGAAACATGATATAATGGTCATCGAAACGAGGTGACACCATGTTCGATTTCGATGGCCGCCTGGATGCCCTTCGCCGCAAGGATGAAGAAGCTTTCAGAGAAATCTATGATCAGACGAAGCACGGCGTCTATGCCGTGATCGTCGCGATCGTCCGCGACCGCGGGATCGCCGAGGATCTCATGCAGGATACCTACATGAAGATGCTCGCCCGCCTCGACGCCTACGAACCGGGTCGCAATTTCAACGCCTGGCTGGTCCAGATCGCCAAGAATCTCGCACTCGACCATTACCGCAAGGAACACAAGACCGTTTCCGTCGATCCGCAGGAAAACGCCTACGTCTTCGACCGGGTCGAACCGGTCGAAAGCAGCGAGTACGATCTGGAAACCCTGATCGCCCCGCTTGACACCGAAGAACGCGAGATCGTGCTTCTGCACGTCGTCTCGGATACGAAATTCAAGGACATCGCGACCATCGTCGACAAACCGCTCGGAACGGTGCTTTGGCTCTACAACCGGGCGATCAAGAAGATGCGGACGCATGTCGGAAAGGAGCGGCCATGAACCGGTCCGATTTGAAAAAGTTCATCAAGCGCGCCGCCCTTGCCCAGATGCCCGACGTGTTCGACCGCATCGATCTGCAAAACGCGTATGTCGCGGGCGTCCCCGAACAGCCGACCCGTCGGGTCCGTCCCTTCAACTATGCATTCGCCCTCAAGGCGATGCTCGTCCTGATCCTCGCCACCGTCACCGGCGTCTTCGTCTACGACCAGCTTCAGCCCGAACCACCCGTCGTCCTCGCGCTGGAAACCGAAGCCGAGATCTACGGCTTCCAGATGGTCTCGGCGACGTCGCTGCTTTCGCAGATCACGGCCACCGACCTCGCCCTCACCGTGAAGTTCGGCGACCACGACACGACCACCGCGCCGATCCAGGAATCGGAGACGCTGATCACCGACCAAATCGAGAAGATCACCGACTATCTCAACACGATGGAAGTGATGCTCGCGGAGGACGACGAAACCGTCTACGAAGTGACCCCCTCCGACGTGGATGGTTATCAGTGGAAGCTCACCTTCACGACCGTCGACCTGCTCGGCAACGTCCTCACCTATACGATTTACTACAACGAAGTACTCGATCCCGAAGACGCGTCCCGACGGCTCATCGACGGCGTCATGACGATGTCCGGCGATGAATATTCGCTATCCGGCACCGTGACCACCGAAGGCGACACCGTCCGTACCCGTTTCATCGCCGCACGCGGCGACGATTCGATCGAAATCACCGACCTCACCGACGCCGACGGTCAGAAATATCAATATGACGTCACAAAAGACGGTCAGCCCTACGAATCGCTCCATATGCAACTCTCCCGTGAAGACGGCGCGCTCGTCGCGACGATCGACCACGCCACCGCGACTTCTTCCGCCGAATACCGGTTCCGCCGGCTCGCCGACGGCTCCGGCTTCGAAATCACCTACCGTTATGAAAAAAACGGCGAGACCGAAACCGGCCGGATGGGCGTCACGGTCGAATACGACGAAGTCAGCGAAGGCTACAACTACCAATACGACGTCGAAGCCCAGACCGGATCGCATCAGGGACATTCGTCCCATTCCGGCGGACGGACCAGCAAGACGAACGGTTCTTCCGATCATGGCATGAACACGAGCTTCACGCTCTAAACTGCTCGTACCATCAAAAAAGCTTTCCTCGACGGAAAGCTTTTTTTAGTGATGATGATGGTGCCCCTCCGCATCCGGGGCGTCCGGCGCGCATTCGGGATCCTCGCAGAGACCGTCGCCCAGTTCGATCTCGATCGTCGCGTGGCGGACCCCGGCGGCTTCGAGCCGCTCGTGGATGTCAAGGCGGATCCGCTCGAGCTCGGTTGCGCCGGCGTCTGATCGGACCACCGCGTGCAGCGTCGCGAGCGGATTGGTCCCGTCGACGGTCCAGAGATGGACGTGATGGACCGATAGAACATCCTTTCCGTCGACGGCCGCCAAGGTGATCGTTTCAGGATGAAAACCGCGGGGACTGCGTTCGAGGAAGACGGAAAGCAGCGCGCGGAGGTTCTTGAAGACATGGAAGAGGATATAGACGGTGAACAGAAGCGATAACAAAGCATCGAGGATCGGGATGTTCCAGAGTTTCATCGCGATCGCGCCGAAGAGCACCGCGATCCAGCCGAAGACATCTTCGAACAGATGCAGGCCGACGGCCTTTTCGTTGAGCGACGTTCCTTTCGAGGCGTTCAACGCGGCGGCGCCGTTCACGATCACGCCGATGACGGCGAGGACGATCATCCCGGTCGCGTCGACCGGCGTCGGGTTCAAAAGGCGGGGAACCGCTTTGGCGATGACGCCGGCCGCGCCGGCGACGAGGATCAGCGAAGCGATCATCCCGCCGAGCAGGGCGTAGCGGCCGTAGCCGTAGGTATAGGCGGCATCCGGCTTCTGTCTTGCTTTCACATCGAGGAGCCACGCCAAGCCGATCGCGATCGAATCGCCGAGGTCGTGGACCGCGTCGGCGAGGATCGCCACCGAACCGGTGTAGAAACCGCCGAGGATCTCGAAGACGGTGAAGAAGAGATTGAGGAAGAACGGAAGCGCGAGACGGCTTTTTTGCTTCGGATCGGCCATATGCGGGACCTTACCAGGGAAGCGGATCGTTTTTGATCGCGCGGTCGTAGAACGCTTCGAGTTTTTTGCGCGTGTCGATCGACAGCGGATGATGGAGACTCGCGAGGTTGTCGTTCATCTGACGGTTCGTCTTGATCCCGGGGATCACGCAGGAAACGGCGTCGTAGGAAAGCAGGAAGGCGAGCGCGTCGAGGCTCGTGTCCTCCTTGCCGAGGATCGTTTTCAATTCGCGGACGAGCGCGCCGCGGCGTTCGACGTCGGCGCGCGACCAGCGGGAGCGGATCCCGGTGAAGACCGACTGCCCGTCGTATTTGCCGGTCAGCCAGCCCGAGTCGAGCGGGACCTTGCAGACGAGGAAGATGTGCTTCGCCTTCACTTCCTCGAAGAGGTCGCGGGGCGCCTGGAAAAAGACGTTGAACAGGAGTTCGACGACGTCGACGTCGTCCCGTTTCAGGATCGTCGCCAGTTCTTCCTTCGTATCGATCGAGACGCCGTAGGCGCGGATCAGACCGGTCTTTTTGAGGTGGGCGAGTTCCTCGAAATGGTTCGTATGGCCGGCGAGGATTTCCGTCGGCGGATTGTGCAAAAGCAGGACATCCAAATAGTCCGTGCCGAGCCGCTCCATCGAGCCGCGGAGCGAGGGTTCGATCGCGGTGACGTGCCAGTCGCTGGTGCCGTCGGGATTGTGTCCGAATTTCGTCGAGATGGCGATCGACCCGCGATCGCTTCCGATTGCCTTTCCGATGATCCGTTCCGAGGCGCCGCCGGCGTATCCGGGGGCGGTGTCGAAGAAGTTCACGCCCTTGTCGATGGCGGAACGGACGAGGCGGACCGCTTCCGCTTCGTCGACTTCGCCCCACAGGGGATTGGCGAGTTGCCAGGCGCCGAACCCGACCCTGGTGAGGGCGACGGACGGCTTATGGAATTTGCTCAGGGTGTTCATGAGGTGCACCTCCGTATTCGTTTCCATTATACCACGCTTCGGCGGATGCGATGCGTTCGCAGGCATTGTCTCCGATGCGAAAATCGGAAAGTTAGCTTTTTTCGTGGTTTGCCGATTATTTGTGGAATTTCTCGGAAATATGGTCTATAATGAATGAAAAGATCAATCGTTCTACGTCTTCCATCCATCATACCGGAGGTTTCCATGAAACGACGCATCTTCATCGTGTTATCCATGTCCCTGCTCGTGTTCTCCCTCATCGGCTGCGATTTGCTGTCGAACCTGCTTGCGCAATTCGACGTCACGCTGCCGTTCACGCTCCCGACCGGACCGGTGACCACCGTTGACCCTGATCCGGCCGTTTCTGACCGCATCACCGCCCCGACCAAACTTGTCCTCGTCGATGGTACGCTGTCCTGGACGCCAGTCGCCGGCGTCACGAGTTATGACATTTTCGCCGACGGTGTCCTCCTGAATTCGGTCGCCGAAGTATCCTATCCGGTGGGCGTTCCCGTCACCCGCACGATCTACACCGTCGTCGCGAAGGGACCCGCCGGAATGCTTGATTCGCTTCCCTCCGTCGGTGTCGCCTTCGTTCCTGACGCCGCAACGGAGATCGCCCTGATCGACGCCGCGATCGCTACCCGTGGCTTTCCCGAAGGCATCCCCGGCTTCTCCGCGGAATTGGTTCGGCGCGGGATGCCCGCCGCCGAATTCGACGCGATGCTCGAGGGAATTTCCCTTGAATTCGAGGAACTCGACGTCGCCGCGCTATCCGAAGCCGTCGACCGGATCCTCGTCCTCGCCGCCACCGTGATCCATCGCGAGGCCCTCATCGCCGCCGTCATCCATATCATGCCCGAACAATTTCTTGAACCGCAGCTCACCGCGATTGAGGCGATGATCGAATCCTACACAGACCTGCGTGATCGAACGTGGAACCCGTCGGATCGCGTCATGTATGACCAGATCATCCGCGAACTGCAAACCCGGCAAGCGGAACTCCTCGAACTGCAAGAGATGATTGAGGTCGACCCCGACCTCGTCATCGCCTCGCTCACGCGTCTGGTCGACTATCTCGTCGAGGTCCTCGGCGGGCTTGACGGCGGCGCGCTCGATGGCCTCATCGCCTTGCTGGAAGCGGGAGATGCGGATGTCGCCGAACTCCTCCTCGTCAAAAACGAGATGGTTCAGGTCCTGCTTGACACGATCCCGGAAATCGACGACTTCGTCCTCCTCTACCGGACGTTGCTCGCGTTTGCCAATCCCACCGACCTCGCGGGTGCTGAACTGCTCGCCAACGAAGCCGCGGTCCGCGCGCGCTACGAACTCGAACTTTCGCTTCGCTTCCTGCTCGCATCCGAAGCCCTGTTCGAGGAACTTCTCAGTCCCCACCTGATGACCGTTCCGGAAGGCGATCTCCTCGGCCCGTCCCGCATGATCCGGGCGTTTGCGATCGACTATCTGTCCTTCAAGGCGGAAAACGCCGATCTGATCGCCGCGGCGGATGCTGCACTGGACGACGCCACCGACTACCTCCTGTTCCGGCAAGCGGTCAGGCTGTCGAACACCATGCTTGAAAACGCCGGGACACCCCAAGGCGACATTGACGCGATGAACGTCTTCTATGATGCAATCACGCCAGAACTGTTCGTCAAGATCGAGGACACCGACGAATTGATCGTCGATCGCATGATGACGTACTTCGCGGAAAACGCGGAGAACGCGATCTACCTCAAGGCCGTCCTCCGCGGCATCGGCTATGACGGTGAGACGTTCTACAACCATGCGACCGGCGAGACGTTCGACACCGTGACCGAATACGACCGTGCGTATCTGCTGGCAAGCTATGCCTATAAAGCCGAACTCTTCCGTATGATCGATGAGATTGCCGGATCGCTTTCGGTCGATGAAGCGGCTGATTTGATTGACGTGCTGAAGGTCGTCTTCCCAATGTTTCTGACGGATCTGGATGCCATCAACTTCGACACCGCCGCCGACGCCGACGCGATCTTGCTCGCGTTTGCAACCGCGCTCGATGCGGAAGGAACACAAGCCGTCGCCATGCTCCAGCGGATCGCCGCGTACGTCGTCGACAACGACGTCTACGGCGGCATCGCGACGATCTACGCGGAAGCCGACGCATATTGGACCGATCTCTACGGCGCGGATTACGATGCGATCGAAGGAATGGACCGTTCGTACGGGCGTTACCGCTACATGGTCTACTTCGCGCATCATTACGACGCGCTTCTGACCCCTGATATGATCGCCTTCCTCGACGCAGCGTCCATCGCGTACTTCGACCTCATGCGCGCCGGCATGCTCCCAGGTTCCGACCTCGACGATGACTATTGGGACGAACGGCAGGAATTGTTCGATGATCGTCTGTTGGTCGTTATCGCCGGCGCAAGGGCGTGCGGCGACCTCGACCCCGACCTGCTGACAGAAGTAGATAAGGACACCCTCGACGATATGTTCGCCACCCTCTTCGGACTCGGAACGTTTCATGACGACCTGATCTAGCCTCAAGCATGAAACGACCGGTTTTCGGATCAACTCCGACAACCGGTCGTTTTTTTACTGTTCGTGATGGCCGTTCACGGCCGACCCGCGTCCCACCAAGCGGTCTGGCGGTTGTCGAGACGATCGATTTCGGCGAGTTCGGCGACGCCCGGGATCCCGACGTCGATCATTTCCGAATGGAAGAGAATATACTGCCGTCCGTCCGGATAGTGATATGTGTAGCCGACGTCTTCGATCGCACCGGGAATCATGCCGGTGTAGCGATAGTCGAATTCTTCCACGACGATGCGGATTCGATCGCGCATTTCGCGATTGGTGTAGAGGTCGCATTCCCCAAGCGTCCTCGTGTCGGTCCGTTCGATGATCTCCCCTTCGTATCGGATGTGTCGCCGCCTATGTTGAGTCCGCGGTCCATCGCGACGTAATAGCCGATGAAGGCGGCGTTCGACTCGGCCTTGGTGATGAAATTGCGGGGCAACTCGCCGTAGTTGAATAGGTAAAGGGCGACTTCCTCGCGGGTGTCATAGACTTCGCCGAGGACGATGCGGACGCGGTTTTCGAGCGCCGCATTCGTCATGAAAACATTGAAGAGCAGGAATGAAAGAATCACGAGCCATTTGCGGTTCGGCCAAAGTTGTCGGAACATATGAATCCTCCTGAGACGTATGAGTTCAACATATCTTTCCTGTATTGTATCGCATCCTATGCGGAATATGAACCGCTTCCGAAAACAAAAGGCGACGTCGTCGACGTCGCCGAAAGGCCTTGGTACCAGTGGCCGGAATCGAACCGGCATGCTTTTAAGGGCAATGGATTTTGAGTCCATCGTGTCTACCGATTTCACCACACTGGCATAGCATTTCATATTATACAATAAAATCCCAAAAAACCAAGCAGAAAACGCATGATGAACGTCGCATCTCGTATTTTTTCATAGAGCTTCGAAAAAAATTCGACTGTTCCTTCCAACTTTTCATCTTTATTTTCGATGCTGCGGTATATAATGATGATTAGAGTGATTGAATTCATATTACACTTTTGGAGGTGTACCGATGCTCAAGATTCGTTGCCGTTTCATCGTCCTCATTCTCTTTCTCTTCACGCTTATGGCTTGCACGCCTACGGGCATCGCCGTCCCGAAAGATCGGATGGACGCTCCGCAGGGGCTTTCCATCACTGGTTCGACGCTCGAATGGCAGGCGGTCGACGGCGCCCGAAAATACGATGTGTACGCCAATGGCGAAAAAGTCGACACCGTCACCGGGATCGCATACGACATCGGCGCGCCGATCGTCCGCACCCTGTATTATCTCGTCACGAAAGGGACTTTGTCGATCGACGAGTCGCTGCCGTCGATTTCGGTCGCCTTCGTCCCGGGAAGCGCCACCGAGGTCGACCAGATCCTGTCGATTCTCATATCGCGCGATTATGAAGAACCGTATGACGGCTTTCCCGAAGAACTCGTCCGGCGCGGGATGACCGCCGCCGAATTCCAGACGCTTCTGGACGGGTTCGAGGATTTCCAGGACGTGATGTCCACTACGTCCGACCCGCTGTTGATCAACGCCGCCCTGGTGGAATTGTTCGCGGCGATTCCGAATTTTGAAGCCGTCATCGCCGGCGTTTTCAAGTTCATCCCGACCCGCCTCGATGACAAGATCAAGGATGCCGAACGGGTGATTACCTATTACGAAACGACCTATCCCGTCGCCACGCGAACGGCGAAGATCGATGCCGTCATCGCCAAACTCGAAGCCGCCCTTGCGGTGGACCAGGCTTACGCGACGCTTTTGGCGGAAGATCGCGACCGAATCATCGCGACCCTCGCCGCTGTCGCCGATAGTCTCGTCACTGCGCATGCGGCGCTGTCGGGAGACCTCTTCACCGATCTGATCGGGATGATCGAAGACACCGACGCGAACGCGGCCGAGCTGGTTCTCGTCAAAGACGAAGTCGTCGCCGTCTTGCTCGAGTCGATGCCATCCGTCGACGATTTGACGATGCTCTACCGCCTCGTCTTCGATCTCTCCGCCGCCGCGCTCGGCGACCGGGCCGACGATGCGACCATCGGGTATGCCAACGATTTCGCGGCGTACGTGCATGCCGAATACCAACTCGGCCTTGCGTATCTCGGATCGCTCGACGTCGCCTACTTCGAACAACTGACCGCCTGGGAAGAGGACGGCGCTTCCGCACAACTCCTCTATGCCCGAACGCTTTCCCTCGTCGCACGCTATCAACGGTCGTTTCAAACCGCTCATGCGGATCAGTTTGACGACCTCGACGACCTCTTCGATGACGATCAGCGCTTTGCGTTCATGCGCGTCCACACCACCCTGGCCTTGTCCGTCCTTGGCCAAACCGCCGGAACCTATGTGACGGATTCCGACGGAATCCACCTCGAAGCGCTCCTTGCGGCGATGACATCCGCGCAGTTTTCCGCCTCGGCGGAAGCCGCGGCGATCTTTGACGATGCGCTCGCCGACTACTTCGCCGACGCCGACGCGAACTTCGTCGAACTATTCGTGCTCCGCCTGGGTTTCGCCGGCGGTCTCTTTCTGCGCAACACCGCTACCGACGTCGCCTACGCGAATGAAACGGAATTCGTTCTGGCCCGCGAACGCGCCTCCTGCGCCTTTTGGAAAGAGTGGTTTCGGTTCCTTGGCATCATGTCCGACCAACTCTCCGACGAAGCGCTTCTTTCCCTCACCACCCTGTTCGGCGAAGCCGTCCCGGGCGATTCGCTTTCCGTCGAGATCGAACTCGATCCGGTCTACGCCGATGCGTTCGACATTGCCTTTGACGCCGCCCTGGCGGAAACAAACGGAGATGCCGCCGCGCTGATCCGGTCGCTTGCCGCCTACGTGAACGACACCGACCTGTTCGACGGACTCGACGACCTGGTTCAATCGATCCATACCCACGACGTCGCCGCCTACGGTGCGGATTACCTTGCTTCCTACAGTTACGACACGACCTACAAATCCTACCGCGTCGCCATCTACGGCGCCGACCGCATTGCCGGGTTTCTAACACAGACCGTTTCCTCCGACTGCGCCGAAGCGATCCAGATCTATGTGGCCGTCGCGACAACCGCGATCGTCCGTGCCGGGACCGGTTGGACGACGTTCCAGATCGAACAGCAATCCGACGGGTGGATCGACTGGATCGACGATCTCGCTGACGCCGCGCTCGCCATCAAGGATCTCAATCCCGACGCGCTCACCTACCAGGAATTGGTCGCGCTCGAAGCATACCTCGAGTTGCTCGAATCGACACCCTTCTGAACAACGCATCCGAATTCATGCAAAAGCGCCTTCCGCACACGCGGAAGGCGCTTTTTAGGATCTACCCTCAGCGACGCGACAGTTCCAGCATCTCTTCGGTGTATTGGTTGGTGTACAGTTTGTAGTAGTGACCCTGCGCCGCAATCAGTTCGCGGTGCGTGCCGGACTCGATCACCTTGCCGGCTTCGAGGACGAGGATGCGGTCGGCGTGGACGATCGTCGAGAGCCGATGCGCGACGATGAACGAGGTTCTGCCCTTGAGGATCTTCGCGATCGCCGTCTGGACCGCCTGCTCGGTTTCGGTGTCGACCGAGGAGGTCGCCTCGTCGAGGACGAGGATCT
>DMTN01000058.1 GCA_003477305.1 Acholeplasmatales bacterium | reverse complement strand
TTGCGTTTAGAACTGGAAGTAACATGGAATCGTCCGTAGGGATCGATTGCTCAGTCGGATTGTTCGGTCCGCTCTTCGATCCGAGGCGCTTCCGGCGCCCGTTCTTCAGGAATATCGACATTCTTGATTTGACTGAACTTGTTGGAAATCTTCTGCACATGGGAATTCACTTCGCCGCTTTGTTTGGAAAGTTTCTGGATATTTTCGGACAATTTGTTCCAATCTTCGTCGAAACGGGCGAATTCCTTCTCGAGAAGATTGAGTTCTTTTTGGATCTGCGTGCTGTACTTGGTGCGTTCGAAATCGATCTTGACCGCGCGATAGGACGCCAGAAGCGGAATCAGCGTGGTGGGCGAAACGATCGTGATGCGTTTCTCGCGGGCGTATTCGACGACGTTCTGCATATGGGAATGGATCAAGGCGAGAATCCCGTCGGAGGCGACGAACATCAGGGCGTAATCGGTCGTGATGCCGGGAATGATGTATTTCGAAGCGATCGCGGTGATGTGCTTCTTGACGTTCGCGCCGAACAATTGGATCGTTTTTTCCTCTTCTTCGCGAGACAGTGTCTTGTTGTCGAAAAGTTTGGAGTATTCGGAGAAGGGAAATTTCGAGTCGATCGGCAGCATCGCGCTGCCGCCGTTGGATCCCGGCATGAAAACGACGGCGTCGACGCGGACGCCCTCCGATTTTCCTTTGGCTTCCTTAAGCGTGACCTGCGTGTCAAACAACGTTCGATTGTCCGCCCCGAACACGTTCGAGAGGATCTGGTTCAGCTGGAATTCGCCGAACGATCCGCGGGTCTGGTTGTTGGTGAGAATCTGCTGGAGGCTCATCATGTCGGTCGACAGGCTTTCGATCTTCTTCTGCGCCTCGTCGATGACCTTGACGCGCTCGGCGATCTGCAGGAAGGTCTCGTTCGTGCTTCGGAACCCCTGGGACAGCCGGTCTTCGACCTTGGTGTTGATGGCGCCCATCTGCTTTTCGACCGTATCCGCCATCGCTTTGAATTCGGCGTTCAGCTTCGTCCCGATTTTTTCCTGGAACTCGGCGAGTTCCTTGTTCACGTTGACGCGGAAATCGGCGATGTTGCCGGCGGACTTGTCGGCGTTGTCGGAGAGTTTCAGATTGACCTTCTCGTTGAAGGTGATGATCGAATGATAGATCGATTCGGTGACGGCTTGCCGGAGTCCGGCGATGCCGTCCTGGGTATCCTTCGCCAGACGGGCGATTTCATCCTTCGCGCCGTCAAGGCGTTTCGGACGAAACAGAAAATAAGCCGCCGCGGCGACGAGGAGGATGGCGAGAACGAGGAGGACGATGAGGGCGATTTCCACGAATCCCATGGGCAGGCTCCCTATTCCTCGTCCTTGCGGTTCTTGCCGCGGCGGACGAGGGTGACGACGATGCCGACGAGGGTCGCGATGGCGATCGCGACCATGACGAGTCCGGTAATGGCGAATGACATGATGATCCCTCCGATCAGAATAGCGGGCTGAACAGGTTGAAGAGACCCTGCAGGAGCCGTTTGAGCATACCGCGTTGTTTCCATTGTTCCAAATCGATGGACGGCGCCTTCTCGAGATCCGCCGCAAACGCGGCCACAAGATCGTTCACCGCGGCGTTCTCGAACACTGCCGTCGCTTCGAAATTGAGATGAAAGCTCCGCGGGTCGAAGTTGACCGAACCGACGGAGGCGAGATCGTCGTCGACGATGAGGATCTTCGAGTGGACGAAGGTATCGACGAACTCATGGACCCGGATCCCGTATGAAAGCAGCGTCTCGTAATAGGAGCGGGTAGCGAATCCGACCATCGCGTAGTCGCTTTTGCCGGGGACGAGGATGTCGATCGCGACGCCGCTCTGCGCGGCGATCTTGAGCGAAATCATCATTTCCGGTTCGAGGATCAGGTAAGGCGTGGCGATCTTGATCGACCGTTTCGCGGAGTTGATCATCTTAAGATAGACTTCCTTGATCAATCCGTTTTCGAAATCGGGTCCGGATTCGATGATCGCGAGCAGGCCCGGGAACGACACGACGGTTTTGTCGAGCGGCTTTTCCAGCACGGCGCCGGTGACATAGTACCAGTCCTTGATGAAGACGTTCTGGATCGAGGTCACGCCGTTGCCTTCGAGCATCACGTGCGTGTCTCGCCAGAAGCCGAACCGCTTCGAATCGTGGTTGTATTCGTCGCCGAGATTGAGCCCGCCGAGGAATCCGACCTTGCCGTCGATGATCGTCGCCTTGCGGTGGTTCCGGAAGTTGACGTTCGTGTCGACAAAGGAAATCTGCTGTGGATCGAAGACGGCGACATGCACGCCGGCCGCCTTCAGGTCTTTCATGTATCTCGCATTCAGATGCTTGTTCGACCCAAAATGGTCATAAAGCAACCGGACATCGATGCCTTCGCGGGCTTTTCTGGCCAGGATGTCGAGCACTTGGTGCCCGATCCGGTCGGTCTTGATGATGTAGAACTCCATGAGGATGTATTCCTTGGCTTTTTCGAGTTCTGCGATGAGGCGGGGAAAGAAGACGTCGCCGTTGGAAAGAATCCCGACGGACGTATCGCCGTCGTAGACCGCACGGCCGGTGATGGCATGGATGTAGCGGAAGATCTCGCCGGATGGATGTGCTGCGTAATCGGGCGAAGTCGTCTCCTCAAGTTTGAGGAACGCCTTGCTGGCGATCAACGGACGGGTCCGGGTCAGCGAGCCGGTCCGAAAGTCGCGGGCGAAGACGGCATAAAGGATGATGCCGACCACCGGGCTTAGCAACATGATCAGAATCCAATGCGACTTATGATAGGCATACGTCTGCTTCAGGACGATCCGGATCGTCACGCCGATCGCGGCGAGGCCGAGCAAGATTTCAATGGCGAGGACGACGATCCAGCTGGGCATGATATTGTTGAGGGAATTGAACGTGATGTATTGGACCGCTGCGGCCGAATAGATGAACATCACGAGCACGAGCAGCATGATGACAAGGAAAATCCGTTTCATCGAGACCTCCGTTACGCCGAATCGATCACTTTAATGATACCACAAGACGGTGTGATTTTCGTGTCGTTTTCGGGATGGAAAAAAAAGAAAAACCGGATTCACGGGGAATCCGGCTTTTCCACAAAGCGATGTCATCTACTCGGCCGGTTTGTCAATGATCTTGGCGCTCGGCAGGAAACGCCGGACGGAATCGACGGCGGACAGGCAATTCTCGAGATTCGGATACGTTTCGCCCGTCAGGACCATCGTGTTGTTCGGCGCATAGAGGCTGAATTGGAACCGATTCTGCTTGTCTTGCGAGACGCGGAAGTTGCCGGCTTCGACGGCCTTCTTGACGGATTCTAATCCCATCATCGCGCCGGGTTTGGAGGCATAGCCGTTCGATTCGAACAGGACTTCGCCGTTGGACGCCTTGAGCGTGAAGGTCCACTCCTTCTTTTCGTCGACGGCAATTTCGATCTTGCCGTTGTCGTTCAGATCGACAGGACTGAGTTTGACGAGTTCTTCCCGGATTTCGTCCGCCGGAATCTCGTCGAGCTGGATGATTTTGTCGTTTGAAACGAACTTTTTCACGGACTCGATGGCGGACTGCACGCGTGCGTCGGTTTCATAGAATTCGCCGGTTGCCATCAACCGTGACTTGTTCGCGTTGAAAAGCATAAACTGGGAGAACCCGCTCTTGTCGGTATAGACATCAAAGAGACCGCCCTCGACGTTCTTCTTGAACGTGTCGATGCCGGCGGTGGCGCCGTTGCGGGTCGAATATCCCTGGCTGACGACGAGGATTTCTCCGTTTGACGCCTTCAGGCGGTATTTGAAGAGTCCGGCTTCCGGGAACACTTCATACTTGCCGGAATACCTGCCGGACGCCGATGATTTCGGGGCTTCCGCTATTACGGGCACAGGTTTTTCCGGGGCAGCGGGCTGTTCGACCGGTTTCACTTCGGGCTTCGGTTCCGGTTCCGCAACAGGCATCGGTTCCGGCTGCACTTCGGGTTTCGGTTCCGGTTGCGGGATGGGATTCGGTTCGGGCTGCGGGATGGGATTCGGTTCCGGTTGCACTTCGGATTTCATTTCCGGTTGCATTTGGAATCTCGGTTCCCAAACCGGTTGAATGACGACGGGAGTCGTTCGGGGCATCGTAAAGACATCGGGTGATGTCGCTTTCACGGGTTGCGGAGCGGGCTTCGATCCATTCTTGTCACGTTTTCTAAACCATTTTGCAAAACACATCGTTGATCACCTCACACCCTATTATAACCCATATAGGGGAAAGTAGTAGATGTTATATGCAAATTATTACATATTTTCGTATTTGTGGTCGTATTGAAGTTGATAGAGCATATAATAATGCCCTTTTCGACGCAGTAATTCCTGATGATTGCCCATTTCGATGATGCGGCCTTTCTGCATCACGATGATTTTGTCGACGTGCTGGATCGTCGAAAGCCGGTGGGCGACGATGATCATCGTGCCGATGTTCATCATCTTGGCGAGCGATTCCTGGATCAGGACCTCGGTCTCGGTATCGATGTTGGCGGTCGCCTCGTCGAGGATCATGATGGACGGACGGTGCACGATCGTGCGGGCAAAGGAAAGCAGTTGCCGCTGCCCGGACGAGAAGTTGTTCCCGCGCTCGCGGACCGGTTCGCTGTACTTCTCGGGAAGCCGGTCGATGAAACGATCGGCGTTCACGTACTTCGCGGCTTCGATGATGTCGGCGTCGGTGATCGTTTCGTCGCCGAGCCGGATGTTCGACTCGATCGTACCGGCGAACAGGAAGACGTCCTGAAGCATCTGCCCGACCTGTTTTCGAAGCGAGCCGATTTCGATCGACTTGATATCGACGCCGTCGATCAGGATCTGCCCCTGCTGGATGTCGTAGTTGCGCACGATCAACGAGAGGATCGTCGTCTTGCCCGAGCCGGTGGCGCCGACGAAGGCGACGGTATCGCGCGGATTGACCGTGAACGAGACGTCCTTCAGGATCCAGTCGTCTTCGATGTACGCGAACCAGACGTTTTTGAATTCGATTTTGCCCTGGAAGACGATCGGCTGCGCGCCGGGTTCGTCGAGGACTTCCGGTTTCGTATCGAGGATTTCGAAGATGCGTTCGCCGGAAGTGAAGGCCGCCTGCATCGTATCGAACTGTTCGGCGAGTTCCTGGATCGGATCGAAGAACTTGTGGATGTAATCGGTGAAAGCGTAGAGGATGCCGAAGGTGATGATGCCCTGGATCGCCATCTTCCCGCCGAACCAGAGCGCGATGAGAGTCGCGATGACATACAGAAGATACATGAAGGGACGATAGATCGCAAAAGTATTCATCTGCGTCAGCTGATACCTGCGGAGTTTCCCGCTGCGTTCTTTGAATTCATCCAACTTCTTCGGTTCGCGGTTGAAGATCTGGATCAATTTCATGCCCGACAGGTGTTCGGATAAAAAGGCGTTGATGATCGACACCTGGGTGCGGACATTGCGGTAGGCGCGGCGCGTGAACTTGCGGAAAATGATCGAGGCGATCACGACGAACGGCACGACCGCCGAAATATACAGCGACAGCATCGACTGCATGATGAACATCGTGATGAACGCGCCGACGATCGTCAGCGAATTGCGGAACAGGTTCACGAGCACGTCGGTATACATCGTGTTCAAGGTCGAGGTATCGGAGGTGACGCGGGTCACGAGCTTGCCGACGGGAACCTTGTTGAACTGCGAGATCGAAAGCGTTTCGATGTGTTCGAAGACGTCCTTGCGGATGCTGTAGATGACTTTCTGTCCCATTCCCTGAAGGAGCATCGTCTGCTGATAGGAAAGAAACGCGTTGACCGCCATGATGCCGACGTATCCGAGCGAAATCCAGAGAATGCCCGCGATGTCGATCGGGTCCTTGCCGAGCAGGTCAAGGACGCGCGCCAGCAAAAGCGGTCCGATCAGGTCAAGGCCGACAAGCAGGACGAGAAAGATCGCAATCGGGATGAACTTGATCAGATGGGGGCCGAGATAGGCGAGCAGGCGTTTGATGATCGTCCAGTCGGAATACTTGCGGCTGCGGATGGTGTCGATGTCAATGATGCTGCTTTGTCTAGCCATTGGCATTCCCTCCTTCGATCGCCGCTTCGAGTTGCTGGCGGATGACCATTTCCGAATAGAGGGCCGACGTTGACAAAAGCGCGTCGTGGGTGCCCACGGCGACGACTTTGCCGTCGTCGATGACGACGATTTTGTCGGCGTGCTTGATCGTCGAGATGCGGTGCGCGATCAAAATCGTCGTTTTTCCGCTGCGGAGTTCCTGGAGCCGCGCGAGGACCGCTTCTTCGGTCTTCGTGTCGACGGCGCTGAAGGAATCGTCCATGATCAGAATCGGCGGATCCTTCATCAGGGCGCGGGCGATCGAGATGCGCTGCTTCTGTCCGCCGGACAGCGTGACGCCGCGCTCACCGACGATCGTATCGTACTTGTTGGGGAACTCGTCGATGTTCTCGTGGACGTCGGCGGCGATCGCCATCTCGATGATTTCCTCGAGCGAGGCGTCGTCGACACCGAAACCGATGTTGTTTCGGACCGTATCGGAGAAGATGAAATTGTCCTGAGGGACGTAGCCGATCGCGGCGCGGATCGTCCGAAGCGGGATCCGCATCAGATCGACGCCATCGACGATGACTTCGTTCGACTTCAGGTTGTACAGCCGGAGCAGGACGTCGACGAGCGTCGTCTTGCCCGAGCCGGTCCGGCCGATGATCCCGACCGTTTCACCGGCGTTGATTTCAAAATCGACGTTTTTCAGGACTTCGGCCTTCGAGCCGGGATAGCGGAACGTCAGGTTGTTGAAAACGATGTGTCCTTTGATATCGATGTCCGTCACGGCGTTTTCGGCGTCCTTGATGTCGATCGGCGCATCGAGCATGCCGCTGATGCGCTGCATGCTGGCGCGCGCTTGAGCCCGCATGTTGATGAGTCGTCCGATCGCCATCATCGGCCAGATGACCGTGCCGAAATACCCGGCGAACATGGCGAGTCCGGAAGCGTCGAGTTTGGCCGGATCGCCCGTCGCCAGCCCGAATGTGAGCCAGGCGATGTAGCCGCCGACCGCCAGCATGATGATGCGGATCAGCGTGATGAACATCTCGATGCCGGTGTGTAAAAGCGTCGAGACCTTGACGAACGACATGTTCTTTTCGTAGTTGTCCTTGTTGATCTTCGCGAACTGCCGGATTTCCCGCAGTTCGTTGACGAACGCCTTGATGACGGAGATGCCATAGAAGTTTTCCTGCGTGAAATCGAACATGTTTTCGAGGGCTTTCTGACGGGCTTTGAACTTGGCGCCGGTGATCCGGCTCACGAACGCCGCCATGACCGAAACGAGGGCGAGCGGGACGATCGTGATGAGGGTGAGGACCGGTTGCAGCGCGAACATCTTATAGAGCGCGAACGCACCGAGGAAGAGGACGTCGAACGTCATCAGGATGCCGGGACCGAACGCCATCCGGACGGCGTCGAGATCGTTCGTGAAAAGCGCCATGAGCGCCCCGGACTTGTTCTGCTGGTAGAAATTGCGGCTCAGTTTTTCCGCATGATCGAACATCTCGTTGCGCAGATCGTAGCCGACCCGCCATGACGTGCCCATGATGCAGATGCGCCAGACCACGCGACCGATGACGAGCACGGCCGAAATCATCGCGATGCGCAGAACATATACGAGTAGACCCTGTTCGGTAAGCGTCATATGCTCGAGATCGCCGATGATGCCGCCGATGAGGGTCGGGATTTCCAATTGATAAAAGTCGACCGCGACCAACGCCGCGATACCGACAAGATAGAGCAGACCGTATTTGAGATACAGTCTGTTTAAGTGTTTCCCAAATAACATCCCGATCACCTCGCAAAGCAACAGTATTATTGTATAACAATCACCAGGCAAAGACAACGGATTTCGACAAACCCGGTCCCGCGAACCGGGGCAACCGAAAGCGCCACGCCGGTGTCGGCGGGGCGCTTGTCTGATCAGAATGGGATTAGGATAGGATGTAGACGCGATAGTCCCAGGCCTCGAGTCGGATCGACATCGTTTCTCCGATGGTGATGGTTTCATCGGTGAAGTAGTCGCGGTAGGTTCCTTCCGCGCCGCCCAGCGACACTTCCAGGAAACGGGACGTATCGGACAGGTTCAGGATCACGATGACGCGGCTCGCGCCGCTTGTACGAACGTACACGAGCACGTCGGGATCGTCGTTTCCAAGAAAGTCGAGTGTGGCAGAAAGGCCGTGCCAGAGCGCCGGGTTCTGCTTTTTGAGCGCGGCGAGTTTCTGATAGAAACGGAAGGTGGCGTTCGTCTCCCACCCGGTCCAGTCGATTTCGTCCTTGTCGAAGAAGCGGAGCTCGCGGTCAAGCCCGACCTCCTGTCCGGAGTAGATGAGCGGCATCCCCGGAATCGTGAAGACGAGCGTGGCGAGCGCAAACTCGCCGTCGCCGAGCAGGTCGGGGATGCTGCCCTCCCAGGCGTTCACGTCGTGGTTGGTCGCATAATAGAGCGGGAAACGGCCCGAAGGATAGCGGCCTTCGTTCAGATCGAGCATCGCGCGGATGTCCTCGGCGTCGTGCGATCCGAGGCCGACGCCGTTGATCGTATTCATCATCGCGAAGGCGTAATTCGCCTCAAAAGCGTTCTCCAGGAGGGTGAACTGGCTGTCGTCCTCGGCGAGCCAGAAGAGCGGCTTGATCTGATCGAGTTCCGTCCGCGCGGTTTCCCAGAAAGTGCGGGGAACGCCGCCGGCATAGTCGCAGCGATAGCCGTCGATGTCGAATTCGGTGACCCAGTAGGTAAGCGCGTCGAGCATCTCCGCCCGCATCTCGAAATTCAGATAGTTCAGGTCGGCGACGTCGTTCCAGTTCGTGCCGGACGGGATCGTGATGTTGCCTTCGTCATCCTGCGTATACCACTCCGGATGGGTGCTGATCCACGGATGGTCCCAGCCGGTATGGTTGNNTGGTTGGCGACCCAATCGAGGATGATCGAAAATCCCATCGCGTGGGCGGCGTCGACGAGTTCGCGGAAATCATCGTCGGTGCCGTACTCGGGGTTTACCGCAAAATAATCGGCGACCGCGTACCAGCTGCCGAGCGATCCGATCCGCCGCGTTTCGGAGATCGGATGGATCGGCATCAGCCAGAGGATGTCGACGCCGAGTTCCCGGAGCCGCGGCAGATGCGCCGAGAAGGCCTCGAACGTTCCTTCTTCGGTATAGTTCCGGATGTTCACTTCATAGATGGTCGCGTTGTTCAAGGTGGTTTCGACGATGCTTGTCGTGGTCGTCGTCGCGCCGCCGCATGCGGACGCCGTGAGGACGACGATCGCCAGCATCATCGTCAGGATCAGTTTTCTCATGAGGTTCCTCCCTGGGGTTCCCGCCGGTCTCGGTCGGGCGCATGATGATTAATCGATCGGTGTCGGTATTCCTTCGACGTATGTCCACTCCCCGCCCCAGTACACCGGGCAGGCGGAGGCGTTCCAGGTTTCGTGCCAACCCGCGGGCAGGCTTTCCGCTTCAGCGAAAATCGACAGCGCGCTACAACCTTGGAAGACGTTGAACGTGATCGTCAACAGCGCTTCGGGCAGAATGACGGTTTCAAGGCTCGTGCAATTGGAGAAGGCGCTGAAATCGATTTTGGTCAGTTCTCCGGGAAGGGTGATCCGCTCGAGCAAGGAGCAGAAGGCGAACGTGTTTTCCCAGATCGTGGCGATCCCGGCGGGAAGGACGATTTCGACGAGCGATTCGCAATGCTGGAACGTGGCTGCGCCAAGCGACGCGAGGGTCTCGGGCAGTTCGATTTCCACAAGCGCCGCGCAGTAGGCGAAGGCGTCGTCCCAGAGCGTCAAAAGGCCGTCCGGAAGCTCGATCGACACCAGACTCGTGCAGTTTCGGAACGCCGCCTGGCCGATTTCGGTCACGCCTTCCGGAATCGTCACGTCAACCAGCCCCGAACAGTAGGCGAACATCGTGTCGCTGATGGACGACAGACTCGCGGGAAGGACGACTTCGGTCAGACCGACGCAGCCGTAGAAGACACCGTAGCCGACCGTCTCAAGCCCTTCGGGCAGGATGACGGAAGTCAGACCCGTGCATTGATAGAAAGCGCGATAACCGATGTCAAGCAACCCGTTCGGCAGCGTGATACTCATCAGATTGGCAGCGCCTGAGAAGGCCTGGTCGGCGAGCGCCCGCACCGGCAGACCGAGATGTCTGTTTGGGATGACGACGGCGGTTGCGGTCAATGCCAAGCCGGCTTCGACGCGGAAGCAGTCTTCATCGTGGATCATTTCGTACGTAAGTCCCGCGGTGCCCCAGTCAGCGTAGAGCGTCATGCTCTCGGAGGGCATCATTTCGAATTCGAAGTAATCGGTCCGTTCCTCATCCTCATACCATCCGGCGAATTCATAACCGCTCTTGACGGGGGCCGCAGGGGCTTCGACAGCCGCTCCGGATCCCCGTGTGATCGGCGCGACGGCGGTACCGCCGTTGCTTTCAAACTGCAGGGTGACGGCGGATCCCGTCGTCGTCACGGTCGTGGTTTCCGTTTCCTCGGACGTATCCTCGGAGGAAACGGCTGCGGTGGTCGTCGCCGGCTGCGTCGTCGCAACCGTCGAAAGTCCCTCGCATCCGGCGAGGCAGAGCGACAGAATCAAAAACGGCATGATGCGGAACAATTTCAATGTCATCGTGGTCTCCTTTGGAATCCATCGGTTCCGGTTCTTCGATGATTTCATTATAAGGGGTCGGGAGCGCGAACTCAAGGCGGTCGGGCCATATTCGCGCCATGAATCAAAAAAACACAGGAGTGTGGGGTCCTGTGTTTTTGATTGTTTACCGAACAAATGCGTTCATGGAGCCGATGCCTTGCGCTGTTGCCTTACGTCATCAAACGGGTGGTGTCATGTTGCCGTTCCAACCGTGGTCGGCACCGCCAAAAGCGTCGAATAGCACGTAATAGCGGATGGTCAGGCTGGCTCCGAGCGGTGCGTTGTCGATGGGAATGTACGTGCCCCGGCCATATTCAATCCATTCCGCATAGGGGATGGTATCGTATACTTCGTGCGTCACTCGGTCGGAAATCTCAAACATGCCGCCGGTTACGATGCCATCATTCTCATACCAGTAAGGCGCGATTGTCTGCCGCGTTCCATCGTTGGCGACAGCGGAATCACATTCAGGACGATAGAAGTTGATGGCCGAATCGAAGAGGACAACAGTCGCATCCTCGCTTTCGATCCGAATCCGGCAATCGATGCGGAGGGATTCGTTCGGAATTGACCACGTGGTATTTCCGGTTTGACCAAGGGGCGTTTCGAATAGGATGGAACCGTCTTCCAGGGTGCGAATGCGAAGGGTGAATGAAGTCGGGTCACTTCCGCCCGCGGCGGTCGCTCCTTCGTTCTTGAGTCGAACGGATAGCTCAAGTCCCATCGGCGTTATCTGCGAATCGGTAACGATGCCGTACAGGTCGTGCGTGGAATGGGTGACCTTGTCGTAATAGTTCTCCGTCGTCCAAGAGGACGCACCGACAAATCGATCAATGAAGTCGGAGACGCCGTCATAACCCGATATAAAAACCTTCACATCGTATTCGACACCGGGGGATAAATCGGAGACGATGATGTCGTCCACAAAGATCGAGTCATGCAAACCCGTCCTGAAATCCTCTTTCGCGATCGTGGTTGACGCGACCGGTTCCTCGCCATCAGGGAGATAGAAACGAACGGTCACGGACGAAGCGACATCGTAACGATCGTCAAAAGAAACGTCAACGCCGGCGGACGTGCGTCCGCGTTCGGCGTAGTAGTCATCATGGATCGGATACTGATAGAGGTCGAACGAAATTTCAAGGTCATCGATGCGGCGAAACGTCGGACAGATGCCGATCGTCAGCTCGAAACCCGCCGCGGCTTGGGTTTTGATCTGGAATGGTGTGATTTGATCGGGAGACGGTCTGCCGATCAAGAACATATACCGGCCACCGCTCTTCAGTTCATTGAAATCAAGTTGGACGAGAGCGCGGTCGGCGGTGGTCCGAAGATAGTAATCCTTCATTTTGCTGTTCTGATCGAGGTTGAAAGCAGCGGCGATGTAGAGTGAACCACCGTGACCGGGATCGTCGATGATGAAACTGAATTCGACCTTTGACTCGTAGACATCGAAATCGAGTGATAGGAACTCGCAGTCGAAATCGTTTGTGCCTGCGTCGGGATTCAGCGTGGATATCGACACATATTGCGTGTCGCCGGAGAGCGCGATCGCGGGTGTCGTTGCGGTGGTGGCCTCGGTTGTCGTTGCGACCGTTGTCGCGACGCCGGTGGTCGTCGCTGTGGTCGGAAACGTCGATGTCGTCAGGGTCGTCGGCGAAAGTCCGCATCCAAGGAGGACGAAGGTCGAAGCGATGATCATGATGAAGATACGAACATTGCGGTCCATGAAGCGGCCTCCCCCGCATCCCGATTGGGATGACTGTAAGATTAATATACCACTAACATCTCGGATTGACCATAGGGGAAACAAAAAAAACACAGGAGTGTGGGGTCCTGTGTTTTTCGGTTCGTTCGACTAACGCTTGCTGAACTGCGGTGCGCGACGAGCGCCTCTCAGACCGTATTTCTTACGTTCCTTGACGCGCGGGTCTCTCGTGATCAGGCCTGCCGGCTTGAGGATCTTGCGATACTCGGGGTTGACTTCCAACAGCGCGCGGGTGATGCCGTGCCGGATTGCTCCGGACTGGCCGATCATGCCGCCGCCGTAGACGTTGACGGAGATGTCGAACGTGCTTTCATTCGCTGTGAGGACGAGCGGTTGGGAGATGTCGAGACGCGCGAGCGGCGAGGTGATATAATCCACCAGCGTACGGCCATTGACGGTAATGACACCCTTGCCGGGTCTCAAAATGACGCGTGCGACGGCGGATTTGCGTCTGCCGGTGCCGCGATACATAACTGATTTAGCCAATGTCGGTCCCTCCTTATCCCTTGATCAACATAACTTCCGGTTTTTGCGCCGAATGTTTATGTTCCGCTCCCGCGTAGACGAACAGCTTGTTGAACATTTGATCTCCAAGCTTCGTTTTGGGAAGCATTCCTTTGATCGCAAGTTCAACCATACGGATCGGTTTTTCCTGGATCATGACCTTGGCCGTCGTGGTGGTGAGTCCGCTCATGTATCCCGAGTGGGTATAATAGAGCTTGTCGTTCCACTTGTTGCCCGTCAACTCGATCTTCTCCGCATTGATGACGATGACATAATCGCCGCAATTCACGTGTGGCGTGAACGTCGGTTTATGTTTTCCTCTCAACACCGAGGCGACTTCCGTTGCCAGGCGTCCCAGTCTTTGCCCTGCGGCATCGACGACGAACCATTTCGTTTCAATTGTTTCCGAACTTGCCATGTAGGTTTTCATTTTGTTTTTCCTCCTTATAGGTTTATTTAAGGAGCTTGTGGGATAAACCAAAATGTACCTGTAATATAATATCACCCAGATGGGTTTTCGTCAACTTTTTTGTGCTATTTGATGAACTTCTTCTTGAAGTTTCCGCGCACGCCGTCGACCCCCGTCATGACGATGAACGACTTCGGATCGATCTCCCGGATGAGGTTCACATACGTGTTCATCTCATGGACGGAGATGATCGTATAGAGCATTTTCTTGGACTGAAGCGAGTATAACCCGGTCGCCTCGACGACGGTGACGCCGTGCGGAAGCCGCTGGGCGAGGGCCGCGAGGACGTCGTCGGCGGCATCCGTGACGATTTCGAGCTTCATGAAGTTGTAGGCGGTGTGGATTTTGTCGATGACGACCGAGTTCATCATCTGGCTGACGATCGTGTAGACCGCGATCGGCAAGCCGAAACGGAAGCCGGCCAACAGGATGATGGCGGCGTTGAAGGCGATCTGGTAGAGGCCGACCGACTTTCCCGTCTTGAGCGAAAGGTATTGGAACGGGATCGTCGTGCCCCCGGAACTGGCGCCGACGCGCAAAAGGATGCCGTTGCCGATGCCGAGCAGGCCGCCGCCGGCGAGGGCGCTTCCAAGCGTGTCGGTCCCCATCACGGCATAGCCGATCGGAAGGGCGAGGAAAAACGCCGTCAGCGTGACGGACAGGATCGTGTAGACGATGAAGCGGCGGGACAACTTGAACCAGCCGAAAATCAGAAGCGGGATTTGGAATCCGTAGATGAGGATCCCGAGGTTGATCTTGAATGCGCCGCCCGTGGCGTCTTCGACGACGTTCACGATGAGCTGCGACAGGCCGGAAACACCGCCCGTATAGAGTTTCACCGGGTCGATGAAGAAGGCGATCGCGACGACGATCAATGCCGTTCCGAAAAGGACGGAGCTCAGAGTTCTGAGCTCCTTCCGAAGATCGAATGTGCGCATGGCGGCGTGATCCTAGCTGATGACGGCGCCGGCGGGGGCGTCGGGGGCTTCCACGAGTACGAATCCCTTGTCCCGTTCGGCGCAGAGGATCATGCCCTCGGAAAGTTCGTCACGGAGTTTCACCGGCTTGAGGTTGGCGACGACGACGACGCGCCGGCCGATCAGTTCTTCCGGCTTGTAGTACTGGGCGATGCCCGAGACGATCTGGCGGACGCGGTCGCCCGTGTCGACGGAGAGGATCAACAGCTTCGCGGCGTTCGGATGCTTGATGCAGTTCTTGACATGGCCGACGAGCAGTTCGAGTTTGGCGAACTCGTCGATCGTGATTTCCGGTTTTTGGACGGCGGCCGGGATTTCGACCGGCTTCTGCTGGTTCATCATCGCCTTGACGGCTTCGATTTCCTTCTCGGCGTCGAGGCGCGGGAAGAGATGGTCGAGTTCCTTCGCGACGACATAGGATTCGGTGATTCCGAAGCGGGCGGCGTCAAAGCCGCGGCGTACGGCGGGGACGCCGAGCGCGGCGAAGATCTTGTCGCACGATTCGATCAGGACCGGACGATAGAGGATCGTCGCGATGCGGATCGCTTCGAGGAGATGATAGAGGGTCGCTTCGAGGACCGGCTTGAGGGCGGGATCTTTGGCGAGGTTCCACGGCGTCGTCTCATCGATCAGCTTGTTCGTGCGGGCGACGAGCCGGCTATTGGCGACGAGCGCCTGGGTGACCTTGAATTCGTCCATCGAACGGAAATATTCCGCCGTTGTTTCCAGTGCGACGTTCTCCAGTTCAAGTTCGAATTTGCGGGTCTCATGGGCATGTTCGGTCTTGCGGACGATTCCGCCGAAATACTTGTTCGCCATCGCGACGGTCCGGGAAACGAGGTTTCCGAGGTCGTTCACGAGGTCGGTGTTGATGCGTCCGATGTAGTCCTCGGGGGTGAAGACGCCGTCGTTCCCATAGGGAAGTTCCTTGACGATGTAATAGCGGAAGGCGTCGAGGCCGTAGCGTGCGACAAGCGGCTCGGGATAGATGACGTTGCCTTTCGATTTGGACATCTTGCCGTCCTTCATCATGTACCAGCCGTGCGCGAACAGGCGGAACTTGATCGGGATGTCAAGCGCCATCAGCATGATCGGCCAGTAGACCGCATGGAAGCGAAGGATGTCCTTCCCGACGACGTGGAGCACTTCGTCGCCGTTTATCCAATATTTCCGGTAGAGTCCGTCATCCTGGGTCGTATAGCCGAGCGCGCTGATGTAATTGGAAAGCGCGTCGATCCAGACGTAGATCACGTGCTTCGGATCGGACAATACCTTGATGCCCCAGCCGAACGACGTGCGCGAGACGGACAGGTCGTTCAACCCGGATTTGATGAAGGCGACGACTTCGTTCTTGCGCGTTTCGGGCGTGATGAAGTCGGGGTTCGCCGCGATGAACGCAAGCAGCCGGTCGGCGTACTTCGAGAGGCGCAAAAAATACGTATGTTCCTTGACGATCTTGGTCTCGCGGCCGCAGTCCGGACAGATGTTGCCTTCCTTGATCTGGGTCGCCGTGAAATAGGCTTCGCACTGGACGCAGTAATGTCCGGAGTAATCGCCGAGATAGATATCGTCCTGTTGGATGAGACGTTCGAAAATGCCCTCGACGACGTGTTCGTGGCGCGGTTCGGTGGTGCGGATGAAATCGTCGTTTTCGATCGAAAGCGTCTTCCAGAGGTCCTTTGCGAGGCCGGCGATGTAGTCGACGTGCTGTTGCGGCGTCTTGCCGGCGGCTTCGGCGGCCTGCTGGATCTTGAGGCCGTGTTCGTCGGTGCCGGTCAAAAAGCGGGTATCGTACCCCTGCAGTTTCTTGTATCGGGCGAGCGTGTCGCACAGACATGTGGTATAGGCGGATCCGATGTGGAATTTGCCGCTCGGATAGTAAATCGGCGTCGTGATGTAGAATGTCTTCATGGTTATGCTCCTGACTTTATTCGAATTCCCGGAAAAGGATCCGTTTCTTGATGTCCTGCGCCTTATCCTTGCCGAGGACGGCACGGATGATTTCGAGCGCGAATTCGGTGACGCATCCGGCGCCCGCGCCGGTGATGATGTTGCCCGACGTGACCGCCGGCTTCATGACCCGGATGCCCGAAGGCATGAACAGGTCGGTGTTCGGATAGCTGGTGTACTTGATGCCGTCGAGCAGGCCCAACACCCCGAGCACGGTCGGACCGGCGCAGATGGCGGTGAGCCATTTCCCGGTTTCCGCACATTCCTTGACGAGTCGGAGAACCGTCTGGTTTTCCCGAAGCGTCTTCGACTGGGCGCCGCCGGGGATGAAGACGCCGTCGTAGTCGGCGACCGAGACGGACGAAAGCGGCAGATCGGCGAGCACCCGGGTGCCGAACGATCCGACGATGACATCTTTTTCGAGCACGGACGCGAAATCCACCTGGAACCCGGCGCGCCGCAGGATGGCGGTCGTGCCGAGGGCTTCGATGTCTTCGTATCCATCCGCAAGCAAAGCGACGAATTTCATAGGATTACCTCCCGTATCGTAATGTCATTCCTGTTCGAGATACATCTTGTAGACGACGCTTTTCGTGACCCCCATGCGAGCGGCCACCTGTTTCATCGCATCCGACCGGGACAATCCGTCCCGGATCAGTGCCTCGACGCTCTCCCGGACCCGGATCACGGGAGCGGGGGCGTCGTGTCCGGTGGCTCCGGCGACGACGATCACGTTCTCGCCGATCCAGTCCTCTTCGAGTGCGAGCTCGGCGAGCGTGCCGTAGATCGCTTCTTCGAATTTCTTCGTGATTTCGCGGAGTACGGCGGCCTTGCGGTCGCCGAACGCGCGGTAAAGATCGGTGAGCGTTTCCTTCATCCGGTGGGGCGCTTCATAGAAGACAATCGTTTCGGTTCGATCCGCAAGCGCCGTCAGTTCTTTCAAACGCTTCCCCTGCTTGTGGTCGGGAAAGCCATAGAAAAGGAACGGATGCGGGGCGATCCCCGACATCGAAAGGCCCGTCAGGGCGGCGTTGGCCCCGGGCAGGGCGACGACGTTGAAGCCTTCCTTGGACGCCGCGACGGCGGCTTCGTAACCGGGATCGGAGATGATCGGCATGCCGGCGTCGGTCATCAGGCCGACCTGCTTGCCTTCGCGGAGAAAGCCGACGAGGACGGCGGTTTCGGTCGCCTTGTTGTGCTCGTGGTAGCTTCTGAGCGTTTTCTTGATGTCGAAATGGCGGAGGAGGACCTGCGAGACGCGGGTGTCTTCGGCGTAGAGGATGTCGACCGCCTTGATCGTGTCGACGGCGCGGAAGGTCATGTCGCCGAGGTTGCCGATCGGCGTGGAAATCAGAAAGAGGGTCGGCTTGCCGTTCTGGTAATGTTGGCGACGTTCCATGGTTTCACTTCTTTCCGGTACGGAAGATGGCGAGGACCTCGGGCGTGTAGGCGCCCGTTTCGTCATAGATGAAGAGCGGTTCGGGCATCTTGAGGCCGCCCGGCTTGCCGTTGGCGAACGCCTCGACGAGGACCGCCTGGGCGGGACGTCCCTGCTTCGGATAGACGAAGCGGAGCCGTTTGACGGCGAAGCGGTGCTTGTTCAACAGCACGATCAGTTCCTCGAGCCGGTCGACGCGGTGGATCAACGCGAGCACACCGAGCGTCGAAAGCAGGCGCTTGGCCTGGACGATGATGGTCTCAAGGTCGATCTTCACCTCATGGCGGGCAATCGTGAAGGCCTCGACGGCGTTCATGTTGCCGCCGTCGGGCGCAACTTTGAAGAACGGCGGATTGCACGTGATCAGGTCGATCGAGGAGGATTCGTACAACTTATGGAGTTCCTTGATGTCGGCTTCGACGATCGTGATGCGGTCGGCGAGTCCGTTCAGTTCGACGCTCCGTTTCGCGAGATCGATCGCCTCGGGCTGGATGTCGACGCCGATGATCGGTTTTTCGGTCTTCAACGAAAGAAAGAGCGGGATCGGCGCGTTGCCGGTGCCGAAATCCATGATCACGTCGGTCTTCTTGTAGACACAGACGAAGTCGGCGAGCAGGACCGCATCGAGCGAGAAGGCGAACATGTCTTCGCGCTGGACGATTTTAAGTCCCTCATATCCCATCAGGTCGTTGACCTGGTAGACGGGAGGCATCGTCAGCCTTCGAGGTCCTTGAGGTCTTTTTCGGAACCGGACGGCGCCTCTTCCTCGACGACGGCGGGCTGACCGAACTTGGTGTCGGCGACATTGTACATCTTCTGGTTGCCGAACCCGAAATCGACGCGCATCGTCTGGGCGAGGAAGTTCAGCTGGGTGACGCGGCCGCGACCGTCGGCGGTATCCACGTAGCTTTCGAGCTTGGGCATCGTCCGGCGATATTCCTTGTAGTTGGCATCCTCGTAGTGGATGCAGCAGAGGAGTTTGCCGCATAGACCGGAGATGTTGGTGGGATTGAGCGACAGGTTCTGATTCTTCGCCATCTTGATGGAAACGGTCTCGAAATCGCCTAGGAACGTCGTACAGCACGTCAAGAGGCCGCAGGGTCCGATGCCACCCAAAACGCGCGCGCCGTCACGGCTGCCCACCTGGCGCAGTTCGATGCGGACGCGGAATTGGTTGGCGAGATCCTTGACGAGATCGCGGAAGTCGACGCGCCCTTCGGCGTTGAAATAGATGATCAGTTTCGATCGGTCGAGCGTGTATTCGCAGTTGAGCAGTTTCATGTCGAGCCGGTTCTTGGCGACGTACACGGCACACTTCTTGATCGCTTCCGGCTGTTCGTCCTGATTGCGCTGGTATTGCTCGACATCATGTCCGGTGGCGATCCGGATGATCGGCTTGAGCGCCGAGACGAGTTCGGCTTCGCTCACGAGTTTCGGATCCTCGGCGCAGAAGCCGAGTTCGGTGCCGCGGATCGTTTCGACGACGACGCTGTCGCCTTTTTTCACGTCGAAGCCGGCGCAGTCGAAGTAGTATTTTTTTCCCATGCGGGTGAATTTGACCGATACGACTTTATATTGCATTTAAAAAACCTCTTTCCAGGTTGGCGAGCAAGCTATCGAAAGCGAGCCAGCTGTTGATGTTGAAGCGCAGTCGGGACTTGAGCGTTAACATCCGCTCGAGGCCGTTTTGGATCGTTTTCTGGGTGGTGGTTTCGGCGAGTCTTTGCAGCTTTTCAAGTTCGGTGCGGTAGACGATCTGATCGAGGCGGCGCAGTTTGGCGTTCAGAAGATCCTTCTGGTACAGAATCATGAGCGTCAGGAAGAAATCCTTCGCGTCTTTGTCGGGTAGCAGTTCGTCACGCTTCTCGCGAAGTGCGAGAACCATCGATTTTTTCGGTTTCCCCGCCATCTCGAAGAGCTCGAGGACGAGCCGGAAGGCGGCCGACATCGTCTCGGAGGCGCCGATGCGGCATGCCTCGTCGAAGTTGTTGGTGTATTCCGGAATGACCATGGCGAGGGTCGGATCGACCCCCGACTTGACGAGGTCGGCGCGCACGACGTCCTTGTCCAAGGCGGTGAAATGGATCACCTGCGAACGCGAGGCGATCGTTTTCAAGAGCGCGTTGTAACTGTCCGTGACGAGCACGGCGTAAATGTCCGCGCCCGGTTCCTCGAGCGTTTTCAGAAGCGTGTTGCCGGCTTCCGGATTGAGCTTGTGGGCGTCGTTCACGATGTAGACGCGGGGGACGTCCTCAAGCGATGCCTTCGAGAATTCCTGGACGATGCGGCGGATCTGGTCGACCTTGATGACTTCGCCTTCGGCTTCGATCAGAAAGACGTTCGGATGGGATGCGTGCATGATGCGCTTGCAGTGGGTGCAGGCGTTGCACGGGTCACCCGTTTCGGTGGGATGCTGGCAGAGCAGGCGCTTGGCGAAGAAGAAGGCGGTTTCGAGTTTCTTCGTGCCGCGCGGGCCTTCGAAGATGTAGGCGTGCGACAGTCGGTTCATCGCAAACCCGTTTCTGAGCACCGTTCCCGCCCGGGGTTGGTAGAAAGACAGTGTTTCGAAGTCCATCAGGGCCATCGGATCACTTCTCCGCGAGTGTTTTTTCGATGAGGCGGATCGCGTCAGTGGCGACGTCGGTGATCGGACGTTCGCCGGCGATGCCGACGATGCGGTCGGGATATGCGCGCATCAAACGCTGATAGCCGTCATAGATCATCTTGTAAAAGTCGCGCTGCTCGAGGTCGAGGCGGTTGACTTCGCGGTTCTTGTTCTTGAAGACGCGGGCGAGGCCGACGTCGGGTGTGACGTCGATGAAGATGGTGAGGTCGGGCATGGCGTCTTCGATCGCGAACTTGTTGATGGTGAAGACTTCCTCGACGCCGAGGCCGCGGGCGATCCCCTGATAGACGAGCGAGCTGTCGACATAGCGGTCGCAGAGGACGAGCATCCCCTGCGCGAGGGCGGGGGCGATTTTCTCGACGAGATGCTGCCGTCGCGAGGCGGCGAAGAGCAGCGCCTCGGTACGCGGATCCATCTCGGTATGGTTCTTGTCGAGCAGGATGTCGCGGATTTTTTCCGAGATGCGGATCCCGCCCGGTTCGCGCGTGCTGAGCACGGGATACCCTTTGGATTTGAAATAGGTCTCGATCTGCGCGATGATGGATGTTTTCCCGGACCCTTCGGTCCCTTCGAACGTCACGAATTTTCCCGTCATGATATGCACCTGCTTCTTCCTTTTATTATCTCACAAACGGGGCGATTTTTGAACATTATTGTTTCAATAAATCCCGACGCTGTGATACAATAGACGAAGAAGGCGAGGTGAGGACATGCTCATCGACATCAACAATCTGACGTTCGCATACGGCCATAAAGTCGTCCTCCACGACCTTTCCCTGACCATCAAGCCAGGCGATTTCGTCGTCGTCAGCGGGAAAAACGGGTCCGGCAAATCAACCTTGGTCAAGTGCCTTCTCGGCATCAATTCCGTCTCGAACGGCCTCATCTTCTATAACCACGAAGACATCAACTACTTCAAGAAGTGGACCGACATCGGCTACGTGCCGCAGAAGTTCGACGACTTCAACTACGAATTCCCGATCACCGTTTCGGAAATCCTCTCGGTCTCCAAACTGCGCAAGACGTCCGAAGCGCTGAAACTGAAACTGCTCGACGACATGGGTATTCTCGAGAATATGAACGACTCGATCAACAGCCTTTCCGGCGGACAGATCCAGCGCGTCTTCGTCGTCCGCGCGATGCTCAACCATCCGCGCCTGTTGATCCTCGACGAGCCGACCGCCTCGATCGACCGCAAGAACGTCGAGTACTTCCGCAAGACGGTCAACCGGCTTCACGCGGAAGGCGTGACGATCCTCCTGATCAGCCACGAACAGACGCTTGACGAACTCGACTATACGCACGAACTGCATCTGGACCCGAGCCTTGAATATACCTATAAGGCCCGGCCGCTCCCGCCGCCGACGGAGGAAATCGCATGATCACCCTGTCCTTCTTCAGCGACCTCTTCACCGAATCGTTCATGCAGCGCGCGTTTCTCGCCGGCGTCATGCTCGGCGTCCTCGCGCCCCTCATCGGTTCGATCGTCATCATCCGCCGCCTTTCCTTCATCGCCGACACGCTTGGGCATTTCTCGCTCGTCGGCATCTCCCTTTCGCTCTTCCTGTCTTATTCGCTCGGTAACGAGATCTTCGCCGATAGACCGCTTTTTCTGGGCATTTTTTTCTCCGTCGTCGGCGGTCTTCTGATCGAAATTTTCCGACGGTATTACAAATCCTATAAAGAGATCTCGATGCCGATCGTGATGAGCCTCGGGACCGCCGTGAGCGCGATGTTCTTCTCGCTTTCAAAGAAGACCGGCTCGCTCTACAACTACCTCTTCGGCTCGATTTTGACGGTCACCGACTACTACATCGTCGTGATCGCCATCACGATGGTCGTCGTCATCCTGCTTTATGTTCTGTTCTTCCGGCAGATCATCTCGGTTAGCTTTGAAGAAGGCAACGCGAAGTTCCTCGGCATCAATCTGAACTTCTTTCAGCTCATCTTCATCATCGTCCTGTCGGTCGTCGTGTCGATCCTTCTCGAGGCGGNNGTTGATCTCCTCGATGATGATCATCCCGGTCGCCGCTGCGATGAAGGTCGGGTGGAGCTTCCGCTCGACGACGATCATCTCGATCCTCTTCTCGGAACTCTCCGTCTTCCTCGGTCTCTGGGGCGCCTATTCCTTCAACATCCCCTCAGGTGCGACGATCGTCTCGGTGAACATCCTGATCCTCATCATCATCGCGTTCGCAAAACGCGCCCGACTGGCGGCCGCGAAGAATCGTTCGAAGCAAGACGCTCTGCCGGATTCGCGACAAAGTTTATAGGCTTATCCAACACACTCTATACTAATCAAAGCAGCAGGAATCGGCGAGTAGTCCGATTCCTGCTGTGTTTTTTATGTTACTGTCGATAGATTGGTCTTTTTTCGGCGCCTTTTTGAAGTTTTTGTCATTACCGATTTTGAACGCCCGAAGCGGTCGAGATATTATCTACTTTTTTACCGCACGGAATTGAGGGCGGCATCATATATCCAATCAAATTCACGTGTACATTTGTAATTTTGCATACCAATATAACGGAATCAAATGAATCCGGATCACAAATATCTTTTTTCGCATTCCCTACGCAGGCAAGGTCTCCACACTACTGGTTGTTGACAACTGTCAGCAGCATGACGACCCCGCGGGATATTTCACAGCACTTATGAAAGTATCATGACCAGATCCATCCAATTCTTTCATTGATCGGCAGTGAAGCCTTCGGACCATTGGTGTTCGTCAACTCGATAGGCATCGATGTTATTTTCAAAGCATAGCGTTTCGTCGGCAAGCAACCTCGAGTTATCTTGAACGAATCCTTCAATCGCCTCAATCGCTTCTTGACGTTGGTTGAAAACACCAAGAAAGAAGGTGTGTTCTCTTTCATAAAGTGCATCATGGGAATAAACGGTAGCCTCAAATATGGTGCTCTTCTCGATCGAGCTGGAAAGTTGCATCCGTTGTATGACAAACCCGTTGGGATGTTGTAAAAAACCAGGCATTGATTGAAATATGACAACCGCCTCGTCAATCGCTTTTCTCTCGGTGTAATACCCCAAATTTTTCTCGTCCATCCCGCAACCATCAAAATGAAGATGCGTCAACCTATAAATTTCCATTTCACTCCTCCATGTCGTAGTATGGTCCCGTGCACTTTTAAATGAACGAACACAGATAATAGGGCAAATAGAGAATTCCGTCCTTCTCGTGGAGGTTGTCGATGCAAAACACAATAGGTGTATCGATGGACTGCTCCTTCATCAATTGATCCAAAGAATCGTGTTTATCGAAATCAGACCCGGACTTTGATTCAATGATTTGAATGCGCGAGTTACGCTGAATGACGAAGTCGATCTCCAAGCTCGTTGGTTTTTTCCGATCATAATAATGGAGCCGAAACCCGTTTTTGGCAAACGCATCAGCGATGGCGTTCTCCACAATAGAACCTTCGTTGATTTCGATATTGCCGTTGAGCACTTCGTTTTGAATTCCATCAAAGGACATTGCGACCAAGAGCCCCGTATCGTTCATATATACCTTGAACAGATTTCGCTTTTCATTCAGCGCCAAAGGGAACTCGATGGCAGAAACGTTGTAACAAGGCGACGCGATTCCGGCGTCGAAGAGCCACATGATCGAGTCTTCATAGGTTCTTAACTTCGGTTCCTTCGAAAGCATCGACAGATAGTATCGTTTGTTCTTCTTGTTCAATTGTTCCGGTATCGAATCGAACACTTCCCGGACTTTGATTTTTTGCGTTCCTGAATACTTTTTGACATCATCGCGGTAATTGTTGATGATGTCGATTTGTTCTTGAATCACCTTTCGCATATCGGCGGTCTCGATGAATCGGTTGACGGGGACCGGCATTCCGCCGACAATCAAGTATTCACGAAAATGTCGCATCATCGCCATATGCACCGCCGAATTTAAAGACGTTTTTGTTTTGTAGGATTTTTTTAGCATCTCAATGACGTCGAACCCGACTCCTTTCGCCCAGAGAAATTCTTCGAAATCCAATGAACTCATCTCGTATTGGGTCTCGTAGCCAACGGGATAACTGCTCACATCGCGATAGTTGATTCCAAGTAGTGACCCCGACTCGATATAATCATATCGGCCGTCTTGAACCAAAAATTTGATTGCCGTCCTTGCGTTGGGGCAAGATTGAACCTCGTCAAAAAAAATCAGGGTATCATGTTCAAGGAATGGTCCAAGACCCATCGCCGACATATTTAAAATAATCGTTTTGGCATCGAGCGAACCTGAAAAGAGCTCACGATATTCTGGATTTCGTTCAAAATTCAGTTCGATAAAAGAGCGATAATTGGTTTTTCCAAATGATGCTACACTCGTTGTTTTTCCAACTTGCCTTGCCCCTTTGATCAGAAAAGCTTTTTTATTCTTCTCGTTTTTCCACGCGACAAGCGCCATATCAATTTTTCGTCTTAACATACTCTTCACCATCCACAATTACCATATTACACCTTTTTCTTGAAATTTCAATATCATAATTACACCTTTTTCTTGATATTTTATATAAACATTCACACCTTATTCCATCTCTGGTTGTAATTTGTTCAATTCCGCTTTTATTCTGTGTATCTCGAATTGTTGCTTGGTACAGTTGGGGCATCTCCTGCCTATGTGTTATTTATGAAAACTACCGGACTCGAAGAGCGTCAGCTCAAATCAAGTCCGGTTGTTTTATATAGATACGAAAACTCCATACGAATTGATACTCAATATGGAAGGATTTCTAATACACGACGCGAATCAGACACAATCCCCCGGCGGGAGCGATTTCCTTGGTCTTCACGCGGTTTTTCGCCGCGATCAAGGAAGCGATGTCTTCCTTCATCCGCCCTTGGGCGATGCGGACGAGGGTCGCTGCCAGGATCCGGATCATGTGATGCAGGAATCCTTCGCCGACGAAAACGAGAATGACTTTGCTGCCAAGGCGCTCGACGCGCGCTTCGCGGATCGTGCGGATGGGGATTTCCTGTTCGCCCGTGCAAAAGCTGGTGAAATCGTGCGTCCCGAGGACGCTTTGCATCTCGCGTTCGAGGATGTCGACGTCAAACGGCTCGGTGAACCAGGCGGACCGCCGCCGGAGCGGGTCGAATTCGCCTTGGTCAATCGTATACCGGTATTCTTTTTCAAAAACGTCGAAGCGGGAATGGAATAGCGGATGGGCGTACACCGCGTCGATCACATGTAGCTCCGGTGGCAAAGAATGGTTGAGGATGATTCTCCAGCGATCCGGCGGAATCGTCCGCGTCGTGTCGAAATGGACAACCTGACCGACCGCGTGCACGCCGGTGTCGGTGCGGGACGCGCCGTTGATTACCGTCAGCGCATCGTTCACGCGGGAAATCTGCTCTTCAAGGACGGCCTGGACACTGCGCAGATCGGCCTGGCGCTGGAACCCGAAGAACTCGGTGCCGTCGTAAGCGATCGTCATCCGGATCCGCCGCNNCCGCACGGCGGGATCGGGACGCTTGAGGACGATCCGATAGATGAGGCCGGCGTCGAAGCCGATCTTCACCGCAAGACCGTCGCCGTTATAACCGGAAGCGGTCGCTCGCGCGCCGTCGAAATCGAGCGTGAGTCCGTGAAACAGATGCGGGCGGGCGGCGAGGGCTTCCTTGACGGCCGCGATGCCGATCGCCTTCGAGCTGTCTTCGGCTTTCAATGCGATGTCGGAATGAAGATGTGCAGTGATGTCCCCTGCGAGGAGAACGGCGCGCAGGTCGGCAGTGGTCACGGGAGCACCCTTAGGACGATCGCCCCGGCGAACACGAGAACCGTGAAGATCGCCGTCACGAGATCGGTCATGCCGAAGGAAAGTTCATGGATCCGCGTCCGCGGCTTGCCGGGAACGAAGTTGCGCGACTCCATCGCGTCGGCGAGGTCTTCGCTGCGCTTGAAGGCGATGATGAACATCGGGATCAAAAGCGACACGATCTGCTTTACCTTCTCGACGAGCTTGCCTTCGTTGAAGTCGGCGCCGCGGCTCGCCTGCGCCAACATGATCTTGTTGGCCTCGTCGAGGATCGTCGGGATGTAGCGCAGCGAGATCGAGATGATGAGCGCGAAGTCGTCGGAATTGACGCCGAGCCGCTTGAGCGGCCGGAGGAGGCTTTCGAGCCCCTGGGTCAGGTCGGTCGGCTTGGTGGTGAGGGTGAGGACGGTGGAAAGCGAGATCACGATGAGCAGGCGGACGACGACGAAGATCGAGGTCACGACGCCGCTTTCGTAGATTTCGAAGTCGAAGACCTTGAAGATCGGTCCGATGGCAGGCAGATACGCGAAGAGGGCGTAGACCCCGGCGAGCCAGAAGAGGAAGAGCAGACCCTTGAACTTCTTGAAGCGCGCCAAGAGCCGCCAGAGGACGGTCAAGACGAGCACGCCCAAGAGGGAATAGAGGCCGATGTTCATCGGCTGACTGAGGAGTAGCGCGCCTTCCCGGTTCAAAAAGATCTGAAACGAGAAGGTGAAGAGGAGCAAAACGAAGAGCGGTCGCAAGCCCTTCGCGACGCGGCCGATCGAGATCTTCCCGATGATCATCAGAAACAGCGTGACGAAAAGTGCGATCGATACCTGCAGGATCGATTCGAGCAAAAAGACGGCTACCATCAGAAAGACGACGGTGATGATCTTCGTGCGCGGATCGAGGCGGTAGAAGAATCCTTTACCCGGCGCGTACTGGCCGATGACGATGTTCTTCATGGCCGCACCGCCTTTTGGATCGCCGAAACCGCGGCCGCGACGTCCTTTTGGTAGATGTCGACCGCGATCCCGAGATCCTTCGCCACCGCGGACAGGACGCGGATCGTGGCGGGGTAGTCGAGATGCAGCGTTTCGAGGTTCGGCTTTCGGAACAATTCGTCGGGGGTGCCGTCGAAGGCGAGCGTCCCCTTGTCGAGGACAAGCACGCGGTCCATGTATTCGTAGACGAGGTCCATGTCATGGGTGATCACGACGATCGTCTTCCCGGTCGCTTCGCGGATCGACTTGAAGAGGTCCATCATCGTCGCCTTGCCCCGCGGATCGAGGCCGGAGGTCGGTTCGTCGAGGACGAGGATCTGTGGTTCCATCGCGAGGATCCCGGCGATCGAGACGCGCTTCTTCTCACCGCCCGAAAGATTGAGCGGATTGCGCTTGAGATACGTCGGTCCGAGCCCGACGAGGTCGAGCGCGGTCCATGCCATTTTCCGCGCTGCTTCTTCGGGAACGCCGAAATTCATCGGGCCGAACATGATGTCCTTCTCGACGGTTTCCTCAAACAGCTGGTATTCGGGGAACTGGAAGACGAGTCCGACCTTGCGGCGGAGCTCATTGTATTTGATCGTGCGGTCGCGTTTCGGACCGACGATCTTGCCGAAGATCTCGACCGTGCCTTCGGTCGGGAAGATGAGCGCGTTCATATGCTGGGCGAGCGTCGACTTGCCGCTGCCGGTCTGCCCGACGAGCGCGATGAATTCGCCTTTCGCCGCGATGTCGAGCGTGATGTTCTTGATGGCGTCGTAGTTGCCGAGGCCGTAGCCCGGGTACGCGTAGCTTACTTGCCGGAACCGAATCGCCATAAGGTCGTCGCGAGCGGGGGCGTCATGTCCCCGGCCGCCTCCAGTTCATAATAGATCTTGAGCGCCGCCGGCAATTCCAGGTAGGCTTCCCGGAACGCCTCGGGGCGCTTGAAGAGGTGTTCGGCGGTGTCGTCGGCGAAGACGGCGCCATCCTTGAGGACGACCAGGCGGTCGGCCATCAGGGCTTCTTCGATGTCGTGGGTGATCATCAGGACGGTGAGGCCCTCGTCATGGAGTTCGCGGATGTAGTCCATCAGTTCGCGGCGGCTCGTCGGGTCGAGCATCGAGGTCGCCTCGTCGAAGATGATCATGTCGGTCTTCATCGCGAGGATCCCGGCGATCGCGATGCGCTGTTTCTGCCCGCCCGAAAGGGCCGAGGGCTCTTTTTCGAGATACTCTGCCATCCCGACCTTTTCGGCGAAAAAGGCGATCTTCTCGATCATCTCGGCGCGCGGTACCGAAAGGTTCTCCATACCGAAGGCGATGTCGTCTTTGACGGTGACGCCGACGAATTGGTTGTCGGGGTTTTGGAAGACGATCCCGACCTTGCGGCGGATGTCGTAGGCGGTCTCATCGGACAGCAGGGTCCCGTCGACGGTGATCGATCCTTCGGCGGGACGCAAAAGCCCGACGATCGTTTTCGCGAGCGTCGACTTGCCGGATCCGTTATGTCCGAGAATGGCGATCCATTCGCCCTTCTCGACGGACAGGTCGATATGCTTCAGGACCATCCGCTTTTGATTGTAGGAAAACGACAGATTCCGGATTTCCAGAAAACTCAATTGCATCACCACCACTAACATTCCTATTATACCAAAAATGAGCGCATTTCGCGCATCTCGAAAGGCTGAAACAAAAACCGCGGCCTTTTCGGGGTCGCGGCGTTTCGTTTCGCTTAAACGAGTTCGATGATCGCCATCGGGCAGGAATCGCCCAGACGGTAGCCGACGCGGTAGATACGGGTGTATCCGCCGTTGCGGTCCTTGTACTTCGGTCCGATCTCCTTGAACAGCTTCTGCAGCGCGGTCTGATCCTCGATTTCGAGGGGACGGACGGTGCGTCCTGCCTGACGGATCGACGCGAGGTCGCCCTTCTTGGCGAGCGTGATCAGATGTTCGACGGAACGGCGAAGTTCTTTCGCCTTGACCGTCGACGTCTCGATCCGGCCGTGCAGAATGAGTTGCGTCGCGAGATCGCGGATGAGCGCCTTGCGGCTTGAGCTGTCCCGGTGAAGTTTTGCATATCCTCTAGCCATGATTGCCTCCTGATTTAGTGTTTCGCCAGACCCAAGCCGAGTTCTTCGAGCTTTTGTTTGACTTCTTTCAACGATTTCTTGCCAAGGTTGCGGACCTTCATCATGTCTTCTTCGGTTTTCTCGATGAGTTCGCCGAGGGTGTGGATGCCAGCGCGCTTCAGGCAGTTGTAACTTCTGACCGAAAGATCGAGATCTTCGATCGGCTTCTCCAGATTTCTGGAGGATTCTTCCGACTTGCGTTCGATCATGAAGTCTTCGGCCATCGCCCGGGTCGAGAGTTCGACGACGGAATGGAGATGATCGATGAGCATCTTGGCGGCCATGCCGATGGCTTCCTTCGGTCCGATCGAACCGTTGGTCCAGACTTCGACGGTGAGCTTGTCGTAGTCGGCGTTGTCGTCGACGCGGGTCTTGTCGATCGAATAGTTGGCGCGGACGACGGGCGTGAACAGCGAGTCGATCGGAATGACGCCGACCTTGTTCTCGCGGTATTGCGCGTTCTTGTCGGCGGAAACGTAGCCGTTGCCTTTGCGGGCGTTCATGACCATGCGGAAACGCTTGCCCTTGTTGACGTGGCAGATGTAGTGGTCCGGATTGATGATTTCGACTTCGTCGTCGGCGATGATGTCCTCGGCGGTGACGTCGCACGGACCTTCGACGATGATTTCAAGCCGCTTTTCGACGGCCGGGTTGTTCGAATCGATGGTCAGGACGACGCCCTTCAGGTTCAGCACGATCGCGGTGACGTCTTCGACGACATTCTCGATCGCGGTGAACTCGTGGCTGACTTCGTCGATTTGCAGATTGATGATCGCGGCGCCGGGCAAGGAAGACAATAAAACTCGTCTCAGGGAGTTACCGATGGTAATTCCAAAGCCGCGATCCAACGGAGTGACGACGAAACGACCATAGTTATCGTTGATTTCTTCAGTGATGGTTTTCGGCTTTTCGAATTTCAAGTCCTTCATGTTGACGCCCCCTTAGCCGCGCGGCCGTTTCGGCGGACGGCATCCGTTATGGGGAACCGGCGTGACGTCTTTGATCGCGGTGATTTCCAGACCGGCGATTTGCAGGCTGCGGATCGCGGCTTCACGGCCGGGACCGGGGCCCTTGACGGAAACTTCGACTCTTTGAACGCCGTTTTCCATCGCGGCCTTGGCGCAGGCTTCGGAAGCGAGGCCGGCGGCGTAGGGCGTCGATTTGCGGCTGCCCTTGTAGCCGACCGCTCCGGAGGAGCTCCACGCGATCGCGTTGCCGGCGGGGTCGGTGATGGTGATGATGGTGTTGTTGAAAGTCGAGTGAATATGGGCGATTCCGAGCGGAATGTTCTTCTTCAGACGACGCTTTTTAGTAACGACGGTACGTGCCATTGATCATGTCCTCCTATTTCTTCTTGTTCGCGATGGTCTTCCGCGGTCCCTTGCGGGTACGCGCGTTGTTCCGCGTGTTCTGACCGCGGGTCGGAAGGCCTTTGCGATGGCGAATGCCGCGGTAGGAACCGATTTCGATCAACCGCTTGATGTTGAGCGCGACTTCGCGACGAAGGTCGCCTTCAACTTTGTACTTCGAGACTTCGGTACGGATCCGGACGAGTTCGTCGTCGGTGAGATCCTTGACGCGCTTGTCCTCGGAGATGTTCGTGACCTTGAGAATCCGCTGGGATAAGGTCTTGCCGATACCGTAAATGTAGCAGAGGGAAATGACGATGCGTTTTTCCCTCGGAATGTCTACTCCTGCAATGCGAGCCATTGTTTACCTCCTACTTTCCTTGTCTTTGTTTGTGTTTCGGATTTTCACAAATCACCATGACGTTGCCATGGCGCTTGATGATTTTGCACTTGTCACAGATTTTCTTGACGGACGGTCTGATTTTCATGCTTTGCCTCCAATGATTTTTAGTGAATCAGTTGATGCGGTAGGTGATGCGTCCACGTGTTAAATCATAGGTCGAAAGTTCGACCTTGACTTTGTCACCTGGTAAAATGCGTATGTAGTGCATGCGGATTTTACCAGAAACGTGGCCGAGGATACGATGCCCGATTTCCAGTTCGACGATAAACTGCGCGTTCGGTAAGACTTCCACGACCGTGCCAAGCATCTCGATTACGTCATCTTTCTTAGCCATCGAATCACTCCTTCTCGACTTTCGTCAAAATCTCATATCCCGTTTCGGTGATGAGGACGGTGTGCTCGAAATGGGCGCTGAGACTCCCGTCCAGCGTGACGGTGGTCCAACCGTCTTTGAGCACTTTGACTTCTTTTTTGCCGGCGTTGATCATCGGTTCGACCGCGATCGTCATGCCCGGGCGAAGCGTGATGCCGCGGCCGGGAGCGCCGAAATTGAGAATCTGGGGGTCTTCGTGAAGCTGCGAACCGATCCCGTGGCCGGTGAAGTCGCGGACCACGCTGAAGCCTTGCGCTTCGGCATATGTCTGCACCGCGTGGGAGATGTCGGTGAGCCGGTTGCCGCCCTTGGCGTGTGCCAGGCCGGCGAAGAGGCTTCCTTCGGTGGCGGAAAGCAATGTTCGGGCGGTTTCGCCGATGTCGCCGCAGGGATAGGTCCAGGCGGAATCACCGTGGTATCCCTTGTAGACCGCGCCGATGTCGACACTGACGATGTCCCCCGCCTTCAAGGTCTTCTTGGACGACGGAATCCCGTGGATGACGACCTCGTTGACCGAGATGCATGCCGCCGCGGGGAATCCGTTGTAGCCCTTGAAGGAAGGGAGCGCGTCCTGCGAGAGGATCGTCCGCTCGACGATTTCGTCGAGCTGGGCGGTCGTCACGCCGGGTTTGATGTGTTTTGCGACCTCGCGATGAGCCAGCCCGACGATTCGTCCGGCTTCCCGCATGAGGGTGATTTCGCGTTCCGACTTAATGGTGACCACGGTTGATCCCGTCCAGTTTGGAAACGATTTCGTAGAAGACGGTCAAGGTCGGCAGAGCGCCGTCGACCGTCATCAGAAGATCCGTTTTCTCATAATAGCCGAGGAGCGGCCGGGTCGCCCGGTTGTAGATGCGGAGCCGGTTTTTCACCGATTCCTCGGAGTCGTCGGCACGCTGGATCAGCAGGGTTCCGCAGACGTCGCAGACGCCCGCGGTCTTCGGCGGTTTCGTCGTGACGTTGTACGTCGCGCCGCATTTGGGGCAGACGCGCCGATCGGCCATCCGGATCATCAACAGCTCGTCGTCGACGTCCATGTTGATGACGACGTCGAGTTTGATCGAGAGCGTGTGGAGCATTTCGTCAAGGGCGATCGCCTGGGCTTTCGTCCGGGGATAGCCGTCGAGCATGAAACCGTGGGGCATGGGGTGGTTTTTGAGGATGTCATAGACGATCCCGTTGGTCATGTCGTCCGGAACCAGTTCTCCTTGGGAGATATACTTCTGGGCTTCCTGGCCGATGGCCGAGCCTTTGGCGATCTCTTCGCGATAGATGTTTCCGGTGGAGATGTGGGCGAGCCGGTAATGCTCGAGCAACTTGGACGCAAGCGTCCCCTTGCCGGCACCCGGTTTGCCCATGATCAGCATGTTGACCATGAGGATTACCTCATGAAGCCGGCGTAGACCTTGTCCTGCGTGTCCGTTTCGATCTGCCTCGCGGTTTCGAGCGCGACGCCGACGATGATCAGGAGGGATGTTCCGCCGATCTGTGCGTAATCATGGCCGAGGGCCATCGAGGCGATGATCGGAAGCGAGGCAACAACGACGAGATACAAGGCGCCGATGACGGTGACGCGGAACAGCGTCTTCGTGATGTAGGATTCGGTTTCGAAACCGGGACGCACGCCGGGGATGTACGCGTTCGACTTTTGCAGGTTTTCCGCGATGTCTTCCGGCTTGATGATGATGAACGAATAGAAGAAGGTGAAGACGAAGATCAGCACGATGTAGATCGCGAAGCCGATCGGCTGGTCATAGGCGAAGATCTGGCCGAGCCAGTTCTGGATCCCCGCCGCGTTCTCGCCCCATTCGATGTAACTGAAGATCGTGTTGGGAAGCGAGAGCAGAATCGAAGCGAAGATGACCGGGATCACGTTGGCCGAGTTGATCTTGATCGGCAGGTTGGATTCGTTCTTGCCGGCGAACTTGGAGCCGGCGGGACGGTTCGCGTACTGGATCGGAATCTTGCGCGAGGCGCCCTGCATGTACGTGATGCCGACGAGGACGACGATGAACAACAGGATGCAGACGCCGAAGAGCACATAGCCGGCGAATTCGCCCTGGACCGCGGAGATGTTTGCTCCGAGCGCTCCGGCGGGGTCGGCGATATAGTACTGGATGAGCGAGGCGATCGTGCCCGGGAAGGAGATGATGATACCGGCGACGATCAGCATCGAGGAGCCGTTGCCGACGCCGTGCAGGGTAATCTGATCGGCAAGCCAGATCATGAACGCGGTTCCCGCGGTGAGGACGACGGCGATGTAGAAGTAGACGAGGAACCAAAGGTTCCGTCCGCCTGAGGTCGCCCAGTCGGCGACGCCGTATTCGAAGAGACTGTTCTCCGACCCTCTGAATGCGAAGGTCATCGCGATCGCTTGCACGAAAGCAAGCCCGATCGCCAGGTAGCGGGTCAGACGGCTGATCTTGGCCCGTCCGACTTCGCCCTCTTCGGCCCATTCCTTCAAGACGGGGATGATGTCCATCTGGAGGAGCTGGATGACGATCGAGGCGGTGATGTACGGGCTGATGCCGAGGGCGATGATCGAATAGTTGCGCAGCGCGTCGCCGGAGATCGAGTTGACGATGCCGAGGAAGCCGCTGTTTTCGAACAGGTCGGTGAGTGATTCGGGATTGATGAGAGGCATGGTGACATAGGTGAGGAGCTTGAAGACCAAGAAGGCGATCAGCGTGAAGCCGAGCCGTTTCAGGACGTCCTTGTTCTTAAAAAGCCGCTTCAAAGTCTCCATGTCAGATGACCTCGATTTGTCCACCAGCAGCTTCGATGATCGATTTCGCCGTCGCGGTGAATTTGTGTGCCTGAACCGTGAGCTTGACGTTCAACGAGCCGTTTCCGAGAATCTTGATGCCGGTGACGACGTTCTTGACGAGGCCGTCGCGAAGCAGCAGTTCCGGGTTGACCATGGTGTTTTCCGGGTAGCCGGCGAGATCGGATACGTTGATCGTCGCGTATACCTTCTGGGAGAAGTTCGTGAAGCCGCGCTTCGGAAGACGCTTGAAGAGCGGCGTCTGGCCGCCTTCGAATCCGGGCCGGACGTTTCCGCCGCTGCGGGACTTCTGTCCCTTTTGACCGCGGCCGGCCGTCTTGCCGTTGCCGCTCGAGGTGCCGCGACCTTTGCGCTTGCCGGAATGCGTGGCGCCGTCGACGTGTTTCATTTCGTTTAACTTCATCTTTGTGCGCCTCCTACTTGACGTTCTCGACCGTGACCAGATGGGCGACCGTGTTGATCATCCCGCGCAGCGCTTCGGTGTCGTCTTTGACGACGGAAGAGTGCGTTTTGGTCATGCCGAGGGCTTTGATGGTTTTGAGTTGGTTCGGCTTGTGGCCGATGACGCTTCTGATGAGCGTGATCTTGATCTGAGCCATTATTTCAAGACCTCCTCGGACTTGAGTCCGCGGGTGGTGGCGATCTGCTCGACGCTTCTCATCGAATTGAGACCGTCCATCGTGGCGCGCACCATGTTGATCGGGGAGTTGGACCCGAGCGACTTGGAGAGCACGTCCTGGACGCCGGAAAGTTCGAAGACGGCACGCACGGCGCCGCCGGCGATGACGCCGGTTCCTTCGACGGCGGGACGCATGAAGACTTTCGCCGCGCCGTAATGGCCGAGCGCTTCATGCGGGATGGTGGTCCCGCTCAGATTGATCTTGACGAGGTTCTTCTTGGCATCTTCGATGCCTTTCTTGATGGCGTCCGGGACTTCGGAAGCCTTGCCGGCTCCGAACCCGATGGTTCCCTTGCGGTCACCGATGACGACGATCGCGGCGAAGCTGAAACGCTTGCCGCCTTTGACGACTTTCGTCACGCGGCCGATCGAGACGACTTTCTCATCGTACAGTTTTTCTTCACGCTTGGGCGGTCTCGGTCCGCGGAACGGCTTCTTTTCCTTGTTGGCGTTGTTATCTCTTGCGTTGGTTTCCATCGTCTGCCTCCTTAGAATTCCAGCCCTGCTTCACGAGCAGCTTCGGCTAATGCTTTGACTCTTCCGTGGTAGATGTAGCCGCCACGGTCGAAAACGACACTTTTGACGCCCTTCGCGATCGCTTTTTCCGCGATGAGCTTTCCGACGACCTTGGCTCCGGCGATGTTGCTGCCGACCAGGTCCTTGACTTCGAGCGAGGATGCGCTGACGAGGGTGGTTCCGACGGTGTCGTCGATGATCTGACAATAGATCGCCGTATTCGAACGGAACACGTTCAGGCGCGGTCTCGCGGTGGTGCCGACGAGATTCACGCGGGAACGGCCGTGACGTTTGATCCGTTGTTCGTTCTTATTAGTGGGAGTATACATATGCGATCACCATCCTGCTATTTCTTAGCAGTTTTTCCTTCCTTGTGGCGTACGTGCTCGCCGCGATAACGAATCCCCTTGCCAAGGTACGGCTCGGGTTCGCGGACTTTGCGGATGTAGGCCGCGAATTCGCCGACAGCCTGCTTATCGGCACCCTTCACCGTGATTTCGGTGTTGATCGGGATGTCGCAGGTGAGACCGGCGGGAATCGGGATTTCGACGGGGTTGGAATACCCGACGTTGAGAACCAGCGTTCGGCTGTCCTTCAGCGACGCGCGGTAGCCGACGCCCTTGATGTCGAGCGTCTTCGCGAATCCGGTCGTCACTCCTAAGACCATGTTGTTCAGCAGGGCCCGCGTCGTTCCGTGGAGCGCGCGGTGTGCCAGCGAATCCGATGGCCGGGTTACAGAAATGGTGTTGTTCTCGGATACGATGTCCATATCCTTGTGGAACGTGAAATCGAGCGTACCTTTCGGGCCCTTGATCGCAACGTTTTTGGCGTTGATGACCACGGTAACCCCGGCGGGGAGTTCGATTAGTTTTCTACCAACACGACTCATACTTTTCTTGCACCTCTCATCTTTTCTCTTTTAGTTGGGCTTCGTTTGGAATTACCAAACGTACGCGAGGACTTCGCCGCCGACTTGCTGTTTGCGGGCGTCGCGGTCCGTCATGATTCCGTGCGAAGTCGAGACGATGGCGATGCCGAGTCCGTTCAGGACGCGGGGCATTTCGTCGTTCTTGGCATAAACGCGGAGACCGGGTTTGGAAATCCGTTTCAGGCCGCGGACGGCCCGTTCGTTGTTCGGCAGATATTTCAGGGTGACCTTGATGGTGCCTTGGATGGCGGCCGGGATCACTTCGAATTTCGTGATGTAGCCTTCCGACTTGAGCACGTCGAGAATTTCCACTTTCAGTTTCGAAGCGGGCATTTCGACGGTCGCGTGACGCATTTGATTGGCATTGCGGATTCTTGTGAGCATATCCGCGATCGGGTCTGTCATAACCATGTGGGTTGCCTCCTTACCAGCTAGCTTTTCTGACGCCGGGAATCTGACCTTTGTAGGCGAGTTCGCGGAAGCAGATGCGGCAGATTTTGAATTTGCGGTAGACGGCGTGCGGGCGGCCGCAGCGTTCGCAACGGGTGTAGTCGCGGACGGCGAATTTGGAACCGCGTTGCTGTCTTACTTTCTGTGATGTTTTAGCCATGGCGCCTCTCCTACTTCCGGAACGGCATTCCGAACAGCTTGAGCAGTTCGAAAGCTTCCTGGTCGGTTTTCGCGGTCGTGACGATGACGATGTCCATGCCGCGGACCTTGTTGACTTTGTCGTAGTTGATTTCCGGGAAAATCAGCTGTTCCTTGATGCCGAGGGTGTAGTTGCCACGGCCGTCGAAGCCGCGCGGATTGACGCCGCGGAAGTCGCGGACGCGCGGAAGCGCGAGGTTGATGAGTTTGTCGAAGAATTCGTACATGCGGACGCCGCGAAGGGTGACTTTGCAGCCGATCGGCATGTCTTCGCGGAGTTTGAAGTTCGCGATCGATTTCTTGGCGCGGGTGATGATCGGCTTTTGGCCGGTGATCTGCTGAAGTTCGGCGACGGCGTCGTCGAGGACCTTCGGATTGGCGACGGCGTCGCCGGCTCCGATGTTCAGGACGATCTTCGCGAGCTTCGGGATCTGCATCACGGAGGAGTAATTGAACTTGGCTTGCAGCGCGGGCGCAAATTCGCCGCGGTACTTTTCAACGAGTCTGTTCATGGATTATCCTCACACTCACTCGAGCGGTTCGCCGGACTTTTTAGCGTACCGGACGACTTTCGTAACATCTTGCTTCTTCACTTTTTTCGTGACTTCCTTGTATCCGATGCGCGTCGGCTTCTTCGTCTTCGGGTCAAGCAGCATGACGTTGGAGGCGTGAATCGGCTTTTCCATCGAGATGATGCCGCCGTCGGGGCTGGCCTGCGTCGGTTTCTGATGCTTCTTGATCTTGCTCAGGCCTTCGCCTTCAAGCACGACGCGGTCCGCTTTGATGGAGATGGCGGAAATCGTGCCCTGCTTGCCCTTGTCGGCACCGGCGATGACGACGACCTTGTCGCCTTTTTTGAATTTCATATCGCGGTTCCTCCTACAAAACTTCCGGAGCGAGAGAAACGATCTTGGTGAAATCGAAATCTCTCAACTCGCGGGCGACCGGGCCGAATATACGCGTGCCCTTCGGGCTCTTGTCGTCCTTGATGATGACGGCGGCATTGTCGTCGAACTTGATGTACGATCCGTCGTTGCGATGGACGCCGCGAACGGTGCGGACCACGACGGCCTTGACGATTTCGCTCTTCTTGACGAGTCCGCCGGGAGTGGCGAACTTGACGGTCGCGATCACGACGTCGCCGATGTTGGCGTAATGACGGCTGGTACCGCCGAGAACCTTGAAGACCATGATTTCGCGGGCGCCGGAGTTATCGGCGATTTTCATTCTGGTGTATTCCTGGATCATGAGTGTCGCCTCCTCATTCGCCGAGCTTTTCGCGGCCGACGATTTCCAGAAGACGGAACCGTTTGGTCGCGGAAAGCGGACGGCATTCGATGATTTTCACGACGTCGCCGGTCTTGGCTTCGTTCTTTTCGTCGTGGGCCGTGAATTTCTTCGAAGCGAGGGTGCGCTTTTCATAAAGCAGGTGCTTCTTGTAAGACGTGACGAGGACCGTGATGGTCTTGTCAGCCTTGTCCGAAACGACGGTTCCGGTAAAAACTCTCTGATTGGTTTCCATGGGAGTCCTCCTACTCGGCTGCCCGTTCCGTCAGGATCGTCTTCATGCGGGCGATCGATTTCTTGACGGTATTCAGGCGCGCGGTATTTTCAAGCTGGCCGGTGGCATGCTTGAAACGCAGATCGAACAGTTCCTTCTTCAAGGTGTCGATTTCTTTCAGGATGGCGGCATTGTCCATTTTACGGATTTCACTCACGTGCAGCATCGACGTCACCATTCTCTTTCTTGATGAATTTGGTCTTGACCGGCAGCTTGTGCGAGGCCAGACGGAGGGCTTCTTTCGCGATTGCTTCGCTCACACCGTCGATTTCGAACAGGATGAGGCCTTCTTTGACGACGGCGACCCAATCATCCGGGGCGCCTTTGCCGGAGCCCATTCGGACTTCCATCGGCTTTTTCGTCTTGGCGAGGTGCGGGAAAATCTTGGTCCAGACCTGGCCTTCACGCTTCATGAAACGGGTCATCGCGACGCGGGACGCTTCGATCGCGCGGGACGGGACCCAGGCGCCTTCGAGGGCGACGAGGCCGTAGACGCCGAATGCGAAGTCGGTTCCACCCTTCGCGTGTCCTTCATAGCTCACGCCATGGGGACGGCGAAATTTTGTTCTTTTTGGCATCAACATGATTATTTTGCCTCCTTCTTCGGCGGAAGGATTTCGCCACGATAGATCCAAACTTTGACGCCGAGCTTGCCGTAGGTGGTTTTTGCTTCGGTGAGCGCGTAGTCGATGTCGGCCCGCAAGGTGTGGAGCGGGACGTTGCCTTCGTTGTAGCCTTCGCTACGGGCGATTTCCGCACCGGCGAGACGGCCGGAGATGAGCGTCTTGCAACCCTTCGCGCCCATCTTGAGGGCACGCTGGATGGCGACTTTCTGGACGCGGCGGAACGAAGCGCGGTTTTCGAGCTGCTGCGCGATGGATTCGGCGACCAGCTTGGCATCGAGTTCCGGATGCTTGATTTCGACGATGTTCAGGAAGACTTCCTTTTTGGACAACGCTTTGAGTTTTTCGACGACGGCCGTTTTGGTCGTGCCATCCTTGCCGATGACCATACCCGGTTTTGCGGTATTCACGGTGATGATCACGCGCGATTTGCTGCGCTCGATTTCAATCATCGAGACGCTGGCGTTCTTATACAGATCGTAGAGCAGAGTGCGGATCTTGAGATCTTCCAGGAGCAGATCGGCGACGTCTTTTTTATCGGCGTACCATCTGGATTCCCAGTCGCGGATGATTCCTACTCTGAATCCTACCGGACTAACTTTCTGGCCCATATACTACCCTACTCTCTTTCCGCCACGGTGACATACACGTGGCTGGTGCGTTTGAGGATCGCGAATCCGCGACCCTGGGAATGCGGCTGCATCCGTTTCAGGGTCTTGCCCCCTGCGACGGCGATTTCCTTGACGTACAGTTTGGCAACGTCAAGCTGGTTGTTGTGGTCGGCGTTCGCGACCGCCGACTTGATCAGCTTTTCGATCGCGAGCGAAGCGCCGCGGGGCGTTGCGCCGAGGATCGCATAGGCTTCTCCCACGGCTTTGCCGCGGACGAGGTCGATGACGAGCTTGATCTTGCGGGGAGCGATGCGGACGGAGAAAAGCGAGGCTTTGACATCCATTATTTCGCGCCTTCTTTCTTGACGGCTTTCTTGTCGGAGTGGCCGCGGAAGGTTCTCGTCGGTGAGAACTCGCCGAGCTTATGCCCGACCATATCCTCGGTCACATAGACCGGAATATGTTCTTTGCCGTTGTGGACGCCGAACGTCAGACCCACGAATTGCGGGAAGACCGTTGAACGTCTGGACCAGGTTTGGATGACTTTCTTGGAATTGGTTTTGTTCGCTTCCAAGACTTTCTTCATTAAATGGTCATCGCAGAAAGGACCTTTTTTGATTGAACGAGACATTTATGAGTTCCTCCTCCCCTACTTGGTTCTACGTCTAACGATCATTTTGTCGCTAGCGAGTTTGTGTTTTCTGGTGAGTTTTCCGAGCGTCTTCTTACCCCATGGGGACATCGGGGACGGATGACCGATCGGCTGCTTGCCTTCGCCGCCGCCGTGCGGATGGGCGTTGGGATTCATGACGGATCCACGGACGGTCGGGCGGACGCCCATGTGGCGTCTGCGGCCGGCTTTGCCGAGCGAGACGAGCTCATGGTTTTCGTTTCCGACTTCGCCGACGGTCGCCCGGCAGACGCCGAGGATGCGGCGTACTTCGGTGGACATCAGACGGACGAGGACGTAACGGTCTTCACGGCCGAGGATCTGCGCGGCGGCACCCGCGGCGCGGATCAGCTGGCCTCCCTGACCGGGATGAAGTTCGATGTTGTGGACGAACGTGCCGACGGGGATGTTCTTGATCGGCAGGGAGTTGCCGACGAGGATGTCGGCGCCTTCGCCGGACTCAAGCATCTGGCCGACGGCGAGACCCTTGGGGGCGAGGATGTAGCGCTTTTCGCCATCGACGTAGTGAATCAACGCGATGTTGGCGCTGCGGTTGGGGTCGTATTCGATCGAGGCGACTTTGCCGGGGATGCCGTCTTTGTCGCGCTTGAAGTCGATGATACGATATTTCTGCTTGGCACCGCCGCCCTGATGGCGGACGGTGAGCTTGCCCTGGTTGTTGCGACCACCCTGTTTCTTGATGGTCTCGAGCAACGCTTTTTCCGGGGTTGTCGAAGTGATCTCGGCGTAGTCGAGCTTCGACATGGTGCGCAGACCGTTCGTAGTCGGTCTATACTTGATGATGGCCATGGTCGTCCTCCTGGTTAAGCTTTGTAAACGTCAATCTTGGAGCCTTCGGCCAAGGTGACGATTGCTTTCGTGACCGCCGGCTTGAACCCGGAGTGAACCCCGACCCGTTTGGCCTTGGCCACTTCATTGATGACGTTCACGCTGACAACTTTGACGCTGAAGAGTTCTTCAACGGCATTCTTGATTTCGATCTTGTTCGCGTTCTTGTCGACTTCGAACGTATACTTGTTCTTTTCCGACAACTTGGTGGACTTTTCGGTGACGATGGGGCGCTTGACGATCTGATATTTGTCCATGATTACAGCAGAGCCTCTTCGATTTTCTTGACGGTTTCGGCGGTGGTGACGATGTACACGTTGTTCATGACGTCATATACACTTGCGTGTTCGTAAACAGTAGTTTGTATGTTCGGGAGATTGCGGGAAGCGATCTCGACGAAATCAGCGACGTCGTTGAGCAGGAGCATGGTCTTGCCGGCGACCTTCAGATTATTGAGGATGGAAAGCATTCCCTTGGTCTTGTAGGACTCCAGGGCGAGATTGTCGAGAACGATGAGTTTCTGTTCCCTGACTTTGTCCGACAGGACGATGCGCATCGCGAGACGGCGGATCTTCCGGTTGGTTTTGTAGGCGTAGCTGCGCGGGATGGGGCCAAAGATGATGGCGCCGCCAACCCACTGCGGGGCGCGGATGGAGCCCTGACGGGCGCGGCCGGTGCCTTTCTGACGATACGGTTTGCGACCGCCGCCGCTGACTTCTCCGCGGGTTTTGGTCTTATTCGTACCCTGACGCATGGCGGCTCTCTGAGCCTTCACGACGTCATAGATTACCTGCTGGTTCGACTCGACTCCGAACACGGCGTCGTTTAAGTTGATTTCTCCGACGGCTTGTCCGGCTTGGTTCAAAAGTGCTAATGTAGGCATGTCAAATCCTCCCTCCGTCCTTATTGTTTTTTGACGGCGTGTCTGACGACCACAAGCGACTTGTTCGCGCCGGGGATGTTGCCCCGTACGAGCAAAGCGTTGTTGGCGACGTCCGCCGTGACGATCACGAGGTTCTGGACCGTGACCTGTTCTCCACCCATGCGTCCGGGCATGTGTTTGCCGGGGCGGATGTGGTGCGCCGGAATCGAGCCCATGGAGCCGACACCGCGATGATATTTGGAACCGTGGGCCATCGGGCCTCTTTTGGCGTTCCAACGCTTGATGACGCCTTGGAACCCTTTGCCTTTCGAGACGCCCGTGACGTCGACGAATTCGCCGGGGGTGAAGATGTCGCACTTGACTTCCTGACCGACTTCAAATCCATTCATGTCGTTGCCGCGGATTTCCTTGACGTAGCGCTTGGGGGTCGTGCCCGCTTTGGCGAAACGGCCGGTATCGGGTTTGTTGACGATGTTGGCGCGTTTTTCCATGAAGCCGAGCTGAACGGCTTCGTAGCCGTCGTTTTCGATCGTCTTCTTCTGCAAGACGATGTTCGGGGTTACTTCGATGACGGTGACCGGAATCAGTTTGCCGTCCTTGTCGAAGACCTGGGTCATTCCGACTTTTCTTCCTAAAATACCTTTTGCCATGATCTTTTCGATCCTCCTGAATAAGATTCCAGATGCGTCGGGCGCAGCGCTGGATGAAGCTCGTTACTTTAAGACGATGTCGACGCCGGACGGAAGGTCCAGATGCATCAACGAATCGATGGTGAGCGGCGACGGATTCACGATGTCGATGAGCCGCTTGTGGGTGCGACGCTCGAACTGCTCGCGGGAATCTTTGTAGATGTGCGGGCTGCGAAGGATGGTGAAGATTTCCTTTTCCGTCGGAAGCGGGATGGGACCCGAGACGGTGGCGCCGGTTTTCTTCGCGGTGTCGACGATCTTTTTCGCCGATTGATCCAACAATCTGTGATCGTAGGATTTCAATCTGATTCTGATGACCTGTTGTGTTGCCATGGTGGTGCCTCCTTTGCATACAATCTTGTATACGCTTCGGCTTGGCGTGAATTCCCTGACGACTCCGCGTATGCGTTGATGTAACAACGCCTATGTGTGTGTCAGCAACCTCACGCGTCATTGCCGGCCCGTTTTCACAGGCATTGTATATCATATCAAAAAAAAAGCGTGAAAGCAAGGAAAATTGTCGCCTTTCCGTCGCTTTTCGCTTTTTTGCTCTTTCTACTTACTATGCGTGTGCCTCGTATGCGCATGGAGCGTATCAACTCGGCTAGATTTCGGTGCTTTGGTTGAATGAGACGATGCGTTCCATCAATGCGTCGTTAAAGGAAAGATGATTCGAATCGGCGTAATCGACCATCACGACCGGCATCGACGCAAGCCAGGAAAGGAATTCGGCTCTTTCGATCAGGGCCGCGTTGAAGCCGCGGGCTTTCGCGACGAGACTCCATGAACCGATCCCGTTCAGGATGCCCGAGCCGCTCATCTGCATCGTCAACACCGCCTGCATGACGCGGATCCCCTGACGACTGTCGACGCCGACGTATCCGGAGATCTGATTGCCGGTCAGGGCGGTTCCGGCGTCGATCAGGTCCGCTTCCGCCGCCAGAAAAGCAAACGCCGCGTCTTCATCGTCGGTGTTCGCCCAGGCCGAACGGATCGAGGTCCCGTAATCCCAGACAAACGGATCGTCCGTCGTGAACTTCGAAAAGATGATGACGCCGCCGCGGGTTTTGTTCAAGGTGACGTCGTCGTAGGTGAGGTCGGCGAGGGCATCTCCGGCATCGTCCCTGACGGCGCGATCGAAAAGCCCGGACGCGTCGATCAGGCCATGGATCCCCGCATAGCCGGCCTCATCGTCATAGGCGACGCCGTAGACGTGCTGGATGTCGATCAGGACGAACTCGCCGGGATGGTCGGCGAGGAACGTTTCGATTTCGGCGAGATCGTCGGAAAACGGACGGCTGAAATACAAATGCGTCGTATACCATACTTCTTCCGCTTCATTGTAGGTGAGGCGCACGTCGAAATAGCGCACGCCGCGCGCCAGCAAGTCGGCCGTCGACGACATTTGCGTCTTCGCTTGTTTGACCGAGAACCCCTTGATCAGCGCGCCGACCAGGCCGGTCTGGATCGAACCGGCCGACAACGGATCGACCTTGCTGAAATAGGAAATGTCGGAGGTCATCGCGTCGTGCGCGCCGAGCATCGCGACGTCGATCACGCGGCGGCCGCCGTCGAGCGTCTCGAGCATCCAGTCGGAGTAGTCGAGGTCGGTGGTTTTCCGAATGAAGAAATTCGTCGTCAGGTTGAGCACGATGACCGGTATGGCGATGAGGAGGAGCAGTCCCGTCAGGATGCGGCGGAGGATAGAACGTTTTTTCGGTTTCATGATTTCGCCTCGAATTCGGTTTGCCAGAACAGCTCGATGGTCGTCGCGAGCTCGTCGACGTCGTTGATGGTTCGCATGTGGTTCCATTCTTTCGGATACAGTTGCATGTATCTTCTCGTCGTAAACCGGTCGTCAAGCAGGATCGCGACGCCCCGGTCGGTTTCGCTTCGGATCACGCGCCCGACGGCCTGGATCACCTTGTTCAGTCCGGGGAAGGTGTAGGCGAAGTCGAAGCCGGCCTGGAATTCCTCGTCGAAATGCGATCGCAGGATGTTGTTGAAGGGGGCGATCATCGGCAGACCGACGCCGACGATGAGGACGCCGGACAGGCGGTTGCCGATCAGGTCGATGGATTCGCCGAAGACGCCGCCCATCACGAACATACCGATCTGGGTCTTCTCGCTGTCGGTCCGGAAAAGATCGATGTAATCGGCCCGTTCCCGGAGGGTCATTTCGCGCTTCTGGACGATGATCTCGAATTCGTCCGGATCGAGATCCCAGCGGTCCTTCACCATGTTGAGATAGAAATAGGACGGGAAGAAGATGATGTAGTTCCCCTTCTTGCCGGCGACGAGGGCCTCCGCGACGTCGATGACTTTTTGGATCGACCCCTCGCGGTCGTTGTAGCGGGTCGAGACGTCGTCGACGGCGATGAGCAACAGGTTGTCGCGCGGAAAGGCGGAGGGGAGCTTGATATTCTTCCCGACGCCTTCCGTCAAAAGCGTCTTGTAATAATGGATGGGTTCGAGCGTGGCGCTGAAGAAGACGCTTGCGAGCGATTTGTTCTTCGCGGTATCGCGGATGAAGCCGGACGCGTTCAGGCATTTGATCGAGACGTTGACGACGCCGTCGATCTTCTCCAGCAGGAAGACGAAGCGGTCGTTGTAGAGTTCATAGATCTTGTTGAACAGATAGATATCGAAATAGACGCTCGTGAGATCTTTCTTGTTCGGGATCTTTTCCGACTCCGTCAGGATCTGGTCGAGTCGGACGAGCAGCCGCTTGAGGGCGGCGACAAGATATTCGTTCACCGTTTCCTTACGGACGAAATCGACCTCGAGGAGTTCGGTGTCGTACTCGTCGAAAAGATCGAGGATCCGTTCGATTTCCTTTTTGGGACTCGGTTTGAGGAACTTGACGATTCCGTCCAGCAGGACGAAATGGTCGCGCGTCAGGGTCGCGCTGAACATGTCGCGGCCCCGCGACACGAGATTGTGCGCCTCGTCGACCAGTAAAATCGGCGAGTAGACGGAGTCGTCGAAATAACGCATCAAGTGGACGAGGGGATCGAACGCGTAATTGTAGTCGGCGATCACGATGTCGACGTAGTTCGACACGTCAAGCGACAGCTCAAAGGGACAGAGGCGATGCTTGCGGGCAAATTCCGCGATCATCTCCTTGGTATAAAGAGAGCCGTTCGAGAACATATCGTTGATTGCCTTGAAGACGCGGTTGTAATACCCGTTGGCGTACTTGCAGACTTCGGGATCACAGTCTCTTTCTTTCAGGAAACAAACGCTGTCCTTTGCCGTAATTTCGCATGTTTTGGCGATTAACCCGTTCTTTTCAAGAAGGCTGACAGTGTCGAGGGCGATCCGCTTCCCGTCATTCTTTGCGGTCAGGTAGAACATTTTCTGGCGCGGCTGGTTGATCGCCTTGAGCGTCGCGAAGATCGTCGCGACGGTCTTTCCGATGCCGGTCGGGGCGGTGGCGTAGAGAATCCCACGGTCGATGACGGTTCGGTAGACATGCCCCATCAACTCACGCTGATGAGCCCGATATTCCGGATATGGGAAGTTCAGCCCGACAATCGACTTCATGCGGCCTTCTTCGTGTTCGTCGAGTTTCTTTTCCCACTCGAGATACTGGTCGATGATCTTGTGGAAGTACTTTTCGAGCATCTTGAACGTCATCGATTTTTGAATCGTCTTGACCGTTTTGTCTTCGACCTTGATGTACGTGAGATGGAGGGTGATGCGGGGAAGGGTGTTGACAAGGCAGTACAGATAGGCGTAGATCTTCGCCTGTACGAGATGAGCCGGATAGGTTGTTTCGTCGATCGACTCGAGATCGCCGTGCGTCGATTTGATCTCTTCGATCGTCAAAACGCCGTCGCGTGTGACGACGCCGTCGATCCGTCCGGTCAGTTCGATGTGAAAGCCGTCTTGTTCGACGACGGTCTTCACGATGACTTCCTTCCGATCCGCGTCTTCATAGCGGCCTTGCCAGTACTGATGGATTTCCGTGCCTTCTTCCGCGCGGATCGCGAGTGCCCGTTCGCTGGCGATGTTTCCGCTGCCGAACAACAACTCGGCGATTTCACGGGCGCTGATCATAAGCGTCTTCATCGCAATCACCGTCATCATTATACCAAATAAAAAGCGAAAACCAAAGTCTGCTTTGGTTTTCGCGCGGGTCAATACTTGAGTTTGATGCGGAATGGCAATAGCGGCAGTTCGTTCGCCGAATAGACGTCGCAATGCGGGTGGTTCTTGAAGTTGTAGCGGATCTCGACGGCGTGCTTGATGTTGCGGATGACGATCTGGTTGCCGGTCAGTTCGACCTTTTCGGCTTCGAATTCGCTGCCGTTCTCGAAGACGACGCTGAATCCGAGATTCTGTCCCGACCGCGACACGAGGTTGAGGTTGTTGTACTGCGTGTAGACGACCAGCTTCCCTTCGGAATACTGGTAACTGAAGAGCGCGGGCGAACCCGAGTTCTTCCCCTTTCGGTAGACTTTTTCAAGCAGTACGTTCAGGAGCCGCTCGGCGATGACGCGCTTGTCCTTCGGGTGGATGTTGTTCTCTTCGCCGAGATCGATGGCCGACGCCATGAAGATGTTGTCGGTCGGGTTGATGCAGGCGGCCTGCGCTTCGCGGACATAAGCGATGCCGGGTTCGCCGAGACCGGGATAGGAATAGCCCGCGACTTGCGTGAAGATAAACGGCAGGGCCGCGTCGCCGAATGCTTTTCGCCACGACTTGATCATCGTCTTGAACGCCTGTTCGTACAGATCGGCATTCTGGTGGTCGGATTCGCCTTGATAGAACAAGACCGCTTTGATCGGGAACGGGGTGACCTTCGCAACCATCGTATCAAACTCGCCGGAGGGGCGGTTCCAGTGCTTCGGGCCCATCGGCAGCGTCGCGTCGCCGACCTTCGCGAAGGCGCGCTTGTTCGCTTCTTCGCCGGAAAGCCCGGCGGCGACGCCCTTTTCGATTTCGCTCCAGAACTCCATCAGTTTCGGGAGGCGTTCTTTGAAGAGCTTGTCGTAATCGTCGGGTTTGGCATACTTGGCCAGTTCGGCCTTATAGTTGTTCACATAGCGCAAGAGCGCCGGATTCTCGAGGATGTCGGTCATGTTCGTCCAGGTGAACACCGAAGTGTCGCCGTTATTGCAGGAGATGACGCCGATCGGGATGTCGAGTTCATCCTGGAGGCTTTGCGACACATAATAGCCGACGGCCGAGAATCCCAAGGCGGATACCTTGTCGCATTCCTCCCACTTCGGCGTCGCGTGATACAGCCAGGGGAATTCCATGTGCGCGTTCTCGTACGGCAGTTTGGGCACTTCATAAAAGCGGATGCTGGCGTTGTTTTTCGGGCGGGTTTCGAACACCGTTTCCTTGAGCGTGAACTGCATGTTCGACTGTCCGCCGCAGAGGATCACGTCGCCGGCGAGGCAGTCCTTGACTTCGACGATTTGCTTGCGGCAGGAAATAGTGAAGGAAAACGGCGTCCGGGTCACGGGAAGGGCGGACAATTCGATGAGAAAGGTGGTCCCCTCGGTCCGATACTTGAAGGATTCGCCGAACCAGTCGACTTTCAATTCGACTTTTTTTCGGCAGGTGCCGAACAGTTTGACCGGTTTCCCGGTCTGAAATATCATATGGTCACCGAACAGCGGGGCCAGCGTGAAAAATGGTTTCAAGTACATCCCTCCAAGTAGACGCATCCATCATTACATAAATTATACCAAAATTTTGCCTCGTTGATCACTTAATTTTGAAGAAGCCGGGCGTTTTCTTTCCCGCGCCGGACAGCGTCTTCGAAACAAGGAAAAGGCGGGAATCGATCCCGCCTCGAGAAACGTTGTTCAGCCTTTTTGGAATCCCTTGGTGCGGTAACGCTTGCCATGCTTCTCAAGATAGTTTTCGACCGCGAACCAGTAGGTGTCGCGGATCGATGTACGGATGTCGCGGGTCGTAAATCCGAGTTCGCGCACCGCCTTCGCGTTGTCGAAATGGCTGTTCGACCGAAGCACGAGGATCGAGTAATGGGTGAATAGCGGCTTGCTTTTGGCAAGGATATAATAGGCTTCCGCAAGATAACTCATCGAGAGGATGAACCAGTACGCGAGTTTGGTGCGGACCCGCTTGCGGCCTTCGATCGCGGCGATTTCGTCGAGCAGTTCCTTGACCGTGATTTCCGACCCGGACAGGATGTAACACTCTCCGCGTCGGCCTTTTTCAGCCGCCAGACGGATTCCCGTCGCGACGTCGCGGACGTCGACGAAATTGTATCCGCCGGACAGATAGGCGTTGAGTCGGCCGCACAGGAAGTCGATGAAGACCTGACTCACGTTGGACAGTTTGAAATCAAACGGTCCGATCACGCCGGACGGATGGACGACCACCACGTCGAGCGGCGAATCCTTCGCGGCGAGGACCAGCGCGGTCGCCATTGCCTTCGATTTGGCATAGAGGCCGTGGACGAGGTCGGGATCGAAATGATCGGTTTCCGTCATCCATTGACCTTTCGGCAGCTCTGGGATCGCATGCACGCTTGACGTGTAGACAAGCCGTGGAATACCGTTCAAAAGACAACTGTCGAGGACGTTTTGCGTGCCGTCGACGTTGACCTTCATGATCGTCTTTTTCTTGCCCGAACCGATTTCGACGATGCCGGCGAGATGGAACACGACATCGGCGTCCTTCAGGTTCGCATCGAGAAAAACGCGGTCGAGGATATTGCCCCGGACGATCTCGCAGAGTGGTTCGATCATCGTTGCGTCGTCCTTGTCCAGAACGATCGCACGAATCTGATAACCGTGATGGTAGAGTTCCCTGACGAGGACGTTGCCGATATGGCCGGTCGCCCCGGTGACGATGCATTTCATGGGTTACACCTTCTCAATGACGGAATCTCACCCTTATTATATACTGCATCTCTAAATAAGTAAACATAAGTTTACTATTAGGGTTCCGCGCTCATACTGACATTTACTATACCTTACGATGAAAATATATGAAAAGCGCGGAATCGCCTCGTGGCGGTTCCGCGCTTCAGGTATTCGTGATGAATCAGGCAAGTTCGACGAACGGAAGCCCGAATGCGTCCGCAACGCCCTTGCAGGTGCATTTGCCGTCATAGGTATTGACGCCGGCCTTGATCGCCTTGTGTGCTTTGCAGGCGGTTTCGATGCCCATGTTCGCGATCGCGAGCCCATAGCGGATCGTCGCGTTGTTGAGGGCGATCGTCGAGGTTCTGGGAACGGCGCCCGGCATGTTGGCGACGCAATAGTGGTTGATTCCGTCGACGACGAAGACGGGGTCGTCGTGATACGTGGCTTTCGACACTTCGGTCGATCCGCCCTGGTCGATGGCGACATCGACGATGACCGATCCGGGACGCATGGTCTTGTAATAGGCGCGCTTGATCAGCTTCGGCGCCATCGCTCCCGGAAGGAGCACGCCGGAGACGACGAGATCGGCTTTTTCAAGCGACTTCTCGATGTTGTCGGCGGTGCTGTAGAGGGTCGTGATGCGGTTTCCGTAGAGTTCATCGAGATAGGTCAGTTTCTTCAGATTGATGTCGAGGACGATGACGTTCGCTTCGAGTCCGACGGCCATCTTCAAAGCGTTCTCGCCGACGACGCCGGCGCCGACGATCACGACGTTGCCGCGATCGACTCCGGGCACGCCGGAGAGCAGGATGCCTGATCCGCCGAACGGTTTTTCAAGGCGCTTGGCGCCTTCGATGATCGCCAGGCGGCCGGCGACTTCGCTCATTGGCTTGAGGCACGGCAGCCCTCCGTCTTCGGTTACGATCGTTTCATAGGCGACGCCCTTCACCTTGGTCTTGAGCAATTCCTTGGTGAGTTCTTCGTTGGCTGCCAGATGCAGATACGTGTAGAGAATGAGCCCGTCGCGGAAGAACTTGTATTCCGGCGCAAGGGGTTCTTTGACTTTGACGATCATGTCCGCTTGAGACCACACCTGTTCAGCTTTTTCGAGAATGACGGCTCCGGCTTTTTGATAGTCGGCGTCGGGAAAGCCCGACATCGCCCCGGCGTTCGTTTCAATCAGCACGCGGTGGCCGGCATTGACATACTCGCGCACCGCGGACGGGGTCAGCCCGACGCGGCTTTCGAGTTTTTTGATTTCTTTCACACATCCTACATTCATATTGTTTCACCTCTTTCACCATTGTATCAAAATCGAAGCGTTTTCACAATACGCGCGAGGCCGGAATCGAGGAAAACAAGACGGCTTTTTTTCATATGAAAAGCCGTCCGGTCAAGGACGGCTCAAAGTTTCATTTGCAGGCGAGCAGATAGATGTTCCGGCAATCGGAGCGGGTCAGCTTCATGAACGACCCGAGCGTCTTTCCGCGGTTGATTTCGAGCTTGTCAAGGAGCGTTTCGATGTCTTCCTGCTTCGCGCCGATCCCGCCAAACGTCGTCGGCATCCCGATTTCCGTCAGAAACGCTTCGAACGCGGCGATCCCGGCGAGCGCGACCCGCTTCGGATCGGCCGGATCGTCCGGGATTCCCCAGACGGTGACGGCGAGACGGCGATAGCGCTCGACATCGACGTCGACGGTGTATTTCATGAACGCGGGAAACATCACCGCGAGCCCGGCGCCGTGGGTGACATCATACAGCGCGGATAACTCGTGTTCAAGCCCGTGGGTCGACCAGTCTTCGATGCGGCCGACGCCGAGCGAACCGTTGTGGGCGATCGTCCCGGCCCAGCAGATGGTCGCGCGGGCCTCATAGTTCTTTGGCTCCCGGATCACGACGCGGGCGGCGGCGATGATGGAACGGAGCGTCGCTTCGCAGAGCTGATCGGTGAGTTCGACGCCCTTCGAGGGAGTCAGGTAGCGTTCAAAGATGTGGGACATCATGTCCGTGACGCCGGCGGATGTCTGATACGGCGGCAGCGTATAGGTGAGTTCCGGATTGACGATCGCGAACCGCGGTCGGTTGAAATCGCTCAGGACGCCCCGTTTGAGCATCCCCCGTTCATGCGTGATGACGGTCGACGCGGAGGCTTCCGAACCGGCTGCGGGGATCGTCAAAACGACGCCGACGGGCAATGCCGCGACAATCTTCGCCTTTCCGTCATACAGGTCCCAAAAATCCCCGTCATAGGCGGCCCCGAGGGCGATCGCCTTCGCCGAATCGATCGCGGACCCGCCGCCGACGGCGAGGACGAAATCGAGATGTTCCGCCCGCGCCAGGTCGATGCCCTGGTAGACCAGACCGCTGCGCGGATTGGGAACGGCGCCGCCGAAGAGGACATAAGGCAGACCGGCTTTATTCAATGCGTTCTCGACGCGGTCGAGCAGACCGCTCTTCACGACCGAGCCGCCGCCGAAGTGGACGAGGACGCGGGTGGCTTTGTGTTTCAACAACAATTTTCCGACTTCGTGTTCGGCATTTTTGCCGAAAACGAATTCCGTCGGACTGAAGTAACGGAAATTTTCCATGGATATCCCTCCCGATAGGACCATTATAACATTATCGACGTGCATATCGCGCGAAAGTCGACTCCGCCGTCCTCGATTCGGGGGCGCGGCCGGGCCAAGCGGTGATATAATGATACTTGATGAATTCCGAACTTGACGGAGGTAACGACATGAAAGACCTGACTTGGATCAAGACCCGCCTGATCGCCCACCGCGGTCTGCACACAGTTGACAAGCGCGTTCCCGAGAATACGCTGGCGGCGTTTGCGGCCGCGATCGTCCGCGGCTATGGCATCGAAATGGACATCAATGCACTCAAGGACGGCACCGTCGTCGTCTTTCACGACAAAAACCTCCAGCGGCTCTGCGGCGACCCGCGCTATCTTCGGGATTTGACCGTCGATGACATCCGTGATCTCCGCATCCTCGGCACCGAAGAGCGGATCTCGACGCTTGCGGAAGTTCTCGCCTTCGTCGACGGGCGGGTACCGCTTCTGATCGAACTGAAACCCTTCGGCCCTTATGAATTCCTCGCCGTCAACTTCATGAAGGCGATGAACGGCTACCAGGGTGCCTGGGCGATGCATGCCTTCAACCCGAAAGCGGTGAACTGGTTCCGCATCCACCATCCGGACGTGATCCGCGGACAGATTTCGGAATTCTTCGAGAAGGACGCCGGCATGAACAAGGTCCTCAAGTACGCGATGAAGCATCTGTTGTTCAACGTCATCACAAAGCCCGATTTCATCAACTACGGCGTCCACGACATGCCGAACCGCTGGTGCGACCGCGCCCAGAAGCGCGGCATCACCGTGATCGGCTATGCAGCCCGCTCGCAGGAAGTCCTCGATATGATGCGGTCGCATTATTCGAACGCGGTGTTCGAGTTCTTCATCCCCAAACCATAACGACGAAAATCACCCGAGACGACTCCCTGGCGGAGTCGTTTTTTCGTTGTTTATGATCGTCTCGGGTGCCGGTTTCGACCGCTGTACGAATTCGCTCCCCGACCGATCGACTTTCATTGACGGGCCAAAAAAAAGTGATATAATCTTCACTCGGAATGTCATCGTGAGAACGGTGCGGGAGATGCGACTATGGCGGTCAGGATCGATGCGACGGGAGATGGGTTCGTCAAAGACGAATTCATCGTACCGGATTACTATCAGGCGTTTTCCTGCAAGGGTCCGGACTGCCGCCACCCCTGTTGTTCGGGATGGGGCGTGACGATCCCGATGAAGCAGTATTATAATCTGCTGGGAATGCCCGCCGACAAAAAACTCCGGGAGAAACTCGACCGGGCCTTCCGACCCTTGCTCCAACCAACCCCGGAACGCTATGCGGAGATCGCCCACGATTACCGGGGAGAATGCCCGCTCCGCCTGGAAAGCGGCTGGTGCATGCTTCACGCCCGCCTGGGAGAGGATGCGCTCCCCTCGGTCTGCCGCGACTATCCGCGCGGCGTGCGCACCGACTTCGCCAACGAGATCTCCTGCTCGAATTCCTGCGAGAAAACGCTCGAGCTGTTGTTTGCGAACGACGCGCCGATCGCCTTCGGACGATTCGCAAAGCCCGTCCGGCTCCCCGCACAGAAAGTCGGACGCACCGCCGCGGAACGCGCATTGTATCTGAAGACGCGCGCGTATTGTTTTGCCATTTTGGAAAACCGGACGTTTTCACTTTCGACCCGGATCCTCATGGTCGGTCGGATTCTGCATGCGCTTGAGGCCGACCGGACGGTCGACCTCGGATCGATCGATCTTTCCGTGCCGGTCGCCGACAAGGATATTCCGCTCACCTATCGCGTGCTTCAAAACGTCTCCCGGTGGTTCGCCGGCCAGAACCACAGCATCGCCGAATATTGCCGCGACAACGAATCGTTCTATCGCGACGGCGACCTGAAGACGAAGTACGAAACCGCGCTTGGACACTTCGAGACGGTTCTGCCGAATCACGCGATCCTCTTTGAAAAGATGCTCGTGAACAACCTCTTCTTCCGCCAGTTCCCGTTTTCGGACGACGGCGCATCCTTCCCCGATGTCTTCACCGGCTTTGCCGGAACCTACCTGTTCGTCCGCTTCCTTGCCATCAGCATGATGCGTACCAAGTCGACCCTCACAGACTTCGTCGACATCATGGCGACGACCTTCCGGGTAATTTCCCATACGCGGTTCGAACACAACGTCGCGGTCCTGCTTCGCGATGAGGACGCCGCCGATTTCGCGACGATCGCGAAACTCGTCCAGGCCTGAATCGCAAAATCTCGGAATTCACGGACTCAATCAAGCCATCTGCCGGCCCTGCGGGATTGGCATATATAGAGAAAAGTCGACTGCGGACGGATCCGCGGTCGACTTTTTTGGATTGAATGGCGTTGCCGTTATTCGAGTTCCTGGCCGAGTTTCTCGATCGTGGAACGGTTGTCGACGACTTTCGCATCGCCGTGCTTGACGAAGAACATCGTGATGAACGCGGCCGCGACGAAGAGCGTCGCATATGGGAACAGGATCTTGCGTCCCCAGATGTCCATCAGGATGCCGGAGAGGATCGGCGTAAGGATCTGCGCCGCCATCGAGAAGGTGTAATAGTATCCAGTATATTTACCGACGTTCGAACCCTTCGAAAGTTCGACGACCATCGGATACGAGTTGACGTTGATCGTCGCCCAGCCGATGCCGGTCATCGCGAAGATGAGGTACATGAGCGAACTTGTCGTCTCGGTGATGAAGAAGACGGATCCGAAACAAATCGAGAGGATCGTGATGCCGATCAGGATCGTCTTGCGGCGGCCGATCTTGGTGGCGAGGAAGCCGATCGGAACGAAGGCGATCAAGGCGGCGCCCTGCGCGATCAAGAGCGGCATCGAATAACCCATGCCGAGAACCTTCGGAGCATAGTCGGACAGCTTGGTGGTGACGGCGTTGTAGCCGATGAACCAGAGGAAGACCGACCCGAGGATGAGATACAGGGATTTCCGTTTTTCGCGGGAAAGGTCCTGCATCGTCTCGTGGGACGCCTTGACTTCGTCTTCTTCGGTGAGTCCGTATTTGATGTCGTCTGCTTCTTTTTCGGCGACGAGCTTGGGTTCTTTGACTTTCCATAGGAAGAGCGCGAGGAATACGAGCATGAGCACGCCGACGGTGACGAAGCCGAGCGTATAGTCGACATAGGAAAGGTTGCTTAAGCCGAACACTGCAAGGAGAGCGATGGAGAGAATACCGCCGAACGTGCCCATCAGGTTGATGATGGCGTTGGCTTTCGAACGGAGCGGCTTCATCGTGACGTCCGGCATGAGGGCTACGGCCGGGCTTCGGAAGGTCGCCATCGAAACGAGCGCGATGAAGAGCAGGACGACGAAGACAATGAAATTGAACGGATTGGCCGCCGTCATCTCCCAGGCTGCCTCGGAGAGGCTGCCGTCGTAGACGTCGTCGTAGATCTCGTCGGCCCAATAGGAGTACTCGGCCTGTGTCAGATAGCCGGTGTTGAGTGCGCGCCAGGCGATCTCATCCATCGGCTCATAGGTGTTTTCGTACCAGCGGTCATACGCACTCTGAGAAATTTCTCCTGCGGCGAGCGCGGCGTCTTTCCCGCTGAGAATCAGTTCGTTCGTTTCGCCCCACTTGACCATCGCTGCGGGCCAGTCGGTTTGCCAGTTGAGATAGGTCGACACGGCCTCGTTGTATTCCGCTTCGGTGATTTCGTCCGCGTCATAGGCGATTTCCGCGGCTTCCCGATCGACCAGCGCGGTGGGCTTTCCGTCTTTGACGATTGATAGCAACATGACTGATTTTTCGGCCAAATAGTCCTCATAGTCAGCGACGATGTCGGTAGCTTCGATCTGCGCCGTCTGGTAACTGTCCGCGAAGGACAATGCGACGAACGCGAACGCCGCGACGATCGTGCCGAAGAAGATGTACGGGGTGCGTCTGCCAAATTTGGACTGGGTCTTATCGGACAACCCACCGAACAGCGGAAGCAGGAAAATGGCAAGCACGTTGTCGAGGGCCATGATGACGCCGGACCAAGTCTGCGAGAGACCGAATTTGTCGATGAGGATCTTGGTGATGACGGAGTCGTAGGTCTGCCAGAACATCGAAATGAGGAAAAACGCGACGCCGACGAAGAATACTTTCTTGTAGTTGAGCTTCATATCAAGTCTCCCGAGTCTTCATTTTTGCCGGAAACGGATTTCCCAGCGTGTTAATCCTATTATATCACGATTGAGAATGCGCTTCCATACAATTTCTGACACCAAAAAGACAAACAAAAAGCGCGACGCTTTCGGGCGTCGCGCAAGTCATTCGTTCCACGTGATGACGCATGTGCGGGCGGTGGCGAGTCCATAAACCGAAAGTAGAAAGACCGCGTGTCCCGTCATGCCTCCGTCGACGCGCGAGTACAGCGTTCGTTGGATGAAACCATCCTCGCGGGTCTCCTCGAAGACGACATAGGCGACCGCTTCCTCCGCTTCGATGGACCATAAGAGTCCGTCGGAAAGGGAGAGGCCGGTTTGGCGGATTTCGGTGTGGTCGGCCGCAAACATCGAAACGGTGACGTTTGCGATCCGCGGGGCGGCCTCGAACCGGAGTTCGAGGTCGATCGCGTAATCCGCGAGGACCTGAACAAGCGAAATCGTCGTCACCGCATCCGCGTCGGGAAAATAGTATCCATTCAACGTGCCCGGATGCAGGAATCCGGCCGCGTCGCGATGGATGAAGGCGACCCCGAAGGTGGTTCCCTCCATCAGAACCCGAAGCGTCGCGGCGAGCCGGTAGCCGGTCATGGATTCCCCGTCGACATCGACGAATTCTTTCGTCTCCCCTGACAAGTCATAAAACGGCGTCCCGCCGACAAGATCCACGGCGGTCCCGGCTTCGTCGATGTCCAGATAAATCTTGAACGCCCACGGATCGAGGAAGTCGGTGTAATAGGTCGGGATCGATTCGCCGACGGGAACGACCCAGAACCCGACGATCGGATCTCGCGTGATGTCGTGCGTGGTCGTTTCCGTCGTTTCGGCCCGGCATCCGGATGCCGCCAACGACATCATCCCCAACAAGATTAACCCGATCGCTTTCTTCATTGTCGCGCCTTCTTTCGCTTGGTTTCGTTATTTTGATTATAACAGAATGAACGCTTATGTAAATATCATCGGTGAATTTTGACAATCAAAAACTCCGCGAAAATTCTTCGCGGAGTCATCGATTCGTTCAGTCAATGTGGATTTTGCCGGCGATGAAGCGGAGCGCTTCCTCATTTTGCTTTTCCGGAGAGAAGCGGAGCGAGAGTTTGTCATCGAGTCCGGATTTGACCTTCAAAACCAGGTACTTCTTGTTTTTGAACATCATCGCCAGGCCGATGACCACCAGGAACGCCGCGGCTCCGAACGCATAATACCAGTAGGGAAGGGTTCCGACGATCGGGAGATACGCGGTAAGCGCCTGTGTGTAGTTGAGGTAGCCGATGCCGGCGCCCGCAACGAAGAAGATCAGACCGATGATGCGGATGAAGGCGTTGACGCGGTGATAGTCGAGATAATATTCGAAACGGTGGATCGAGCGGAGTTCGATCTCGTCCATCTTGCGGCGGCGGATCCGCTTGCCGCGTTCGATGTCGGGACCGAAGGTATAGACGATCAACCGCTTCGTCGTCAGCATCATGGCGCAATACGTCCCGATCGCTTTCAGATTTTTAAAATCCTTTTGGACGGTCTCGCCCTTTTGCAATACGACGTTTCGAACGATGTTGTTTCGCATCACGATTCCCCCCTCTCGAACGACTTGAAATCATTGTACTCCAAAAGCCGAAGTTTTACAAGATACTGCTATGATTTTGCGTGACGGACGCGGTCTTTGCGAACCGGATGGAACAGTTTCGTGAGTTCGCCGGTGAGGAATGGGATCAAGCCGAGTCCGGCGGCGATCGCCAGTTCGGCGGCGGTGAGCGCTTCGAGCCGGAAGAGCGCGGCGAGCGGAGGAACGTAGATGAGCGCGAAGACGAGCGCCAGCGAAACGGCGACGGCGATGTTCAGGTACTTGTTGGCAAACGGTTTCATCGAAAACAGGAAACGCGTCTCGGAACGGGCCGAATAGGTGCGGATCAACTCGCCGGCGACGACGGTGAAGAAAATCATCGTGCGCGCCTGGGCGACGGAGGCGCCGTCGATCTGAAATCCAATCCAGAAACTGAGCAGGGCGGCAATCGCGAGCCCGGCGCCTTGAACAAGGATCTTGACGAGCGTCGGACCGTTCAACAGCTTTTCCTTCGGACTGCGGGGTTGATCGCCCATCACGCTCGCTTCCTTCTCCTCCATTCCGAGCGCGAACGCCGGGAAAGAATCGGTCACGAGATTGATCCAGAGGAGGTGAATCGCCAAAAGCGGGATCACGTTTTGGAACAGGACGGCGAAAATCATCGCCAGCGTGATGATGAGGATCTCGCCGATGTTGCATGAGACGAGATAGATCGTGAATTTGCGGATATTCGCATAGATGACCCGGCCCTCCTCGACGGCGGATACGATCGAGGCGAAATTGTCGTCGGTCAGGATCATGTTCGAAGCTTCTTTCGACACTTCGGTGCCGGTAATGCCCATCGCCACGCCGATGTCGGCCTGCTTGAGGGCCGGCGCGTCGTTCACGCCGTCGCCCGTCATTGCGACGACTTCGCCGTTTTTCTGGAGAACCCCGATGATGCGGATCTTGTCTTCGGGGGTGCTGCGCGCGAAGACGTCGCACCGCAGGATGGCTTCTTCATATTCCGCATCCGTCATGTTCGCCGTGGCCTCGCCGGAGAGGGCGAGATGCCCGGGCTTGAGGATGCCCAGTTTAGTAGCGATCGCCCGCGCGGTGGTAAGGTGGTCGCCGGTGATCATCATGACGCGGATGCCGGCGTCGCGGCAGACCATGATGGCGTCTTTGGCTTCGTTGCGCGGCGGGTCGATCATCGCCGTAAGGCCGATGAAAATCAACCCGTCTTCCAAGTCTTTCGCCATCGGATCCTCGGCCTGCCGATACGCATAGCCGAGCACGCGGTACGCCTGCGAGGACCAGTCGTCGTTCTGCTTCAGGACGGCATCGACGTCCTTCGGGGTGATCGGGCGGACGACGCCCTTGTCGAGGAAGTATTCGCAATGCCGGATCAACTGATCGCATGCCCCTTTCGTCAGCGCCAGGTGGGTGCCGTCGATCCGGTGGATCGTCGTCATCATCTTGCGGGTGGAGTCGAACGGATATTCGTTGATGCGGGGATATCGTTCCTCGGCGGCGGAAAGATCGAACCCGGCTTTCGCGGCGACGACGAGCAATGCGGCTTCGGTCGGGTCGCCGATGACTTTCTCGGCCGATTCGAGCTTCGCGTCGTTGCAAAGCATGCAGGTCTTCAAAAGCAGGTCGAGGTTGGCATTCATGACGGCCTTGACGCCGTTTTGTTCGATCGCGCCTTCGGTGGAATATCCGGTGCCGGTCACCTGAAATTCGGAGTCGAGATCGTACAGCCGTTGCACGGTCATCTTGTTCTGCGTGAGCGTGCCGGTCTTGTCGGAGCAGATGACGGTCGCCTGGCCGAGCGTTTCGACGGTCGAGAGCGACTTGATGATGGCGTTGCGTTTGACCATCCGCTGCATCCCGAGCGCCAGCACGACGGTGATGACCGCGGTGAGTCCCTCCGGGATCGCGGCCACCGCAAGGGCGATCGCGGTGAGGAAGATCTCGAAGACATCGCGCCCCTGGACCAGTCCGAGGAGGAAGACGAAGATGGATACGACGATGCAGATGATGCCGAGCACCTTGGCGAACTCATCGATCGTCTTCTGCAGCGGCGTCTTTCCTTCCTTGACGGCATCGAGCATCGTTGCGATCTTGCCGATCTCCGTATCCATCCCGACGGCGGTGATGACGCCTTGTCCTTTGCCATAGGAAACAAGCGTTGACATGAACGCGGAGTTGGTGCGGTCGGCGAGCGGCCGCACCGCTTCGAAGACCTGTTTCGCGTCTTTTTCGACCGGGACGGATTCGCCCGTGAGGGCGGACTCGTCGATGCGCAGGTTCGTCGATGAGATCAGCCGCAGGTCGGCGCTGACGAAATCGCCGGTATCGAGATAGAGGATGTCGCCCAGCGCCAGATCGGCGGAAGCGACTTCGGTCACTTTCCCGTCCCGCAGCACCTTGGCGTGGGGTGAACTCATCTTCCGGAGCGCGGCGAGCGCGCTGTTTGCCTTCTGTTCCTGAGAAACGCCTAAAACGGCGTTCAGAAGAACGATGGCGAGGATGATGATGCCGTCCACGAGTCCTTCCCCTTCGATGATCGCCGTGACGATGGAAATCGCTGCGGCGAAGAGCAGGATGATGACGAGAAAATCGCGAAACTGGTCGACGAACATCCCGAACAGCGTTTTTTTACGCTTTTCCGCCAATTCGTTCTTCCCGTTCGCGGCGATCCGCGCGGCCGCCTCGGCGGCGGTCAACCCGCGCTTGGAATCCGTGTTGAGATCCATCAATGTCTGTTCGATGCTGCCTTGATATTTTTCCATGCTGTTTCCTCCCGAGAATGCAAAAGCGAGACCATGCACAACGAAGTGCATAAGTCTCGCCGCTAGCGGTCAAACCAGATCGGAATCGATCGTGTTAGTTGATTTGACCACGCATGAGGTGTGCGCGTGGGCTACTCCCTTATGACGTACTCATTTTAACCGCTGGAAGTCCGGTTGTCAATCGGTGATGCTGCGCTTTTTTGCGATGCCGTTGATTTCCGGCGTCTTTTCGGACGCAAAGAGGCGGACTCCCACTTCAATCGCCCCCGCCATCAGAACCAGCAAAGCGGTCCACGCGAACACGGCGCCGAAATCAAGTTCGACCTTCGCCAGATACAAGGCGTTGCCAACAGAGTGCGGCGTCTGGGCGAGATATTCCGCCATCACGAGGACCTTGACGCCAAGTCCCGCCGCCTGCAAGAGCGCGGTACGGATGTCAGCCGCGATCAGCGGCAGATAACAATGCCGGAGTCCGCCCAACAGCGTTCCATCCTCGAGTTTGAAGACGTCGACGAGTTCGGGATCGATCCGCCGGATTCCGTCGGCGGCAGCCTGGAACAGGATCGGAAACACCATCAGAAACGTGATCACATAGGGCGTCGAGGCGAACCCGAAGACGATCAAGACGATGACGACGATCGAGATCACCGGAACGGTCCGAAGCACCGTCACGACCGGGCGCAGGAAACGATAGACGTCGGGGACGAGTCCGGCGGCGATCCCGGAAGAAAGGCCGAGCACGGTCGCTACCCCCATCGCCACGGTCAAACGAAGCACCGTCGCACCGATTGCCAGAAGCGATGCGCTTCCGGTGAGGATTTCGAAGAACGCTTCCGCCGTTTTCCACGGCGTCGGCAGCAGCATCGGATTGGCGACGATGGCGGAGGCGGCGATCCAAACGAGGAAGATTGCGAAGATGCCGGAAAACGAAACGAATCGGTTCTTCATCGATTCCGCTTTAGGATTCATGGTAGAATCCATCCCCCGGAAGCGCGCCGCCGATGAGCGCCGGATTCATCGCGAAAAGAATCGCGAAATACGCTTCGAGCGCCGTTCGTGCCTCTGCGGCAAAGACAAACTGCAAATGGCTGCCCGGAATCGCCGAAGTCATCACGGCCTCGGAAAAGCCGAATTCGAGTGCGGCCGCGGCGGCGGCCGCAGTGGCCGGATCGTCGTTGACCGCGGCGACGGACGCGGACAAATCGGCGAGGAAGCGCTCGACACGCGCTTCATCAAGATCGTTTTTGAGGAACACGCCCGCCTGCGGATAGGATGCCGACCCGTGCAGGACGGCGTAGGCGGTCTGCAGATCGATGACCTGGAGGCCTTCGACGACGGCGTCGATCGCCGAAAGCGACGGCTCCGCGGTGAGCACGATCAAGGACGGATCGGCGGCGAACATCGACGCGGCGGTGGCGACGGCGTCGACGTAGGTGATCGATGCGGTGATGCCGTTGCTTGCAAGAATATGTCGGAGCACGATGTCGGACGTCTGGTTCGGTCCGAAGGCGATGATGTCCGCGCCTTCGAGATCGGAAAGGACGAAGGACGTCTTGCCCGTCGATACCAGGTAATAGTTCCCCCAGACCACGGCGCCGGCGAAAACGTACGCACAGCCCGAGGCGATCATTTTGGCACCGAGGTTGGTCGGTGCGAAGATGACGTCATGGCTGCCGGAGCCGAACGCCGCGATGAGCGGATCGGCGCCGTTGACGATGTCGACATCATGATACCCTTCCGCCTGGACGTAGATTTGGGCGAGCGCGGGCGACCCCGAGGGGACCATGAAGGAGAGCCCTTCCGGTGAAACGCATGCGATTGCGGTCAAGGCGATGACGGCCGCCAAAACGGCGACCAACAGTCTTTTCATGGGGATCACGCTTTCCGCGGCGCACGCGCCGCATGAATCGTCTTTACATTCATTATAAGCGGAGTTACAATGATTGTATGTAACATATGTTACGAGCGAGGTGGTTTCATGGAGCGGTCACTGTTTGGCATCGATTTGCTTACCGCGTACGGCGGAAGGACCGCCTGCGTCCGCAAGGGGGCGATCCTGTTCCTTCAGGGCGAAGCGTGCGTCGAAATCGGCTATGTCTCCGAAGGCCGGATCGAGATCCGTTCCTCTACGCCGGACGGCCGTGAATGGCAGATCCAATCGGTGGACCCGGATGCGTTCTTCGGCGACGTCCTGACATTTTCGGGAGAACAGCGGTATCTCGGCAACGTCGTCGTCGCGACCGATGCGATCGTCACGATGATCGGACGCGCCGATTTTCTCCGCTTGCTCTCTGGACATCCCGAACTTCTCGAAGCCTATCTTTCCGCGCTCGGTCGAAAAACCTTCGACATCAAGCAACAGGTCAAGATGCTGTCGCTTCCCAGCCTCCGCTCACGGATCCTCTTCTGGCTCGGGTGGCGGCTCGGCGACGCCCGTACGGGGTCCGTCGCGATCCCCGGTACGAAAGAACGCCTGGCGGAGATGCTTGCGGTCGAGCGTCCGTCGCTTTCGCGCGAACTCGCGCATATGAAAAAAGACCGTCTTCTCGACTACTCAAGGACCGAAATCACGTTGTTATGATGAAATCAAAAAAAGCACATTTCCGGAATTCGGAATGTGCTTTTTTTGAATGTCAACGCGGATGGCGATCGAACCAGACGTGGACTTTCGTGCCGGTTCCCAAAACGCTCTCGATATCGACCGCCGCGCCGATGCGGGCGGCGATTTCGAAGACGATCTGAAAGCCGACGCCGCTGCCTTTTTGATTGTAGGCCATGGCGTCGTCGCCGCGATGGGTTCCGGCGTGGATGCGGGCGATCGTCTCGCCGCTCATCCCGATGCCGGTATCCTCCACCGTCAACCGCTTGACGTCGGCGTCGAGCGTGACGCCGATGACGCCGCCCGGCTCGCTGTAATAAAACGCATTGAAGACAAGATGTTCGAGGATGCGGATGACATCGGCGGAGGCGATCGTGAGTTCCAGCGCGTCGATGGAAAGATCGAGGGTCATCCGCTTGGTCTGGAACACCTCGTTCAGTTTGGCAAGATGGGCGGTGATCAGCGAGGCGATGTTTTGACGGATCGCCACTTGCCGCAGATCCTGTTCGATGAACTGCGGAATCATGGTCTCGATCTCGCCGACCTGCGCGAGCAGTTCTTCGTTGATTTGCGGATCGAAGGGGATTCGTCCCGTCTTGATGCCTTCGAGATAGACCTTGATGACGGTCAACGGCGTCTTGACATCATGGGCGAGGATCCTGACGTAATGCGCCTGGATGGTCTTCAGTTCGGCTTCGGCCTTGAGCGCCGCCGTGTACCGCTCGTTGATCGCGGCCATGTCTTGAAAGCGGAAGGAAGCATCCGCTTGGCCGATGCGTTCCATGTCGTCATACAGAAGCCCGTACTGCCGGTTGAGGATGCGCCTCAGGATCAGCATCGCGATGATGAAAAGCAGCGCCGAGACCCCATTCACGAAAGCGAGTCCGAGGATCAGTTCGGACCCATAGAATGACTGACGATAGCCGATCGAAACGGTTCCGAGCGGTTCGCCGTCGATGGAGAGGAGTTCGATCGGATCCGCGCCTTCCGGGGCGGGATCGGTCTGAAAACGCACGATGCCTTCGGCGTCGGCGTAGGCGAGATCGACGCCGTGGGTATGGCCGTAATGTTCCAAAAAGGCGATGAGCGTCGATTCGTTTTCCCAAACGATCATATGTTCGAGCATGATGACAAAGGATGTTTCCTGACGCTCGGTCTGACGGGTGTATTGGACGCTTGAGGCGAGATACACCGTCAGGTTCGCCAAAAGCAACATCACGGCGAACAGGATGGTGAAGGTGCGCGCCATCTTGGCGCGGAAAAAGGTCTTGAAGCTAATCATCACCGTCACCTGCAAACTGGTAGCCGACGCCATAATGGGTCCGGATGAAACGCGGTTCGCCGGCGGCGTCACGGAGTTTCTTTCGGATGTTTTTGACGTAGACGTCGATCACGCGGTCGAACGCCTCGCTCTCGCCAAAACACGCGGCGAGGATTTCTTCGCGCGTGAAAATGCGTTTCGGATGGCTGGCGAGTTGCCAAAGCACATCATATTCGTGGGCGGTCAATGCGATGACTTCGTCGCCGAGCCGGACTTCCCGTCGGAACGGAATGATTTTCAACGCGCCACCGTCAAACGATCGGATGATCGGTTCGTGGGTCGCGATGCGTTTCTCGAGATTCTTCAGCTTGACCATCACTTCTTCGATGCTGAACGGTTTGGTCAAATAATCGTCGGCCCCGAGTGACAGCACGTCGATGCGTTCCTTGATATCGATTTTCGCCGAGACGACCATGATGTAGACATCGCTCTGGGTGCGGATCTTCGCAATCAGATCTTCCCCCTGCAAATCCGGAAGCATCAAATCGGTGATGATCGCATCGACGGTCCGGACGGCTAAAAGCGCAAGTCCTTCCTCGGCGGAATAGGCTTGCAGGACGTCGTGTCCGTCCAGACGGGCGAACCGCGCTAAAAGGTCGTTGATTTTGCGATGATCTTCGATGATGATGAGCCGCATCGGCCTCACCCCCTTACGCTTCCATTATACGCCGTTTTCTGAGGAACGGTCCCAAGATGACCTTTCGCCGTCAAGTCATCCATCCGTCCCGTCCGCCCCCGGATTTTGCGAAGCGACTCCGAGCAGGGTCGCTTGGTATCCGGTGGCGCGAACCGCGGCGCAATAGGCATCGGCATCGGATGCGGGGCCTTGATAGACGACTTCGACGATGTGCGACCCCAGATCGATCTTGACCGACTCCGCGCCGCGGCGGCGAAGGGCCCCTTCGATGGTGTTCAGACAGCCGGCGCAGCGGATTTCATGAAGCCGGGCGATCATCCGATACCGTTCATCCTTCATGACAGTACGAGTGTCGTCATGCAGGTCGCCGATGCGGGCTGCGTCTGAAACGCGCCCGTTGCGACGTGGCCTTCATGACCGACGGTGATGGTCCCGTCGAGGCCGGCGGGGAGCCAAAGTCCGACGAAGCCGTTCGCCCCCGACGTGAAATCACCGCTGAGGACCACCGCTCCGTCGGCGTCGCGGACGGTGATGGAAAACGTCGCATTCACGAGTTCGCCGCGACAGGAGACGAGATTGTGCGTAAAGCATTCATGGGTCGATGTGAGATAAGGTGCGACGGACAGATAGAAGCGCCCTTCCGGGAGGTCGATATTCACCGTCTCACCGTCGGCGGTCAGGTGAAGGGCGTCGCCGTCGATGCTCGCATTGAAGCGTGTGCGATCTTCCGTCCCCGCTTCCAAGGCGGCGACGATGTCCGTGACGTCCGTGTCGGTGATGCCGAACGCGCCCAGGACGTCCGGACGGTCCGCAACAAGGAAAATCGCCGCGGCGCCCGTAAGCAGGGCGACGGCGGCGATGACGATCCAGCGTTTCATTACGGATTCACGCCGGTGACGAATTCGGAGGCGACGATGTAGTCGGAAAGCGCCGCGCGGATGTCGGAAAGCGCAACCAGGCGCGCCGCGGCATCCATGACGGTGAAGTCGTACGTCGCGAGCAGATCGGCGTGATAGGTGTCGACGAGGATTTTCTCATCGGCGTCGAGATGAAGATAAAGCCACTCGTAGGTCAGCCCCGTCGTCGTGAGGGGGTAACCGCCGCAGCCGCCGCGGAAGCCGCCACCGCGGCCCATCATCGGTCCGTAGTAATACGTCGTCGCGGTCGAAAGCGAGGTCGTCGTGACGGGAACGTCTTCGGCCGAGACGGTCTTGTAGATCCATCCGCCGGCCGCGAACATAACAATTGCGATTGCGGTGATCATCCATATTTTTTTCATTTTAGCGATCCTCCTCAAGGGTCTTGCGTAGGGTTTCGTATTCTTCGATCGTGATGTCGCCGTTGGCCAGGCGTTCCTTCAGCCGCACCGTCGCATGATCGTGCTGCATGCCGCATCCTCTGATCGAAAACGCGCGGAAGACGAGGAAAACGACGAATATCCAGAATGCGCCCATCCCGAGCATGCCGAGCGGCATCGCCCATGCGCCGCCCATCGGCATGTATCCCTGCCAGTTCCCGCCGGAAATCTCGTCGGACAGGAAGTAGAACGCGAAGCGGACGGCGACCGCGAGAACCGCGAGTCCGACCAAAAGCCAAATCCATTTTGCTTGTTTTTTCATTTGCTTTTCACCTCGCCACCATTCTAGCAAAAAACTATGAACAGAATATGAACGCGCAAAAAACGGCGAAGCCCCCTCGGGGTTCGCCGTATTTCTATTCGGATTATTTGGAGTAGGTTTCGCGTTTTTTGTAGTGCGTGTGCAACAGTTCGTGGGCGAGATGCGAATTCGGCTCGCCGAGGAATTCTGCGTACAGTTTCTGGACCGCTTCGTTTTCGTGCGACTTGCGGAACGTCGAACCCTGGTCGATCGCATAGAGGACCTTGGCGCGACGTTCGCGGATGTCGAACTTGCCCTGGTTCGAGGCGGTGATGATCGGCTGACCGCCGCCGTTGATGCAGCCGCCGGTGCAACCCATGAATTCGACGAAATGGTATTGCTTGCCGTTGGTCTTCATCATTTCGAGGAACTGCCCGATCGCCTTTCCGCCGTGGACGACGGCGACGTTGATGTCCTTGCCTCCGACCTTGTAGGTGGCTTCCTTGATGTCTTCAAGGCCGCGCACTTCGGTGAATTCGATCGGCGTGGAATGTCCTTCGACGATTTCCGTGACGGTGCGTAGGGCGGCTTCCATGACGCCGCCGGTGGCCCCGAAGATCGACGCCGCGCCGGTGTATTTGGCGAGGTCGCCATACGGTTTGATCGGATCGAGTTCCTGGAACTTGATGCCGCGGTGGCGGATCAGACGGGCGATTTCGCGCGTCGTGAGGACGATGTCGACGTCGCGGTAGCCGTCGCGTCCCATGTCGGGACGCTTCGCTTCCGCCTTCTTGGCGACGCAGGGCATGATCGAGACCGAGACGATGTTCTTCGGATCGAGATTGAGTTTCTCGGCGTAATAGGTTTTGATCAATGCCCCGGCCATCTGCTGCGGCGATTTGCAGCTCGAAAGGTTCGGGATGTATTCCGGATAGTACTGTTCGAGGTAGTTGATCCAGCCCGGCGAGCAGGAGGTGAAGAGCGGGAGCACGCCGCCGTTTTTCACGCGGTGGATGAACTCCGTGCCTTCTTCCATGATCGTCAGGTCGGCCGAGAAGTTGGTGTCGATGACTTCCCGGATCCCGAGGGCGCGGAGCGCGGCGAACAGCTGGCCTTCGACGTTCGTGCCGGGCTTGTAGCCGAATTCTTCGCCGAGCGCGGCGCGCACGGCGGGAGCGACCTGGGCGATGACCGTCTTGGACGGATCGCGCAAAGCGCGCTCGAGGGGTTTGATGTCATCCTTCTCGCGGATCGCGCCCGTCGGGCACGACTGGATGCACTTGCCGCAATAGATGCAGCCGGCGTCTTCGAGGTTCGTGAAGAGCGCGGGACCGACGTAGGTCTTCGAACCGCGGCGGTTGAAGTTGAGGATGCCGAGGCCGGTATATTTCTCGCAGGCGGAGACGCAGCGTCCGCAGAGGACGCATTTGGAGGAGTCGATGACCATCGCGCCGGACGTTTCGTTCAGCTTGCGGTCCTTGTGCTTGAAGACTTCTTCGTTGGAATAGTAGTTGTCGACGGAGAAGCGGCGGAGCAGGTCGAGGAATTCGCAGCTTGTTTCGCGCGAACATTTCCAGCATTCGAACTTGTGGTTGCCGGCGAGCAGTTCGAGGTTGCTCGAGACGGCGTCGTAGACTTCCTTGGTGTTGGTCTTGACGGACATGCCGTCGGTGACGGTGGTGCGGCAGGCGGGCTTGAGGCCCTTCTGACCTTCGACCTTGACGACGCAGACGCGGCAGTTGCCTTCTTCATGGATTCCTTCCAGAAAGCAGAGACGGGGAACCACGACGCCGGCCGCTTCGGCGGCCTTGAGGACGGAATACGATTCGGGAACGGCGATCTGGATCTTGTCGATGGTGACGTTGACGAGCTTATCCATTGACGATCGCCTTCCAGTCTTCCGGTTTGCTCGAGATGGCGTTGACCGGGCAGGCCTTCTTGCATGCGCCGCAGCGGATGCACTTCTCGAGATCGATCGTATGTTTCTGCTTGACCTTGCCGGTGATCGCGCCGACCGGGCAGTTCTTCACGCACTTCGTGCAGCCGATGCACTTGTCGGTGATGATGAAATTGGTGAGATTCGGGCAGACGCCGGCGGGGCAGACCTTGTCCACGACGTGGGCGATATACTCCTCGCGGAAGTGCTTTAGCGTGGACAAAACCGGATTCGGGGCGGTTTGCCCGAGTCCGCAGAGCGAAGTGTCCTTGACCATGTTGCCGAGCGATTCGAGCGTGTCGAGGTCTTCCATGGTGCCGTCGCCGCGGCAGATCTTGTTCAGAATGTCGAGCATGCGGCGCGTGCCTTCGCGGCACGGCGTGCATTTACCGCACGACTCGTCGACGGTGAAGTCGAGATAGAAGCGGGNNGTCGACCATGCAGTTGTCTTCGTCCATCACGATCATCCCGCCGGAGCCCATCATCGAGCCGAGCGCGATCAGATTGTCGAAGTCGATCGGGGTGTCGAGCGATTTCTCGGTGATGCAGCCGCCCGAGGGCCCCCCGGTCTGGACCGCTTTGAACTTGCGCTTGTTGGGGATGCCGCCGCCGATGTCGAAGATGACTTCCCGCAGCGTCGTTCCCATCGGCACTTCCAAGAGGCCGGTGTTGGCGATCTTGCCGCCGAGCGCGAAGACTTTCGTGCCGGAGGATTTGGCGGTGCCGATCGCCTTGAACCAGTCCGGTCCCTTGAGATAGACGACCGGGACGTTGGCGAAGGTCTCGACGTTGTTGATAAGTGTCGGGAACTTCATCCAGCCTTCGTCTGTCGGGAACGGCGGACGGAAGCGCGGCATGCCGCGTTTGCCTTCGAGGGAGGCGATCATCGCGGTTTCTTCGCCGCAGACGAATGCGCCCGCGCCTTCCTTGATTATTATCTCCAAGCTTCTGCCGTTAAGGGTGTTGAGCTTGTTTTCATAAATCTGCTTTATTGCGGCGCCGAGGTTCTTTATTGCGAGCGGATATTCAGCTCTGCAATATATGAAAAGTTTGGTTGCCCCGGTTGCGTAAGCGCCGATAAGCATTCCCTCAAGCACCTGGTGCGGAACGCATTCCATCATCGAACGATCCATGAACGCGCCCGGATCGCCCTCGTCGGCGTTGCAG
>DMTN01000067.1 GCA_003477305.1 Acholeplasmatales bacterium | reverse complement strand
GAACAGGATTCGAACCTGCGACCGTTGGATCCGGAATCCAATGCTCTATCCAGCTGAGCTATGGAGCCAAGCGACATTATTATATCATCATCATTGCCGAAAAAGCAACGTATTTCCCCGTCCCGGGTATGAAAAAAGCCGTTCTGGGAACGGCTCGAGGATGACTGGCGACCCGAACAGGATTCGAACCTGCGACCGACGGCTTAGGAAGCCGTTGCTCTATCCTGCTGAGCTATCGGGCCAGCACTCCCATTATATCACCGTTTCACCGGAAGGCATCCCCGAAAATGACAATCAGAACGTCAGTTCCTGGTTCGATCCTTCGAGCGCGCGCAAACGCGTCGCGTCCTGGATGATCTCGAGCGTGCCGCGGTAGGTCCCGTCCGCGTCGCGCAAGGCGGCATAGACGATGTGGATGAAGCGGCCATGCAGATCGATCCACATTTCGGCGCGGCTGGAGGCACCCGACTTGAACGCGGAAAGCATCCGCTCGACCGACTTCACGACCTTTTCGGGATGGCAGTTCATCACCGGCCGGTCGATGATCTGCGGGGTACGGGCGAACAACTTATCGTTCGTCTCGTTATAGAAGCGCGTCACGTCCTGCGCGTCGATGAAGGTGAGTTCGAGCGGAAGGGCACTCAGGATCAATGCCAGCTGGTCGAAGTCGAGCCGTCCGGTCCGTGTTTCAAAAACGCCCGGTACGGGGCGGATCGTCTTGCCGGGAGCGGACACCGGGACCGGATCGGCGCCGAACGCGAAGCCGAAGCCGGGCATTTCGGCTGACAGCGCATCCCAAGCTTCCGAGGTCAACAGGACCGACGCGGCGGGGTAGAGGATCAGTTCTTCTTTTTCGACCAGGCCGGTGACGTCGTAGTGGAACCTGCCGACGAGTTCGGCCAAGCGTTCGGCGTCCACCGGTTCGGTTTCAAGCGCTTCCGGCAACTCGCGCACGACGGCGCGGATGTCGTCGTGAAGCGCCCAGAGGACTTTGAGCGGAATAGGCGAGGGAAGATGCGCATCGACCGCCGGATGAAGCAACAGTTCCGCTTTCCGGAACTTCCGCTCCAACGTTGAAAAGCCGCGGATGCGCGCCGCGAGGAGCGTCCGCGTATGGGGATCGTGCAGTTTTGCGAACAGCGGCGCAAGCGCCAGCACGGCGGCGGTCACGTCGCCGTTTTCCTTGCGGAACGCGATCAGTGCCGGATGGATTTCGCGATTCCAGGAATAGCGGAGCAAACCCCGTCTCAGGATGTGGACGAGTTTGCCGGCCTGTTTTCGGATCGCTTCGACCCCGGCGGCGTCGGCTTGCTTGAAACGATTCAGTCCGAGCACGTCGAAGGGCGTCACTTCGTCGATGAACGCGAAGTGCTTGCGGGCGTAAGCGGATCGGTCGGTTTCGGGGATGTCGAACAAGGTGGTCAAAAACGCGTCGAGCAAGGCGATGCGTTCAAGTTGGAAATGCGATGAGGGCGACATCGGATACCTCCGGTAGAATGGATAGTTCCATTATATCAAAAAAAAGAATGACCGTCCAAGCGGAACGGTCATTCGTGATCGATTTTCGAACGTTCTTCTTCAAGCATGCGGTTGAGGATAGCCGCTTCCTTGCGCGCCTTCGCGCCGAGGATGACGACGGCGACCGCATAGCCGAGGGCGGCGACCGCGACCACAAGGAAGATCACGAACGAATAGCGGAAAACCGCGATCGAGAACACGGGACGCAGGACCACGACGCCCGGCAGGATGACGAGGAGGCCGAGGACGGCGTTCAATACGGCGTTTCCCTTGGGCAACATCAGGATCCGGATCCCGGCTGCGACGAAGAGCGACGTCAGGACGGCGCCGATCTCGACGGCGGCGAAACCGTAGGTGATGTTGAGTTGGAAACGCACGATGCCGGCGATCAGGACGAAGACGAGATTCGTGAAGAACAGGGTGACGAGATAGGTTTTGATGAACTTCTTCATTTTCCTCTGCCTCCCAGCATCAATTTGAGCGCGCTGACGTATGCCCGCGAGATTTCGATGGCTTCGCCGTTCTCCAGGCGCGCTTCCATCCGTCCGTTCAGGGCGGATTTGAAACTTCTGATTTTCGCCGCGTCGACGATCGTGTTGCGGTTCACGCGGAGGAAGGTCGAACCGCGGAAGAGCGATTCGATTTCATAAAGCCGCATGGTCGTTTCACAGACGTCCTTCCGGAGACAGACGTACGTTTTGTCGTCGACGGCTTCGAAATAATAGATATCGGCCGGCGGGATCCTGAACGTCCGTCCGTCTTTCCGCGCCATCACCGCTTTCTCGAAGAAGCCGAGCGCGGAGACGACGCGCTCGACTTCTTCGTCACGCTCGGGGCAGCGGACGACGATTTCGGTCTCATTCAGGTCCGCGATCGTTTCGACGCGGACTTTCATCCCTAGGCCTCGGGAACCGCGACCATCAGATCGAGTTCGGCGAAGATGACCTGAATCCGTGCGAGATGCGCCTGGCGGGCGGTGAGGATGTCGAGCACGTCGTGATGCGCGGCGAGGATTTCATCGACATTTTGGAGATTGTAGCGGCCGCGGAGGGCGTGCATCCGTTGGTAGCAGTTGCCGATCGAATCGCGGAGAGCGGCGTTGATTTGCTTCACTTCATCCGTCAATTCGATGACTCTTGCGCGTTGTTCCTCGGTGAGGGTCGCGCCGGAAGCGCGGAAAGTCGCAACGTCTTCCCGGAGATTCTGGAAACTAGAGCGGACCGTTTCGCGGGATGCGACGATCGCCTCGTGAGTCAATCTGATTTCGTTGCGCAGACGGCGGATTTCGGCGATTTTCTCGGCAGGGGTCAATTCTGTGCCTTCTTCCAGGAGCATGACTTCCCCGGAAATGACGAAAGCCAATTCGTCGACGAGATCGTCGCTCACGTCGGCGGTATCGACGTCATCGAGCGAGTCGGCGGTCTCGACATTCTGGCCGGCGACAAGGAGGAAACGGGTGAGGCCGTCGGCGGAGGCGCAGCCGATGAGAGCGACGGACACGATGGCCAGCAAGGCGCCGGCGGTGATGAAACGAAGGATTCTGTTCATGGGGTTTCCTTTCCGTCCGTCACCATCTTGGTTCGGACTTTACGCTCATAGTATAGGCGCAGAAGCAAGGTCATGCAAGCATTCGGGGCCCGGGATGCACAAATACGGGGATGAAATGCATCGGACGGTTCTGCCATGCAGCATCATAAACGGATCGTTTCCCGCTCTTCGGCGCGCTTGCGATGGATCACGAGCCAGACGCCGAGAATGGTCGTAACGGCGCCGACGGCGTTCATGGCGACGGCCATGATCACGCCGAGTCGTTGGTTGGCGGCATCGGCCCGAAGCACATCGTCAGCATCCAGCAGATCAACACCCTCGACCGAAACAAGATAGACGTTGGCGATCGTCGCATCTTCGCCATCATAGGTGCCTTCGAAACGGGTTTCGAATCCTAATGTGACGGTATCCCCCAAATCAGCCGACGCCCGGATTTGATCCGAAAGCCCATCTGTATAAATATCGGAAATCCGATAGACGGTGTCGTCGCCGTCCAGAAAGACGAAGACATCGCCGTCGCCATTCTCGGTGACGCATAAATAAGCTCCGCTCACGGTTTCAAGCGCTGACAAGTCGGGGAGCGAGGAAGGAAGCGCGACGAAAGCAAGCAGGATCCCCATCAAGAGGAACATCGGGCCGAGGATCCATGCCATCAGGATGCCTTGTTTCGTCCTTGCCCGGTAGGAACCGACAACGTGGGGATCCAGATGCCCGTACAAGAGACCGAGATCACGGTCGGAGAGTTCGTCGACCTTGGTTTTCTTCATCATCATTTCATACGTCGTTCCGGCACCCACGGCCGCCATTGGCAAAAAAATCAGATAAAACAGGATATGCGTCATCAAAATCAAGATGGTTACGGCCACAACCTGAATCAATGCCATCGTCCAAGCGGCGAGTTTGGCATCGCGCTTCATCTTCGGGATGCGGCTGCGGTATTCACGGCCTAGCCGGATCAGGACGTTTTCCCCGGGTTCGGACCCGAGGACTTCATACTCCTCTTTCCTTGGACACGCGAGCCGTTCGCCGCCGATTTGGGTGAGGTCGATGGACCGAAACCGTTCGCGTTTCGCGATCGCTTTGATGAGTTCGGGGAGTCGTTGAGTCATCGCCATAGCCTGAAACAGCATCTTCCTTCGCTCATCGAAAAAAGAGACGATCTGCTGATTGGCCTCGATGTACTGAATCCGTTCGATGGGAATCCGCTTCTCCTTCCGGAAAGCAGACCGGATCACGATCATTTCGTCGATGAGTGCCGTGTCTTCGATGCGCGTGCCGAGAACCATCAGTACGGACATGAACAGGAACATGCCGATGAGTGCGGCGATCGGCTCGAAGTCATCCAAAGAGATCGTACCCAACAGGGAAAAGACAATCAAAACGATCGAACCGGCCGTCACGAGTCCAAGCATCCCGACGAAAAACCGGAACAGGGACTTCGGCAGTTCGATACGGACTTCGGCGGGGACGAGCGTGCGTTTCCGGAACATCAAGATCCAGGTCGGAATGCACGCAAGCAATAATGCAAGCGCGATGAGTGGTTGATAGATCATGTCATACCTCATATGTGCGACTTGTGTTCATTATACCACAGGACTGGACCACGAAATCACCTAGAAAATAAAAAACCCCCATAACAGGGGGGATGAAAGGCAATGGCGACCCGGAGGAGATTCGAACTCCTGACCGACGGCTTAGAAGGCCGTTGCTCTATCCAGCTGAGCTACCAGGTCGTGGCGCGATGCATCCATTATTATAATACGGCATCCCCCCTTTGTAAAGCAAAAACCGCCACGGCGGAAGCCGTGACGGCATTCATTTCTTGAAACCGACGCGCGCCATCGCGCCCCAGCTCGCGTCATCCTTGAGGGAGGAGAAGAAACCGCGGACGCGATAGAGGCTCCAAAACTGCCGCCGCCCGAAATTTTCCGCGATCGCCAGCCCGATGAGCCGCCAGGTGTCGCCCTTGGTGAGATACACGTTCTGCTTTTCGGCGACCAGAAGGGACATCATCGAGAGGAACATTCCGAGGACGATCGTCACGGTGAACATGAGCAGGTAGATCTCGACGTTCAGGATCCCGAAGAGAAAACCGAAGACGATCGCAAGATACGTCTGGACCTCGAGCAACGGGCCGATCGTTTCGAACATCAGGAAATAGGGCATCGCCACCATGCCGACGTTCCGATAGCGCGGATTGCCAATCATGTGGCGGTGATACGACAGGATGTCGATCAAGCCGCGCTGCCAGCGGTTGCGCTGCTTGAGCAGACTCGAGAGCTTCGGCGGGACTTCGGTGTAGCAGTCGGCGTTGTGAACGAAGTCGACGCGAAACGGCAGTTTCCGTTCCATCGCGCGCCGGGTGATGCGGACGACGAGTTCCATGTCCTCGCCGACGGTGTCCTTCTTGAAGGTCGCCACCGTCAGATATCCGCCGACTTCCATGAGGATGCGGCGTTCGAACAGACCGAACGCCCCGGAAATGATCAAAAGCGCGTTCAGTTCGCCCCAGCCGATCCTGCCGAGCGTGAAGGCGCGCAGGTATTCGATCGTCTGCGCGAGCGGCAGCCATTGTTTGGAAAGCCCGGTCCGTTCGACCGTTCCGTGGTCGACCGTACAGCCGTTCACCGGAAAGATGTTGCCGCCGAGCGCCATGGTGACTTCGTCGTGGTCGATCGTCGTCGACATCAGTTGGAGCAAGGCGTTCGGATCGAGCAGCGAGTCGGCGTCGATGCCGCAGACGTATTCTTTCGTCGCGTAGTTGATGCCGACGTTCAAGGCATCCGCCTTCCCGCCGTTGTCTTTGTCGACGACGAGCAGATTCGGGATCGCCCGATTGCCATAGACCGCTCGCACCCGGCGGGTCGGAAGCGCCGGCTCGACCGTCATGTTTCGCCGTTCGAGCTGGTAATGCTCGATGAGGACATCGAGCGTCCGATCCTTCGAACCGTCGTTGACGATGACGAGCTCGTAATCGGGATAACGCAGATTGAGCAGGTTCGATACCGATTCGATGATCGAGAGTTCTTCGTTAAATGCGGGAGCGATGACCGTGATCGACGCCAGCATCCCTTTCTCAAACAGCATGTCCCGCGATTTGATGTCCCAGAGTTTGCGCTGCTTGGCCGCGCCGCGGATCGAAATGATCGCAAGCACGAAATAGACGAGGTTGGCGGAAAGATAATAGACGATGCCGGCCTTGTTCACGAACACGACGTACTGTTCGGCGATGAAACCGGCGTCGCCGGTCAGAAGCACGTCGAACTCGATCGCCGCGAACAGGACCGGAAAGAACAACAGAGCGACGGCGAGGACCGCATAGAGCCAGCGTTTCTTCGCCGGATCCAAAGCGGACTTGATCTTCTCCGGAGCGGGGGCTTTCTGCTTTTGCAATCCCATCTTTTTCAGAAGCGCCGGATCGAGATACTCCCGGACGTATGCCGAAAAGCGTTCGGAGGCGTCGCTTTCCGCCTTGATCAGCGGAATCAAGGCTTTTTCGACCGCCGCGTCGCGGTTCAGGTTGAGGAAGCGGATCAGATTGGCATCGAGTCCGGATCCGGCGATCGTGTGGACGATCAAGGCGAGGTCGGCGGAAACCGCCAGTCCGCGAAGGACGAAATAATCAACCTTGTTGGCGAGGATCCTTCCGAGCACTTTGCGGCGCTCCGGAGCGGGATTCGCCTTGATGAGATCGACGATGTTCTGGAGATGGGCCGGTTCGGCGTCGACGATCTTCTTGATCGCGCTGAAGATCGCGTCGCATGGAATCCTTCCGTCGGCGAGCGCGAGCAGTTGTTCGATCCGTTCGAACGATGTGTTGCGCGCAAGCGAGCCGACGGCGATCCGCACGATCTCCGGATCGTCGTGACGCAGGTACTTCGGATCGTCGAGTTCGACGCCGTAGACGACCAAGACGGAAAGCACGCGGCGGTAGATGCGGGCAAGGCGGGGCGGCGTCATGGTCCGATATCCGGCGGAAGCCGTTCCGGACAACTGCGCCTCGATCACGTCGCGTTCCATGCGCAAAGCGTCTTCGAAGTCGGGTCGGCGCACGCCTTCGGCGACTTCGACGAACAGTTCTTTCAGTTCCGGTTGGTCGCTTTTGAACAGATCCGGAAGACGGCAACGGGAGGAGAGGATGTAGCTTTTGATCACTTCGATGGCACGCGTCTGATAGAACCGCTTCGATCCGACGACGCTGCGAATCACGATTTCGAGCGTCAGCTGGTCCATCTGGCATTTGAGCGCATCCAGGATGTAGAGGCGGACATGCGCTTTCGGTTCGATGCGAAGCCGGTTCACGAGGGCGAATTTGGTCGGTGCCGCGGGAAAGAGCCCGAGTCTGGCCGCGGCTTCTTTCCGGCGAATGGAAAACGGCGAGTTGAGGCGCCGCATCCAGCGCGTGATGATCCCCGCGTCAAAAAACATGCGGTACGCCAGTTCGGCGCCGCGAGCCGGCAGGACCAGCTGTTCGAGGAGTTTGGCGTAGGCTTCCGTCAATCGCTCGAAAGCGAATTCCTTGCGTGCGGATTCATCGCGCAGGAAGCGCCCGACGAGATAGTCGCGCGCTTTAGTGCGCTCAAGATTGCGGATTTCGATTCGATGTTTGTTGAGGAAGACGAAACAGATGACGATCACCGTCAAAACGACGATGGCGAGCATGACCCACAAAATCGCCAGAACCGAAGCGGTCATGAGGATCATCGGGACAAACCGGCCTTCCGGACGGCGCGGCGGATCAAACCGCCGAGTTCTTCGTAAATGATCGGTTTTTCAAGCACGTAGTCGATCTCCGCCTGGTTCGCGCGAACGACGGTTTCCCGTGTTTTCGCGTAAGTCATGAGGATGAACAGGCGCGGCGCCGTGCCGCCGCCGGCATAGAGCTCATGGCGCAGGCCGAACCCGTCGAGTTTCGGCACGTTGCGTTCGCAGACGACGACGTCAAACGGCTTCGTTGTTCCATGGGAGAGTGCCGTGAGGCCGTCTGCGGCCGTGACCACGTCGTAGTTGTCGGCGCGTAGCAGCGCCGCGAGAAGCGCGAGGGCGGACGGATCGTCGTCCACAAGCAGGACCCGTCCGGCGCGGATCGTCGCGATTTTCGTCGTTTCATCGACGAGCGCGGACGGACCGCTTTCGAGGGCGAAGCGGATCCGCGCGTCGCTNNCACCGAAAGCGTCTCGATGAAAGCATCCGCGGCGCGCACGCCTTCCTTCACTTTCGCAAGCGTATCGAGGGCGGCCTGACGTCCGCCGTCGGTCAGGCAGACGACATAGGCCGGTCCGTTCCGCTTGAAAACGAGGTCCTGCGGGCGGCGGATGCGGTCGAGCAGATAGCCGAGGTTTTTGATCGCCTCGTCGCCGGTCGCTTTCGAAAAGCGGACGTTGATGCGGGCGATGTCGTCGATCGCGATGTACAAAAGGACCGCTTCGTCGGTCGCGTTGCGCTTATCGGATAGACCGGCCACGAATTCCCGGAGGAACAGTTCGTTGTACATTCCGGTCATCGGATCGCGGGTGAGTTTGTCAAGCGTTCCGGAGAGGCGGTCTTCGAGTTCCTGCACGCGCGCTTCAAGTTCCTTCTTCTGTGCGTCGATGCGGGTTGCGTCCTGTTCGACCTGGGCGATGACCGACTGGTAGACGGCGGGTTTCGCGACGCCGTACAGTCCGACGAGTTTGTCGACGAGCGGTTCGACGACGGCGAGCCAGGCGGGTCCCTGCTTCACGTAGACGATGTCGAAGAGCCGCTGCCAGACGCGGTAATCGTCGATGGCGGCGGTGATTTCGAGGGTTTTCGGGACGATTACGATTCCCGACTCCCCAAACGTTTCGAGGACAGCCGGTTCGCCGAATGCCTGGGCGAATTTGAAGAGCACCTGCGTCGCCAGCGCCGCGTGCGAAAAGTCACGCGTTCCCGTCGGTCGGCCGACGGATCGCGGCGAGTTGAAGAATTCCGTCGCCGAGAGGTCGCCGATCAGGCGGCGAAGGGCGTCATGCGGGTAGACGGTCCCGGTGCGGGTGACGGCGCAGGCGAGATCGAGTTTGGCGACCGCGGCCAGCACCGGTCGCAGATACTCGCTGGACGGCGCATATTGGCGATGAAATTCGATCATCCCCGGAATCGTCTCCGCAAGGGTGGCGGGAATCGGGGAATCCCACATCATTTCGAAGAGCCGGTTGGAAAAGAGCGTGTGGGACCGATAGTCGAAGGCCATGATCGCCGAGGGGGTGAAGACGAACGGACTCGGGATGAATCCGATCACGCGGCCGGAGGGCATCGCGACGGTGTCGTTTCCGCCATGAATCGCAAAGATCGAAAGCGGAATGTCGTTTTCGATCGAACGGGCGACGCGACGGTCGGCGACGACCACGGCTTCCTTTGCCAACGCGGCATAGCGGTTCAGCGTTTCAATCAGACGGTCGTCCCATTCCAGCACGACGATGCGTATGAGCCGGGCAGCGGGAACGACACACGCAAACGCCGCCAATACCGCTTCGGGGGTCGCATCCGGGATGCCCATGAGGGCGACGTCAGCGCCGTCCATGACAAAAGCGAGACCGACGCCGCGGCCGGCGTGACGCTGTTCGGAAATCGCCACATAGGCTCCGTCGCCGAGCGGGACGGGGGGAAGGAATCGTTTCGCATGGATGTCGCTGTACATCGAAATCACCGCCTGTTTGCATCCATTATAGCCGATTTATGGGCGTTTTCAAAGGGAACAACCCATCATCGTCGGGAAATAATCGTTTTGTCGTCCGCCTCTTGTGATATAATGTTCTCGAATGAATTCAACGGAGGTGGCCCATGCGGAAAATCCATAAGATTCCCGATCTGTTCTTGACCTTCATGAAGATCGGCGCGTTCACCTTCGGCGGCGGCTACGCGATGATCCCGATCATGCAGCGCGAAGTCGTCGACGTCAAGCACTGGGTCACCGACGAAGACATCGTCAAGCTATTGGTCATCTCGGAGTCGACGCCCGGCGTCATCGCCGTCAACGCCGCCACCTACATCGGCTATCACATCGGCGGGTTCTGGGGGGCGCTTTCCGCCACCCTCGGCGTCGTCCTTCCCTCGTTTGCGATCATCACCCTGATCACGTTCTTCTACGCCCAGTTCAAGGCGCTCTTATGGGTCGAATATGCCTTCATGGGTCTTCGCGCCGCGGTCGCCGTCATCATCCTGAACGCCGTCTTCAAACTGACCAAGTCGGGAAAGAAGGATCTCTTCTCGATCCTGGTCCTGTGTGCGGCCTTCCTCGTCGCGACGTTCACCGGTCTGAACGCGATCTTGATCATCCTATTCGCCGCGATCGCCGGAATCCTCTATGGCGTCATCCTCGCGCGCCGGAATGCGAAGGGGGGCGAACCCCGTGCCTGAAGCCATCCTTCTCCTCTTCCGCCTCTTCTGGACTTTCTTCAAGATCGGCATCTTCACCTTCGGCGGCGGCTATGCGATGATTCCCTTGATTCAGAGCGAGCTCGTCGGCGACGGCTTCATCACGGCCGAAAGCCTGGTGGACTTCATCGCCGTCAGCGAGTCGACGCCCGGTCCCTTCGCCGTGAATATCGCCACCTTCATCGGCATCGAAGCCGCCGGCGTCCTCGGCGGCGTCGTCTCGACCCTCGGCGTGATCCTCCCCTCCTTCATCATCCTGCTTCTGATCGCGCGGTTCAGTGCGAAGATTCTCGAATCGAAAGGATTCAAGGCGGCTTTCGTCGGGCTTCGTCCCGCCGTCGCCGGCCTCGTCCTCGCCGTCGCCTTCACCCTCGCCGCCGAACGGATCTTCCCATCGCTCGACCTCAATGCCCTGCGTTTCGACTTCGGCGTTTTCGACGCCTATGCGGTCATCATCCTGACCTTCATCTTCGTCCTCTCGCGCAAATGCAAAAAACTCTCGCCGATTTTGCTGCTTTTGATCGCGGCGGTCCTCGGCGTCGTCCTCTACGGAATTTTCTAGAAAGGCTGAACCTTCATGAAAAAACTGCTGATTCTGCTGACCATCGCACTTGGTTTCGCCTTATTTTCCTGTATCCCAAACGACCGCATTGTCCTCGAAACGGATCCGGACGCCCTTACCTGGGTGGAAATCGACGCTGACACGCTTCAGGCGAAAATCGACGCCATGGCTGATTTCGTCCTGATCGTGAGTTCGGAAACCTGCATCACCTGCGCCGACTTCGAACCGATCGTCGACGCGATGATCACGACCTACGGCGTCGTCGTCTACAAGATCGAGGCCGGCGCCGCTTTCCCCGGGACGAATGAGATCTTCGATTACCGGTACACGCCGACGGTCGCCGTCTTCGCCGGTGGCGAACTGCAAGCCGCGACCGATCCCGCGAAAACCGAACGGGCGTTCGAATCGGTCGAACGTCTGGTCGACTGGCTCGATTATTACGTCGCATTCCCGATTCTCGAATAACAAAAACTGGCAATCCTTCCCTCGGGAAAGATTGCCAGTTTTATTTGGTTTCTTAGCGCTTCGACGCGACTTTTTTCTTGATCGCCGCGACGACCGCCTTCGGCACGAAGGGCGACACGTCGCCGTTGAATTCCGCGAGTTCCCGGACCGACGAAGACGAGAGGTAGGAATGCTGTCCCTCGGTCATCAGAAACACGGTGTCGATCTCGTTGTCGAGCCGGCGGTTGAAGTTGGTGAGCTGAAACTCGTAGTCGTAGTCGGTGACGGCGCGAAGACCGCGCAGGATATGGGTCGCGCCGAGCTGCTTGCAGTGGACGACGGTGAGGATGTCGGACTGGATCACTTCGACGTTCGGGAAATCCTTGACGGCGTCTTTGACCAGGGCGATCCGCTCCGGGGCGGTGAACATCGTCTTCTTGTTGGGATTGTGCGAAATCGCGACGTACAGTTTGTCGAACAGTTTCGCGCCGCGGTCGATGATGTCGAGGTGGCCGAACGTGATCGGATCGAAGCTGCCGGGATAAAAGCCGATTTTCATGATTGTTCCCCCCATCGGTAGAATGCGAACTTGGAATTGCCGGCCGGAATCTCGCGATAGCGCGCGAGTCCGGCGAAATCAGATGCGTTTTGAAACGCCCGATCGGTTTCGGCGACGACGATGCCGTCTTTGGCGAGCATCGTGTGCTCCGCAAGGAAGCGGATCGTCGCGGGGACGGCTTCCTGGGCGTACGGCGGATCGAGGAAGACCAGATCGAAGCGTTCGGTCTGGTTCGCCGAGAGCCAGGCTTCGGCTTCGGCGCGGATCACGGCGACTGCCTGGCGGGACACATGGAGGCTCTCGAGGTTGTCGTTGATCGTGCGGATCGCGACCGGGTCGCAATCGACGAAGGTCGCTCTGGTGCATCCGCGCGAGAGCGCCTCGATCCCCATCGCGCCGGTGCCGGCGTACAGGTCGAGGACAGTTCCGCCGTCGAAGAACTGGCCGAGGACATTGAAGACCATCTCGCGGTTCTTGTCGGTCGTGGGACGCGTCGCGTGCTTGTCGGCCTCTTTGAGAAGCCGGCGGCGGTACATGCCGGCGATGACGCGCATTTGCTTAGCGGTACGTGATGTCGTCGACCGTCTTGCGGTCCAGACGCTTCAGCAGTTCGGTGACGAGCCGGACGGCGTTTTCGTAGTCGTCGGCGTGGATGATCGAGGTGTGCGAATGGATGTAGCGGCTGGCGAGGCAGATCGCGATCGACGGGCAGCCGGTTTGCGTGAGATGGATCTTGCCGGCGTCGGTGCCGCCCTGCCGCAGATACGAAAGCTGATAAGGAATGCCGAGTTCTTCGCACAGGTTGATGGTGTATTCGCGGAGGCCGACATGGCCGACCATCGAGGAGTCGTAGATCATCAAACACGGTCCCTTGCCGAGTTCGGTCTCTTTCGTTCCGCCCGGGAAGTCGTGGGCGATCGTGACGTCGAGGGCGATGCCGATGTCCGGATTGACCTTGTAGGCGCTCGTGGCGGCGCCGCGGACGCCGACTTCTTCTTGAACCGTGCCGACGCCGTAGTAGACGTTCGGATGGCTCTCATGCTGGAGGTTGTCGAGGACTTCGAGGGCGAGCGCGACGCCGATCCGGTTGTCGAGCGCCTTCGCAAGCAGGTATTTGGGATCGTTCAGATCGCGCGATTCGATGTAGGGCGTGATCATGTCGCCGATTTTGACGCCGAGCGCTTCGACGGCTTCCTTGGAGGCGACGCCGAGATCGACGTACATGTCTTTGAGGTCGACGACCTTCACCTTTTCATCCTCTTTCAGGATGTGGGGCGGCTTCGATCCGGTGACGCAGGGGATGCTCTTGTCGTCCTTGGTCGTGATCTGGAACTGCTGGCCGAGCACGACGTGACCCCACCACCCGCCCGCCGGGATGAACTTGACGTAGCCTTCCTTGGTGATCTCGGAGACGATGAAGCCGATTTCGTCCATATGGCCGGCGACCATGATCCTCGGACCGTTCGGATCGCCGATTTTGGTGGCGATGACGGAGCCGATGTTGTCATAGGACAGCGTGGCTTTTCCCTGGGNNTGTTTCGAAATACTTGCGGACGCGGCGCTCGTTCGCCGGAATCGCGTTCAGCATCGTCAGATCGTAGAGCAGTTTCTTCATGTTGGGTCCTCCTGGACGCCGCTTGCGGGCGAACCGTTTCATTCATTATAGCATGTTTTCGCACGAGGGCGCAATCCGCGTAAAAAAAAAGCACCCGGGCGGGTGGAAATCACTCGAGCAGACAAACATCTACCCTTAAGGTGGGAACCTCTTGCGCTGTCTTTAGGATTCCCAACCAAATGGGCCTTCAACACAGACAGAACCTTGGCTCCCCGACAATACTTTAGTGCTTCGCAGTTGAGTGATTTCCATCCGCCCGGGTACGTCTTCATTATAAATGAAGGGATTTTGCTTGTCAAGGGGTTCGCCGATTCCCGCTGAACAAAGAAAAGGCCGATCCTGCGATCAGCCTTTTGGTTTTCATAACATTCAGCGCGGGTTCTT
>DMTN01000019.1 GCA_003477305.1 Acholeplasmatales bacterium | reverse complement strand
TGCGGGTGCCGCCTTCCTGCGCCTGGCGGATGCGATCGTCCTGGCCAACGGAACGTACTTCCATCAGGGACTGAAACGACATTTCGAGAACCTCGCCGATCTTCCCCGGATCCCCGCGGGTTTCCATGGGAACTACACCGCGGCAATCCGCGCGAAGACACCGGAAGAACTCCTCGATCGTCTTCAATCGGCGCTTGATGCGACCGCGCGCTTCCTGGATGCGCCGATCCCAAAGACGAACCCTTCGACGGACGAACGGCACACGCCATCCACGCCGGACCCCGACGAACTGGTTTCCTTCTATGAGGAACTTCTGTCTTCCTTCAACAAGATCCGCGTGAACGCGGAACAGGGAGAATGGCGGATGGCGTTCGTGAACGGCGTGAATCTCGCCCGTGAAATCGACGGCGTCTGTCGGGAATTCGGTTTCCCGCCGCTAATGTTTCTCGACGTGTACGATCCGGACGATCTGACGGCTTTCCGCAAACGCGTTGAAATCGTCGACAAGGAACTCACCGCCCTCATCGAACGATACAAGCCGATCCCCCGCCATCTTGATTTTGATTCCTTTCTCCATTCATTGCGTTAAAAAACGATTCCCGCAAAGGAATCGTCTTTTCTTTATTCGGCTTTGGCGGCGAGGATGAACGACAGCGGCATCCCGAGTCCGTCGAGATGGCCGAAATTGTCGGAAACGTCATTTGCGAACTCCTGGAACATCGTGATCTTCAAGCGGTTCGCGATGAGCGCGTTCATGAGTTCGGACAGCGTATGGGCGAAGCTCGTGAAGGTTTTTGAAGGATAGTGTTCGCCGACCATGTAGTGCATCCCCATCGCGTCGACGAACGGCACGTCGCGGAAATATGGCCAGACCCGTGCGGTCGGATGGTCCGGATCGAATTCCGGTTCGGTCTCGATCCCGAGCATGTTCGTGAACGGATGGTACTCGTGGATCAACAGAACGCCGTCCGGCTTCAAACATCTCCGGATCACGCGGAACAACGCACCGAGATCCTCGATCCAGCAGAGCGCGCCGACGGTGATGACGGCGAAGTCGAACTTGTTCGCCCAGGCGCGGCCGATCTTCAGCGCGTCGGCGGAGACGAAGGTGCAGGGGATCCCGGTCGCCGCGGCGTGCTTGTTCGCCTGCAGGACGAGGTTTTCGGCGATGTCGAAGCCGACGCCGTTTTCGGCGCCGGTGTTTTTGACGATCGACAGCAGTTCGCGGCCGTTGTTGCAAAAGAACTGCGCGACCTTCTTCCCCTTCATGTCGGCGGCTTTGATGACTGAAATGAATTCCGGCAAAAGGAACGGAAATTCTTCCGTTTCGAGCTTCGCGACGTTTTCGGCGCCGTAGCCCTCCGCCTTTTCGAACGCCTCTTCCCAGGCGGCTTTGTTCGATTTGATGTAGTTGCTCATGGTATCACCCGCATTCTATCTCTATTGTATCACACGCGAGACAAAAGAAAAACCATGCCTTGACGGCATGGCGGTACTTCGCTGGAGCAAGCGAGGGGAATCGAACCCCCATATTCTGCTTGGGAAGCAGACATACTAACCGTTGTATTACACCTGCGCCTGATCCGGTTTCCAAAAAAAGGGGAAGTCGGACGTATATGATCGATCCGCGTTGCGGATTCAATCCAAAGGGTGGTCGGAATGACAGGATTTGAACCTGCGACCTCTTGGCCCCCAGCCAAGCGCTCTACCAAACTAAGCTACATCCCGAGCACACCTATTATAATCCATTTGGAATAAAAAATCAAAGTGTTTCCATCGAAATCTTGCGCCCTCCAAAGCGGGTCGTTCGTGATATAATGGTCGGTAATGACCGCCCGCGCAAAGCGGCGCACCGGAGGACGCAAACAACATGAACATCCTATTTCTCGGCGACTCGATCACCGACTGGGGCCGCAGCCGCCCCGATGGCAAATACCTCGGCGAAGGCTACGTCAAGCTCGTCGCCGATACGCTTCGCAAAAACCACCCCGACATCGAATTCGATTTCACCAACACCGGCATCTCCGGCGACCGCACCGGCGATGTCATCGCCCGCCTCGACGTCGACGCGATCGACCGCAAGCCCGACCTCGTCGTCCTGATGATCGGCATCAACGACGTCTGGCGCCGCTACGACCGCGACCAGCGGACCTCCGCCCTGCAGTTCGAACGAAACTACGGCACCATCCTTGACGCCCTCATCAATCGCGCGAAAGCGAAACTCGTGCTGATGGAACCGTTCCTTCTCGATGTCCCCGACAAGCCCTTCCGTCCGGACCTCGACCCAAAGCTCGTCCTGATCCGCAGAATCGCGAAAAAACGCCGTCTTCCGCTGATCCGTCTCGACGAACTCTTCAGCGAAGCCTCGGTGGGAAAACCTTCGCTCCACTATGCCGGCGACGGCATCCACCCGAGTCCCGAAGGGGCCGCCTTCATCGCCGAACGGGTCGTCGCGGAGATCGAAAAGCTTCTCTAGCCCATACCACCGTGAAGATTCACCGGCATCGATCAAATAGAAAAGCCGCAGGGACGTGGAGGTCCTCGCGGCTTTTTGGCATAAAATTGTTTGTTAAGAACAAAGATGTGCCGACTGTATTATATCACGAAACGGATGCGATGACCACGGAATCTCCCATATATCATCGAAACGACGGATCAATCGATCGTTTAAACGATGTCAGGACGGTTGAAAGAGGAATTGGGCCTGGATCCGCTTGAGGAACACGGACGTCGCCAAAAGATCGGCGGACCCCCCGAAACTGAGCCCTTCGGCGATGCATTCGGCCGTCAGCGCGGCCATCTTCTCTCTGGCGAAATCGTCGATCCGGGTGAACTTTGACCGAATCTCGTCATAGCGCTTCCGGCTGGCGGCGCGCTTTAGGAGGGTCGTGTCCTCGACCACGCCGATCAACGCGCACAACGCGCGGTGCAGTTCGATGCGCGTGCAGTTACCGACGAGGCCGACGGCCGCGCGCACGGACGGAAAGCCTCGGGCGGCTTCAAGGCGGGCGCCGCCGATGCGGTTCTCGGCCCACGCCTTCTTCCCAAACGTGCCGACTTCCTTTTTGTCGAGTTCGCCGATGAGCGGTTCGGCCATCCGGCTGACGAATTCGTAGATCGATTCGTGGGGAAACCCGCCGAAGATCGCCTTGCCGGCGGCGGTGGCGGCGAGTCCCATCGAAAAGATGAGGCCTTTGTAGGCGTTGACGCCGCCGGTGACGGAAAACATCGCGCGTTCGGCTTCGATGCCTTCCTTGCGGGCGCGGGCGAACATCTCCGCGGGACGGTCGTCATCGAGGGCGATCGTAAACATCTGTGCCAGATGCGGCACGATCGCATTCTTGGCCTGTTTCATGAGCGCGTAATCCATGTCCTCATGAGATCCTTTCGAGGACTTGGTCACGAGTCCGAATTTCGGCTCGAGATCGAGTTCGGCGCGGATCGCGCCGTCGATCAGATCGGCGGCGAAGGTCGCGGCGTCGGCGCGCGTGATCCGTTCCATTTCCTGAAGCAGCGCTTCGACGGAATGTCGGCCTTCGCGGGCGCAGACCGCCGCGTATTCGTTGCAAAGCAAGCAGGGACGGAGCGTGCCGCGGGTGAGCGCCTTGCCTTCGGGCGTATACACGTCGATGTCGGCGAGCCGGCCGAGCGGACGCGATTCTTCCGCCTGCACGGCGAGCGCCTTCAAAGTCGACGCGTCGATCGCCGCATAGCGGGTGAGGAACATCAACCCGTCGGCGTCCTCGATCCAGAGCGTTTCCTGCGCATCGGGAGCAAAGCGGGCGGCGAACCGGCCGACGACGTAACGGGCGATCTTGTTGGTCTTCTCGGTACCGGGGACGTTGGCGCGGACGGAAACGACCGGCCCGCCTTTGGCGGCGAGACGGTCGATCGTACCCTTGCGGGCTTCCCTGGCGTTCAGGATGTCATCGGGGTTGGCCATGTCGTTCCTCCCAGATCGCCCGAAGCAGGCCCCGGTTCGAGACGGGGACGAGGGCGAGCGCTTCTTCGGTCTTGTTTTCTGTCAATAGTTTTCGGACGCGCGAAGCGCTGATCGGGGCGCCGTCGGATGCATAGCGGACGAGTTCGAACAATCGGTCGCCGAGCGTCTCTTTCAACAGCGCATTGTACGTTTGCATCATCGGATCGAACTCCGTTCCGATATAGCGGCAAACGATATGCAGCGCCGGCATGAAGCGGTCGCGGAAGATCACCGCATCGAGAGTCGCGTGTTCGCGGTCGCGGGTGTTCATCGTCTTCAGGAAATAACTCGGGAACGTGAGGTTCGAGACGACGTATTTCGTCGAGGGGACGACGAGGACGTTCTCGATCTCGCGGGTGCCGAGCCGGACCATCGCGATCCGTTCTTCATACGAAAAGGTCGATTCGTCCTCTTCGAGCACGAAGACGAGAAACCCCTGATGGCGGGATGCGGCGTAGCGGATCAACCCCTGGTGTCCCAAGGTCATCGGGTTGCAGTTGACGACGGTCGCGCCGAGATCGAGCTTGGCGATCGGAACGCCGAAGGTCCGCTCGACGAGCGCGCGGATCAAAGTAAGTTCCGTTTCCAGATCGGGAGTGCCGTTTTCGAGGATCGCGACGACGCCGGAATCGGCGACCTTCGTGAAATGCATCGAGGTAAACAGCGGCACATAGGCGGATTTCGTGAAAACGAGGCGGCGGTGGATGCCCTCGGCGTTCATCCGCGAAAGCAGCGCGCCGACCAGCGTTTCGGCCACCGCTTCGCCCCGGAAACCGGGATCGACGGCCAGATGGCTCACGAGTTCGCCGGTCCGCGAAACGGTCGCGATGATCCGTCCTTGAGCTTCCGCATACAGCGTTTCGCCGACGTTGACCGGCGCCGACAGTCCGGACGCGTCCAAAAGCGCGGCGATCGCCGCATATTCTTCGGGAATCAGGGCTTGTCGGATCTGCATGATATGCTTCCTTTCAGGGGCGTTTGGTTCGTACGACGTCGATGATCGAACCGTCGCGGTAGCGGATCAGGGCGACGATCCGGCCAGTTTGCGTCGGTCGGACCGGGATGCCCGTGATCGCGTGGGCGAGGTCCATCAGTTCCCGGATCGGGAGGATGTGCAGTCCGGACCCGCGGAGCCGGTCGAAAAGATCGGTGCGGCGCGGATGGACGGCGATCCCGCGTTCGGTGACGAGAACGTCGATGTCTGACCCCGGCGTCGTGACGGTCGTCACTTTTTCCATGATGATCGGCAGCCGCGCCTTCACGAGGTTCGTCACGACGACACAGACCTTCGCGCCATGCGCGGTGTCCGCATGTCCGCCGGAACCGCCGATGATTTTTCCTTCCGAATCGGTCGTGACGTTGACATTGAAATCGAGGTCGATCTCGGTCGCGCCGAGGACGACGAAATCGAGGTCGTCGACGAGGGGTGCGGGGCGGTACCGGGGATTGCCGTACTGCGAGGCCGTGATCGCCTCATGTTTGGGATTTCGCGAAAGCGATTCGACCGCGTCGAGATCGAAATCCTGGACGTCTTTGAGAGCGCCGACGAGTCCGGCTTCGAGCATCTCGACATATTGGGCGGTGATCCCGCCCGAAGCGAAGCGGGCGCGGATGCCCCGTTCGATCATGAGTTTACGGATGTCGGCGACGACCGCGAGCGACGTTCCGCCGGCTCCCGTCTGCATCGAGAATCCTGCTTTCAGGAGTCCGACGCCATCGATCACGGCCGCCGCGTCGCGGGCGATCTTGAGACCGACCGGTTCCTTCGTGATGCGCGTCGTGCCGGACACGATGCCGGCGCGGTCGCCGATCGAATCGATCGTGACGACATAGTCGACGTAGCGGCCGTCGAGATCGGGTTTGATGAGTTCGTCGACGCGCTCGTCGGTCACAAAAACGACCTTCTTCGCGTAATGGAGATCGGGATCGAGGTAGCCCAACGATCCGCAGGCGCTCTTGCCAAAGCGTCCGGTGCCGTTTCCGAAGGCGTCGACGCGCGGGACGGCGAGGAAGGCGACGTCGATCGGCAGGTCGCCCGACTCGATCGCGCGCGCCCGTCCGCCATGGGTGTCCATGACCGCCGGTTTTTGAAGCTTGCCGGCGGTGACGGCGTCGGCGACGGGGCCGTTCATGTAGTTGGTGACGATGCCGGTGACGACGCCGCTATCCAAGAGCGGGACGAGCGGCTGGTGGCACGGGAAGATCGAACTGGGAGCGATCGTGAGATCTTTCAAGCCGTATACCGCGGCCTGCGCCATCACGAGGTTCAATACCTTGTCGCCTTCGCGCAGATGATGATGGAAGGAGAATGTCATCCCGTCTTTCACATCAAGCGCGTCGAAGACGTCGGAAATCGTATGCAAAAAGATTGGCGCCTTGGGCGTCGCCTTCATCGCGATCGGTCGACGCGCTTGCGCAGGTTCGGATCCGTCATAGGGGTAAAATCCGTCCGGGATCTCCCGGCCGAGGCTATTTCGGTTCATCGGCGGTCGCCCGATCCGTGATTCCGGCGCGCAGGAGGATGCCTTCGGCGCGCTTGATCACGGGCTTGTCGATCATCTTGCCGTCCAGCGAAAAGGCGCCCTGATGCTTCTTTGCGGCGTCCGCCGCGGCCGCGATGACGCGGCGCGCCCAGAAGATTTCCTTCGGGTCGGGGCAAAACGCCTGTTGGATCGTCGTAATCTGGTTGGGATGGATCACGGCTTTGCCGGTGAAGCCGAGCGAACGCGCCGTCCGGGCGTCGGCCAGGAGGCCTTCGGCGTCATTGACGTCGGCGAACGGGGTGTCGATCGCATCGATCCCGGCGGCCTTGCAGGCGAACGAAAGACGGGCGCGCGGATAAGCGAGTTCGGCGCCTTCGCGGGTGCGGCTGATCTCCATGTCGGCGGAGAGATCCTCGCCGCCCAGTAGCATGCCTTTGAGTCTGGGCAGATACGAGATGTCGTCGGTCTCGACGACGCCCTGGGCGCTTTCGATGATCGGGATGATCCCGATCGGATGGTTCAGATGGTGTCGTGTCTCGACCTCGGAGAGGATCCGGTCGACTTCGTAGAGTTCCTCGACGCCGGCCTTCGGATAGACGATCGCCGAAAGGCGGTCGCATGCGATCGCCTCCAGATCGGCCTCGAACCAGCCCGAGGGCAGCCCGTTCACACGGACCAAAAGTTCGGGAGTGTCGAGTTTCCAACTCTTCAGATATTCGCCGACGAGCGCACGGGCGGCGTCCTTCTCGGTCGCCGCGACGGCGTCCTCAAGATCGAGGATGATCCCGTCGGCACCGAAGACGTCGGCGTTTTGAAGCATCGCCGGGTGGTTGCCCGGAATGAACAAAAGGGTGGTTCTCACATTATCCCTCCATCCGTTCGATGGCCGTCCGGACCCGGGCGCGGATCGTGAAATCGAGCGCTCCCTTGTCCTGGACCGTCACGTGGATATTGCGTACGTTCAAGCGGGCGAGTTCGCCCTTCACCGCCCAGTCGATCTGATCGTGGAAAAAGGCGTCGACGATCGACTCGATCGACACCGATATCCCGACGCCTTCTCGCACGGTCACGAGCGCGTCGTTCGAGGTAAGCGTGCCGGCGGACCCGATCTTCATTTCTGGACCTTTTTCGCTTCGGCGCGGTCGTTGGCGATCGCGATCACGCGGTTCATCGCGTTTTTGACGATCATGAAGCCGTCGTCGACGGACATGCCGGGTTTCGCGAGGCACTGGTCGGCGCGGCAGGCGATCGCGATGTTGGTCGTCGTTTCGGCGGAGAGGTTGGTTTCGTTGCAGGTCCCGCCGCAATAGGAGCCGATATGCTTCTTGTTGCAGTAGAGGATCGCTTCGATCGAGTTGTTCACGCCGCCGAGGACGGGGGTCTTGATCTGCAGCATGTGTCCGGCTTTCGCATCGGCGAATTCGACGACGTCCTGGATCGTGTTGCACCATTCGTCGGCGACGATCTCCAAGTGCGATCCCGCCTTATCGATCATCGCGGTCAGTTTTTTCAAGGCGTCGAACGTGCCCTGCCGGTCGCCGGTGTCGACCGGGCCTTCGATCCGGATGCGGAATGGGGATGCGGTTTTCTCGATGTCCAAGAGATAGGCAAAAATCTTGTCATAGTCGTAGCGGAAGGCGAGGCCGAGGGTGCCGTAGACGTCGATATGGAACACCGGCTGATAGTCCGGACGGGTCCGTTTCGCGAGGATCCGGTCGCGCAGCCAAACGACGTACGCGAGCAGGATCTCGCCGTGTTTGCCGAGTTTCGTCTCGACGTTGTTGATCAGGGCGTGGGGCAGCACGTCGACCTCTTTCATGATCATCTTGTCGACGTTCGTATAGCGATCGTCGCCGGACTGCGAAAAGATCGGCACGGATGCGTACTTCTTTCCGCGGATCTGATACTCGTCGCGGACGACTTCCGCCATCGTCAGGCGGCGGTGGTTCGCAACGGCGCTCAAGATCGCCTGCGACAGCCCGTAGCGGATCGCCGTATGGAGGCGCTTGCCGCCGATCTCGAGTTTGTCCAGCCATTCCGCGAGCGGGCGGAATTTGTCGATCTCCTTGCCGACCAGCAGCGGGACGATGTGCTTTTTCATGAGCGGGATGTAGTCCTTGGCGAGAAAGAGCGGATCGCGGCCGCCGGCGCCAGAGTACTGGATCGCGGCGCAGTCGCCGTAGCCGACGATGCCGTCTTCGAGGACGATCTGGACGCTGATCGCCTCGCCCGACTGGCGGATCGCCGTGAAGCCGGGGGTGGCGGGCTCGCCGACATACATGAAGCCGTCGGTCGTCGCGCCCTTCTTGATCGCCTTCTGGTCGTCGAAATAGAAACCGGTATAGGATTGGGTCAATAGGATCTTCTGGATCTTCATGGTGTCGTTCCCCTTCTAGCGTTTCTCTTTGCCGCGGCCGATGAGCTGGCCGCGGGAGACGGCGTTGACGTCGTCGATGGTGAGCTGGAAACTGATCGGGCGCTTTTCATAGGCGGCCCGTTCCGCGATCTTGCCGCGGTGGAACTGTTTGATTTCCTCGCTGAACCCGAGGTTGCCGAACTCGAGGATGCGGATGCAACCGTCGTTGTCGCGGGCGGGGAGGATCTTGCCGGCATTGAACTTCGAGGGCGCGAACGGGACGTCGAGCAGCCCCTGTTCGAAGGCGCGGACGACGCCGACGGCAAGGTCGCCTTCGCCGACGACGAGGACCGCCGTCATCAGGCAGTCGACCTCGCGTTCGATCTGCGCCATTTCCTTGTTGAGCGCGGAACAGTCCGGAAAGACCTGGTCCTTCAACAGCGTGCAGACGAACTTCGAGGCCTTGACGCCGAGGCCGTTGGCTTCGGCGGTCGGGATCCCGATCGACTCGTGCGGCGACTTGGTGATCATCTTCGTCGCTTTCGAAAGCGCCGCGACGGTCGAACTCATCGCGATCAGTCCGGTCGCTTCGGCCTCGTCGGCGGGAAACCCGCCCATCCACTGATGGAAGACGGTGGTGACGACGATGTCGCGGTAGCCGTATTTGTGGAGATATTGTTCGGTCTGTTTCAACAGCGTGCGGATCGCCGCGACGTCCTGAATCACGTTGCCGCCCATGCCGTAGCCGACGGTGATGTTCTTGACGCCCTGTTCGGCCGCCAAAAGCGCTTCGCAGATCGCGACGGTGTTGGAGATCGACGGCGGCACGAGCGTGCCGGTCAGGGGGCCGAACGGCTCGCGGTTGATCGAAATCCCGTGGTCCTCATAATAGCCGACGAGACGGTCGACATACTGCCAGTTCCGGATCGTCGTTTCGAGCGACACCGATTTGGCGTAGGGGATGTTGTAGGAGATGCCGCCGCCTTCGTTGGAGGTCCAGCCGGCGGCGTGGATGATCTCGGCGAGCAGGCGTGCGTCGGGCGTGCCGTGGCGCGCCTGCACGGGTACGTCGATGGCTTCGAGGACGGCGCGGCAGCCGGCGACACCGTGGTTGACGGCGGGAAAGCCGTTTAGCATCGCGCGGTGCTGTTCGGCGCTTTCCTTGATCCCGTTCTCGGCTTCGACATAGCGGTTCTGACGGGTATAGGAGTCGATCGTGGTCGGCACGAAATCGGCACCCGACGCCTGGAGATGGCGGAGCAGCTTGATATGTTCCTCGAGCACCGGGACGCCGGCGCGCGGCTGGACCAAGGTCCGGCCGTCCGCTTTGGCGGCGGCGAGCTTTTTGGCGAAGTTCTTGCTGTCCGGGACGGTGCGCAGATACGCGACCGCACGGTCGAGATCGAGATCCGGATCGGATCCCGTCTTCCAGCCGGAAAGGACCTGTTTACGTTCCTCGAGGAAATCCTCGAGGGACATTTTGCGGTTTCTGAGGGGTGTCGTCATGGTGTGGTTCCCTTCTACTTCACTGACACGATATGCTGCTTCATGATGCGCAGGGCGCCGAGCGGGTCGAATTTGGCATACAGCCCCATCGACGCCATCAGGTAGTCCTGGTCGACATAATAGTCCGGTTTTGCCGGGCGGAGCTCGGCAGACTGGTGAAAGACGTTCGAGGTCTTCGCGAGGATCGAACCCGCAAAGCGCGAACGGATGATCGGGCCGCCGGTGCCGATCACGGTCTTGACGTCGGAAAGGTCCTTCCCGGTCTGGTTCTGGACGATCCCGAGCGGCGTGTAGACTTCTTCCATGCGGCCGGCATGGCGGCTCATCGCCTTGTAGGCACACATTTCCGCAAGCATCTTGTCGACTTGCTCGTCATGCGCGGTTTCCGGGAGGAACGACACGTCGGCGAACCGCCGGTCGGTTTCCGCCTTGAGGTCGACGCCGGTGTCGAGCGCGATCATCTTGATTTCCTCTTCGGTGAGCGCCTTGACGATCCCGGGAGCGCTCCAGCGGAGGCCGAGGTCGCCTTCGACGGTGCGCTTCGCGTAGGGTTCCTCGAGGCCGCGGAGGATCACGTCCGAGCGCTTCGTGGAATGGCAGACGGAATACATGTCGGTGGTGGCGCCGCCGATGTCGACGACGCAGAGTTCGCCGAGACCGGGTTCGTTCATATAGCCTTTGGACAGGAGTTCGCTCGCGACGAGGACCGCTTCCGGGGTCGGAAGCACGACTTCGTCGATCTCCTCTTCGATCTTCTTGATGCCTTTGGCGGCGATGATCCGCTTCAAAAAGATGTCCCTGATCGCGTCACGGGCGCTTTTCACGTTGAGCTGGTTGATCTTCGGCATGACATTCTCGGCGATGTGTCCGTCCAAATGATAGCGCGTATACAGTTCCAAGACCTCGTCCTGGGCCGACTTGTTGCCGGCGTAGACGATCGGTATGGAAATGCCGGCTTCGCCGATCAGGTTCAGATTGAACAGGGCGCATTCGGTGTTCCCCCCGTCGGCGCCGCCGGCGAGCAGGATGATATCGATCTTCATATCGACGATCTGGCGGATTTCCGCTTTCGTGCAATGATGGGCGAAAACGAGGTCGACTTTGGCGCCGGCGCCGAGGCAGACACGCTTCGCGGCTTCGACGGTGAGTTCCTCGACGAGTCCGATCGCGCACATCTTGAGTCCGCCGGCGGCGGACGAACAGGCGACGATGCGTTCGAACACGGTCGGTCGGCCGATCGCCTGTTCAAGATCGGCGAGGGCGGCCTTGTACCCGGTGCGGATGTCGGTCGTCACGGTCGTCGGGGCAATCGCCGTCGCGAGGATGACCCCGCGGTCGCGGTCGACGGCGACGAGTTTCGTGAACGTCGATCCGAAATCGATCATCAGGTAATTCGCCATCTCACTCACCGAGGTCGCGACGGATGTCGGAAAGCGCTTCGTCGATCGGCGTTCCCGGCGGATAGACGCGGTTGAAGCCCATCTTCACGAACCGTTCGCGGACTTCCTGGAAATCCTGTTTGCCGACGACGATGTTTCCCCCGACATAAAGCAAAACGTCGCCGATGCCGGATTCGATGCACTTCGCGCGCATCCCACGGCAGTCGATCTCGCCATGTCCGTAGAGCGACGAAACGAGGATGATGGGCGCGTTCGTTTCGATGGCGGCGTGGATGAAATCTTCCTGCGTGGAGAGGACTCCGATGTTGACGACGTTGTATCCGGCGTTGGTGAGGGTATATTCGATGATCTTGTTGCCGACGGCGTGGACGTCCGCGCCGATGACCCCGATGACGATTGATTTCATGAGTGACCCCTTCGTTTGTAAGCGTTTGTAAGCCCGGAAATTATTATATCATAATAAGATGTCGGATTCAATCTCGGCGTGACGGCGGATTCAAAAAAGCGATGGACCGAAATCGACGCGTTGTTCCGCCAATGCATCGGCGAGGCTTTCGTCTTCGGCGGATAAGCCGTTTTCTACGGATACGGCGCTGCCCGCAAGGCGGCGTCGTTTCTCTTTTATTGTCGATTTTTTAAACGAGCCGCCTTGCGACATTCCCAAGGAATGACGCGTTTCCGTCGCGATGTTCGATGCGCAATAGTTGCTTTTCGAACATTGCATTGACACGTTTCGTACCATGTGATACGATGAATGCGATCGTACGCCAAAGGAGCGATGGAGATGAACTTCGCAAGACGTTTTTTGACGATGACAGTCGCCGCCATCGCAACCATCACCGTGCTTTCGGGTTGCGCCCGAAGCACGGAAATCTATTATGAAATCGGCGAATTCTCCTGTCCGGACGGCGAATATGGTTCCGTTCTTTTCGTTTATCCGCATCTCATCACCACTGAGGGAATGCTGTTTCAGGATCCGCCCGATATCGTTTTCGAACGATTGAGTTCGATCCGCCGCTTCCTCACGCGCCATCACGGCGAACGGGTTGAAGACGACGTCGTTTATCTGTATACCCCCTGTCAGCCGTATGCGGTCAGTTACCGCGGCGAAAGCGCGGAACAGTCAGGGTGGAAGATTTACGAAGTCCGAATGGCATCGATCCTGTATTTTGAGCGGCCGGAAGGCCAGTGGATGAGGGCGATCGCGACCATTCCGTTTCCGATTCATCTGTTGAACTCGTCCGATCTTCCTGATCCATGGTCGGTTTCCGCGGAAGACGCCGTCCGCGTCGCCGATTTCGACGTTATCGCCGACTTCGCCCTGCTCGTCGGAGTCGGAACCATCGACGAGGATTCTAGAACGATCACCTATTCCTATCCATCCTATGGCGGATATGCCATCGTGATCCAGGACCAAGGCGACGGCACGATACGGTTCATCAAGACGGAGGAAGGCTCATGAAACTCTTGGATATGCAGGGCGTCTGGAAACTGTATGGCGACAAAACCGCTTTGTCAGACGTCACGCTTTCCGTCGAGGAAGGCGAGATCGTCGGTTTGCTCGGGCTCAACGGCGCCGGCAAGTCGACGCTCATGAAGATCCTGGTCGGCCTGCTCGGGCCGGACGCCGGCGTGGTGGCTTATGGTGATGTTTCAATAACTGGCGGTAAGGGTAGCGGCCGCCAGCGCGATATCCGCCAGGTGTTGGGTCTGGTGCCGCAGGGCTTGGCCTTCTANNCGGCAAGTCGACGCTCATGAAGATCGTCGCCGGACTCGTCCCGCTTTCGAAGGGAACCGCGGCCGTCAGCGGAATCGACGTCGAGCGCGACCATGTCGGCGCCGCCACGCTGGTCGGCGCGATGATCGAGTCGCCGGCGTTCCATCTTGAACTCACCGGCTGGCAGAACATGCAGCTCGCCGGCATCATCCGTCCCGGCGTGACCAAGCAGGACATGCTGACGGCGATCGAAACCGTCGGTCTTGAGGACAAGTTCGGTTATGCGGTGAAGAAATACTCGATCGGGATGAAGCAGCGTCTTCACTTCGCCCAGGCGATCCTCGGACATCCCCGCCTGCTTTTGCTCGACGAACCGCTGTNNGATCCGGTCGCGGCGAAACGGATCCGCGACGCGATCGTCGCGTTCGCCGCTCGCGGCGGTGCGGCCATCGTCTCGAGCCATGTGCTGGCCGAAATCGAACACTTCTGTACCCGGATCGTGATCATCGACCTAGGTCAGATCGTCCTCGATCGGCCGCGCGAGGGCATCGAAAATCTCGAAACGACATTCCTCGCGGCAGTCACCGGAGGGGGGAAGGCGCAATGAAGAACATTCTATCCGTCTTCCGCTACGAGCGCTACCGCACGACCCGCAACATCATCCGGATGCTTTCCGTCGTCATGACGCTCCTCGTGTTCTTTGGTTTCGCGTGGGGCATGTACGACATCGCGTACGGATCCAATGACCAATATGAGGTCACCTTGCCCGGCGAGGATTTGCCGGATGCATACCGTCTGGCGGAGGCGGAACGCTATGCAGAGCGCGTCATCGTCCTCGACGATCTCATCTTCCAGGCCGAACTCGTCGGCGCGCCGGACTCGGTCCGAACCGCCTATGAGGGCGAACGGGCGCTGCTTCTGTTCTATCTCGAAACCGGAACCCTCGCCCAGGACTACCTTGAACCGACCGACGTCTTCCAGCCGAGCAACATCATCCGCGGTGAAAGTTTCGCCTTCATGACCCTGCTTGTCCTCCGCTATCTGCTCTATGCCTACGCCGTTTTCCTCGGCGCTTCCTCGCTGGCGATGGAATATCGGACCGGAACGATCCGCACCCTCGTCGCCGCCCCGGTCGGTCGACGCGACATCCTCCTCGGCAAAATCCTCAGCATGATCGTGGAAACCGCCCTTGCGGTGCTGTTGACCGGCGCGATCGCCCTTGCGATCAGCGCGATCTACGGCATCGGCTCCGCGCCGATCCTCGTCCGGACGGCCCATTCCTTCATCTCCGTCACGCCGCTTGCGCTCCTAGGTGTCCGGATCGCCTCGATCTGGGTCGGGATGATCTTCCTGATCGCCCTGTCGGCCAGTCTCGGCGTCCTGCTCCGTTCGTTCGTCGCGGGCTTGCTGATCCCGGCCGGATTCTACTTCGTCGCCGGAGGCATCTATGCATCGATCCTCACCTCCGACTACTCGATCTACAACACGATCGATCCGGAACGGCTCGCTTCGGGGGTCCCGCTCCTGTCGCTCGACTTTCACATGCAGGGATGGAACCTTGCCTTCACCGTCGCCGTCCTGCTCCATCTCGGGATGTCGGCCGGACTGCTCTGGATCGCCCACATCGCCTTCAAGCAACAGAACGTCTGAAACAGCGAACGCCGTCCGGTCGGACGGCGTTCGTTTTTCGTTCAGGATCCGCGGATTGCCGAGACGATCCGCTCGGCTTCCGAGCGCAGCGCCGCAAACGCGGCGAGCTGATCCCGGTATCCCTGTTTTTCCGTTTCGTCGGACAGTCCGCCGAGATTGATCTCGACGTTCATCGTCGCCCCCGCGAGTCCGGCCGAAAGAAGCATCGCCGCGCTCCCGAGATCGGAGAGGCAGGACTTGTTCGCATGCGCCAGGATCCCATCGAGTTTCGCGATTCCCGCCGCCGCCAGTTCGGCGGTCTTCATCGGAATCGCGATCGCGCCGCGCAGCGCGGTTTCGATCGCCTGGGTTCGCGATGCCGCTTCCGCTTCCGTCGTTTTCGGCATACGATACCCGGCCATCACGCCGTCGAAGCTTTTCGCGTCTTCGTCGACAAGCAAGGCAAGTTTGATCCGGAGCGGTTCGAAGGATGCGACCGCGCCGATGAAATGCGACCGATCCGCATCCGGAAGCAATAAAAACTTCTTCTTCCCGACGGTTAGTTTCCCGACCATGCAGACCAGCGCGGCGCCCATCGAGGCCGAAAGCGCCGAAGCCGATCCACCGCCCGGAGCGGGGGTTTCGGAGGCGAAATCATCCAACAAATCCATCACTTTCTTTTCGATCAGTTCCATCGGAATCACTCCTTCACAAGGCGGCCGTCCGCGATCACGCGGCGGCCTTTTTTATACACGTCGACGACGAGGTTCACGCCGAAATGGTAGAGCACATAGTCGAAGTTCGGCACGTCGAAGAGGACGAAATCGGCGTCCTTGCCGATGGCGATCGATCCGATCCGATCGGATTTGCCGAGGTGATAGCCGGGATTGATCGTCGCGGCCGTGAGGACTTCGGACGGCGTCATCTTCATCTGGTTCGCGGCCAATTGCAGGGTGAACTGGAAGTTCTCCGAGGGACAGCTGCCGGGATTGTAGTCGGAGGCGATCCCGACGGCGATGTTCGCCGCGATCAGTCTGCGCGCCGGGGCGTAGTCGTGGCCAAGATAGAAGGACGTGCCGGGAAGCAGGTTGGCGACGGTGTCGGATCCGGCGAGGGCGAGGATGTCCTTGTCGTTGATCGCCATCAGATGGTCGGCGGAGGCGCAGCCGAGTTCGGCCGCGAGCCCTGCGCCGCCGGTCGAGACGATTTCGTCCGCATGGACGCGGATCGCAAATCCGAGTTCCTTCGCCCGCATCAGGATGCGCTTGGTTTCGGATACGGTGAAGACGCCGGCTTCGCAGAAGACGTCGACGCTTTCGGCGAGGCCGTCGAGCCGGATCGTTTCCAGATCGGCGAGGACGGTTGCGACATATCCCTCGCGATCGAACGCGTACTCGGCGGGAATCGCGTGGGCGCCCATCGCGGTCGGGATCAACGTGACGGCCTGTGTTTCATTGAGTTTTTCGATGACTTTGAGGATTTTCCGTTCGCTCTTCGGTTCCAGCCCGTAACCGCTCTTGGCTTCGACGGTGGTGACGCCGAATGCCAGCATGCGGAGAAGCGATTTGCGCGCCTGGTCATAGAGTTCGTCGAAAGAGGCGGCGCGGGTCGCGGCGACGGTCGAGAGGATCCCGCCGCCCCGCTTGAGAATCTCCAGATACGGAACTCCCTGGAGTTTGAGGGCGAATTCATGTTCGCGCGAACCGGCGTGAACCAGATGCGTATGACCGTCGACGAGTCCCGGCGTCAGGACCATGCGACAGGCGTCGCGGATCTCCGTAACCGGGCCGACGAAGGCATCTCCGGATCCGCTTCCAAAGCCGACGATGAGGCCGTTGTTCACGGCGATGAAAGCGTCCTTCAACACCGTGACGTCGTTCATCGCGGCGCCTCGAACGGGCGGAAGATGATGCGTCGTCCAGAGCTCGCCGATGTTTCGGACGACGAGCCCGGCGTTCACTTCACGGCTCCCGGAAGATTCGCCTCGATGATTTTCTTCGCATCAAAGTCGCGCAGGCCGAGCCGTTTGATCGCTTCTTGGGCGAGTTCCTCGAACGGCATGTCCTCAGGCGTTTTCTTGCCTTCGGGTTGACGGTAGTAGCGAAGCGACTCGACGATGGCGGCGGCGGGAACGAGCCCGACCAGTTCGCAGCCGGTGATCTCGACCTTGAAGCGCTTCGCTTCCATCTTGACGGCTTCATAGATGCGGTAGATCGGGTTCTTCGTATGGTCGAGGATGTTCATCGTGACCTGGTAGTGGCCGCGCTGTTCGAGATAGGCCGGACCGGCCTGGACGAACTGATAGCCGCCGGAGGAACCGCGGAGATAGCGGGAGATGTCTTTCGCCGGTTTTTCTTCCGCCGTCGCGAGATCGACATTGAAAGCGACCAAGGGCATGCGTGCGCCGATGGCGACGGCGCCGAAGGTCGGATGGATCTCGGCGGGGCCGAAATCGGGCGTCCAGAGCGGATCCTTGATTTTTTCTTTCATCCCTTCGAACTCACCCTTGCGGATATCGGGGAGGAGGATCCGTTCGGGACGACGGGCGGCTTTGGCATAGAGGAAGACGGGAATGTCGAAACGCGCCGAGACGATCGAGGCGACGTCTTCGGCGATCTTCACGCATTCCTCGATCTCGATGCCCGAAATCGGGACGAACGGAATCACGTCGACGGCGCCCATCCGCGGATGTTCGCCGGTGTGGCGGTTGAGGTCGATCAAGGCGATGGCTTCCGCGACAAAGTCGGGAATCGCATCGGCGATCGCGACGGGATCGCCGATGACGGTGATCACGGTGCGGTTGTAGTCCTTGTCCGGTTCTGCCGAAATGAGCGAGAACCCGGGTTTGTCCTTGAGTTTCGCGACGATCCGGTCGATTTTCGCCTGGTCGCGTCCCTCGCTGATGTTGGGAACGCATTCGATGATTTTTTTCATGTCATTTTCCGCCTTTGCGATACACTGCGCGGACCAGATCCGCGATCGTTTCTTGGTGGGAAGGAGTGGGTAAAAGCGCGAGGCCGGATTGCGTTTCGTTGTATGCCTCGATCGTTGCGATCGACGCCGGATTGCCCGCCCAGGCGCGACGCGCGACGCCGACACTCACGTCGGCCATCACGGCCGTCTTGAGAATCCGGTCGACGCGCCTCGATCCGTCGAGGACGAGTCCGAAGCCGCCGTTCAGGGCTTTCCCAATCCCGACGCCGCCGCCGTTGTGCAGCGCGACTATCGTCATCCCGCGGGCGGCGTTGCCGAGGGCGACCTGCGTCGCCATGTCGGCCATCACGTTCGAGCCGTCCTTGATGTTTGATGTTTCGCGGAACGGCGAATCCGTCCCGCCGCAGTCATGATGGTCGCGGCCGATCATGATCGGACCGATCGCGCCGAGCTTCACCAGTTCGTTCATCCGCAGCGCGATCTTCGTCCGACCTTCGGCGTCCTGATAGAGGATGCGGGCCTTCGTGCCGACGACGAGCGCGTTTTGTTTCGCATCGCGGATCCATTCGTAGTTGTCCTTGTCCTGGAAGCGGCGCGTCGGATCGATGCACTCCATCGCCGCGCGGTCGGTCGCATCGAGATCTTCGTCAAGACCGGAAAGACAGACCCAGCGGAACGGGCCGTAGCCGTAGTCGAACAGGACCGGTCCCATGATGTCCTCGACGTACGAAGGGAAGACGAACCCGTCCTTGTCGTCGATCCCGTTTTTCAGAACTTCGCGGACGCCTGCGTCGGCGACCGCCTTGAGGAAACTGTTTCCGTAGTCGAAGAAATAGGTCCCGCGGCCGACGAGCGCGCGAATCGCCTCAAAATGGCGGCGAAGCGTCGCGTCGACGCGTGTTTTGAACTGATCCGGGGCGGTCGCAAGCAAAACCGTGCGCATCGAAAAGTCGATGCCGACCGGACAGTAGCCGCCATCATAGACGGCGTGACAACTGGTCTGGTCGGAGAGCAGATCGATCTTCTGTTGCTGATGGACAGCGTATTCAAGCAGATCGACGACGTTTCCGGCATAGGCGAGCGCAAGCGGACGGCATGCGATGACGGCTTCGCGGGCGAGTGCGAACGCTTCTTCCGGCGTGGATGCGACGGCGTCGATCCACCCCTGTTTGACGCGCGTTTCGATGCGCGAAATGTCGACTTCGGCGATGATTCCGACGCCGCCGGCGATCTTGACCGCCTTGCCCTGGGCGCCCGACATTCCGCCGAGTCCGGACGAGACGAACAGCACGCCGGCGAGGTTTTGGTCGGCGGGGACGCCGAGTTTCACGCGTCCCGCGTTCAACAGCGTCGAGTAGGTGCCGTGGACGATGCCCTGAGGTCCGATGTACATCCATCCGCCGGCCGTCATCTGCCCGTAGTTGGCTACGCCGAGGGCGGCGGCGCGGTTCCATTCCGCCTGGTTGTCGTACTGGCCGATCAACAGCCCGTTGGTGATCGTGACGCGCGGAGCGTCTTTCGTCGAGGGGAACAATCCGAGCGGGTGACCGGACATCACGACGAGCGTTTCGTCATCCTTCATCCGTTCGAGATTCTGACAGATGAGATGGTACTGCATCCAGTTCTGGCAGACTTGTCCGGTCTCGCCGTAGGTGACGAGTTCATAGGGATAGAGGGCCGTTTCGAAGTCGAGGTTGTTGTCGATCATNNAGCGAAGCGCGTTTTGGACGGCTAGGGTTGTTTCCGCTTCCGTCAGGGTGAATTCCCGCTTCGGCGCGCGGCGGATGCCCGCTTCGAACAAGGGCATCGGCGGCAGCGCCGGAAAGATGTCGCGTAAGGCAGGGGGACGTCTATTCATCGCACGGTTCGCCTCCGTAGACCTCGCGCTCGTACTCTTCCGATTTCAGCATCCCGTCGGCCGTCTCGAGGAGCGGATACATGACGACGTCGCAGGTGACGACGGGAATCCGTTTACGGACTGCCGCATAGGCTTTCTTGGTATACGTTCCGAGTTCGGCGGGCGCGCGGAGGTCGATCGCCTGGCAGGCGGTCATCGTCTCCATGGCGATCACCTTGCGGACGTTTCCGACGATCTCGAGCGCCTTGCGCGCGGCGATCGTCCCCATCGAGACGTGGTCTTCCTGGTTCGCCGAGGAGGGAATCGAGTCGACCGACGCGGGATGCGCGAGGACCTTGTTCTCGCTGACGAGCGCGGCGGCCGAGTACTGGACGATCATGAACCCCGAATTGACGCCGCTGTGGGCGGCGAGGAAGGGCGGAAGCCCCTCCGACAGCTGCGGATTGACGAGACGTTCGATGCGGCGCTCGGAGATGTTCGCAAGTTCGGCCGCGGCGATGCCGAGATAGTCGAAGGCGAGGGCGAGCGGCTGGCCGTGGAAGTTGCCCGCGGACACCGCCTCGTCCGTATCCGGGAAGACGATCGGATTGTCGGTGACGGCGTTCATCTCCGCCTCGACGATGCCCCGGATGTAGCGGAAGGCGCCGAGGCTCGCACCGTGTACCTGCGGCGAGCAGCGGAGCGAATAGGCGTCCTGGATCCGGCGTTCGCCGGGCTTGGTCACATAGGTGCTGCCCGCGAGGTTTCCCAGGATGCGGCGGGCGGCGTCCATCTGTCCGTGCTGGCCGCGGAGCGCATGGACGCGCGGATCGAAGGCGGCGGTGATACCGCCGAGGGCTTCATAGGTGAGGGCGACGGCGAGGTCCGCCTGCCGCGCGATCCGAAGCGCATCATAGAGCGCGAGCGCGCCGATCGAGGTCATCGCCTGGGTGCCGTTGATGAGCGAGAGGCCTTCCTTCGCTTCCAGGCCGAGAAGCGGCTTGACGCCTTCCTGGCGCATGCCCTGCGCCGCCGGCAGGCGGATGCCGCCGACGATGACTTCGCCGAGGCCGATCAGCGGCAGGCACATCTGTGAAAGCGGGGCGAGGTCGCCGGAAGCGCCGAGCGAGCCCTTTTCATAGACGACGGGGGTGACGAGCGCGTTCAGCATCTCGACGAGTTTCAAGACGGTTTCCGGGCGGACGCCGGAATGGCCTTTGATCAGGGCGTTGACCCGAAGCAGCATCATCCCGCGGACCGCCTCGACGGAAAGCGGGTTTCCGACGCCGCAGGCGTGGCTCATCAGAAGGTTCTTTTGCAGCAGCGCGACGTCCTGCTTGCCGATGCGAACGTCCGAGAGCTTTCCGAATCCCGTGTTGATGCCGTAGATCGGGGCGTCGCCCGCGGCTTTTTCTTCCACGAACGATCGCGCGAGCGTCGTTTCCAACATGCTTTCGGGCTGAATCCCAACGATTTCGCCGAAACGTGCGACGCGAATGAATCCTTCTAAATCCAGGCTTTTTCCATCAATCATGACCATAGATCCACCTCGGGCGCATGCATTTTTTATCGATGTTAACGCTTTCTTTCCCAAAACAATGATACCACCAAAGCCAACCGACCACAAGCGAAATCGCGCGCGGGCGCGAAACGCCGCGCGATCGAAAAACCCGGCTTCCCGGAAGGGGAAAACCCGCGGAGCGCCTTGACAAGCGCTCCTTTTCAAGGGTATACTGTTTTTATCCAGTCATGACGCAAGGACGTGAGACCATGTTATTTGAAGCCAAGTACGCGAACGCGGACGTCGATCTGTTGTACGATGCCGTCCTCTCCCTGAAAACCAGGGAAGAATGCTATCGTTTTTTCGACGACCTCTGCACGATCAAGGAAATCCAGGATATGGCGTCCCGGCTGAAGGTCGCCTGTCTTCTGCACGCGAAGGTGTCTTCCCAGATCATCCAGACCCAGGTCGCCGCGTCAACCTCGACGATCGGCCGGGTGAACCGGTCGCTGCGCTACGGCGCGGAAGGGTATGACATCGTCTTCGACCGCATCAAGAAACCGACGGTACGCCCCTGAGCGTACCTTTTTTTATGCTTTGATAGATGGGATGCGCTTCACGAGATGCGCGCGAAAAAGGATCGTGTTGATCGCGCTCGCGAGGATCGCAATGCCGGCCAAGATCAGCGACACCGTCCGTTTCATGCCTTCATCGACCGGATAGCCGAATACGACGGCGCCGAGCGCATAGCCGAGGATGGGAAGAAACAACGCGAGCAGCAGGTAGGTCCGTTGATAAAACGGCTTGACCGCCAGACCCGCTTTCGCGAACCGTTTCCGCAGGACGATGAACAGCACGATGCCGCCGTGCATCACAAGCAAGACGAAGAGAAAAAGCGGAAAATCGACGAACTGCAGCAGCGTGATGCTTCCGAAGGTCACGATTTCGGCGAGGATGAAGAGCAGAAATTCCTTCCGGAGCGGTTCAGTCACGGGCGGGTTCACCGATCGCCGGCGCGATCGGAAGATGCCAGCCGGCCGCCTCTTCTTCCGGGGTGAACCCGGTGACGAGCCGACAGGCGACACGGTGTCCCGGTTCGACTTCGAACAGACTCACCGGATGGTCGGCGCAGCCCTTCATCGCAAACGGGCAACGCTGCCAGAACCGGCATCCCGCCGGCGGATTGATCGGACTCGGGATGTCGCCTTGCAGGATGATCCGCTCGCGGTGATGGTCGAGGTCGACATCAAGCACGGCCGACATGAGGGCTTTGGTATAAGGGTGGAGCGGATTCTTGTAGATCGCTTCGGTCGTCCCGGATTCCATCACGTTGCCGAGATACATCACGATCATCCGGTCGCAGACGTTCTTGACGACGGCGAGATTATGGGAGATGAACACATAGGTGATATGCAGCTTCTTCTGCAGGTCCATGAGCAGATTCAGGATCTGCGCGTGGACGGAAACGTCGAGCGCGGATACCGGTTCGTCGCAGACGAGGAAATCCGGATCGAGGATGATGGCGCGCGCGATTCCGATCCGCTGGCGCTGGCCGCCCGAGAAATCGGACGGGTAGCGGTACAGATCCTTGTCCGACAGGCCGACCATCTGGAGCAGTTCGACAACGCGGGCCTTCATTTCGTCTTCGGACGCACCGCCGCGGATCTTGAGCGGCTCGGAGACGATCTGGAACACGTTGAAGCGCGGATTGAGCGCCGAGTACGGGTCTTGGAAAATCATCTGCATGCTTCTGCGGATTTCCTTGAACTCGCTTCGGCCGAGGGCGAAGAGATCCTTCCCCTTGAACATCACGTGGCCCGACGTCGGTCGGACCATGCCGACCATCGCGTTGCCGAGCGTGCTCTTCCCGCAGCCGGACTCGCCGACGATCCCGAACGTTTCGCCCTTCTTGATCTCGACGGTGACGTGGGAGACGGCCTGGATCCATTTCTTCTTCGCAAACGGCAATCCGCCCTTCACCTNNTCGTTATTCAACAAAATGTCGCTCATGTCCGGTCGCTCCCTTCGGGGCTGTTCAGCCGGTTCCAGCAGCGGACCTGCCGGCCGTCTTCCACCGTTTCCAAGGGTGGCATCGCCGTCCGGCAGCGATCGGTCGCATGCGGGCAGCGCGGGTTGAAATAGCATCCCGCGGGTTTGAACATCGGATGCGGGACGCAATCGGGAATCTGGATGAAGTGGTGATGGTTGTCGGCGAGGGTCGGGACCGACGCGAGCAAGCCGACGGTGTACGGATGATGCGGCGTCCGGAACAACTGTTCGACGGTGGCCTTCTCGACCACCTTGCCGCAATACATGACATAGACGACGTCCGCCATGTTGGCGACCACGCTCAGATCGTGCGTGATCAGAAGCAGCGAGAGGTCGTGTTTTTTCTGCATGTCGGCGAGGACTTCGAGGACCTGCGCCTGGATCGTCACGTCGNNCGCGGTCGTCGGCTCGTCGGCGATGATCAGTTTGGGCATGCAGGCGAACGCCATCGCGATCAACACGCGCTGGCGCATCCCGCCGCTCAACTGATGCGGGAAGGCGTTGGCGCGGGATTCCGGTTCGGGGACGCCGACAAGCTTGAGCGCGAGGATGGTCGACTTGCGCGCTTCGCGTTTGGACATGTGTTCGTGGCGGATGTAGAGTTCGTCGATCTGGCGGCCGATCGTCATGACCGGATTGAGGGCGGTGAGGGCGTCCTGAAAAATCAGGGCGATGTCTTTGCCGCGGACGTCCTGCATCTTCTGTTCGGAATAATCCTTCAGTTCCTCGCCGTCGAGTTTGAGCTCGTCGACGCGGACGACGGCGGGCGGGGAACTGAGCAGGCGCATGATCGACAGCGCCGTGACGCTCTTGCCGCAGCCGGATTCGCCGACGACGGCGACGCAGGTGCCGCGGTGGATGTCAAGATCGACGCCTTCGACGGCGCGCAAGACGCCGGCGGCGCCGGGGAACACGACTTTCAGATTCCGCAGTTTCAGGATCAGGTCGCTCATCGGACGTCACATCCCTCTATGATCGGCGCGGCGGTTCCGCCGGGCTGTTCTTCCGCGGTCATGGAAGCGAAGACTTCGTCGAGATACGTGTTGTTCAAATGCTTGAAGATCTTGTACATGTTGTTCGATTGTTTCATCCGCGGATTGAAGGTCTCCTCGAGGACGAGGCCGATCCGCATGAAGGAAAAGACGGCGAGGAAGATGCCGATGCCGGGGGCGAGGATCCACCACCAGTGACCGAACAGCAAGGCGCCGCCGGTTTGGGCCTCGGCGAGCATCTTGCCCCAGCTGATCGCGGTCGGGTCGCCCAGACCGAGGAAGCTGAGTCCGGCTTCGGCGACCATGATGCCGGCGCACGAGAGCGCCGTGCTCATGATGAGCAAGTGCGAGACGCCGGGAAGGATGTGCTTGATCATGATGTGCCAGCGGCCGGCGCCGGCGAGTTCGGCCGCCTTGACGTAATTGGCGTTCTTGAGGACGAGGACGAGCGAGCGGATGACGCGGGCGAGTCCGGTCCAGCCGAAGACGGCGAAGATGACGATGATCATGAAATACGTCTTGCCGAAGATGTTCGTGAGGACGATGATGAGCGGCAGCGTCGGGATCACGAGCATGATGTCGACGACGCGCATGATGACCGTGTCGACCATGCCGCCGACGTAGCCGGCGAGGATGCCCATGATCGCGCCGATGAAGGCGATCGAGATCCCGGTGATGATGCCGATCATGAGCGAGACGCGCGTGCCATAGATCAGCATGCTGAAGATGTCCTGGCCGGTCGTGATCGTCGTCCCGAGCAGATGCTCCCAGCTCGGCGCGAGGCCCTTGGCGGCGCGCTCGGTGACGTCGTACGGATCATACGGGGCGATCAGGGGCGCAAACACGGCGCAGATGACGAGGACGGCGAGGACGATCAAGCCGATCCGGCCTTTCGGATGTTTCCAGAGTTTGCCGAGGAACCCGACGAACGGTTTGAACGGACGGACCGCGGCTTGCGTGATTTGCCGCAATGTGAGTTTCGTCATCGGAGTCATCGCCGTTCACCCACCGTGACGCGCGGGTCGAGCAGGCTGTAGAGGAGTTCGGTGACGAGGTTCGCGACGATCGCGAACGTCGACATGAACAGCATGATCCCCATCATCAACGGATAGTCGTTGGTGCTGTTGGCTTCCAGAAACAAGGTTCCCATGCCATTCCAGTTGAAGATCTGCTCGATGATGACGGCGCCGCCGATGAGACCGCTGATGCTCATGCCGAGCGACGTGACGATCGGCAGCATCGCGTTTCTAAGCGTATGCTTATAAAGCACGGCGTTGTGCGAAAGCCCCTTGGCGCGGGCGGTCAGGATGAAGTCCTCGTTGGTCACGGCGATCACGCTGTTGCGCGTGCTCTGGCCATAGCCGATGATGCCGCCGATCGACATGCTGATGATCGGCAAAGCGGCGTTGTACATGACGACCCGGATCGCATCCCAGCTCCAGTCGAACTGCGAGATCATGTTCGGATTGGTGTAGGCGGGGAACCATTCGAGTTCAAAACCCAGATAGAAAGTAAGAATGAGGGCGAGGAAGAAGGCGGGGAGCGCCGTCGTGAAGGTCGAGGCGTTGAGCAGAAGCGTATCCTGCCAGCGGCCCCGCTTCCACGCCGCGATCGAACCGATCGAGACGCCGATGAAAAGACTGATGATGAGGTTGGTGACAGAGAGCACGAGGGTCCAGGGCAACCGCTCCGCGATCAGGTCGCTGACGCGCGGCGATCCGGACCGGAACGACGTCCCGAGATCGAAATGAAGCAAATCGTCGATATAGTTGAGATACTGTTGGAACGGCGGGACGTCGAAGCCGTACTGCTCGCGCGTCACCTGCTTGACGATTTCATACTCGATTTCCGACATGTTGCCCTGCGGCGGATAGTAGCGTTCGGCGGGATCGTCGACGCCGAGCCGCGGGATGAAGAAGTTCAGCGTCATGACGACGCAGAACA
>DMTN01000012.1 GCA_003477305.1 Acholeplasmatales bacterium | reverse complement strand
GTCCCGTCTTTCGCGGTCAAAATCGTATGGTTCGACAGTTCGAACGATTGCTTCGTGTCGAGGACCCGTTGGATCGGATCGACGGCGATGATCCGCGTCGATTCGCTCATCACATGAAAGACGGAATCAAACGGCTTTCCGACGGCGTCGCTGTTTTTCCATCCGGTGATCGTTTCGGCGGCCAGGTTGAGCGCGGTGATGACGCCTGAGGCATCCGTCGAGATAACGCCGTCGCCGATCGACTGAAGCGTGGCGAGGACCGTTTCCTTCTCTTTTTGGAGTTCCATTTCCATCATTTTGCGTTCGGTGATGTCCTGGATCGTGCCGACGATCTTGATCGGCCGATTGGCGTCGTCGCGGATCAGGCGGGCGACCGAACGGATGTAACTGATCTTGCCGTTGTCCGCCCGGCGGATGCCGAACTCGATATCGTACTTGACGTTGGCGGCGATGAGATCCCTGAGGGCCGCATCCATCGCCGCGCGGTAGGGGGGAAGCACCAGGGCCTGGACGGATTCGAGCGGCAGAAACGCCGCGTTCTGGGCGATCCCGTAAATCCGGTAGGCTTCCGCGGAGGCCCAGACTCGGTTCAATCCAAGCAAGAGGTCCCAGCTGCCGAGATGGGTGATTTCCTGGGCTTCGGAAAGCCGTGCTTCGCTGTCGCGGAGGCGGTGCTGCTCGGTGATCCGCTCCGTGATGTCGCGGGCGAAGGCGGTCGCGCCGATGATGTTTCCGTCGTCGTCCCTGATCGGATTGTAATAGGATTCGTAATAGTTGACGACGACATCGCCGTATTCCTCGACGGTCGTATGGGAGACACCCGTCATCGCCAGGTCGTAGTTTTTCCTGGAGTTGATTCTGTCGATTTCCGAGGTGACGGCGGAAAGCAGGTTCGATCCGATCGTGATGTCGGTTCCATACGCATGCTTCATCACGGTCTTGTGGGCCTGGTTGAAGTAGAGATAGTCGTAGTTCTTGTCGATCGCGAGGATGATCAGGTCTTTCGGACTCTCGAGGCTCGAACGCAGAAGCGTGTGCGCGCGCTTGACTTCGAGTTCGCTTGCGATCCGTTCCGTGACGTCGAGCTGGTTGCCGAAATGGCCGATGACGCTTCCTTGCGCGTCATAGAGGCAGATATAGTCGCCTTCGATCAGGATGCTCTTTCCGTCGGCGTCGCGCTCGTCGGTGTAGACGTGCAGACGCCCCCGGTCGAACAACGTGCGAAAGACATCGCGACCTTGCGCGAGGTTGTGCGCGAACAGGTCGGCGGGGGTTTTGTTCAGGAACTGTTCCCGCGCCATCCCGTACTGCGCGAGCATCGCCTGGTTGACGTTGGTCACACGCTGATGGTAAAGCAATTCATCGAGCGCCGCTTCCTTGTCGACGGAATCGTCCCAGACGATCGGGTTGTCGAGCATCATGATGAAGAAGCCGGTGAGCGACTGCTGGAAGAAGAGGTTCATCAGCGCCTCGGATTCCCGGAGTTTTTGTTCATCCGCACGCTGGAGCGTGACATCCATCCCGACGCCGGTGACGTAGGCCACCTGATTCAGAAAGAGCGGCACGCCGGTGAAGCGGAACACCCGCATCTCGCCGCTTTTCAGACGGAACGGCGCTTCCAGGTCGGCGACGCGCGCGGTGAAGATCCGCTCGATCGCCGCGTCGACCCGGAGCACATCCGCCGGACTGAAAAAGTCGGCGATCGTCATCCTTTTCAATTCGTCGGGCGTATATCCGGTGATCGTTTCGAAGTTCTTGTTCCAGCGGATCATCAGGCCGGTGCGTTCGAAGACGTACCAAAGTCCCGGGATGCTTTCGATCATCGCGTTCTGATAGCCGAGCTGCTGCTCGAGGTCGTAGGTTTTATCCGCGATCATCGCTTCGAGCCGGACGGTATCCCGGGTCTGTTCCTCCGTTACGGCGATTTCGTCGGTGATGTCGCGGACGGTGACGAAAAGCAGGGCTTTCGCGTCGATCGTCAGGGGACTGGACACGAGACTGACGTTGCGGATGGACCCGTCGGCGAGACGGTGCTTGAAATAGAACTGTTTCTGTTTTTGCAGCAGGGCCAAGACGATTTCCGCGGCGATCTGTTCCTCGCCGAGAGTGTTGATGTCGCTTGCGTGTTTCGTCAGCATCGCTTCGTGCGAATAGCCGTAGAAGTTGCAGGCCGCTTCGTTGCATTCGATGATCGCCGACGTTTCGGGATCGATGAGATAGATGATGTCCGGATGGTTTTTGAACAATTGTGCGCAGATGTCGGTCCGCGTCATCTTGCCGTTCGATTGGTCCATCGTCTTTGATCCCTCCGTCTTCCCGTACTCGTTTTTATGCACTTCGTGTGCCCATGTTGCAGATGGTGATTCGTTGCGTATGATGCGTTTTGAATGGTTAAAAACTCATACCATATCTTATCATTATATGCTCTTATGGGGGGAAAAACAAGCATAAGTCCACAAGTGATGATAATCTCTCAAAATAGCCAAAAAACAGATGTATGCTCGTTCATTTTCGCACATGCGTCCGTTTACGTCCCGAGGTCCCTTGTGATACAATGGAAGGGACGGATTCGGATGCTCTCGGACAGCTCCGACGACGTGCTTTTGCCGGCGGAAGCGAGCTGGGTTCCAAAGAACTCAATGAACCGACACGGAAGGAGGAAGACCATGCGGAAAACGCGTCTCGCAATCATCGTCATGGCGCTTTGCCTTGGCGTCTGTGCCTGTTCCTTCCGCGGTGCGTCCGCTTCCGAAGCGGGGTCCGGCGCTCCCATCCATGTCGCGATCGAACTTGCGGCGATGCGTTCCTCGACCGACGAAGAGGTCGATATCACCTTCCGCTACGGTCACGCCTATCCCGATGATTTCGACTCGGTGAATCTCCTCGGCCATACGCTCGAGGTGTTTTTGACATCCGATGTCGGCGACGCGATCGATCCCGGCGAACGCGTCGTCTTGAGCGAACGCCACTTCGAAGGCACCGCATTCCTGTCGGAAGCGAATCGCTGCGACGTCGGACTGCCGCTGTTCGGCCGGGTCTCCTACCGGCAGTCGTTGACGCTTTCCGTCGATTTTTCCGATCTTGCGTTCACGCGGGGATTGATCGTGATCCGCCTCTCGGAAACCACGGTGCGGACAAGCGAGGTCGGCGGCGAAAGGCTCGAACAGATCGTCACCGTGCACCGGTCCGCGTTCTTCATCTTCACGATCGAGGACGATGTGATTCTCTTCTCGACGCGGCGCGTCGAATAATGAATATATTGTGTAGATATCGTGATGCGGTTTTGATTGCGATGTCGACCGCTATACGATATAATGGAAATAGAGGCAACTGTTTCGCATAGGTGAGCCATGTCCCCCACGTCATTTGATGGCCTTCTCTGGTCTGAGACGAATCTAAAGACACTGATTCCCACGGTCATCATGATGATCGTTTTTGCGTTGTTTCTTCGGCTCGTGATCGGCGCGAAGGAAACGCGGATCCGCAACATTCCGTTTGTCGTGATCGCCGCGTCGCTGGTTTTCCTCGAACTGATCAAGCAGTACCGCGACTTCGTCCCGGGACCCTACGGCCTGTATTCGATTCCGCTCCATTTCTCGAGCGTCTTTTTGCTCCTTTTTCCGCTCGCGCACTTCACGTCCGGCGCGTTTTCCCGCACGATGCGGCCGATCGCCGGAATCGCCTCGGGAATGACGACGATCGGGATGCTGTTCTTCCCGATGACCGTGTTCGGCGACGCGGCGAACGGCTATTTTACCGATTTCGGCAGTTTCCATACGGTCACCTACCATTATGCGATCGTGCTCTACTTCATCCTGTTCGTCGCCCTCGAGATGCATGAGCCCGAAACGAAGAAGGATGCGCTCCGGCTCTTCACGATGATCACGATCTACGCCGCCATCGCCGGACCGCTCGCAAACATCATCGAGGTCAATTTCATGAGTTTTCTGTTCTGCAGCTTCCCCCCGATCGAGGCCGTCCGTCTCGCCCTCGGCGAAGCGATCGGTCCCTTCTTCGCCCAGAGCCTGTATGTCCTCTTCATGTATCTCGCCATCCTTTCGAGTTGCACGCTCGCGACCTTGCTCTATCGCGCCCTCGACGTCATCGTCAGACGGTTGCCCAAAGGCATCCGGATCGCCAAACGGATTCGGGAAACGACCGAATAACCTTCGCTGAGAGACGGTATCGGAAAGGAATGACTTCATGAAAAGCACCTTGAATCGCTTCATCGACTGGTTTGAAGCCAGATTCAGCATCCTGATCGACATCCTCGCGCTCCTCGGCGGAGCGTTCTGCATCTTCCTTGCCATCTTCGCGTTCGTGATGTTTCTGACGTCAAATGTCGACGCCCTCGACGCCTTCGGGGTCGTGATGATCCCCGGCTTGATCGGCTTCTTCGGAATCCTTATGCTGTTCGCACTCCGGGTCACCAGGCATTTGACGAAGAAGTAGATCGGAACCGACGCGGTCGCGCGATGCTCAACCATGAAACAAGACGATCCGGATCGGTCCGAATCGTCTTTTTGGATGCTTTTTGCCGTTTTGACTCTCCTTGTCAATCATCTTTCGGTTTTGATGCGCAATTATGTCGTTCGTGCACTTGAATATCATTTCGTGTCGTATTATGATAAAGAAGGAGGCGATACGATGTTGAAAGGACACGGTGGCGGCGGCGGGGTTTCCGGCCATACCCACACGCAACAGGAACTCGACCACTACGCGAATCAGAACAATCCCAACAGCACGGCCCATCAGGCCGGCGAGGACAACCATTCCGAGCAGATGAATCCAAACAATGAAAAGTTTCAGGGTCCCACCGAGGACGATGACGAATGACGTCAAGTAATGACGTGTCATGATGGAGCGAAACAGTCCGGAATGGTCCGGACTGTTTTTTGAATTGAAGATGTATCTAATTTCGTTCTGTGTTACAATGAATTGAAGAAGCCGAAACAATCCGTCCGTCATGGATCGAATAAAGGGGTGCCTACATGGATTCATTCAACCAGGAAACGAGAACCAACATCGAAACCGCCGTCCTCGCGTTTTTGAAGACCAAAGGCAAGATCGAGCGCAAGCTGATCTTCGCCCCCGCGTACGAGGCGCTCCATGTGACGCCCGAAGACATCAAGGACAACGTTCCCTCAGGCAACTATTCGAAGGCGAAGAGCTATATCGGGATGATCGTGAGCGAACTCGTGAACGACAAACAGATCGCGATCGACGCCGAGAACAAGCTTTCCGTCATCGCCATCGAAGCGGCGGCGCCGACACCCGTCGAAGCGCCGAAAAAGAAACCGGCCAAACCGGCCGTCAAGCCCGTCAAGAAAGCCGTCGACGAACCCGTCATCCCCGCCGTGAGTATCGTCAACGCGACGAAGCCCGAAGCCGAACCGTCCGCGAAGACGAAGGCGATGCGCGTCCGCAAGGCGCTGACCGAACGCATCCTCGCGGGCTTTTTGTCCCCCGCCGAGGCAAACGACAGCGATCCCGAATCGCTCGCCGGGGTGCTGCGGAGTTTGACCGGCGCCGTCCTCAAGAACCATCCGGAACTGCAGGATGCCGCAGCGGATGTCGTCTATGACACGGTCCGCGCCGAACTCGAACGCGCGAAAGTCGTCAAGGAGAAGATCCTGAACCGCAAACCGGAAATCATCGCCGCGGCCGAAACTCCCGTTGCCCTCGTCAAGGCGGTCGCCCCTGTGCAAAAACCCGTCAAACCGAAGCCGATCAAGGTCAAGAAGTCGTCCGTCATCGAACTGCCGCCCGTCGGTCCCGTCTTCCCGATCGAGTCGATCGACCGGCTGATCCGCGAGACCTTCGTCAAGCACGCCCAGTGCGTCACGGGGAAGATCACGAAGGAAACCTATGACCGCCATCTGATCGCGGCGATCAGCCATCTGTTCGGCGAGGGCGAGGAATTCTTCGAAACGTTTTCGTTCATGCTGATCAAGAAACTCTACGGGTCCGCGATCATTCGCGAACATTACGCTCCCGGTCCGGACGACGAAGGCGTCGACGGCGAGTTTTTGATCGAGGACGCCGTCGGCTTCCGCGAACAGGTGATGATGCAGGCGAAGACGAAGAAGAACGACAAGCCCTCGATCTCGATGAAGATTTTGCGCGAGTACGTCGGCGTGATGCACATCCGCAATGCGGACAAGTGCATCATCATCTCGAATTCCTCGATCACCAAGGATGCCCGCGAAGCCGCGAAGCGCCTGATCAACGTGATGCTCATCGGCGACAAGGAACTCTTCGAACTGATGAAAAAGACGCGCTTCGGGATCACCGTCGAAGCGGGCATCGAAAAGATCGACCTGCCCGCCCTGATCGATCTCATCCGCGTCAAATGATCCCGTCCATCGAGGGAGGCCAAGGATGATCCGACATCTGCAGAACCGCTGGAAAGCGGATGGATTGAAACTCGTCTACTACGGGATGCGCAACGCCCCCTACACGACCCACAACATCCTCAGGTTGTCCAAGCGCCAAGCGGAAGTCCTCGGACGCCTTCCCAAGGAACTGGATCCCGCCGAGACGAAGATCCTCGCAAGCCTCGTGCGCGACGGCATCGTCGTTTTCGAGCCACAGCTCAAGCCGCTCGTCGGATCCTACAAGGAGGCCCGTTTCTGCGTTTCCTGCGTGGCCAACGACTTCATGATCCCCGGCCTCGAGTTCGACGCAAAAGGGCAGTGTCCGATTTGTCAGAACGCCGCGGTTCTTCCAAAAATCAAGAGCGTCCTGCCGTTGATCGAAACGGTGAAGAAGAATCCAAACGGCCGCTTCGACGTCGCCCTCTTCTATACCGGCGGGAAGGATTCGTCCTATCTGCTCCACCATCTCGCCAACGATCTCAAGCTCCGCGTCCTCGCCCTCACCTGGGAGATCCCCTACATGTCGGATTCCGCCCGGGCCTCGATCGAAAATGCGAAGAAACTTGTCCCGACCGCCGAATTCGTCATCCGCAAAGTGAATGACGCTGACCTGCGCAAGATGTACGATAAACTCTACGGGCTGTCCGGCAACACCTGCGCCTGTCCGTCGCTCGCCTATGTCATGTTCTATCCCGAACTCGTCGAGTTGGGAATTCCCTATCTCGTCTTGGGAAACGAGCCGGTCCAGATGAAAAACCTCTGGTTTCAGCATATCGCGCCGCTTTCGGCGTACGACGAGCGCGCGCATCGCGCGCTGTCGGTCGCCATCAACATCCTGCGCGTCCTGACGCTCAGAAAACCGTTGCGGCGCGGTCAGGCCGAGACCCTCTTCGCGATGCGGGCGCTGGCATACGGCGAACCGAAACTGAAGCGCTGGTCGGGGTATGTGAATCCGCTTCAGGACGACGCGATGACTTCGATGCGGATGATCCCCGGACTGCTCAAGCCGTTCCGCCGGGCGATTCGCCGATCGGCCTGGACCGGACGGATCCCGGCGATGGTCCATATCGACATGGACGACGCGGCCGAGGGCTACGACTGGGCGAAGGTGAAGACGCTGATGACCGAAAGAATCGGCTGGGTCGGTCCCGCTTCGCTGGAAAAAGGGCTTCATACCTCCTGCAAAATCGAAAAGTGCAAGGAATACACGCAGTTCATCCGCTTCCGCGAGATGAAGTCGACGGTGATCCCGTTCTCGGCGGTCGAACTGGCGATCGCATCGCGGGAGGGCAACGTCACCCGCGAAGAGGCGAAAAGGGAAATGGAACACCATCTCGGCTTTTCGCTAACGCGCGTTCCCGAATGCGCGATCATGGAAGCGTATCTTGCGCCGCTTGGGTCAACGGAAGGCAAAGAACGCTGATGGAACCGCTTCTCTTCGCAAGAATCGTCACATTCATCTTTTTCGGCGTCGCCATCATACTTTCGACCGTCTCGGCGGTTCTGTTCACACAAAAAAAGAAACGGGATAAAGAAGGTCGACGGGTCGTCTTCCTCTTTGTCTCCGTCCTCTTTCTCATCATCACGCTCGTGTTCCAAAACGTCCTCGTGCACGCCATGAACCGCCTGATGATCGTCGAGTACATCACGACCCATGACCTGGAGAACGACCTGCAGCTCATGCTCTCAGACGTTTCCCCGGGAAATGAACAAGGGTGGAACGTCACACTTCTGGAAATCGAGGACGACGGCACGCGCAAAGACTATCACGCCCTCAATCCGTGGCAGATGACCGAGCCGCTCGACTACACCCTGTATGAAAGCCGGCTCCTGCGCGCCGCCTGGCCGGGATACGACGACGCGCTTCCGCTCGTCTATGGCGCGACCTCGACCGGCCTTCTCACGTCGGCGCACGGGTTCCCCGATATCCTTGCGTTTGCGCCGGGCACGGTGATCCTCGCCTGGACCTGGGCGAACACATCCGCCGACGCCCGCTTTCGCGGCGCTCCGATCGAGCGGATCCTGTCCTACGTGGTGATCGAAGGCTATGACGTCGCACAGACGCTCGCCGCCCAGGATCCCGCCGTGACGGCGGAGATCGACCGGCTTTTCGCTTTGTTGGACACAGACCTCGAATAATAAAACGGCTAGCGCGTTCGAATCACCGCGCCGGCCGTTTTTCTATTTTTGAGATAATTGACGAGCAAAGGCGACATCGTCCACTTGATCGCCCCGACGGGACAGAGCTTCGGGCACAGCCCGCAGCGGATGCACTCCTTGGTGATGGCCGGTTCGGGCGTGATCGCCTTCACCGGGCATTTCTTCACGCATTCGCCGCAGTGGACGCACTTCGTCAAATCGATCGAGATCGCGACGTTGAAGCGCGCGCGTTTTTTGGGAAAGAAGTGCGCGAACGGATTGGACCGGACGTGCTGGACGGGACAGGGGGTCAATTCGCCGCCGTTGATTTTCGCGATGATCGGATCGTAAAGCGAAAAGTCGATCTCGACCGCTCCTTCGCAGTAGCAGTGCTTGACGGCCGTCACGCTCCAGGCGATCACCTTGTCGATGCCGACGCATTCGGCCGCGATCGCCGCGGCGTCGCCCCACGCTTTTCCGCCATAGGCGAGGTTCAGGACGTAGCGATCCGCATGGAATCGCTTCAGCCAGGGTTTCATCACGTCCGGGATCGATTCGGAATACACGGGAAGCGAGAGTACGATCAATTGATAGCGGACGGTCAGATCGAAGCCGTCGCGGACGGCGGGATCGGTGAAGTCGTAGAAGACGCCGCCGCATTTCCGATAGAAATGGTCGGCGATCCGTTTCGTTTCGCCGCAGGGTGAAAAACAGATGTGCGCAATCCACATGGGGGATTACCGCCTTTCGTTTTCGCTTTGATTATATCAAAACAAGCCTGTCGAAACAATGCGTCTTTCGGAATGCGATGAAATTACGGTCAATGCATCCCGTTATTGGGATTTTTTAACGGAACGGCTTCCGAAACGGGATGCTGTGATACAATGAAGGCAAGTCACATCACGGCAGGTGTTCCTTTGGATGTCATCACATCAGTCAATCTGAAGAAGTACTACGGTCAGGCACGCGGTCTCGAAGACGCGACGCTCGCGGTCCGCGCAGGGGAAATCTACGGCTTCGTCGGTCCCAACGGATCCGGCAAGACGACCTTCATCCGCATTCTCGCCGGTCTCATCCAGTCGACCTCCGGATCCGTTTCGGTGCTCGGGAAGACTCCCGGACCCGACTCGGCCGCCATCAACAAAGACATCGGATACATGCCTGGGGAATCATTCTACTATCCCGAATTGAAGGTCCGCACGGTCCTTTCCTTCTTCGCCCGCGAACGCGGCTGCGATGATATCAGGATGCGCGAGCTGGCAGCGATTCTCGACCTCGACCTCGACAAGCGGATCGACGCGCTTTCGTTTGGCAACCGCAAGAAGGTCGGGATCGTCGCATCGATGCTCCACCGTCCGCAATTGCTCGTCCTCGACGAACCGACGACCGGGCTCGACCCGCTCGTCCAGCGGATCTTCCTCGATCTCTTGCGCGAGGAACAGAAGCGCGGCACGACCGTTTTCCTGTCCTCCCACAACCTCACCGAAGTCGAGAAGGTGTGCGACCGCGTCGCCCTCGTCAAGGATGGCAAGATCCTGCTCGTGACGACGATCGCCGATCTCGTCAAGCAGAAGCACAAGCGTCTCGTCGTCGCTTCCGCGGCCGACCTCGTCCTGCCGGGGTTACAGAAGAACGGCGGAAACGACCGCGAATCGTACTTCGAATACCGCGGCGAGACGGCGCCTCTGCTCAATTTGCTTGCCGGCGCGAATCTCACCGACGTCGTGATCCGCGACGCCACCTTGGAAGAGATCTTCATCGGACACTACAAGAGGGGGAACGAACGATGAAACTGTTTGATGGCACCCTGCTTGCGATGGAACTCCGACGCAGCTACAAGGGCGTCCTGATCTGGACCCTCGCGATTTCCGCATCGCTTGTCATGGTGATCGCCATCTATCCGCTCGTGATCGACATGTACGCGGCGATTCCCCCCGAATTCTACGACTTGATGGCCGCTTTTGGCGGAATCCCCGATACGATCGTCGAGTACTACGCGACCGAGGGGGCGATGATGCTGCAACTCTTCGGTTCGCTCTTCGCGGCACTGCAGGGGTTCGGCGCGATCAACCGCGACGAACGCGAAAAGACGGCGGAGTCGCTGTACTCGCTGCCGCTGTCGCGGATGACCTTCTATTGCACGAAACTGCTGCGCGTCACCCTCGAGGTCGTCTTCCTCTGCGGCGTGACCGCACTCTTCAGCTACATCGGCTTTTTGATTATCGACGAACCGATCGACTATCCGCCGTTTATTCTCTTCTCGGTTCTCAACACCCTCGTCTTCCTCGTCTTCGCGTGGCTCTGCTTCGCGATGGCCGCGCTCTTGAAGCCCAACCAGAAGCCGATGGCGGCGATCGCGATCCCCTTCGTCCTGTACGTCATCTATACGATCGCGATGATGACGCAAAACGAGGTCCTGGATCTGCTCAAATACATCACCCCGTTCACGTTCGCCGATCCGGTGGAGATTCTGAAGACCGATTTCCAGCTCGAATGGATCTCGATGACCGTGTTCCTCGGGTTGACCGTCTTCGGAACGGTCGCCGGCTGGAAGGCGTTCGCGCGCCGCGAATTTACGATCTAGACGCCGATGGACAAACAACGACTTCGGCTCGCGCCGATGACTTCCGAAGAACTGAGAATGTATGCGGACGATCCCGCGGCGCTTTCGGTCAAGTACGGACTCTCCACCTGCGTCGCCCAGCCGGAGTTTTTCAAGACGATCCTCCGCAAGCAGGCCGACCGCATCGACGAACATCCCGAAAGCCTGCGCTGGCTCACGTTCTGGCTTTTGATCGATGAAGAAGAAAAAGTGATCGTCGGGTCGATCGATTACAAGGACATCCCCGACGCCTCCGGGACGGTCGAGATCGGCTACGGGATCGACGAACCCTATCGCAACATCGGGTATGCGACGGAGGCGGTCCGATTGATGGTCGAACAGGCGTTTTCTTCCGGCCGGGTCGAGCGCGTCGTCGCCGAGACCGAGGACGGCAATCCCGCCTCCGATCGCGTGCTCTTGAAGTCCGGATTCCGCCTGTACGACAAGAAAGGCATCTCGAACTGGTACGAACGCCTCCGCGTTCGTTGACGGATGAAAGGAAATCTCGTTTTTTTCGAGGTTTCTTTTTTTGATTTGGGGTATAATGAAATCATCAAAGTCCGGACTTTTGACGGACGGGAGGCGCCATGGACAACAACGACAAGTTTGAACGGCTCTATAACGAACTTGAAGACCTGTTAAGGATCAAGTACCATCTCGATCCGACCGGCAGCTCCGTCTATTTTCACGAAAACCGCGTCGGCGGTCTGGTCGCGAAGAATCTGCGCTCCTTGCGGGAACTGCGCAATTTCGTCGTCCACGACAAGCGCACCGATACGATCCAGGCCTGCCTCGTGACCGACGAGGCGATCCGCTTCCTGGAAAAGACGCTCGACAGCCTGCAACGTCCGAAGCGGGCGATCGACGTCTGCGTGACGAAGGACAAGATCCTCTTCGCGTGGCTGACCTCGCCGGTCCAGCCGCTGCTTCAGGCGATGCTCCAACGGAACATCTCGCATGTCCCGGTCCTCCGCGAGGACGGCACGATGTTCGGCGTCTTCAGCGGCACGACGATGTTTGCGAAAGGCGCGTCCGCCGCGCCGTTTCTGATCGGTCCGAAGACGACGATGAAGGACTTCGAACTCCATCTGCCGATCTCGGCGCATGCCGAAAAGTATGTGTTCGTCAACCGCGACACCCCGATCGAGGATCTGATCATGTACTTCGGCGAAACGCCGAAAGACGGGAAGAAGACGAAGATGCTCTTCGTCACCGAGCATGGCAAGCCCGAAGAGCGGATTCTCGGTTTGATTACACCGTGGAATATCCTTGACGATGACGTCGTCGCGGCCTGAATGGATTCAACGACGAAACACGGTCTTCGGGACGTGTTTTTTCGTTTTTTGGGTCATCGCCGCCGAAAGATTGAACGGATTGGCATGCGCATACGTATATTGGGTAGAACGACATGACCCATCCCGAAAGGATACCCTCAGCCATGAAAAAACGCCTTGCCCTCCTGTTTGTCCTTCTGACCGCCTCTTTGGCGGTCGCGTGCAGCCCCTCCGCCGCCCTCGTCGCCGGTTTTGACGACGACGACATCTACGCCATCTCCGCGATCGGCGCGACCGAACTGCTCAAGCAGACCCTCGCCCTTTCGTCAACCCCCATCGCATCAACGTCGACGAATCCGATTCCGAGTTTGCTCGCCGACACCGTCGGCGGCGCCACCCCGACGCCTGATCAGCCGATCGTCGGCACCGACCTGGAAACGGTGAACAAGTATCTGAACATGATCGAATCCTATCTCGGCGACGACAATGGTCTCTCCGTAACTCCCGGAGTTTCCGACCGCGTCGGATATGCCTTCATGATCGTCTATACGTTCAACGACATCCTCGGCGTTGACAAATCGATCACGATCTACTTCAATCTTTCCTCGGACTCGATCCCGGATGACGGGACGCCCGATCCGACCACGACCACGATGATGGATGAAACCACCACCATAGGTGAAACCACGACGACCATGGGCGAAACCACCACGACGAGTGAATCCACGACGACTGAAACCACGACCGCCGCGACCACCACGATGACGACCGCGACGCCGACGACCACCATTCCGGTCACGACCGACGCAACCACGACGATCTCGACCGACGGTTCCGGCGGAGCCACCCCGAACGGCGCGCCCCGTCCCCGGACAAAGGTCGGCGCATCGCTTGATTCGACGCTTCCGGTCGTCGTCTCCCACATCGTCGGCCTGATCGTCTACGAAGACGCCGAATATGTCTTTGAAGGCGACAAGACGATCGAAGACGGCGAAGAAACCTACCGTCTCCGCGCCGTGATCGACGACTTGAACTTTGTTCGCGTCTCCTATAAGACGGACGAAGTCGACGGCGAACGCAAGTTCTTCCATGAAATCGTCATCGATGGCATCGTTGTCGAAAGCTCGAAAACGAAGATCGAGGTCGACGCCGACGGCATCAAGGCCGAACTCGAGTTCATCGACGGAACCGCATCCGGAACCTACAAGTTCAAAATCGAAACCGTCGGCGTCCTCACGCAAATCATGGTGGACTATGAAACCGTCAGTTCCGAGGGAGTCGTCGAAAAAGGTGCGATCCACATCACCGGCACCTACGACGCATTGACCGGCGCGACCACCTACGAATATGTCGTCATCCCCGAAGGCGGCGTCGAATCACACTATGAAGGCGATCGCGGCGATCACCACGACGACGGCTTCCACGAAGGCCACGACGATGAAGACGAATTCGAAGACGAAGATGAATTCGAGGACGAAGATGAATTCGAAGACGAAGACGAATTTGAAGACGAAGACGAATTTGAAGACGAAGACGAATTTGAAGACGAAGATGAATTCGAAGACGAAGACGAATCCGAAGACGAGTCTGAGGACGAATCAGAGGACGAATCAGAGGACGAAGAAGACGATGAATTCGAAGACGAAGATCTCGTGATCGACACCGAAGGATCCGCGACGGCTTGAGCGTTCAAGCGTTGTCAAATCATGCGGCACCCCCTTTCCATCCGCGGATGATATAATAGCGGTAAAAGGGGGTGTTCGCGTGTCCATCGATCTGGAACGACATCTGGACGATCTGCAGCGTCGCGACGAACGGGCGTTTGCGATCGTGTATCACGGCACCAAGTATTCGGTCTTCGCCGCCATCCGGGCAATCGTCAATGATGCCGCTTTGACCGAAGATCTGATGCAGGATACCTACCTCAAGATGATTGAGAAACTGGGCGGATACCGCCGCGGTTCGAACTTCAACGCCTGGTTGACCCAGATTGCGAAGAACCTCGCCTACGACCATCTCCGTAAAAACAAGAATGAAATTCATATGAATCCGGACGACCGTCCCGATCTGTTCGACCGCCCCGTCCAAGTGGACGCCAAGACGATCGACTTCGACGGTCTGCTCGCCGAACTGCCGGAGCCGGAACGGATCGTCGTGATGCTCCGGGCGGTCGGCGGAGAGTCCTTCGCGACCATCGCAAAAACGACCGGAAAGTCGGTCGGGAGCGTTCACGCATTATACAAAACGACGATCGCGAAACTGGCGCGCCGCGCCAAGGAGAGGAGCTGAGACCATGAGAACGAAACACTTCGAAGCATTGCTTCGCACGCATTACCGTACTCAAGTTCCGGCCTCGCTTCCGATCGATCTTTCCGACGCCGTTTCCGATGCCGTGACCCTTCCCGTCCGGACCCGACCGATCGCTTCATTCCTCGGACGCTCCGCCTTGAAACTCGCGGTCGGGGCGCTATTCGCCGTGTTCACGGTCGTGATCGCGCTCGGGCGCGGTCCCGCCACCACCGTCGTGCTCGCCCAGATCGAAGACGTGTACGCCTTCCAGGCGGTTTCGGCCACCGATCTATTGATCCAGGCGACGCCGAAAGCCGCGCCGCTGGCGTTTCTGCCCCTGGCGACCGGACCGCGGGTCGAAACCGAACTCGACGTCCTCAACAACTACCTCAACATGATGGAAGGATTCCTCGGGAATACCAACCGGCTCGCCGCCGTCGTCGTCGCATCCGATCGCGTCGGCTTCCAGTATCGGCTCGTCTACGACACCGTCGATCTTTTCGGCGCTCCCGTCACTTATTCGCTCTATTACAACGAAACGTCCGCGACCGGCGTCAGCTTCGTCTTTGACGACGAGGACGACGACCATGCCGTGACATCTCTTACCGGCGAGATGACGATCGGTGCGACCATCTACCGTCTCGAAGGCAAGAAAATCCAAGACGGCGACGAGGAAGCGTTCGTCTGGCGCTCCTATGTCGATTTGGAGAACTACGTCCTCGTCCGGTACGAAACCGACGACGACGGCGAGAAGAAATTCTTCTATTCCGTCGTGACCGGCGGCATCCTCACCAATCGTAGCAAGCTCAAGGTCGAAGCCGAGGATGGCAAGATCGTGACCGAACTGACCTTCATCGAAGGCGCCGCTTCCGGACGCTACGTGTTCCGCGAGGTCACCGTCGAAGGGATTCGTTACGTCGACGTGTCCTATGTCATCGACGATGGCACACACGTCGAATCCGGTACCGTCCGCGTAAGCGCCGTCGCCGATGCCTTGACCGGCCTGACATCCTACGCCTACGTCGTCAAAACCGACGACGATGACGAGGAAAGCCATTACGAGTACGACCGCCACGATGATGACGAAGATGAAGAAGACGAAGATGAATTTGACGAAGAAGACAAAGAAGAAAACGAAGAAAACGAAGAAGAAAACGAAGAAGACGAAGAAGAATCAAATCAGGAAGACGCAGTCGACGAAGAAGATACGGAGGAAGACGACTCCGAGGAAGACGACGAAGACTCCGAAACCTTCTCCGACTGACAAAAGCTAAGCCGCGCCCATCCGGGTGCGGCTTTTTCCTTGAAAAGAGGGGTTTGCGGGAAGCGCGATAATGATATAATGGACATGACTGAATCAGACATGAAGGGCGTGATTGCGATGATGACGATCGACCGGGAAACGATTCGGAGGGAACTGGACCAGAAGAATCTTTTGGAACTGCATCGGGAGCTCACGCGGGAGCGCAAATGGCGCACCGGCGTGATGATCGTCCTGATGACGGCGCTTTTGTTCACGATCGTCTACGGGACGCTTGAGAACCCCTTCGTCTACACCTTCTCCAACATCGGAAACTTCTTCGCCTACCGGTGGCTCTTCATCGTCTGGTCGATCGTTTCGGGGCTCGCGATTCAGACGGCGATCCTCGCGCTGTTTCGTCTTGAAGATTACGCAAAGGGCAAAAAGACGAAAAACATCTTCCTCTTCCTTTCAGTCGTCTTCCTCGTCGCTACGGCGCTGATCCCGGCGCTTCGCGAAGAGTATCCGTTCTGGCATGTGCTCCATTTCGTCACCGCGATCCTGCACGCTTTGTTCGTCTTCGCGGCCTTCATCCCGTTCGTCCTGTTCGTATCCAAAGAGAATCCGCGGCTCCGCCTGATCATCAGCCTCTGCATCGCCGTCGTCTGGGGCGGAGCGCTCCTCGCGCTTTTCCTCGCCGGCAAGAGCGGTCTGTTCGAGATGTGGTTCTATGTCGGGATGATCCTCTTTCTGCTCTATCTTTCGCTCATCCTCTTCGAAGAGAAGATCGTCAAGCTGTCCGTTGCGTTTCTCCGCGACGAAGCGAACCTGAACGAAGCGATCGAGAAGTACTTCATCGACCTTGAAGCTAAAACGAAAAAAGCAAAACGGGCCGCCGCTTCCCGGGAAGCGACGGACCCGTCCGCATCAATCGATCGATAACGCCTGTTTCCACCGCTCGAGCAGAGTGTCATACGGCATCGCCGCGTTGGCCGGCGAGGTCGAAGGCAGCGGGACGGCGATCGCGAGATACGCCGCATCGTACTTCTGAAACAATTGCCACGCCTTCGCGCCGTTTATGACGATCTTCCGGATTCCGGTTCCGGCCATGATCTTTTCGAGATCGGATGGAACGACATTCCTGATCGAGGCATCGCCCGATCCATGGATCGCGCACGCTTCGACGACGTCGTAGAGCGCAAGTCCGTGTTTGAAAAGCAGCGCCGTTTTCGCGTCGATGTCGGCGCCAACGAAGTCATCGCCGTAGACGTCCGTCAGGATCCGCCAGAATTTATTCTGCGGATGCATATAGAAAAAAGCGGATTCCCGCGATTTGACCGACGGGAAACTTCCGAGGATGAGGATCGTGCTATGGGTCCGAACAAGCGGCGGAAAACCGTGCGTCAAGCGTTCCATGACATCACCCGATCCCATTATAGCACAAAGGAGACTCCCATGACCAAGATCAAAATCGCCTACGTCGGCGGCGGCTCGAAACAGTGGGCGCGCGTCTTCATGAACGATCTCGCCCTCGCCGATGGCATGAGCGGGGAAATCGCCCTCTATGACATCGATCGGGAAGCGGCCGAACGGAACAAGCGGATCGGCGAACGCCTGAACCAATCCGCCATAACCCGCTCGAAGTTCCACTATACCGTCGCGCCGAAGCTTGACATCGCTCTATCCGGCGCCCATTTCGTCGTCCTGTCGATCCTCCCGGGAACGTTCGAGGAGATGAAGTCCGACGTTCACGCCCCGGAGCGTTACGGCGTCTGGCAGTCGGTCGGCGACACGACCGGACCGGGCGGCGTGCTGCGCGCGATGCGGACCGTCCCGATCTACGAGGGTTTCGCCAAGAAAATCAAGGAAATCTGTCCGAAGGCCTGGACCATCAATTTCACCAATCCGATGACTGTCTGCACGAAGACCCTCACCGACCATGGTCTCAAGGCGTTCGGCTGTTGTCATGAAGTGTTCCACGCCCAGGAGTTCCTCGCCCGCGTCGCGGAAGAAGCCTATCGCGTTTCGACGCCAGCGCGCCACGAAATCAAGACGGACGTCTCCGGCGTCAATCATTTCACCTGGATCACTGCCGCGGAGTGGCGCGGCCATGTCCTGATGGCCGAACTCCCCGCATTCCTCGATCGCCACTACGACGAAGGGTTCTGCGAACAGCCCGCCCCCGCCCGCTGGGACGAGGGCTGGTTCAACTGCGGGAACCGCGTCAAGATGGATCTCTTCAGGCGCTTCGGTGCGCTCGGCGCCGCCGGCGACCGCCATCTCGCCGAATTCATGCCGGGCGACGAGTACCTCGCCTCGCCCGAGGCGGCGACAAACTGGCAGTTCACGCTCACGCCGGTGTCGTGGCGCGTCCTCGCCCGCGACTGGCTCGTCAACCAGAGCATCACGCTTGCGGCCGAAGCCGGTCCGCTCGATCCGGAAGCATCGGATGAAGAAGCGGTCGATTTGATGCGCGCGCTGCTCGGTCTGGGCGACCGCGTCAGCAACGTCAACGCCCCAAACATCGGTCAGATGCCCGCGCTTCCCATGGGCGCGGTGGTCGAGACGAACTGCCGCTTCGCCCAAGATACCGTCGCACCGCTTCGCGCCCTGCCGCTGCCGGAAGGCGCCGCCTTTCTCGTCAAACGCGCAAGTACCCTCGCCGAAGCGTTGTATCAAGGCATCAAGGCCCGCGACCTCTTCGCCGTGCGCGAAGCGTTCGCCGGACAGCCGGCCGTCGTCCGCCTGTCGCAAGAACGGATCACGGCGCTCTTTCTCGAAATGATCCGCGCGACCCGCAGCTATCTCGAACCGGATTGGGACGTTTCCGAAACTGCGCTCGCAAGACTGGAAAAGAAGGTGTTCTGAGATGGATGAGATGAAGCGGATCCGTGAGGTTTCCGAGTTTCTGAGAAAAGCACTTTTATCCGACGCGTCGGTCGCCGTGATCCTCGGATCCGGCCTCGGCGGGTTCGCCGACGGGCTCTCCGACCGGAGGACGGTCCGGTTCGCCGACATTCCGCATTTCCCCGCCCCTCGCGTCGCCGGCCACGTGGGATCGATCGTCGCCGGGACCTTCCATGGCGTTTCCGTGATGGCGATCCAGGGACGGTTCCATCTGTACGAAGGCTATCCGCTTTCCGACGTCGTCCTCCTTGTCCGGGCGCTCCATCTGCTCGGGGTCAGGACCCTCATCCTCACGAATGCCTGCGGCGCCGTCAATCCCGCCTTCGAACCGGGGGATCTGATGGTGCTTTCCGACCATCTGAACCTGACGGGACAGAATCCGCTCATCGGGAAGAACCTCGACGAACTGGGGACCCGTTTTCCGGACGCATCCATGGTCTACGACGAGGCGCTCCGCGCCCTCGCCAAACGGATCGCCGTCCAAGAAGGCATCACGCTGCGCGAAGGCGTCTACGCCTGGTGGAGCGGACCGTCGTACGAAACGCCCGCGGAGATCCGGATGATCCGTACCCTCGGCGCCGACGCCGTCGGGATGTCGACCGTCCCCGAGGCGCTCGCCGCCTCGCACATGAAGATGAAGGTCATCGGAATCGCCTGCCTCACGAACATGGCGACCGGGATCCGTCCGGGCGCGCTCACCCACGATGAAGTGCTCGACGTCGCCGCCAAGGCCGGCACCCGCTTGTCCGTCCTCCTGTCCGGCATCCTCACGAAGATGACCCAATGACCCGCCTTTCACGGTGGGTTTTATTTTTCCAAAAACAGAACGATTTTTGGCTAAACCAAGCGGTAATTTCGCGGTTCGCGTTGACAACGGACGGATGCTAGAGTATAATGCGACCAAAAGACAGGCATCACGACTACTCGGAAGCAATGCGCTAGGCAAAGGTTCGATTCTCCACCCGGATGCTTTTTCCATCGGTGAAATATAACCGGGAGGGGATCGAACCGCGAAACGACGTCGGGAGACCGCCTTTTTTGCTTTGTACGGGGTCTTCCGGCGGGTCGGCACACGACCGGAAAGGAGCCCGGATGTCGCTCAAAACGATTCTTTCGAATCACCCGAACCAACCCGATCAGCTGATCGGGATCCTGCTTGAACTGCAGGCCGAAAAAGACCGTTCCTTCGTTACCGAGGAGGAGGCGCGGGAGATCGCGAACCACCTCGGCGTCACCGAGAGCCGCGTTTGCGCGGTTCTCTCGTTTTACTCGTTCTTCGCGACCGAGCCGCGCGGCAAGCACGTGATCCGCGTCTGCAAGGACGTCCCCTGCCACGTCGTCGACGACTTCGACGTCCTGAAGACGGTCGAGGAGTTCCTCGGCGTGAAGGCCGGCCAGACGACCGCAAACCAGAAGTTCACGATCGAAACATCGTCTTGCCTGGGGTGTTGCGACCACGGACCGGCGATGCGCATCGATGAAACGCTTTATGTCGACCTGACGGCCGACCGCGTCCGCGCGATCATCGCGGACATCCGGGGGTGAGACCATGCTCGAACGCAAACTCGTGAGCGCCCGCTGCGGCGTGATCAATCCGATGTCGACCGACGATTATCTCGCCCATGACGGATACAAGAGCCTTGAAAAGGCCATGACGCTGACCAAGGAAGCCGTCATCGCCGAAGTCAAGACGGCCGGACTGCGCGGCCGCGGCGGCGCCGGGTTCCCGACGGCGATGAAGATGGCATCGCTCGCGATCGAAGCCGATCCGGAAAAGTACGTCGTCTGCAACGCCGACGAAGGCGAACCGGGCAACTTCAAAGACCGCTACCTGTTGGAAAACGATCCTCATTCCGTCCTCGAGGGGATGGCGATCGTCGGTTATGCGACCGGCGCGACGAAAGGCTACATCTACATCCGCGGCGAATACGATTTGCCGATCCGGACGATGCGGTGGACCGTCGAACAGGCCGGCCGGCGCGGCTATCTCGGCCGGATGATCCTCGGCTGCGACTTCACCTTCGACGTCGAAATCCGTTCCGGCGCCGGATCGTACGTCTGCGGCGAGGAATTCGCCTTGATCGAATCGATCGAGGGCAAACCCGGACGGACGCGCGTCAAGCCGCCGTTTCCGACCCAGCACGGCATTTTCGGGAAACCGACGTTGATTTCGAACGTCGAGACCTTCGTCAACATTCCGGTGATCCTCGCGATCGGCGGATCCGAGTTCGCGAAGATCGGCACGAAGTCCTCGACCGGCACGAAACTGATCTGCCTCTCCGGCAACCTCAACCACCGCGGCATCTTCGAGATTCCGTTCGGCGTCCCGATCCGCGCCGTGATCGACGAACTCGGCGGCGGCTGTGCCAACAACCGCAAGATCCGCATGGTCCAGCTCGGCGGCGCCTGCGGACCGATCATCCCGCCGTTCATGCTCGACATGACGATCGACTACGAGCGTTTCGAGGAATTCGAATCGAAGACGGGCGCCGGCGCGATCATCGTGATCGACGACCGCTTCGACCTCTTCAAGATCCTGCTACGCATCGTCAAGTTCTTCGCCCACGAATCCTGCGGGAAGTGCGTCCCGTGCCGCGAAGGCAACGCCCAGCTGTCGATCATGCTCGAAAAGTTCATCGATCGCCGCGCGACCCCGACCGATCTGCTCAGTCTCGAGTCGCTCGCGCGGGTCATGCATCAGACGTCGCTCTGCGGCCTCGGGCAGACCTGCCCGACGTCGATCATCGCCGCCCTTCGGTATTTCCGCGAGGATTTCCTCGAGCGGATCGAATACCCGGGCATCTAGGAGGAGAGAAGCCATGATCACCTTCAAAATCAACGACGTCAACGTCCAATGCGAACCGAATACGACGATCCTCGCCGCCGCCAAGGCATATCATCTCGACATCCCCACGCTCTGTTATTATCCCGATCTTGACATCAAGTCGGACTGTCGCGTCTGTTCCGTCGAGATCGTCAACCAGAAGGGTTTATCCACCGCCTGCTCGACGATCGCCAAGGAGGGCATGCACGTTCTCACCAACTCGCCGCGCGTGCTCAACGCCCGCAAGACGATCGTCGAACTGATCCTCGCCGACCACGACGCCAACTGCACCGCCTGCGCGAAGAACCTCAAGTGCGAACTGCAGGACCTCGCCCGCAAACTCGGCATCGACAACAACCGCTTCCCCTCGATCCTCCGCCACCGTCCGATCGACGATCGGAATCCCGCGCTCGTGCGCATCCCCGACCGCTGCATCAAGTGCGGCCGCTGCGTCGACGTCTGCAAGAACGTCCAGGGCATCGGCGTCCTCGAAGGGATGGGCCGCGGCCGCGACGTGGTCATCGGCCCCGCCTTCAACCGACCCCTGTCGGACGCTTTCTGCACGTTCTGCGGACAGTGTTCGAGCGTCTGCCCGGTCGGCGCGATCCTCGAGCACGACGACACCGAAGTCGTCTGGCGGGCGTTGCACGACCCGCGCAAGCACGTCGTCGTCCAGACCGCCCCGGCGGTCCGCGTCACGCTCGGCGAAGAGTCCGGCGACAAACCCGGCGAAATCGTCACCGGCAAACTCGTCGCGGCGCTCCGTCTGCTCGGCTTCGAAAAGGTCTTCGACACCGACTTCACCGCCGATCTGACGATCATCGAAGAAGGCAACGAACTCCTGTCCCGGATCAAGAACCAGGGGGTTCTCCCGATGATGACGTCCTGCTGCCCCGGCTGGGTCAACTTCGCCGAACAGCAGTACCCCGAGATTCTTCCTCACATTTCGACCTGCAAATCGCCCCAGCAGATGTTCGGGGCGCTCGTCAAGACCTATTACGCGGAACGCGAACACTTGAATCCCGACGACATCTTCGTCGTCTCGGTGATGCCCTGCACGGCGAAGAAGTACGAGGCGAAGCGTCCCGAGATGTCCGTCGACGGCAAGTATCCGGACGTCGACGTCGTCCTCACCACGCGCGAACTCGGCAAGATGATGAAGCAGATGGGAATCGACTTCAATGAGCTGACGGCTTCCGACTTTGACAAGCCGTTCGGCGAAACCACCGGCGCGGCGGTCATCTTCGGCGCCACCGGCGGCGTG
>DMTN01000068.1 GCA_003477305.1 Acholeplasmatales bacterium | reverse complement strand
TCGCCCTCGGTTTCTCGTGGCAGGAAGCGCTCGCGCTCGTCTTCATCTGCGGTCTCATCAACATCCTGATCACCGTCACGAAAGTCCGCAAATCGATCATCAAGGCCATTCCGAAGTCGCTGCAGAACGCGATCGGCGGCGGCATCGGCATCTTCATCGCCTACATCGGCTTCCTTGACGTCGCCGCGATCAACTTCGGCGCCGGCGTCCCGGCCCTGTCCGCGATCAACACCCCCGCCCTCATCCTCGCCTTCATCGGTCTTATCATCACCATCGTCCTGCTCGTCCTCAAAGTCCGCGGCGCGATCCTGATCGGCATCGTCGCTTCGACCTTGATCGGCATCCCGCTCGGCGTCACGAACCTTGCGGCGATCAGTTTCACCGGCCTCGGCGCTCCGTTCGAAGCCTTCGGCACCACCTTCGGCGCCTGCTTCACCGGCTTCGGCACGCTCTTCTCCGACGTCTCGAGGCTCCCGATGGCGCTGTTCGCGATCTTCGCCTTCTCGCTCACCGACACCTTTGACACGATCGGCACCTTCATCGGCACCGGCCGCACCTCGGGCATCTTCTCCGACGAAGACCTCCTCGATCTGGAAAACGGCAAGGGCTTCAATTCGAAGATGGACAAGGCGCTCTTCGCCGACTCGATCGCGACCTCCGTCGGCGCGATCCTCGGCACCTCGAACACGACGACCTACATCGAATCGGCCGCCGGCATCGAAGAAGGCGGACGCACCGGCCTCACCAGCGTCTTCACCGCGATCCTCTTCCTCCTCTGCATCCTGCTCGCCCCGATCTTCGGCGTCGTCCCGACCGCCGCGACCGCTCCCGCCTTGATCGTCGTCGGCGTCATGATGGCCGGCAACCTGAAGGAAATCGAATGGAACGACTTCTCCGTCGCCGTCCCGGCTTTCTTCGCGGCGATCATGATGGCGCTCACCTATTCGATCTCGATCGGCATCGCCTTCGGATTCATCTTCTACGTCCTGATCAAGGCCGTCAAGGGTGAAATCAAGAAGGTCCATCCGATCCTGCTCGTCTCGGCGATCCTGTTCGTCGCCTACTTCATCCTGACCGCCCTCACCGCTTGATCCGTATCAAAGTTCAAGAACGGCCGCACATGTTGCGGCCGTTTTTTTGTGTTTTGGTCCCAAAACGCGGGAAGAATGGACTATAATGGAATCGATCGAAGTCACAGGAGGCGTGCCATGCCCGATAAAACCAAGATGACGTTTTCCGAACTGTACGACAAGATCGTTGCCGTCCGCGCAGGCGGAACCCTCGATCCCGCCCTGACGGGACTTCATTACGACCCGCATCATCTCGAATGCGTCCTCAAACCGACGACGAAGGGATCATGCACCAGTTGCGACGGCCTCCCGGGCCACTGCCCCGGCAAAGCCTTCATCGACTGCCTCTTCGACAATGTCCGCAAAACCGCGGCCGGCGCGTGGGAGTTTCAACCGCTCTCCGCGCGCTGCCGCGAACGGATCGATCCCGACAAGATCAAGCCGATCATCGCTTCGAAAGACCTGATGGCGACCCTCGCGNNCCCTCGCGGACCTGCACGAAGCGACCGCGCCGGTCTTCGCGGTCGTCGCGCCGGCGTTCCTCTCGCAGTTCAAGGACATCGAGGACGGGCAGCTTCGGACGATCTTCAAACGGCTCGGGTTCTCCGGGATGGTCGAGGTGTCGCTCTTCGCGGACATCCTGACGCTCAAGGAAGCGCTCGAATTCGACCTGATGATCCAAACCGAAAAAGACTACATGCTGACATCGTGCTGCTGTCCGGTATGGATCCAGATGATCCGCAAACTCCACCCTGAACTGCTGAAGAAGGTGCCGGGATCCGTCTCGCCGATGGTCGCCTGCGGCCGCGTCGTCAAGCGGCTCGTCCCAGGCGCGATCACCGTCTTCGTCGGACCCTGCCTCGCCAAGAAGGCGGAAGCCCGCGAAGCGGATGTCGCCGACGCGATCGACCATGTCCTCACCTTCAAGGAAGTCGCCGATCTGTTCGAAGCCGCCCGGATCGATCCCGCGGACATTCCGACGGATCTGCGCGAGCATTCCTCCTTCGCCGGGCGCATCTACGCCGTCTCGAAGGGCGTCTCCGAAGCGGTGGCGGTCACGCTTGACCGGATCCGTCCGGACAAGCCGATCAAGGTCAAGGCCGTCCAGGCCGACGGCGTCCCCGAATGCAAGCGCCTGCTCGACGATCTTGAACAAGGCAAGACGACCGCGAACTTCCTTGAGGGGATGGGTTGCGCGGGCGGCTGCGTGGGCGGACCGCGCTCGCTCATCGATCGTGCGGTCGCCACCGCCAAAGTGCGCGATTATGCGGTCCAGGCGCTCTATCCGACCCCGATCGACAATCCCTACGTGGTCGAACTCCTGCAGCGGCTCGGGATCCGTACGATCGAGGAACTGCTGGAGGATCAAGAAGTCTTCGCGCGACATCTATAAACAAAAAAAGCAGTTTCCACATCGGAAACTGCTTTTATTATTTAATAGGAAAGTTCATCTTTT
>DMTN01000040.1 GCA_003477305.1 Acholeplasmatales bacterium | reverse complement strand
AGCCATTACAATTTCCTAATGAATAAAAAAATGGCACGCATCGCTGCGCGCCATTTTTGTTGCTTGAAGATGCTTGCTTATTCGGCCGGAAGCGGCTCGACGTAGGTGAGCGTCACGCTGACGAGCGTGAAGGTACCGGTCTGTCCGCCTTCGGTGCCGGGAGCGGCGAAAAGCAGAAGCTTCGTGAACGTCTCGGCGGTGACGACGAGGGTCTGCTCGGTGCCGTCGAAGGTGATGATGGTTTCAAGCGTGTTGAGGTCGTTCGGCTTGACGAGGAGAGTGTTGCCGAGGGTGCCCTGGACGACGATCGTCAGGGTGTTGTTTCCGTACGCGAGGTCGGCGTCGAAGTTGTTGATCATGAACTGGTACGTGCCGGTCGTGGCGTAGTTGACGACGACGGAGCCGTCCTCGTTATCCTGGTCGACCGTGTACGTGCCGAGGTCGTTTTCCGCCCAGCCGTCGGTGATTTCAAGCGGTTGCGGTTCAAACGTGACGGTCGCGGAGATGATGTCGAAATCGCCGGTGAGGGCATGGAGGAACGGATCGGCGAAGATGATGACGAACAGCGGGGTCTCTTCGAGCGTGAAGGTCACGGTCTGTTCCGTGCCGTCGAAGGTGACTTTCTGTTCGAGATACCACTTGTCATTCGGCTTGATCAGGATTTCCTGGCCGATCGTACCCTGGACGACCATCGTGATCGTGTTGTGGTTGGCGAGGTTGTCCGTGAAGGTGTTTTTGAAGTACTGCCAGTCGTTGGTGACGGGCTTGTTCCAGGCGACGTTGGTCGAACCGTCGACGCGGGTGAAGGTGAAGATGCCGCCGTCGTTGTCGACCCAGCCCTCTTCGAAGTCCACGACGGCGTCTCTTTCAAGGGCGTCGGGCTGCGCGTAGGAGAGTTCGACCTTGAGGATGTCGAAACTGCCGGTGACGGAGGGCGTATTGGGTTCGGCGAAGATGACGATGTTGAGGAAGGAATCCTGCTCGAAGTCAAACAGGTTGAAGTAGAGCACGACGGGATTCTCGTCCTCGAAGGTGACCATCGTTTCGGTCTTCCAATAGTCGTTCGGCTTGACGAGGAGCTGCTTGCCGGCGGTGCCCTGAAGGGTGATGGCGAGGACGTTCATGCCAACGACGTCTGCGGGAACGAAGATCGTTCTCATGAAAGCCCAAGCCTGTTCGGCGTTCTTCGTGTAGTCGACGTGGACGAGGCCGCTGGTTTCAAAGGTGATGTCATAGGTATCCACATCGTTCTCGGTCCAGCCGACGTTGAGGTTCGTGCCGGAGAAGACAAAGGACGTCGTGGCGGAGATGATCTCGAAGGAGCCTTCCGCCGCGCCTAGGTTCGGGTCGGCGAAGAGGATGACCTTCGTCGGTTTCGTGGTCAGCGTGAAGGTGAAGGTCTGTTCGTTGCCGTCGAAGGTAATGGTCTGTTCGTAGGCGGCGCTGTCGTTGGGCTTGATGATCAGCTGCTGCCCGGCGGTGCCCTTGACGACCATCGTGATCGTGTTGTGTTCCGAAAGGTTCATGGTGAAATCGTTCTTGAGCCAGGCCCAAGCGTTGGTGCGGCCGGTCCAGGCGATGGTCGTCTTGCCATCGGCGTAGCCGATCGTGTAAACGCCGACGTCGCCGGCGACCCAGCCGTCTTCGAAGTCGTAGACTTCACCGGCGCTGACATCCGCGGCGGGAGCCGGGACATAGGAGAGGATCATGCTCTTGAGCGAGACGGACCCGGTCATCGGCTCGGCGTCAACGGCAGGAGCGACGCCAGGGATGGCGAAACAGACGACGCGGAAGAGGTCGGCGGAAAGCGGAATCTGGATCGTCTGGACGGTGCCGTCGAGATTGATCCATTTTTCCATCGAGCCGTTGTCGTTCGGCTTGACCAGGAATTGCGTCCCGGCGGTGCCCTGGATGACGACGGTCATCATGTTGTAGCCTTGGGTTTCGTCCGTCGAGTACAGACGGCCGGCCCAGGACCAATCCTGACCGGTGACCTTGGTGTAGCCGATCGTGACGGAGTCGTCGAGCTCGGTGGTGAAGGTGTAGACGCCCGCATCGTTGGAGACCCATTCGTAGGTGGCGTTGTAGTCCGGAGCCTTGAGTTCGATGACGCTGCCGAAGGCGGTGCCGGTATCGAAGTTGAGGTTCGAGAGGACGATTTCGCCTCTGGAGTCGGCGACGCCGGGATCGGCGACGAGTTCGATCGAGGTGAGGTCGGCGAGGAAGTCGTCGAAGTCGCGGAGATCGATCTGGTAGGTCGAGCCGCCGGGAACGAGGTTCAGGCGGACTTCATAGACCGTTGCGCCGTTGAAGCGGACCAGCAGGACGCCGTCGCCGCTGGCGGTGACGACGAGCTTGTTGAAGCGTTCGACGTCTTCTTCGATGGCGATTTCCATGACCGGCCAGGCATGGCCGTGCTTGTCATAGACGACGGTCGCGACGCCGGCTTCGACGGTGAGGTCATAGATGCCGTAGAGGCCTTCCGGGGTCGGATTGATGCCGTCGATCAACGGCAGCGTCGGCGCCAGGGTCGTGGTTGTCACGGTCGTGGTGGTCTGGGTGGTGGTGGCCTGGGTGGTCGTCGTCGGCGGTGTCGTCGTGGTGACCGGCTGCGTCGTGGTGACGGTGGTTCCCGGCTGCGTTGTGGTCGTGACGGCGGCCGTCGTGGTCGTCGTCACCGGGACGGTGGTCGTGAGCCCGGTGCAGGCGATCAGGATCGCCGTCACGCACAGGGTCAGAAAAGCCAGAATCAGATTTCTTTTCATTTTTTCCTCCTATTTCTTTCTATTTGAGTCACTATTCGAGCACATGTCCTTGTGGGCATGGTGAAGCCTAGGGTTTTGCGGTGAAGCCGAGTTCGGACAGACCGTTCTGAACCGCTTCGTTCTGCATGAAGTAATGCCAGATGAGACCGGAGCGGTAGTTCTCGATCATCAGGACGGNNCCAGCCGCTTTCGGGAATCGTCGCGATCGGCCGGCGGACGGCCGGGAGCGCGCTTTCGGTGACGCCGAGGTTGTAGGCGTCGCGGAAGCCGTAGCGTCCCTGCAGGGCGGGGATCGACGCGTAGTTCTGGATCGCCGGGATCACCAGTTCGGGCGTGAAGACGATCGATCCGATCGCCCCGCACGGGGCGAGCGTGCCGTCGATGTAGTTGCCGCCGTTGGACGGGAGGTTGCCATAGTTTCCCTTGTAGCCGTCCGGTCCGTCCGAGGCGGTGAGGCCCCAGGCGACGGAAGAAAACGTCTGGTAGGACTGCGAGGCCGCCAAGGCGTACTCATATGCGGCGATCGACGCCCGGCGCGAGTTGTCGAACCAGTCGTAGCCGTTCGCGTCGAGCATCGACGCCGAATCGAACCAGGCGTGCGCGAATTGATAGGTGAAGAGCGTGCCGGCGGGGGAATTGTAGAAGACGCCGGAGGTGCCGTAGGACTTGCGGGTCGCAAGCGCCTTCATCCGGTCATAGGCTTCCTTGCCGACCTTGTAGTCTTCGGACCCGGCGGCGAGGATGTAGACCATCAGCTGTTCGGCGTACATGTTCCAGGACCCGGAGAAGCCGCTTTCGGGAGAGTAGCCCATGTAGAAGACTTGCTGCGCGGCGTTGTAGTACCAGTTCCACTCGACCGTCCGGGCGATCTCGTCGGCGAGGATCTTGACGTCGCCGCCGAAGTATTCGCCGGCGGTGATGGCCCCGCAGATGAAGAGGGCGGTGTCGATGATCGACACTTCTGAATAGCCGGCGCGGCCGCCGTTGGACATGTTGAGGAAGTGGTAGTAGAAACCGTGCGTGCGCCTCAAACCGGACATCGTTTCAAGCGTGCCGAGGGCCCGATCATAGCCTTCATCGTAGTTGATCCAGTCGTTTTCGACGCCCGCGGGCAACGCCGCGAGGCCGAATCCGATGGAAGCGATCGAGGCGTCGCCGACGGCGCCGGTCTGGTAGTTGTAGCGGTCGGAGATCATCCCGTAGCCGGCGCTTTGGGGATCGCCGTTGGCGACCTCCCAGAAGAATTTGAAGGAAAGCCGTTCTTCGAGCAGGACTTCGGCCGGAACCTCGATCGGATCGTAGACGTACGGGGCGGCGGTCGAATGCGTCGTCGTGACGCTCGTCGCTTCCGTCGTGGTGTCGATGGAGGTCGTCGTGGTGGCGGTTGTGGTCAAGGTCGTCAGCGCGGTGGTTGACGCGGTGGTCGAGGCGGTCGTGGCCGTCGTCGTGGTGGCGGCGACGCAACCGCTCAAGAGCGATAGGATCAGAATGGAGAAGATGAGTTTGATTTTGCCGATTTGAGGTCCCTCCTTACTCGCCGGTGACGCCGGTCTTGTCGATGCCTTCGACGAACCATTTCTGCATGACCGCATAGACGACGAGGACCGGCAGGATGATCAGGATCGTCGCCGCATAGCGGATCGCTTCATTGGTCACCGTCTGGCTGATGCCGGTGGCGAGATTGAACTGCGATTGGAAATTGAAGAGCTTCAGCTGCAGCGTGTACAAATCCGTCCCGAGGAAGAGCGAGGAGATGTACGTTTCGTTCCAGTACCACACGAACGAGAAGAGGAACGAGCTCAGGTAGGCCGGCGCCGCGAGCGGCACGCCGATCCGGAGGAAGATCTGATAGGGGTTCGCCCCGTCGATCTCGGCCGATTCGTCGAGCGCAAGCGGCTGGATCCGGAAGAACTGATAGAAGATGAGGATGAAGATGGCGGAGGACAGACCCTGTCCGAAGGTGGCCGGGAAGATGATCGACCAGGCGGTCTTGAGGATCCCGAGCTGATCGAAGAGGACGAACTTCGGAATCATGTAGACCTGCTGGGGAAGCAGATAGGTGAGCAGGATGAGGCCGAAGACGATCCGCCGTCCGCGCACCCTGAACTTGGCGAGGGCGTATCCCGTGAGGGAGGTCACGGCGGTCTGGAGGAGCGCCGGGACGAGCGTGACGGCGAGGCTGAAGAGGAGCGTCTGACCGTATTTCAGGACGATCAGGCCGGTCCGGTAGTTCTCGAGGTAGAGTTTCGTGGGAATCCACTCGACGACCGGGTTGACGAGGTCGGAGAGGTCCATGATCGACGTCGTGAACATCTTGATGAGCGGGAAGAGATACACGAAGCCGATCGTCATCAAGAGGCCGTAAAGCACGATTTTACCGATGATTCCGTTCTTTCCGAGGAAAAAGCGGCGGATCTTCATTTTCCGGTTCTTGTCCATCATGTCCTCGCCTTCTTTCGTGCGAAGGCGCTCAAGAGGCCGACCACGATGCCGAGGATCAGGGCGAGCGCCACGAAGTAGATCCAGGCGATCGCCGAGGAGAAGCCGAAGCCGGTCTCCAGCGCGAACATGTTGTTCTTGATGTGCTGGATCGCCGGGTTTTCCGAGAAGGTCGCGAGGTTGATGATCGTGAAGATGACCGACACGCGGACCATGCTCTGAAGCGCCGGCATGGTGATTTTCCAGAACGATTCCCACGGTCCGGCGCCGTCGATCATCGCGGCTTCGTAGACGCTCCGGTCGATTTTCTGGAGGGACGCGATGAACAGGAGGATCTGCACGCCGGAGAACCAGAGGATCACGATCAGTTCGTCGAAGACGCCGGCGATCGGCCGGGCGAGGGCGGGGGTGAAGGTGGCGTTGATGAAATCGAGGATGCCCATCTGTTCGACGAGCGGGATCGTCGCCGCGCCCTGGTTCGCGAGCTGCGTGATGACCGGCCCGGAGGCGATGATCACGGGGAGGAAGTAGATCGCGCGGAAGAAGCCGCGCAGCTTGATCTTCTGGTTGAGCAGGACGGCGATGATGATCGCGAAGACGGTGATGATCGGGACCTTGAAGAGGACTTCGAGGGCGAAGTCGAGGACCGACTGGAGGAAGGCGAAGCCGGCCGCGGAGGAAAACGCGGCGCGGTAATTCGCCAGACCGACGAAGGTCACGAGGATCCCCGCGCCGTCAAGATCGACGTCGGAGAGGCTGTAGCGGAAGGAGGTGAGGATCGGGTAGAAGGTGAAGACGAGGAAGCCGATCGTCCACGGCAGAAGCATCGACCAGCCGACGAGGTTCATGCGCTTTTCGCGCTTCATCGGTTTTTTCGGGGCACGCATCTCAGGCATCGGGAATCACCGCCTCGAAGGACTGCGCCGGAATCGTGAGAAGTCCGGCGAGATAGTCGGAACCGGTGTAGTTCACATAGACCGTGACGCCGTTGTCGTACGATGTCATGACGATGCCGGGGGCGGGCACGCGCCGCGATACGACGCGGCTGCCGTAGAACGTCGAGAGCGCGCTTGCCACGCTGCCGTAGATGTCACCGACGGCTTCGCGCCAGGTGTCGTAGGAGGACGAATAGAGGCTGGCGAGTTCGGTGTCGTTCAACAGATACGCCGAAGCCTCGGTGAGGATGAAGGATGGAAGCAGGCCGTAGTCGATGGAGCGAAGCGTCTCTTCGGTGCGGTTGGCGAAGAAGTTCGCGTACGGACCGTAGGCTTCCATCACGCCGGCGAGCAGGATCGCCGCGAACGGGACCGTGTCGGTATAGATCGCATAGCCCGAAGAGGTCGTCGGCACCGACAGGTAGCGATTCGCGTAGGCGAGCAGATACGCGTTGGCGCGGTAGACGGAGAAGTCCATAGAGCCGTCAGCCAGCGCGGTGCGGTAGAGCGCGATCGCTTCCGCGCGGTCGACCGCATCAGCGGTGTCGCGGTAGTCGGAATAGAGGAGATAGCCGATCGAACCGAGTGCGAGTTCGGTCGCGCCCCAGCCCAGAAGCGTATCGACGGCACGATCGAGATACATGACGGAGCGGGTCGGACTGAGATAGTACCAGGTCCGCTCGATTCCGAAGGCGGTATGCAGGGAGGTGTCGATCCGTTGCGAGACGTCGCGGTAGACGCTGTAACTGCCGGCATCGGAAACCCGCAGGAAGTCGGTGAAAAGCAAGAGCGCATTGGGTCCCTGGTTGTACGTTTCGATCAATTCGAGCAGTTCGGCCTGGGTGCCGAGCGCGGCTTCGCGGCGGTCGTAATCGACGCCGCCGGCGGAATATCCGCCGTCGCTCCAGCCCTTGTAGACGACCGTCAGCGCCGGAATCGTCGTCGCGAGCTCGGACAGAATCCGGCCGGCGCCCGCATACGACGTCATGACGCGCATTTCATCAAAGAGGAAGCCGGGACTCGGCTCGGCGCCGATGAGTTCGATCAACGCCGGCACCACGCCGACGGCCGGCGCACGGCCGAAGTCGGCGTTTTGACCGACGAGATAGTCCTGATAGCCGTTCGCCATCCCGACATAGTCGGCGTCATCGCCCGCGAGGAAGGCGTAGACGACCGCCACGTCGCAGGAATTGCGGCCCGCTTCGATCACCTGTTGCCCGGCGCCGGAGGCGGCGTCGGCTTTCGAGGAGGGCGAGCGGTACGTGTTGCGGTAGACGAACTTGTTGTAGGAGTAGTAGTACTTCAGATTGTTCTTCGCCGGGGAGACGACGAGCGTCGCGAAGGCGTCGCCGTTTTCGATGATCTGGACGAACCCGTGCTGACGGACGCCGTGGATCATCCCATAGACCGGGAAGTTGAGCATCGCTTCATCGACGCCGGTCCGGAGGATGCCGGTGTCCGACCCGTAATAGTTGAATTCGTAGATCTCGGTGACGGCGTCGATCGGCTTATAGCGGATCAGCGCGCCGGAGCCGTCCGGGACGAAGACGTAGCCGGGGATCGAATCGCCGAAGACGGAGCCGAGGAACGGGAAGCATTTGACGCTCCGCAGTTTGAACGCGTCGCCTTCGGTAATCGATTCCGCGGGGACCTCGACGTGCAGGTAGATTCCCTCGACATACACCCGGATCGTCAGTCCGATCGACGATTCGCCGTAGAAAACGGCGAGTTCGTATCCATCATCGATCGTGCGATAGTCCATCGTCGTGAGCGGACTCGTATAGAAGGATTCTTCGTTGACGATGTAGGCGCCGTTGGTGTCGTTGTAGGAATAGTATTCGATCACCGCGGCCGAGTTGACGATGCCCTCCCAGGTCGTGTTGAAGTAGGGAATCGGGACGTTTGCGGCATCGAAGCTCGAGCCGTAGACGTAGCCGTCTTCCTTGTTCACGACGCGGATCGCCCCGTTCGGGCTTTCCGCAAAGAGCTGGAGGGCGTCGGTCTCGCCGACGAGACTGAAAGTGCCGGGAATCGTCAGGGAACTGTCGACGACGGTTTCATCGTCGGTCTGGGTGTACTGGTTGGAGGTGAAGCGGGTCGCTTCGAGGATCGCCGAAGCGTCGCCGTCGAGGGTGTCGGAGGGAATCCGGCGTTCAGCCAAGAGGAGCGAAGCCGGGACGAGGACGACGGACAGGAGGACCGCCAAGAGCAGGATCTTCTTCAAAAAACTACGATGCCACACGGTTGATCAGCTCCTTTCCCCAGGAAATCAGGAAGTCCCACAATTCGGAACCGAAGACATAGACGATGAAGCCGATCAAAACGATGATGATCATCGCGAAGAGGGTCATGAGCAGGTTCTTGACCGTTTCGCCGATTTCGTAGTTGTGGATTTCCTTGGCGGACAGGAAGATCAAAATCGCCGTCCAGCCGTAGAGCACGGCCGAAGCGAGCTGGTAGAGAACCGATTCGTTCAGGGTGAGGACGTTGCTCACAAGCGTGAGCGGAAGCCATCCGATGATCAAAGGCGAAAGCGCGTAAGCGGTCCCGACGTAGACGTCCTTGAGCCAGCCTTCGCCGTCGGAGAGGGTCGAGATCAGGTAGTTCGAGAAAACGAAGAGGAAGAAGACGCCGAAGAAACCGACGGCCGCGCCGACGAGGTTGACCGTGTCGGCGAAGGAGTTGAACACGAAACCGGTATAACGTAGCATGACCAGATATTCCACAAACAGCACGGCAATCAGGACGCTGGCCGAGGCGGGCGTCCCGCGGTGGAGCCGCTTGATCTGGAAGAAGGCGTCGGCGGGATCCTTGAGGATGTGGAAGACGAGCGAGAAGCGGCGGACGTCGGTCCGCACGGCGACTTTTTCGACGCCGCGGTGGATGCCGGCGAACGCGGCGGTCTTGCGGTCGACCCGTTTCAAAACGGCGGAAGCGACCGACAGGAGGATGAGGACGATGAAGATCCAGGACAGATTGTCCTTGAGCCAGCCGTCGCGGATCTTCCAGTAGGTCTCGGAATAGCCCGCGATGTCGTTGGCGAGGCGGTATTCGATCAGCGAGGCTTCGTAGTCGCCCTGTTGATAATACGCCTTTCCGAGAGCCGCGTGGGCGAGCGCGAAATTGGCGTTTTGCCGCAGGATCGCTTCGAACAGCCCCGTGCTTTCCAGATACGCGCCTTCGTTGTAGCGGCCGATCGCCTGATGGACGAGGTCGGCGAAGTCGGTCGGCGCATACGCGACGATCGCGTTGCCGGCGCCGTCGAGGCAGAACAGCATGCCCGCTTCGTCGATCGCGATCGCCGTCGGGCTCTTGATCTGGCCGATGATGTTGGACGTTGATTCGGTCACGTCGAAGGCGAAGAGGAGATTGCCGGCGGGATCGTACTCGGCGAGGAAGCCGTCGTCGTAGATCGCGTAGAGGTAGCCGAGGTCGTTGACGGCGAGGTCGACGACGTCGTTTTCCACGTCGTAATTGGTCATCGTGAGGATGTTGTTGCCGTTCACGTCGAGTTTCTTCAAGGCGGCTTCGGCGTTGGGCGTGGAGGTGTAGACGAGCGATTTGGCGTTGATCGCGATGTTCGTCGGCGACGGCGGCGTGTTCTTGGCGTATTCGTCGCCGGCGACGAAGACGTCGGCGATTTTCTGCAACAGCGATTTATTGGAAAGATTGACGCCGAAGTAGCCGAGGAAGGATCCGTCGTAGTTGAGCTGGATGACGCCCGAGGTGGAGCCTTCGCCGATCACATAGATGTTCTCGCCGGCGCCGACGACGACCTTGACGGGAACGTAGAGCGACGACGCTCCGAAGAGCGGTTCGACGGGTCGCCCGTAGTCGCGGATGAAGGTGCCGTCCAAAGCGAATTTGCTGACGAGGGACGTTCCCTTGTCGGCGACGTAGACGAAGCCGTCTTCCGAGACGAAGACGCCGGTCGGACGGTCGAGCACGTCGGCGCCGATCTCGGCGACGAGCGCCCCTTCGTAATCGAAGACGGCGATCCGCGCATGGCCCGTGTCGGCGACGTAGAAGAGACCGTCGCGGACGAACAGGTCCTCCGGGGTCAGAAGCGTGCCCGGAGCGTTGACGATGCCGAGCGGGACGTAGGCGGTCTGCGTGTAGGTTAGCCAGCCGCGGTAGTCGACGGTGTATGTGTCGTAGGGATAGTGGTCGTGCCAGAACGCCGTGTCGGCGGAAACCCCGGCGACGGGGAGGAAGGTTGCGGAAAGCAGGAGAAGCAGCGTCAGGCAAAGGACTTTTTTCATCGCGGCCGCCTCACTTGATCCCGGAGTGGGCCATGGTGTCCATGACCTTGCTCTGCATGATGATGAAGATGACGAGGTTGGGAACGAACATGATGAGCGACGCGGCGGCGGCCATGCCCTGGCCGGCGACGGCGTTGGTGTTCGTCGTGAGCGTCCCCATGTAGAAGGCGAACGTCTTCTTCACATCGGCGTTGATGTAGGTCGCCGAGGTGTCGGCGGAGTTCCAGACCGACTGGAACGAGAGGATCATGATCGTCGCGATCGCCGGCTTGATGAGCGGGACGACGATCTTCCGGTAGATCTGCCAGTCGTTGGCCCCGTCGACGCGGGCGGCGTCGATCAGTTCGCCCGGGATCTGGTCGATGAACTGCTTCACGAGGAAGAGTCCGACCGGAATCGCGAGATAAGGAAGCACGTGGATGAAGAAGTTGTCGATGAGCCCGAGTTTCTCGATCACCAGATAGCGCGGGATCGTGACGGCGACGCCGACGAACATGAGGGCGATCGTGTTGATCTCGTTGATCGCTTTTTTACCCTTGAAATGCAGCTTCGAAAGGGCGTATCCGGCCATCGTCGAAATCAGCACGCTGACGAGGATGACGAGGACCGTGACGATGATCGAGTTGAAGAGATAGCGCGACATCGGGATGCCGGAGGAGCCCGTCACCGCGAACAGGTTCGTGAAGTTCGACAGCGTCGGACGGGTGACGAAGAACCGCGGCGGATACGCGAACAGTTCTTCGAACGGCTTGAAGGCGTGGTTGAAGATGAAGAAGAGGGGCAGGATCATGAACGTCGCGATCGGCAGAAGCACGGCGAGGTAGCGGAGTTGCGCGGGGTGGAAGCGTTTCGGATTGATCTTGGTGGCCTGGAAGCGCGACTTGGAGTGGTTCATTCGTCTTTGCTCCCGAAGAGGCGGAACGCGAACCGCGATACCGCATAGATGACCAGAAGCAGGATGACCGAAAGCGCCGCCGCATACCCCATTTCGTNNCCCATTTCATATTTGTTGAAGCCGAAATACTCGATATGGTTCACGATCAGCTGGCCGGCGTACTGCGGTGTCGGGTTGGACCCCGAAAGCGCGACGCCGATGCCGGAGGAACCGAACGTGCCGACGATCGCCATGACCGCGCCGAACAGCATCTGCGGCTTGATCGTGGGGATCGTGATGTAGATCATTTCCTGGAACTTGTTCTTGATGCCGTCGATGTAGCCGGCCTCATAGAGGTCTTGGTTGACGTTCAGGATGCCGGCGAGCATCGCGAGGAAGCCCACGCCCATCGAACTCCACAGCGTGACGCCGATCATGATCGGCATCAGCGTGTTCGCCGAGGTGAGCCACGCGACCGGTTCGTTGATCGCGCCGAGATTCATCAAAAACATGTTGAGATAGCCGGTTTCGTCACCGGCGAAGATGACCTTCCACAAAACCGACATCGTGACGCCGGCGGTGAGCGACGGCGAGTAGATGACGAGCGCGAGGATGGTCCGGACCTTCGGTGTCAACTGCGCGAGCATCCACGCGATCAAGAAGGACAGGATGTATCCGCCGGGACCGACGATCACGGCGTATTTCAGCGTGTTCGGGATCACGTACTGCATGAATTCGGCGTCGTTGGTGAGGATGTTGATGTAGTTCTCGAAGCCGATCCACTGCGGGAACCGCACGGTGTCGAAGTAGGTGAACGAAAGCAGGATCGCCGCGATGACCGGAATGATGATGAAGATCGCGAACATGAGGAGATAGGGGGCGACGAAGGCGTAGGCGACGGGATGGCTGTCGCGTACCTGGCGGCGCGGCGTGAAGAAGCGCTTGAGGCGCTCCAGGAAGGAGGCGGGTTTCACGAGGGCGGTCGGTTCGCTCATGCGCCGTCACCTCCGCTCAACCATTCGTCGATCAACGATCGCGAGGCCAGGATGTAAGGACGAAGGACGTTGCCGGCCTTGTCCATGTAGCCGAACTCGCTCATTTTCTTGCGGATTTCCTTGTTCGCGCGGATCACCGCGTCGTTCAGTTCGACGCGCAGGTTCGCGCGTTCGAGCACGACGCTGTTCCAGAGGTTCGAAATCTCCAGTTCGACCTGGTACGATCCCGGCACCTTGGGCAGTTCGCGAAGCCACTCCCACTGGCCGACGATGACGTCGACGTCGGAAGCGGTGTATCCGGCCGCGAGGAACGCCGAGACGTTCGCGGAGTTCCACATGTAGGATTTGCCGAGGGTCGATAGCAGCAGGTTCTCAAACGTCACCTGCGTGTCGGTCGAGGCCCACCACTGGAGGAACTCCCAGCTTTCTTCGGGGTATGCGGTGTTGGCGAAGACGATGTTGGCGGTCGCCGCGCCGGGAGCGCTGCGGTCGATCACGTCGCCGCTCTTTTCGACGCCGGGAAGAAGGGCGACCGACCAGAGCCCCTGGATGTCGGGGGCGGCGTTGAGGAGCGTGACGTACATCCCGAAATCGCCCACGCCGATCGGGCAGGTTCCGAGCCGGAAATCGTTGTAGAACGAGGAAACCGTGACGTCCATCGAATAGATCGTGTAGAGTTCGGTCATCATCGTGAGGGCGTCGATCGAGGCGCCGTCGTCGATCGCCGCGGCGAAGGCGTGATCGGCGTAGACGGACGAACCGTACTGGAAGAGGAACGGCAGGGTGGCGTCAAACGACTTGAGCGATGTCGCGCTCGAAAGCGGGATGTAGAAATCCATGCCGTAGCGCTTGAGTACCGGCATCATCTCGGTGACCTCGCTCCAGGTGTCGGGAATCTCGAGGTCGAGCGTGTCGAGGATGTCCGTCCGATAGAAGAGGACATAGAAGTTCTCCGTGTCGGGAAGCCCGTACAGACCCTCGTCGTAGATCATCGGAATCAGCGATTCGGGATTGAACTGGGCCAGCGTCGCGGCGAACGCCGGATCGTTTTCAAACGCGGAAAGGTCGTAGACGGCGCCGCGGATGCCCATGTCGTAGGGCATCCAGGAGGCGATGCCGAGGGCGACGTCGGGATTCTGCCCGGCGGAATTGGCGAGGATCAGTTTGCTTTCGGAGGACATCACCGAGACTTTGACGGGGATTCCGGTCGCGGTTGTGAAGGTATCGTCCGCCATCTTCTGGATCAGATCGACATATTGCTTCGAGCGGTTGACCCATACCTCAAGCTCGCCTTCTTCGGGGACATCGGAATAGCGGTCTTCGAAAAAGGAGAGGAAGAAGCGTTTGATCGCAAGCCACGCCCGGGCAAAGAAACCGGCGTTGGCCTCGGGCAGTTCGGCGTTGGCGTAGACGTAGAAGCAATCGATGTCGAGCGGACTGTCGACGAGCAGCGCGATGACCGTTCCGAGCATCGATGCGACCGAAGCGGATGAGGTCGAAAGCATCGTGATGTTCTGCGGAATTTCGTCGGGTTCGTCGGCGAGCAACGTCAGGTTGCGGATGCAGAGACGAAGGCTCGATTCGACCTCGGAACGCCGGTCGGAGCCGTTCAGCGCATCGACGTAGTCCATCTGATCCTGCAGCGCGGAGGTCATCGCGCGGAGGTCGGCGACGATCGAGGGCATGTAGTCGACGATCGACCAGTCGCGGTCTTCGTCGACCTGGTTGCCGGTCAGTTTCCGAATGTCGAGCGACAGCTGGTTGACCGCCTTCAACACCGTCTGCGCGGTTTCATAGGTCGTGCGGTAGGCCGACAGGTCGACGGAAAGCGATACGACGTTCATCCCTGCGTCGAGATAGAAGAGATAAGGTGTTCCGGACGCGTCGGAAGGAGTGTAGTTCTGCCAGTCGGTCGTATAGCCGATCGAGAGCGCGGATGCTTCGGCGAAGGGGATCTCGCCGTTGATGCGGAGGGTCCGGAACACCGATGCGTTCGCATGGGCGGACTGTCGGACCTTGAAGGACAGATGATAGAAACCGGCGGCGGGGACGACGACATCATAGGCGACGGATTCGCGTTCGGAATTGAAACTCGATCCCGCGAGGATGTTGAGTTTGAGCACGGACACCGCAAACGGCGTCACGCCGAGGTCGCGGTCGACGCCGGCCTGGATCGACGAAGAGTTCTTCGCATCCGGGGTTTCCGCCTCGATCGCGAGGAAGAAGTCGGAACTTTCGGCGGGTGCGCCGCCGCGGTAGGCCGCGTAGCCGGGAAGGGAGGCCTGGCCGGTGACCGTGACGTCCCCGAGCAGAAACGCCCCCTTCAGAAGCCGGAACTCCACCACGTTGTTGCCGGCTTCCAAGAGGAAACACAGAGGTTCGGTATGAAAACCCATCGGGTCCTGGAACGCCTGATGCGTCCATTCCGCGATGACGGACTGCGATGCGTAGAAATCGTTGCCGAACCGGTCGGTCGAGAAAACCGATCCTCCGTCCCAGTTCTTGTAGAGGATGATCTGGCCGGCTTCGGCGTAGGGGGAAACGCCGTTCACCGACACGGCAAGTTCCTCGTCGAGGTAGTTGTCGTCGAGCGGGAGAAAATCGAGGGCAAAGCGATAGAGTCCGGTCGTCGGGACGTTCACCGTGAAGGTGAGGATCCCGGTGGCGTCAAAACGCGCTGCCGGGCCGTGATAGCCGGCCGAATCGGGTTCCGGAACCGCTCCGTCGAACTGGGCGGGCGTGACGACGGCGGAAAACCCGGAATTGTCCGCGTACGCTTGATCGGTCCAGGTCGGCAGGATGTCTTGGTACGTTCCGGCCGCGGTCGTGTCGGTCCAGCCCGTATCCGGTACGGACGCCGAAACGACGCCGGCATGGAAGCCGGCGCCGCACAGCGTCAGAATCAGGATCATAAGGAGGGACAGGCTTTTCTTGATCACGAGGCACCTCGCGGGAAGAATGGCTTGGCGTTATCTTGGTTATCCGACGATTCCGAGTTGTTCGAAGACGGCTTCGCGTGCCGCCGTCAAGGCATCGTTGGCCTTTTGGTTCCAGACGGTCTTGACGTCCGCATAGTTGATCGCGCCGCTCAAGACGCCGGTGAAGATGTCGCCAAGCGACGTCGTGGCGTTGTACACGCCGGTCCAGCGGGCCTTGATGTAGCCCGGGACGTACTTGTTCGGTTCGATGATGTAATCGTCGTATTCGACGACCTTGCGGAATTCCGTGAACGTCGTGTAGATCCCGAAGAAGGCGTCGAGCATCTCTTCGTCCGGTTGCAGCGGCGTCATGTTGAGGGCGACGACGCCTTCGACGGTGGAGGAGATGTCGATCCGCTTCAGGTAGCCGGCCTTGCCGAAACTCATCCATTTGGCGAGCAGGTAGGCGTCTTCCGGATGGTCGGTCTGCGAGGAGACGCACATCAGGTCGAGGACGACCGGGATTTTATGGGAGGCGGCGGTGCCGGGGGTGCCGATGAAGTCGACGTCGAAGCCGAGATCGAGCATCGAGCCGATGATCGGGGTGTATTCCCAGTACGCGAGCAATTTGGAAGTCTCCCACGTCCCGGTGGTGCCGAAGGCGGCCATCTTCTCATCGGCCGTCAAGGCGTCGTAGATGTAGGCCTTGGTCGTCATCAGCGTGTTGTACATGTCGAGCGTGGCGGCGAAATCCGGACCATCGAGATGGAGGAGCGAACCGTCGTAGGTGTACCAGCCGAGGTCGGCGTTGAGCTGCGCGGGATACCATTCGAGCAGACGGTCGATGCCGCAGATGCCGGCGATGCCGTTGCCGGTGGTGACGGTCTGGCTGGCGACGTCGGCGACCTTGGCGGCGAATTCAGCCCAGGTGTCCTCGAAGAGCGGCTGGTCGCCGTTTTGGTCTTCGAAGAGCGTCTTGTTGATGAAATAGCCGAAGTAGTAGACCGCGTACGGGATGGCCATGATGTGACCGCCGAAATTCGCGGCGTTGCGCAGGTCGGCGGAGATGTTCAAGAACTCTGGATCGCTTTCGGCGATTGCGGCGAGGTCGAGCGACCAATTGTTCATGATCGTCGTTTCGACGGAATCGGTGAAGTAGACGTCCGGCAGCGTGCCGAGCGCGGCGTTCGCGCCGAGGAACTCGTTCCAGTTCTGATCGATTTCGCCGGTTCCGGTCGCATCCGGGACTTTCGGACGTTCGAGGATTTCGACGGTGATCCACGGATACTCGACCTCGAAGGCGTCGAGCATCAGCCGTTCGAGATTGGTCAATGAGTCGATGGCGCCGAGGTTCCAGGCCGCATAGGTGAGCGTGACCGGATCGTGATATACGGTCGTGGTCGCGGTCGTGGTGCCGGTCGGCTGGGTCGTGGCGGTCGTTCCGGAACCGGTCGTGGTGGTGCCCGAACCGGTCGTGGTGGTACCGACGGCGGTGGTAGCGGCGGTCGTCGGGACGGTCGTGACCGTCTCGCAGGCGACGGCGACCGCGGCGAACATAACGATGAGGGCGATGCTGATGAGCTTTTTCATCTTCATTCTCCTATGTGTGGCTTTTTGATCGCCGTGCGATCATTTGAAGACGACGCGGACCTGATGGGTCTTGCCGTCGTGGAAATCGGGGAGGATGTTGCCTTTCACAGCCGTTCCGTCGCAGACGATCGCACCTTTGAGACCGCGGACGAACTCAAACGCGTAGGTCGCGCCGCGGAAGTCGCGGTGGTACTTGTACTCGTTCCATTCGGCGGGGACGTGCGGCTCGACGAGAAGACCTTCGTAGGTCGCCTTGACGCCGAGGATGTCGCAGACGGCGACGCGATGGAGCCACTGTGCGGAGCCGGTGTACCAGGTCCAGCCGCCGCGGCCGTAATTCGGCGAGATCGGTCCGTCGGAGTTGCCGCAGGTGACGTACGGTTCGGCGACATAGCGGTCCGGATCGGCCGTGCGGTTCGGCGGGCAGATGCCGCGGAAGGCGCGATAGGCGAGGTCGGAACGTCCCGCCTTGGCGAACGCGGTGACCGCCCATGCTGCGGCGTGCGTGTAGACGCCGCCGTTTTCGCGAAGACCCGGGGCGTACCGGGTGACGTAGCCGACATCGGTGCGCGGCTTCGTGAACGCGGGGAAGTTGAGCACGGTCCCGTAATCGCGGAGCAGAAGTTTTTCGATCGACCTGACGACCGTCTTCAGGCGGTCGGCGGGAATCAGTTCGCCGATGATCGCCCAGGCGTTGGGCATCAGGAAGATCTTGCCTTCGTCGTTGTCCTTCGATCCGAGGATCAATCCGGCGTCGGTGGTCGCCATCCGGTACCATTCGCCGTCCCAGGCGAATTCATTGAAGGTCTGTTTGATCATCTCGGCCTTCGCGAGCATGTCGGCGACGAACGCGTCGTCGTGACGCATCGCGGCGTGACGGGCGAATTTTTTGAGGATGATGTAGAGGAAGCAGGACATCCAGAACGATTCGCCTTTCATCCCGGGACCGACGGCGGAGAGTCCGTCGTTCCAGTCATGCGATCCCATCAGGGGGACGTTGCGGGAGGAGAAGCGGGTGAGCGATTTCTGGATCGCCCGTTTCGCATGTTCGTAGATCGTCGCTTCGCCGCCGTCGAGGAACGGGGCGGTGACGTCGAGGAAGGGGAAGTCGAGCGTTTCCTCGAGGTAGCTGTCGAGGATGAGCGGCAGCCAGAGGAGGTCGTCTGAGCAGTTACCGCGCGGACCCCAGCCCTGGAACGTGACGAACCAGTGATAGACGTCGCCGGCCTGGAACTGTTTCGCCGCATGCATCAAGAGCTGTTTCTTCGCGAGTTCCGGCTTGCCTTCCAGGAAGATGAGGCAGTCTTGCAATTGATCGCGGAACCCATATCCGCCGGAGGTCTGATAGTAGCCGGTCTTCGCCCACAGGCGACCCGAGATCGCCTGATATTTGGCGAATGTGTTGGTCATCAGGTCGAAGGCCGGATCGGGGGTTTTCGCTTCGTCGCCGCCGAGCAGTTCCGCCCAGAAGGCCTGCAGTTCGGAAAATGCCTCGCGGGCGCCTTTGACGCACGTGTACTTCTTGATGAGAGGATCGGGGTCTTCGTAGACCGATTCGATCCCGGGAATTTCGTTTTTACCCAACGTCGTGCAGCCGATCGTGTAGACGAGCGTCTTGCTTTCGCCGGGCTGAAGCTTGACTTCGTTTCGCAGCGAGGCGACCGGATCGCCGAAGCGGCCCTGGTTCTTCGCCAGCTTTTCATCCTTCATCGCTTTCGGGGAATCCTCGCGGCCATACATGCCGAGGAACGATTCCTTGTCGGTGTCAAACGAAGCGACGGGTTCGGAGACCGCGTGGAAGCCGGTGTAGTCCCAGTCGACGTTGTTGTGGAGTCCCTTCTTGTCGCCGAACCCCCACATGTATTTGAGCAGTTTGATGGCGTTCAGTTTGGGATGAAACGAGGTATCCATGAATAGTTTGTGGAATTCGCGGTGGGCGTCGGGATGGATCGCCGCCTCCCACTCGAAATAGCTCGTGAGGTCGAGATCCTTGGGAGCAGACGATTTGTTCGTGATCGCGATTTCGATGATTTCAAGCGGCTGGTGCGGGACGACGAACATCTTCATCGCCGTGTGCACTTCTTCGACCTGATACTCGAAAACCGAGTATCCGACGCCCTGACGGACCGAGAAGACTTCATACGGGGTCTGGGTGGGCATCCAGGACAACGACCAATAACGGCCGTTCGNNCTTGCCGAAGTTGTCCTTGATCAGGTCCTGGTACAATCGGGTGAGCCGATTCTGTTCGGCGTTGCCGCGCCAGGAAAAGCCGCCGCCGGTCTGCGAGACCACGAAACCGTAATCCCCGTTGGATATGACATTGACCCACGGTCTCGGGGTCCTCGGATTGGTGATGACATATTCTTTCCCATCGGCGCTGAATTGGCCGTACTTGTTTGCGAGCAAAGTCGGATCCCCCTCTATCGAAACGTTTCGATGACATTTCGTTTTTATTATAGCATACGATAGCGGTATTTACAAGCGCTTTCAACCGCTTTTTGAAAAAAAGAACCGGCAAAAATGCCGGTCAGAAAGAGTCGCGCAGAATGATTGTGCCGACTTGCTTGTGAACGTCGACATGCTTGTTCTGCAGAAGCGCAATGGCGGTCGCGGCGATCGCGCGGCCCCATTCGAAATGATCGATCCGGATCGTCGAGAGTCCGGGACGGTAGTAGGAGGACAGTTCGATGTCGTCGAATCCCGAAACGCCGATATCATCGGGCACGCGGATGCCTTTTTCGGCAAGCCCGTCCATGATGCCGATCGCCATTTCGTCGTTGGCGCAGACGAACATGTCGGGCAGTTCGAGGCCGGAGGCGATCGCCTCGCGGATGATCGCGACGCCCGAGGCTTTCGTGAACGATCCCCAGTATTCCGCGAACACTTTGGTCCCGGTCGCGGTCATCGTTTTTAGGAATCCGTCGTAGCGATCGTTGTCGTCATAGGTCTCGCGGACGCCGTGGACATAGCCGATGCGGCGGTATCCTTTCGCGACCACGGCGCGGGTCAGTTCGGCCATCGCGTTCAGGTTGTCGATCGTCATGTCGACGATGTCGGGATCGGCGAGCCGGCGGTCGAGCACGATCACCGGTTTGAAGTTCTTCGCCACTTTGACGAGCGTTTCGTCCGCGATGTGGATGTCGGCGACGATGGCGCCGTCGGCGGAGCGTTCCTTCAGGAGATTCTCCGAAGAAACGCCGGTCGAGACGATCATCGTGTAATTCCATTTCGACAACTCGTGATGGATGCCGTCCAGCAGGTTGTGGTAGACCGGACCGCCGAAGTCGGAAATCGCGACGAGGATCGTCTGGGTACTGCGTTTCTTCAGATTGCGCGCCGCCGCGCTCGGAAAATACCCGATTTCGCCGGCGATTTTTCGAATCACGGCCGCGGTCTTTTCGGGAATGCGGGAATCGGCGTTCAATGCGTAGGAAACCGTCGAAATCGATACGTTCGCCGCCTTCGCGACGTCTTTGATCGTGGCCATGGATTCACCTCACCGGAACGTGAAACCGAGTTTTTCGATCGCTTTCTTGATCATCGGATGATTCATGTACAAGGACCAGATCTTGCCGTGCAGGTAGTTGTCGATCATCAGGGCGGTGACGCCCTTGTTGATGCCGATGTAGTCTTTCGAGATCCACTCGCCATCCGGCGTCAGCGCGATTCCGTCGGTGAAACCGTAGCGGGCGAAGGCGGCGGGATAGGTCTTCGCCATGTATTCAAGCGAAGGGATGACGATTTCGGGGGCATAGCAGATCGAGCCCGCCGGACCGGACGGCGGAACCACGCCTTCGGTATGGCCGTCGGGACGGTTGCGGTCATCGGTCGGGGCCACGCCTTGGCCGCGGTATCCCTTGGGCGTCAGGCAGGCGGTGATGCCCCACATGTATTCGTTGAAGATGGGGTAATGGTCCGCGTGGCGGATGCACCATGCGCGGTTGGCGTAGGTCGCGCGGCGGGTATTATCCGCCCAGTCGAAACCGTTTGCGTCGATGATTTTCGCAAAATCGATCCAGGCATGGGAATACTGATAGACGAACAATGCGTTTCCCGGGGAATAGACGTATTCGTATCCGGCGTACGTTCCGACCGGTCGGCGGAAGCCTTCATAGAGTGCCTTTGCGAGCGGGGCGGGAACATGGTCCGATCCCGCCGCCAGAAAATACATCGACAATTGTTCGGCGGTCATGTCCCACTGCCAAATCCACGGATCGCGGCTGTGCTGGCGGTAGTCGCCGCCTTCTTCGGGGTTGTACGCCATATGAAACGTCGGCTTGCCCTGATAGTCGAAGACAAACGCGTTCCAGTCGACACGGTCGTAGATGGCGCGAAAGAGACGGTGGACTTCCGGGTCGTCGAAATAGGCGTCGCATGTCAGCGCGCCATTCAATAAGATGGCTGTATCGATGGTGGAATACTCGCATTTCTTGCGGGGAAGACCCGTGGCGGTCATCACGAAGTGCATGAAGAATCCATGGAAATGCGGCACGACGTCGGCGAAGGTCCGAAGCGTCCTTTGCACCGCGTCGAGTCCTTCGGCATAGGTGATATATCCGTTCTCGACGCCGATGACGATCGCCGAAAGACCGAATCCCACGGAAGCGATCGAGGCGATTTCGGGTTTTGCGGAGTTATCCGAGATGAGACCGTAGGCCGGACTTTCCGGGTTGCGGTTCGCCATCTCCCAAAAAAAATCAAAGGACTTGCGCAGTTCGAGATCGATGATGTTCATGTTGAATCCTCCGAAACGTTTCGATATCAATATTGTACTCTATTTCGCTCGATTCGGCAATTCCCATGCGGCTTTTTTCGTGATCGACGTTTTCATCCGGCATCGGCGGGGTCGACCATTCGTAAATGATTCGGCGAATCTACGGTCAATGGTGATGAAAACGCTTGACATGACTATGGAAATATTATTAAATAAGGGGTAAGAAACCGATTTCCTATCGAAGATGGAGGATATTATATGAAAAAAGCGATCCTGATCCTATGCATCGCCCTGACGTCGCTTGCGTTTGTCGCATGCGATGGAATTACGACGCTGACGACCTTTCTTTCGACGACCGGGCTGACGACTTCCGAGGCCACGTCGGATCCGGGTACGACGACGGTTCCCGGTACGACCGGAACCACCTCCACCACGGGAACCACGACGGCGACGACGACGGCGACGACGACGATGCCGACGACGATCCCGACCACGGACTCGACGACCACCGGCACGACTGCCCCGACGACCGATCTCATCACCCTGAAAGACACGAAGAACTACATCATGGCCGATGTCGACGTCGCCGTTGACCTTTCCGATTATATGTATAAGGGCGACTTCGGCGAGGTTCCGCTCGACGAAGGTACCTTCGTTGACCTTCCCGCCGGCGTCACGGTCACGGGATCGACCTTGACCGTTTCGGAAAAGGGCATGTTTACGCTTGAATTCCAAGTCGGCGAAGTGAGCGTGACGATCCTGCTCTTTTCAAAACTGGCCGAAGAAACGGAATACGTCGTGTACCAAGCCTCCTATGATGCGATGGCCGACGGCCCGCTTCCCGAGGGATACACGATCCAGACCGGAACCGCTTCGATCTCCGGGGGAAAACTGCGTCTCGACGGCGTCACGACGACGCCGACGCGCGTTCTCTTGCCAAGCTACCTCGACGGATTCAAGAACTACATCATCGAAACCGACTTCACGATTCTATCCGCTAACGAGCCGACGCGCTGGGCGTCCGTGATGTATCGATACGGAACCGCCGGCTACTTCCAGATGGCGATCCGCCAGAACGCCACCGCGACAAACGGCGTCGAGTTCGCAAAATGGATCAACGGCGGTTGGAACGTTCCCAAGACGACCAGCCACACCGAGATGATCAATGCCGCGACTACCTATCGTCTGCGCATCGACCTCAAAGGCGATCTCGTCAAGGAATACATCGACGGAACGCTCATGATCGAGTATGAGAACGCAAGCGACTTCTCCTCCGGCAGCATCGGCTTCCAGGCGAGCGGATCGGTCGCCGTCTACAACAACGTCCTCATCACGATTCCGGCCGATTACGTCGACATGTCATCGCTGGAATTCACGACCATTCCCGAACTTTACGATCCGGCCACCGGCATCCAGCTTCCGCCGTCGGTCATGAAATTCGCAACCTCGATCGCCGATATCACCGCGATCGAAGAAGAAGTCCGTCCGCAAGTGCTCGTCCTGACGGTCGATCACACGATGAACGTCGTGAGTCCGTCCGGCGCCAGGATCACGACGATCCTGGAAGCGCTGCTTGCGATCGACGGCCGCGTCATCCCCGCCTTCTACATCCGCAACCGCGACGTGGCCGTGGCGGTCGCCGCCGTCCTCAAGGGGTACGGCATCCGCGACGTCTTCCTGATTTCCCGAAACACCACGACGATCACAGATGCGCGTGCAACCTATTCGATGTTGCGCGGCATCCTCGAGATCGACTACGATCCGCTGACGCCGACGCTCGACGACGCCGACCGACTCGCGATTCGCGACGCGGTCAACACCTGTGGCGCGCTCGGCGCGCTGCTTCCGGAACAATACATTTCGAGGGATAACGTCGAATATCTGCAGAACCGGCTCGTCACCGTCTTTACCAACGCCTCCAAGGGCGACGCCGAAGAAATGTATCGAAGCGTCCTCGCCGGAGCGGACGGAATCATCGCTTCGGACATCGATGCGCTCTATTCGTTCTATGCCGAGTTCCCGGAGAATTCGCTGATCCGCACGCCGCTCGTCATCGCCCACCGCGGAATTCCGTCGCAAGCGCCGGAAAACACGGTCGAAGGTTCGCTTTTGGCGTATGACCTCGGCGCCGATGTGATCGAACTCGACATCTATCTGACGACCGACAATCGTCTCGTCGTCATGCACGATTCGACCACCGCACGGACCACGAACGGCAACCTGACCGTGGAAAGTTCGACCCTCGAGCAACTGAAGGCGCTCACGATCCTCGATACGACCGGACATTTCCCGGGGCTGAAAGTACCGACGCTCGACGAATACTTCGACGCTTTCGGCGGCGAGGACGTTCAGATTTTCATCGAGATCAAGAGTTCCAAACCGGAAATCGTCCCTGTCCTCGCGGCACTCATCGAAACGTACGGGATGGCCGACCAGGTCAGCGTGATCGCGTTTGCCACCGCCCAGGTCGACAACATGCGGCTGAACCTCCCCGCCATCTCGGTCGGATACCTGAATTCGTCTTTGGCCAGCAAGACAAACCTTAACGGAAGCCTGCTCCTCATCATGAATTCCGTGGTGCCGATCAAGTCCACCTACAATCCCAATTCCTCCACCTTGACGGAAGAACTCATCCGTCAGCTGCATTACCGCGGCATCAACACGTACCCGTGGACGATCGACGCGATCGACGACATCTACGCATTCTATGGCATGGGCGTCGGCGGCATCACGACCAACTACACCGGACAGATGACCAACGACTGGCTCCTGTTTGACATGAACGAGACCGCCTTTACGGTCGATCTCGCGAATCCGCCGGCTTCGCTTTCGTTGCGCGGCGTCATCGGCACCCCCGGCGGATTGTCCTATCCCTATATTCCCCAGTTCGTCGTGATCGATGACGGCGGAACGGGAATCACCATCGCTTCCAACGCGGTCGTGACCGGGTTTGCGAATACCGGAACCGCGCTCGTCCTCGTCCGGTTCCAGGCGACCTACGCCAACGGCGCGGCCTACCGCATCTATGACGATCTGGTAACCATCACCGTGACGGATTCACGCGTCTCTTCGACCGACGGCTTCGGATCGGTCGTGACCCTGCTTGCGATCCTGCCGGTCGCCATCGAGATCGCCAGCGTCGAAATCCGACGCGGCGCGAAGAAAAAAAATCATCAAGATTGACAAGATATACAAAATAGAACACAGGAGGAAACGATGAAGAAAACGATTATTGCGGCAATCTGCTTATCGCTCGTTTTCATACTATTTTCGTGTGAAAACCTGACAACCGCGACCACCACGGAAGCGACCACCGCGTCGACCGTGACAACGGCCGCCCCCACGACAGTGACGACTGCGGCGCCCACCACGACGACGGCCACCACCACGACGGTGACCACGACGACGGTAACCACGACGACGGCGGCCACCACGACGGCGACCACCACGACCGAGGCACCCGATGTCACCGATCCGCTGATTNNTCTCGGTGCGAACGACCAAATCGTCACGGTCGGCGACACCTGGGATCCGCTCACCGGCGTCAGCGCGATCGACGATCGCGACGGCATGATCACGGCGAGCATCGTCGTGACCGGCACGTACGACCTCGATGTCGTCGGCTACTACACGATCACCTACACCGTAACCGATGCGGCGGGCAATGATTCCTCGGTGGACATCACCCTGCGCGTCAAGGCGGCGGAAATCGCCGGATTCAACATCGTGAACGGCGGATTCACCGAAGTTCTCGAACTGCCGTGGGGCCACTGGGCCGGCGACGGCGGCGTCAGTACGGCCACGATCGTTGACGGCGTGCTCATTTATGATGTCACCGCAATCGGCAACGTGACCTACTCCAACCAGTTCTCCCAGACCGGACGGACCATCGAAAACGGCAAGATCTATCAACTGACCTTCGAAGCGAAGGCGGACGATCCGCGCCCGATGATCATCTCGCTGGAAGATCCGGGCAACAATTACCTCAAATACTTCACAACGACGATCGATCTGACGACCGATTGGGTGACGTATTCGATGTACATCATCGTCGACGATCCGACGACCGCGACCGGCAAGCTCGGCTTCTTCCTCGGCCGGATCGGCACGACCAGCGTCCCGACGACGGTCTATCTGGACAACGTCCTGATCACCGAACTGACCGAAGCCCCGGCCGATATCACAGCCCCGGTCCTCGGCGGCGTTGGCGCATACGTCGTCGAACTCGGCAACCTGTTCGACCCGCTCAACGGCGTCACTGTCGTTGATGATCTCGACATCACCCTGACCAAAGCCGACATCATCGTCACCGGCACCGTCGACGTCGACACCCTCGGCGTCTACAACCTGACCTACTCGGTGACCGACGAAGGCGGCAACACGGCGACCGTCAACCGCCAGATCACGGTATCGGACGTTCCGCCGGCTTCGGTCTGGCTCGTCCCGAACGGCGATTTTGCGATCGATGTCGCAGAGCTTCCGGAAAACCGCATCTCCGACAACTGGGGATGGCACGCCAACACCGGCTCGATGACCGCCAGCATCACGGGCGGAACGGCCGTCATCAACATCCTCTCGGTCGGCAGCGTCGAATACGGCATCCAGTTCTATCTGTTGAACCGGACGATCGAACAGGGCCGCACCTATGTCATCTCCTTCCAAGCGAAGGCCGATACGCCGCGAAACCTCAGCCTCGTGCTGGAAAACGGCGTCGGCGGCACCCGCCAGTTCGATATCGATTTCTGGCTTACGACCGAATGGCAGACGTTCACCTTCACCTATTATCAGGCGAATCCGACCATCACCGCAGGCAAGTTCTCCTTCTTCGCGGGTTATTTCGAAGGTCTCGGCAGCGCCGTCACGACCGTCTATCTCGACAACGTGTCCGTCACTCCGGCGACCACTCTGCCGGATACCGTCGGCCCCGTCCTCGGCGGCGTTGAGAACAAAACCATCGAACAGGGCGATCCGTTCGAACCGCTGTTCGGCGTCACCGTCACCGATGCCCGCGACGCTTCGCTCACCTTGGGCGACATCGTCATCACGGGCGAAGGGGTCGACGTCGATTCACTCGGGACCTATACCGTAATCTATACCGTCACCGACGCCTCCGGGAACACCACGACCGTCGAGCGCGTCATCACCGTCGTCGAACCGATCGGCGCTTCGGCGTGGACCGTCATCAACGGCGATTTCACGAAAGATCAGCTCGTCACCGCTCCCGACGCAACCGCCTATGACAACTCCGGCTGGGTTTGGAAAGGCAGCGGCAACTTCAATGCCTCGATCACCGGCGGCGTCGCGAAATTCGACGTCTACGACACCTGGACGCTCTACTACGGCGTGCAGTTCTACCTGCTCAACCGCGAATTGATCCAAGGCCAGACCTATGTCATCACGTTCAAGGCCAAAGCCAACGATCCGCGTCCCATCCAGATGGCCCTCGAATCGGGCGGCGCGAAGTTCAACGCGATCTTCGACCTCACCACCGACTGGGTGACCTACACCTACGAATACACCCATACCACGGCATCCATCACCAATGGCAAGTTCGCCTTCTTCATGGGCAACATCAATGGTCTGTCCGTGCCGACAAGCGTCTATCTCGACGACATCACGGTCGCCCGCATCCTCACCCCCTCGGCCGACACCGTCGCGCCGCAGATCTGGGGCGCCATGGACTACATCCTCGTCGAAGGCACCGCGTTCGATCCGCTTCTCGGCCTGCGCGTCTACGACCATATCGACAAGGCGCTGCTCCCGGCCAACATCACGATCGACTCCAATGACGTCGACGTGAACGTCCCCGGCGTCTATACCGTGGTCTACAGCCTGACCGACGCGGCCGGCAATACGCTGACCCTCACCCGGTCGGTGACCGTCGTGACCGAAGCGGCCGCGGCGACCAACAACATCGTCTTCATCGACCCCGACTTCACGCTTCAGACACCGATCACGAATCTGGACGCCAACCTCGGCTGGACCTTGAAGTCGGGCGGCACGACGGCCGGCACGTTCGACCCCGCCGCTTTCGTCGAAGGCGCCGTCAGGATCAACGTCCTGACCGTCGGCAGCAATCCCCACAGCATCCAGTTCTTCCAGCGCAACGGGTTCGTTTCCGGCGCCGGCTCGCTCTATGTCCTCAGCTTCCGGGCGAAAGCGGACATCGCCCGCGACATCCGCGTCTCCTTCGAAGAAACGACCAACTGGGCGGTTCTCAGTTATCAGATCGTCCCGCTCACGACCGAATGGGTGACTTACGAAGTGGTCCTCATCAACAAGCTGCAAACCCATCCCGACGTCAAGTTCGGCTTCTTCCTCGGCCTCATCGATCCGCTCGCTCCCGAGCGCAGCGCCGCCACCGCGATCTACTTCGATGACGTATCGCTTCAGCTCGTCGGCTATGCGGTCGATGCCAAGGCTCCCGTCATCTACGCTCCGGACGTCACCGTCGCAGCGAGCGCCACGGCCTACAACGCCCTGACCGGCGTCAAATACGGCGATGCCATCAAGAAACCCGGCTTGGTCGTGACCAGCGCGACCGCGACGATCAATCTCGATCCGGTCTCCGGCATCTACAACGTCGATATCAGCGTGCCCGGCATCCACACCCTCGTCTACACGGTCACCGACATGTTCGGCAACCAGACCGTCCAGAACCGCATCCTCACCGTGATCGATCCGCTCGCCCCGGCGAGCGTCATCGTGATCAACGGCGACTTCTCCGTCGACCAGGCGGTCTCCGCCCCCGACGCGGCCGCCTACGACAACTCCGGCTGGGTCTGGAAAGGCAGCGGCGTGTTCAACGCCGCGATCTCCGAAGGCGTCGCGAAGTTTGACGTGTACGATACCTGGACGCTGTTCTACGGCGTGCAGTTCTATCTGCTCAACCGCGTCATGAACC